>NZ_CP114205.1:2548937-3186171 GCF_027497495.1 Streptomyces tubercidicus
GCGGAAGCCGGTGCCGAAGATCAGCAGCGCCGGGAAGGAGATCGCCTCCGGGATGGAGGCCAGGCGCAGGCGGTGCAGGGCGGCGGCGGTCTTGATGTCCACGGGAACCTCGTTTCGGGTGGCAGATGGGCCGTCGGCGCGCAGCGCCGTCTTCTGGGGGTGGAGGTCGGGCGACGGGCGGGCGGTCGGCGCGCAGCGCCGTCTTCTGGGGGCGGAGGTCGGGTGACGGGTGGGCGTACTGCTTGTGCAAGGGTTCACAAGCTTCGCCCATTGTGACAAGCCGCCGCGGCGGGCCTCGCGCCGGGGTGAGGCATGGACCGGCGGCCCGGCGTCCGGGACGGGAATCAGGGCGATATCAGGGACGAAGGACCTGCCCGGCGCGGCTCCGGCCGACTACCGTCTGACCCGTGGCTCAGTTTCGGCTCCAGGGGAGCAAGGTGCTCGCCGTCGATATGACGGGCGACGCCGTCAAGGCGAAAAACGGTGCGATGGTCGCGTACGACGGCCAGATGGCATTCAAGAAGATGTCCGGCGGCGGCGAGGGCCTGCGCGGCATGGTCACCCGGCGGCTCACGGGCGAGCAGATGGCCGTGATGGAGGTGAAGGGCCACGGCACCTGCTACTTCGCCGATCGCGCGAGTGAGATCAACCTGGTGCGGCTGCAGGGCGAGAAGCTGTTCGTGGAGGCCGGCAATCTGCTGTGCACGGAAGCCGCGCTCCGTACGGGCACGACCTTCACGGGCCTGCGCGGCGCCTCCCAGGGCAACGGCCTGTTCACCACCACCGTCGAGGGCAGCGGCCAGGCGGCGATCACGTCCCATGGCACCGCGGTGGTGCTGCGGGTCACCAAGCAGTACCCCCTCCAGGTCGACCCGGGCGCCTATATCGCCCACACCGGCGACCTCACACAGCACTTCCAGTCCGGGGTGAATTTCCGCAGCTTCATCGGGGAGGGCTCCGGCGAGGCCTTCCAGATCCGCTTCGAGGGCGAGGGCCTGGTCTACGTGCAGCCCAGCGAGCGCAACACCGTGGGCGGTGAGGTCTGATGCCGTTCACGGCGCTCAACTCCCGCATCGTGGAGGCCAGGATCGGTCCGGGCCAGCGGATGTTCAGCCAGCGCGGCGCGATGCTCGCCTACCGCGGCGAGGTCTCCTTCACCCCGAACATCCAGGGCGGCCAGGGCGGCATCGGCTCGATGATCGGCCGCCGGGTCGCGAACGAGGCCACCCCCCTGATGACCGTAGAGGTCCCCCAAGGCATTAATGGCCAGGGAGGTGCCCCCATCGCAACGGTCATGTTCGGCCACGGCGGCCACCACGTCCATGTCGTCGACCTGACGGGCGAGACGCTCTACGTCGAGGCCGACCGGCTGCTGGCCTTCGACGGCTCGCTGCAACAGGGCACGATGTTCATGGGGTCGCAGGGCGGGGTGATGGGCATGGTCCGCGGCCAGGTCACCGGGCAGGGCTTGTTCACCACGACGCTCAAGGGCGTCGGCTCGGCCGCGGTGATGGCGCACGGCGGAGTGATCGAGCTGCCGATCACTCCCCAGCGCCCGGTCCATGTCGACCCGCAGGCCTATGTCGCCCACCGCGGCGACGTCCGCAACAAACTGTCCACGGCGCTCGGCTGGCGCGACATGGTCGGCCGGGGTTCGGGCGAGGCCTTCCAGCTGGAGCTGTCGGGCCAGGGCACCGTCTACGTACAGGCGTCGGAGGAAAAGCTGTGACCGGTCCCGTCATCCACGACGTCTCCTCGCTCCCCGCCGACGACAACGTCAACGCCTACGCCTTCAGCGTCGAGCTGGACGGCCAGTGGTTCCTGCAGAAGGGGAAGATGATCGCCTACTACGGGCAGATCGACTTCCACGGCATCGGACACGGCCGCCTGGACCGCCTGATCGCCGGAAGTTTCCATTCGCCACTGCACGCCGCGGACTGGGTCGTCGCCGAGGGCCGCGGAAAGATGCTGCTCGCCGACCGTGCCTTCGATGTGAACTCCTTCGACCTGGACGACGGCAACCTGACGATTCGCTCGGGCAACTTGCTCGCATTTCAGCCATCTCTGTCGCTGAAGCAGTCGATCATCCCGGGCTTTCTCACCCTCATCGGCACCGGCAAGTTCGTGGCCGCGTCCAACGGCCCCGTGGTCTTCATGGAACCGCCGATCCGGGTGGACCCGCAGGCGCTCGTCGGCTGGGCGGACTGCCCCTCGCCGTGCCACCACTACGACCACCAGTACCTGCGAGGATTCCTGGGCGGGCTGCGGGCGCACACCGGCATCGGCGGGGCGTCCGGAGAGGAGCACCAATTCGAGTTCGTCGGCGCCGGCACGGTCCTGCTGCAGTCGACGGAGCAGCTGATGCCGGAGCTGGCGACCGGCGAGGTCCCCACCGAAGCGGGCGTTCCGGGCGGCGGCGGACACGTCCCGCAAAGTGGCTCACAACTGCCCCAGCTCCCCGGCAACCTCGGGAGCCTCCAGCGCCGCTTCGGGCTGTGAGCGATACTCTGCGGACGGTGACCTCGAACGTCTGACCAACCACCGGCCCCCGCCGGACGAGGCGCCACCCCCGGCATGATTAATTCACTATTCAACTTTTACGGGTAGAATTCACTCCATGACGACCGACAGCGACACCCCCTGGCTGACCGACCAGGAGCAGTGTGCCTGGCGCACCCACCTCGATGTCAGCAGGCTGCTGATGCACCAACTCGAACGCGATCTGCAGCCGTTCGGCCTGACGAACAACGACTACGAGATCCTGGTCAACCTCTCCGAGGCCGAGGACCGACGCCTCCGGATGAGCGACCTGGCAACCAGCACCCTGCAGTCCAAGAGCCGTCTCTCCCACCAGATCACCCGGATGGAGAACGCCGGTCTGGTGCGCCGTGAGAGCTGCGAGTCGGACCGCCGCGGCCTCTACGCCGTCCTCACGGACGAGGGCTGGGACACCATGCGCCGGGTCGCCCCGCACCACGTCGCCTCGGTCCGCAAGCACTTCATCGACCTCTTCACCACCGAGAACCTCCAGGCGCTGCGCAGCTCGCTCACGCCGGTGGCCGAACACCTCCGCAAGGAGCGCGGCGGCCTCTGACCGGCCGGCCTCGGCCCCGACCGGGCCGAGGCCCGCCGTCCGGGCCCCCACCGTTTCGAGGCCCCACCGCCCCGGCCGCCGTGCTCTCAGCCCGCCACCGGCAGCCGCAGTTCGAACACCGACCCCGTGCGCACGCCCAGCGAACCGCCGTGCCGCACCGCGACATCCCGCGCGATGGCCAGCCCCAGCCCGGCCCCGCCGTCGTCCCGGGCCCGCGCGTCATCGAGCCGTACGAACCGCTCGAAGATCCGCTCCCGCTCACTCTCCGGCACCCCGGGCCCGTCGTCCTCGACCCGCAGCACCGCCCACTCCCCCTCGCGCACCACGGCCACCCGCACGGACGCGACGGCATGCCGCTGCGCATTGTCGAGCAGATTCCCCAGCACCCGCGCCAACTGGCTGCGGGACCCGGCCACTTCCCCGCCCGCCAGCTCCCCGACCCGCACCGGGATCCGGTCCGCGACCCGCTGCGAACTCTCCTCGCGCACCATCGCCGCCAGATCGACCCGGGCCTCGGACGGCCGCTCCCCCGCGTCCAGCCGGGCCAGCAGCAGCAGATCCGCCGCCAGCCGCTGCAACCGCACGGTGTCCTCCACCGCGCCCGGCACATCCAGCAACTCCGGGTGCGCCACCCCCACTTCCAGCTGCGTCCGCAGACTCGCGATCGGGCTGCGCAGCTCGTGCGAGGCGTCCGCGACGAACCGCCGCTGCCGCTCCACCGCCGACTCCAGCGCCGCCAGCGTCTCATTGGTCGTCCGCGCCAGCCGGCCGATCTCGTCCTTCGACGGCGGCACCGGCACCCGCCGGCTCAGATCCGTACTCGCCGTGATCGCGGCCATCTCCCCGCGGATCCCCTCCACCGGCCGCAGCGCCCGCCGGGTCACCAGCCAGGTCACCCCCGCCACCACCACGAGCAGCAGCGGCAGCCCGATCAGCATGGCGTCCCGCACCGAGGCCACGGCGTCCTGCTCCGGCGCCAGCTCCGCCCCCGCCCGCACCGTCGCCTCCGCGCCGCGGCCGTCCTTGGCCTGGATCACGGCGAACCGGTAGTCGGCCACCGTCCCGTCGACCTCCGCGGTCCCGTCCCGGTACGTGACGTCCTCATCGACCTCGCCCGGCTTGAGCGCCCCCTCGTCCTCGTCGCCGTCCTCGTCCTCCGCCGACGGCACGACGGTCCCCTTGCCCTGGGAGGCGGCCACCCGCTTGCCGTCGACGGCCCGCACGTCCTCGCCGACCGCCAGTACCCGCCCGTCCTCAGCGGTGACCACCACCGGATGGTCGTCGCCGTCCGGGAGTTCGAGCTTGTCGTACGGCGTCCCCGTCGCGATCTGCACGGCCACCTCGTGCGCCGCGACCTGGGCCTGCAGCCGGGCCTGGTTCTGCAGATTGCCGCGCAGCACCAGCAGCACCGCCGTCCCCGCCGCGATCAGTGCCAGGGCCACCACCACGGTCGCCCCCGCCGCCGCCCTGGCCCGTACGGAGCCCAGCACGCTACTCACCCGCCACCAGCCGGTATCCGGCACCGCGCACCGTCACGATGTGCCCGGCACCGAGCTTGCGCCGCAGCGCGCTCACGTACACCTCGATGATGTTGACATCGCCCTCGTAGGCGAAGTCCCAGACGTGCTCCAGGATCTCCGCCTTGGAGACCACCTCGCCCGCCCGCAGCGCCAGCTGCTCCAGCACGGCGAACTCCTTCGTCGTCAGCGCCACCTCGGCGCCGTCCCGCTCGACCCGCCGTGCCCCCTGGTCGATGGCCAGCGCCCCCACCCGCAGCACCGGCGGCGCGGTCCGGCCACGCCGCCGCAGCAGCGCCTTCACCCGTGCCACCAGCACCACATACGAGAACGGCTTGGTCAGATAGTCGTCGGCGCCGGTGTCCAGCCCCTCGGCCTCGTCGTACTCGCCGTCCTTGGCGGTCAGCATCAGGATCGGCACCTCGTCGCCGGCCGCCCGCAGCGCACCGCACACGCGGTAGCCGTTCATCCCCGGCAGCATGATGTCGAGCACGATCAGGTCGTAGCTCTGCTCACCCGCCTGGTGGAGCCCCGCCAGACCGTCGTGCACCACATCGACCGCATAGCCCTCGGCCATCAGCCCCTTGGCCAGTGACAGGGCCAGCCGCTTCTCGTCCTCCACGAGCAGGAGCCGGTGGGGACGGTGTGCGGCGGGGCCGGGCGGACGGAATTGCGTGACGTGCGGGTGCATGCGCTCACCATGCCATTCCCTTCCTGAAGCCCCCTTCAGGCACCTTCAGGTCCGCTTCAGCTTCGTTCGGCGAGTGTGTGGACACAGCCGATCGCAAGGGGAGAACACACATGAAGCGCCAACTGATCATCGCCACCGCCGCCGCGGCCGCCCTCGTCGCCGGCGGTACGGTCACCGCCGTCGCGGTCAGCAACGACGCCTCCGGCGGCGCCCGCTCCGGCGCCCCGGTCTCGGCGCAGTCGGCCGGCCACGACGCGGGAGCCCCCGGCACCGCCCAGGTGAAGGACGGCGCCTCCAGCATCCGTATGCAGGACGACGACGCCCACCAGGACCTCCGCGAGGCCCGCGTCGCCAAGGTCTCCGCGCCGGACGCCGCGGCCGCCGCCCTGAAGGCCGTCCCCGGCACCGTGTCCGGCCTCGACCTGGACGCGGACCGCTCCGGCCTGGTCTGGGAGGCGGATGTGCTGGGCAAGGACGGCAAGTGGCACGAGATCACCCTCGACGCCGGCAACGCACGGGTGCTGAACCAGCACATCGACCAGGACGATGACGACGACGCCGACGAGCGCGCCGCCCTTCAGAACGCCCGCACCGACGCCGCCACCGCGGCCCGTAGCGCCGCCTCGCACGGCACCGTGACCTCCGTCGAACTGGACGACAACGACGGCGGCAAGTCCGTCTGGGAGGTCGAGACGATCACCCAGGACGGCAAGGAGCACACGTTCCTGGTCGACCCGCAGTCCGCCAAGCCGAGCGCCGTGGCGGCCCAGGACACCGACGACGCCGACGACAACGACGGCGCGGACGACTGACCTCCGCCGCCCTCATCAGGCCCCGCCCCACCGCACCGTGGGCGGGGCCTTCGGCTGTCAGCCCCCGTTCGTCAGCCCGTCGACCAGCTCATCCGCCGCCCGATACGGATCCGTCTCACCGGCAACGATCCGCTCGGCCAACGCATCCAGCCGCTGATCCCCCCGCAGATCACCGATCCGCTCCCGCAGCGCCGTCACCGCGATGGTCTCGACCTCGTGCGCCGCCCGGGACCGCCGCCGCTGCGCGAGGACGCCCCGCTCCTCCATCCAGGCCCGGTGCTTCTCCAGCGCCTCGACGACCTCGTCGACGCCCTCGGCCCGCGCCGCGACGGTCTTGACGATCGGCGGCCGCCAGTCGCCCGCGGCACGGGATTCGCCCAGCCCCAGCATGTGGTTGAGCTCCCGGGCGGTCGCGTCGGCCCCGTCCCGGTCGGCCTTGTTGACGACGTAGACATCGCCGATCTCCAGGATTCCGGCCTTGGCCGCCTGGATGCCGTCGCCCATGCCGGGCGCGAGCAGCACCACGCTCGTATCGGCCTGCGAGGCGATCTCCACCTCGGACTGGCCGACGCCGACCGTCTCGACGAGGACCACATCGCAGCCCGCCGCGTCCAGCACACGGATCGCCTGGGGCGCGGCCCACGCCAGGCCGCCCAGATGGCCGCGGGTGGCCATGGAGCGGATGTAGACGCCGGGATCGGAGGCGTGTTCGCTCATCCGGACCCGGTCGCCGAGGAGCGCGCCGCCGGAGAACGGGGAGGACGGGTCGACGGCGAGCACACCGACCCGTTTGCCCGTCTTGCGATAGGCCGTCACCAGCGCGGAGGTGGTGGTGGACTTGCCCACGCCGGGCGAGCCGGTCAGCCCGACCACATAGGCGTTGCCGGTGAGCGGCGCCAGCGCCGCCATCACCTCCCGCAGCTCCGGTGACGCCCCCTCCACGAGGGAGATCAGCCGGGCCACGGCCCTCGGCCGGCCCTGCCGGGCCTGTTCCACCAGCTGGGGGACGTCCACCATCGCCGCTCGGCTCCTTCGGCTCGCTCGTACACCATCTCGTACGCGATTCGGCCCGCCCGTACGCACCGGGCGTACGGGCTCTCGCTTACTTACCCGGTACGCGGATGATCAGCGCGTCGCCCTGGCCGCCACCGCCACACAGCGCGGCGGCACCCACGCCACCGCCCCGCCGGCGCAGTTCCAGCGCGAGATGCAGCACGATCCGGGCGCCGGACATCCCGATCGGGTGACCCAGCGCAATGGCGCCGCCGTTGACATTCACCTTTTCCGGCGACACCCCGAGGTCCTTCATGGACTGCACGGCGACCGCCGCGAACGCCTCGTTGATCTCGATCAGGTCAAGATCGTCAACGGCCAGGCCGTCCTTCTTCAGGGCGTGGTTGATGGCGTTGGAGGGCTGGGACTGGAGCGAGTTGTCCGGGCCCGCGACATTGCCGTGCGCGCCGATCTCGGCGATCCACTCCAGGCCCAGCTCCTGGGCCTTGGCCTTGCTCATGACGACGACCGCGGCGGCGCCGTCGGAGATCTGCGAGGAGGTGCCCGCGGTGATCGTGCCGTCCTTGGCGAAGGCCGGCCGGAGCTTGCCGAGCGACTCCGTGGTGGTCTCGCCGCGGATGCCCTCGTCCTTGCTGAAGAGCACCGGGTCGCCCTTGCGCTGCGGGATCTCCACGGGGGTGATCTCGGCCTCGAAGAGCCCGTTCTTCTGGGCGGCGGCGGCCCGCTGGTGGGAGCGCGCGGCGATCTCGTCCTGCTCCGGTCGGGCGATGCCCAAACGGGTGTTGTGCTTCTCGGTCGACTCGCCCATGGCGATGCCTTCGTAGGCGTCCGTGAGGCCGTCGTGCGCCATCGCGTCGAGCATCTCGACCGCGCCGTACTTGTAGCCCTCACGGGACTTCGGGAGCAGGTGCGGGGCGTTGGTCATGGACTCCTGGCCGCCCGCGACGATGACATCGAACTCGCCCGCGCGGATGAGCTGGTCGGCCAGCGCGATGGCGTCGAGGCCGGACAGGCAGACCTTGTTGACGGTCAGCGCGGGGACGTTCATCGGGATCCCGGCCTTGACGGCGGCCTGACGTGCCGGGATCTGCCCCGCCCCGGCCTGGAGCACCTGGCCCATGATCACGTACTGCACCTGGTCGCCGCCGATGCCCGCCCGGTCCAGTGCCGCCTTGATGGCGACGGCGCCCAGGTCGGCGCCGGAGAAGGTCCGCAGCGATCCCAGGAGCCGGCCCATGGGGGTGCGCGCCCCCGCCACGATCACTGAGGTGCTGCCGTTCGTGCCGTTCGTTGCAGACATGCGGTGCGGCCTTCCTTTGCAGGGAAGTTAACGAGGGTTCCGGTCAATGTACTGAGCGGTACGCGCCGGGTCACCGGGAAGCGGGTGTGATCGCGCGCACGTTGCGTAACCAGCCGTGCGGGCGGTGCACTGGAGGCATGCTGACGCGAATCGACCACATCGGGATCGCCTGTTTCGACCTCGACAAGACTGTCGAGTTCTACCGTGCCACGTATGGCTTCGAGGTGTTCCACACCGAGGTCAACGAGGAGCAGGGGGTCCGGGAAGCCATGCTCAAGATCAATGAGACGTCGGACGGCGGCGCCTCGTATTTGCAGCTCCTGGAGCCCACCCGCGAGGACTCCGCGGTGGGCAAGTGGCTTGCCAAGAACGGCGAGGGGGTGCACCACATCGCCTTCGGCACGGCGGATGTGGACGGCGACTCCGAGGCCATCCGGGGCAAGGGCGTCCGGGTGCTCTACGACGAGCCCAGGACCGGCTCGATGGGGTCCCGGATCACCTTCCTGCACCCCAAGGATTGTCACGGAGTGCTCACCGAACTCGTCACCGCGGCACCGCCCGCCGCGACGGAGCACTGACCTTCACCTTCCCCGGCCGGTAGAGTGCACCTTCGGCCGGGGTAAGGGAGTGGGGCTCGGTCCATACCCTGCCGATGATCTGACACCATTTCTTCGGAAGGGTCAGCTCCGATGGGCGTGAGTCCGGTACGACGTGACGTGTACGGGACGAGCGCCGCAGGACCGGAGAAGGCCGCCACCATGACCAGGGGACGGATGGGACCGCGCAGTGCGGGGCAACGACCGCTACGAGGCTGACGACCACCTCTCGCAGTTCGAGGCCGAGATGGAGCGGCTGAAAACGGAGCGGGACAAGGCCGTTCAGCACGCCGACGACCTCGGCTATCAGGTCGAGGTGCTGCGCGCCAAGCTCCATGAGGCGCGCCGCAACCTCGCGACCCGCCCTGCCTACGACAACGTCAGTCATCAGGCCGAACAGCTGCTGCGCAATGCGCAGATCCAGGCGGACCAGCTGCGTACCGATGCCGAGCGTGAGCTGCGCGAGGCACGGGCACAGACCCAGCGGCTGCTGCAGGAGCAGGCCGAGCGGCAGTCCCGGCTGGAGGCCGAGCTGCACGCCGAGGCGGTCACCCGCCGCCAGCGGCTCGACGAGGAGCTCAACGAGCGCCGGCAGACCGTCGAATCGCATGTCAACGAGAACGTGGCCTGGGCCGAACAGCTGCGTGCCCGCACGGAGTCGCAGGCCCGCCGGCTCATGGAGGAGTCCCGCAGGGAGGCCGAGCAGGCGATGGCCGCCGCGCGGGCCGAGGCCCAGCGGCTCGCCGAACAGGCCCGGGAGCGGCTCGGCACCGAGGCCGCGGAGGCCCGCACCGAAGCGGAAAGCATCCTGCGCCGGGCGCGTACGGACGCCGAGCGGCTGCTGAACGCCGCCTCCAGCCAGGCCCAGGAGGCCACCGACCAGGCCGAGCAGCTGCGGACCAGCGTCGGCAGCGAGTCGGAGGAGGCCCGCCGGCAGGCCGCGGAGCTGACCCGTACCGCCGAGGCCCGGGTCCAGGAGGCGGACAAGGCGCTGCGCGAGGCGCGCGCCGAGGCGGAGAAGCTGGTCGACGAGGCGCAGCAGAGCGCCACCAAGCGGCTGACGGCGGCCGAGTCGGACAACGAGCAGCGCACCCGTACGGCCAAGGCGGAGATCGCCCGGCTGGTCGGTGAGGCCACCAAGGAGGCCGAGGCGCTCAAGGCCGAGGCCGAGCAACTGCGGTCGGACGCCCGCGCGGAGGCCGAGCGGCTGGTCGCCGAGGCGCAGGAGACCGCCCGGTCCAAGGTCGCGGAGGACTCCGCGGCGCAGCTGGCGAAGGCCGCGCGCAGCGCCGAGGAGGTGCTGACCAAGGCGTCGGAGGACGCCAAGGCCACCACCAAGGCCGCCGCTGAGGAGGCCGAACGGCTGCGCAAGGAGGCCGAGTCCGAGGCGGACCGGCTGCGCGAAGAGGCCCACGACACCGTGGCGCAGCTCAAGGGCGCCGCGAAGGACGACACCAAGGAGTACCGCGCCAAGACCGTCGAACTCCAGGAGGAGGCGCGGCGGCTGCGCGGTGAGGCGGAGCAGCTGCGCGCGGACGCGGTCGCCGAGGGCGAGCGGATCCGCGGTGAGGCGCGCCGGGAGGCGGTCGGGCAGATCGAGGAGGCGGCCGGGACCGCCGAGGAGCTGCTGGCGAAGGCCAAGTCCGACGCCGAGGAGACCCGTTCGGGCGCCGTCACGGAGAGCGAGCGGGTCCGGACGGAGGCCATCGAGCGGGCCTCCGCGCTGCGCCGGCAGGCCGAGGAGGCGCTGGAGCGGGCCCGTTCGGAGGCCGAGGAGCTGCTCACCGAGGGCGCCCAGGCCGCGGAGATGGTGACCACCGAGGCCGAGGAGTCCGCCGCACGGCTGCGCGCGGAGGCCGAACAGGCCGCCGAGGAGCGGCGCGCCGAGGCACAGGACGAACTGGACCGGCTGCACAGCGAGGCGGAGGAGAAGGTCACCGCCGCCGAGCGGTCACTGCGCGACGCCCGCGCGGAGGCCGAGCGGCTGCGCCGGGAGACGCAGGAGGACGCGGCCCGTCTGAAGGCGGAGTCGGCCGAGCGGCGCCGGATGCTGCAGCAGCAGGCCGAGGAGGAGGCCGAGCGGCTGCGCGAGGAGGCCGCTTCGGACGCGTCGGCGGCGCGCGCCGAGGCCGAGTCGGTGGCCGGACGGCTGAGCGCCGAGGCGTCGGCCGAGGCGGAGCGGCTCAAGGCGGAGGCGCAGGAGACCGCGGACCGGGTCCGTGCCGAGGCGGCCACGGCCGCCGAGCGTACGGGCGCGGAGGCGGCGCAGGCGCTGGCCGCCGCCCAGGAGGAGGCCGCGCGGCGGCGCCGGGAGGCCGAGCAGCTGCTGGGTGAGGCCCGGGAGGAGGCCCACCAGGAGCGCACCGCGGCGCGCGAGCAGAGCGAGGAGCTGCTGGCGTCGGCCCGTACGCGGGTGGGCGAGGCGCAGGAAGAGGCCCAGCGGCTGGTCGAGGAGGCGGACCGGCGGTCGGGCGAGCTGGTGGCGGCGGCCGAGGCGACCGCGCAGCAGGTGCGGGACTCGGTCGCGGGGCTGCACGAGACGGCCGGCGAGGAGATCGCCGGGCTGCGGTCGGCGGCCGAGCACGCCGCGGAGCGCACCCGGGCCGAGGCGCAGGACGAGGCGGACCGTATCCGCAAGGACGCCTACGAGGAGCGGGAGCGCGCCTCGGAGGACGCGGCGCGGACCCGTGCGGAGGCGCAGGAGGCCGCGGAGGACGCGAAGTCCCTCGCGGAGCGGGCGGTTTCCGAGGCCATCGAGGAGGCCGACGGTCTGCGCGCCGAGGCGGCCGGGCTGCTGGACGCGGCGCGCCGCGACGCCGACACGGCGCGGACCGAGGCCACCGAACAGGCCGACCGGCTGGTGTCGGAGGCGACCGCGCAGGCCGAGAAGCTGGTGGCGGACGCCACGGCCAAGGCGCAGCAGCTGCGTACCGACGCCTCGGACGCGCTGGCGGCCGGCGAGCAGGACGCGGCACGGGCCCGCGCGGAGGCGCGCAACGACGCCAACCGGATGCGCTCGGACGCCGCGGAGCAGGCGGACCGGCTGGTCACCGAGGCGCGTGCGGAGGCCGAACGGATTGTCACCGAGGCCACCGAGCTGACGTCTTCGGCGCAGGACGACGCGGACCGTACGGTCCAGGAGGCCCAGCAGGCCGCCGATCAGCTGCGCGCCGAGGGCGAACAGCAGGCGCAGCGGCTGACCGCGGAGGCGACCGAGGCGGCGGAGCGGCTGCGGGCCGAGGCGGCCGAGGTGCTGGAGGAGGCCCGCAAGGACGCGGACCGTACGGGCGACGAGGCGCGCAAGGCGGCCAACAAGACGCGTTCGGACGCCGCGGAGCAGGCCGACGAGCTGATGTCGGAGGCCGCGACCGAGGCCGAGCGGCTGCGCACGGAGGCGGCGGAGACCACCGCGGACGCCGAGCGGGACGCGGACCGTACCCGGGCCGACGCCCGGGAGCAGGCGGACCGGATGCTCGCGACGGCCACCGCGGAGGCGGACCGGCTGCGGGCGGAGGCGGCCGAGACGGTCACCGCCGCGCAGGAGCACGCCAACCGCACCCGTAACGAGTCCGCGCAGCTCAAGGAGGACGCCGAGGCGGCGGCCGAGCAGACCCGGACAGAGGCCCAGCAGGAGGCCGACCGACTGCTGGACGAGGCGCGCAAGGACGCCGCCAAGCGCCGCGGGGACGCGGCCGAGCAGGCGGACCAGCTCGTCACCAAGGCCCAGGAGGAGGCGCTCAAGGCGGCCACCGTCGCCGAGGAGCAGGCCGACACGATGGTCGGGGCGGCCCGCAAGGAGGCCGAGCGGCTGGTCGCGGAGGCGACGTCCGACGGCAATGCCCGGGTGGAGAAGGCCCGTACGGACGCGAACACCATGCTGGAGGAGGCCCGCCGGGACGCCACCGGCATCCGGGACCGCGCCGAGGAGCTGCGCCAGCGGATCGAGTCCGAGGTCGAGGAGCTGCACGAGCGGGCCCGCCGGGAGTCGGCGGAGACGATGAAGAACGCCGGCGAGCGGGTCGACAAGCTCATCGCGCAGGCCACCGCGCAGCAGGTGGAGGCCGAGGAGAAGGCCGACCGGATGGTGGCGGACGCGAACAGCGAGGCGAGCAAGGTCCGGATCTCGGCGGTGAAGAAGGCCGAGGGCCTGATCAAGGAGGCCGAGAACAAGAAGGCCGCGGCGGTGCGCGACGCGGAGCGGATGCGCGGCGAGGCCGAGGCGGAGGCCACCCGGATCGTGGACGAGGGCAAGCGGGAACTGGAGATGCTGGTGCGCCGCCGGGAGGACATCAACGCCGAAATCTCCCGCGTTCAGGACGTTCTGGAAGCGCTGGAATCGTTCGAGGCACCCGGCGGGGGCGGGGACGGCAAGGGGGGCGGCGTGAAGGCGGCCGCAGGAGCGGGTGCAACTCGTTCGAGTGGCAAGCAGTCTGAGGGGTAGCCACTCAAATGAGGGGTCATTCTCCAGATCAAACGGGCAATCACTCGATGACACGCCGTTGTGACCCCTAGGATTCTCTTTATCACCTCACCGGTCTCTTCGACAGGAACCCCATGAGCGACACTTCCTCCCCCTTCGGCTTCGAGCTCGTGCGGCGTGGGTACGACCGCGGTCAGGTGGACGACCGCATTACGAAGCTCGTCGCCGACCGCGACAGCGCGCTGGCCCGCATCACGTCGCTGGAAAAGCGGATCGAGGAGCTGCACCTCGAAACGCAGAACGCCCAGGCGCAGGTCAATGACGCCGAACCGTCCTACGCGGGCCTAGGTGCGCGTGTGGAGAAGATCCTCCGGCTCGCCGAGGAGGAGGCGAAGGATCTGCGCGAGGAGGCCCGTCGGGCCGCCGAGCAGCACCGTGAGCTGGCCGAGTCGGCCGCCCAGCAGGTCCGTAACGACGCCGAGTCGTTCGCCTCCGAGCGCAAGGCGAAGGCGGAGGACGAGGGCGCCCGGATCGTCGAGAAGGCCAAGGGTGAGGCGGCCACCCTGCGCGCCGAGGCGCAGAAGGACGCGCAGTCCAAGCGCGAGGAGGCGGACTCCCTCTTCGAGGAGACCCGCGCCAAGGCCGCGCAGGCCGCCGCGGACTTCGAGACCAATCTCGCCAAGCGCCGTGAGCAGTCCGAGCGTGACCTGGCCTCGCGTCAGGCCAAGGCCGAGAAGCGGCTCGCGGAGATCGAGCACCGCGCCGAGCAGCTCCGCCTGGAGGCCGAGAAGCTGCGTACGGACGCGGAGCGCCGGGCCCGCCAGACGGTGGAGACCGCGCAGCGCCAGGCCGAGGACATCGTGGCGGACGCCAACGCCAAGGCGGACCGGATCCGCAGCGAATCCGAGCGTGAGCTGGCGGCGCTGACGAACCGCCGCGACTCGATCAACGCCCAGCTGACCAACGTCCGGGAAATGCTGGCGACGCTGACCGGTGCGGCGGTGGCCGCGGCCGGCGCCCCCGGCGAGGACGAGACCGTCACCCGCGGCGTCCCCGCCCAGCAGAGCCGCTGACTCCCCCAGCTATCGCCGGCAGGTTCCGCTGCGCACAGCTGTCGCGCGCCCCCGTAACGCCTCTGAGGCGTTGCGGGGGCGCGGTGCGTACGGGGGGTCAGCCGGGCGGCCCCGCCCCGGTGGCAGGGGCCACCGGGGCCGCCTAGCGTGCAGTACATGATCGAGCTCGACGGGCTGACCAAGCATTACGGCGACAAGGTCGCCGTGGACCACCTCACGTTCACCGTGCGGCCCGGGATCGTCACCGGCTTCCTCGGCCCGAACGGCGCGGGCAAGTCGACGACCATGCGGATGATGCTCGACCTGGACAACCCCACCTCGGGGACGGTCCGGATCGACGGCAAGCACTACCGGCAGCTCAAGGACCCGCTCACCTCCATCGGCGCGCTGCTGGAGGCGAAGGCCGTGCACGGCGGCCGGAGCGCCGCCAACCATCTGTTGTGTCTGGCGCAGAGCAACGGCCTTCCCCGCAAACGGGTCGCCGAGGTGCTGGACACCGTCGGGCTGAGCGCCGTCGCCAAGAAGCGCTCGAAGGGCTTCTCGCTCGGGATGAGCCAGCGGCTCGGTATCGCCGCGGCGCTGCTCGGCGACCCCCAGGTGCTGCTCTTCGACGAGCCGGTCAACGGGCTCGACCCCGAGGGCATCCACTGGATCCGCAATCTGATGAAGAACCTCGCCGGCCAGGGCCGTACGGTCTTCGTCTCCTCGCATCTGATGAGCGAGATGGCGCTGACCGCCGAGCATCTGATCGTGATCGGGCAGGGCCGGCTGATGGCTGACACCTCGATGAAGGACTTCATCCACCAGAACTCCCGGTCGTACGTCCGGATGCGCTCCCCGCAGCGGGAGAAACTGCTGGATCTGCTGCACGGCGAGGGCATCGACGCGAAGGCCGTGAGCAACGGGTCGCTGGAGATCGACGGAGTGCCCGCCGACCGGCTGGGCGAACTGGCCGCCCGGCATCAGCTGGTGCTGCATGAGCTCAGTCCCCAGGAAGCCTCCCTGGAGGAGGCGTTCATGCGGCTGACCGCGGAGTCGGTGGAGTATCACGCGCACGACGGCGAACCACTGCCGTCGCAGGCCGGGGCACGGCCTCCGGGAGAACCGCAGCCGGCCGGCGCACGGCCGGGCGAACCGCAGCCGACCGGCTGGGGCGCGGACTGGCAGAAGAAGAGGAGCTGACGGATGGCGGCGCTTGGGCAGGTCATTCGGTCGGAGTGGACCAAGATCAGGTCGGTGCGGTCCACGGTGTGGACGCTGGGCATCGCCGTGGTGGTCACCATCGGGCTGGGCGTGCTGATCTGCACCCTGGCCGGCAACGACTTCGGCTCGATGCCGGCCCGGGACCGGCTGGCCTTCGACGCCACCAACATCAGCTTCGCCGGGATGGGGCTGGGCCAGCTGGCGATGATCGTCTTCGGGGTGCTGGTGGTCTCGAACGAGTACAGCACCGGCATGATCCGCGCCTCGCTGGCCGCCGTACCGCAGCGCGGCACCTTTCTGTTCTGCAAGCTGCTGGTGGCCACCGCGCTGGTCTTCGTCGTCGGTCTCGCCACCAGCTTTGCGACGTTCTTCGCCGGGCAGTCGGTGCTCGGTGACCTCCGGGCGCACCTCGGCGATCCGGGTGTGCTGCGCGCGGTGATCGGCGGCGGGCTCTATATGACGCTGATCGCGCTGTTCTCGATGGCGGTCGCCACGATGCTGCGCAGCCCGATGCTCTCGCTGGGCATTCTGATGCCGTTCTTCTTCCTGATCTCGAACATTCTCGGAAATGTCTCGGCGACCCGGAAGATCGGCCGCTATCTGCCGGACCAGGCCGGCTCGAAGATCATGCAGGTGGTCGCACCGGCCAACGACGAGGTGCCGTATGGGCCTTGGGGTGGGCTGGGGATCATGATCGCTTGGACGGTGGTGGCCTTGATCTGCGGGTTCGTGTTGCTGAAGAAACGCGACGCGTAGCGCTGCGCTTGGGTTTCGGCCCACGTTTTTGGCTTTGCCGCCATGAGGGTTGCTCGGCGTTTGTTGCCCGCTTCGCGGTGCCCTGGCCGCGGCGCCTGCGGCGGGCGGTGCCGCTGCGCGGGGCTGATGGGGTGCGGTGACGGGCCTCCGGGGCCTGGTGTGTGGACTGCTTCGCTTTACGTCCACACACCAGGCCCCTCCGGCCCGTCCCCTCCCGTGGGGGGAGAAGTGAAACGTGGGTGGGGCGGGCGTGGTTTGGGGGTCACCTGTGGCGATTGACGGGAACCGTCAATGGCCGGATAGCCTCATTACCCTCACGGGGGTACGAGGGCGCCTCTGCCCCGACCATCTGCGAGGGGCGGAGAATGATCGAGGCAGTCGGCCTGACGAAGCGCTACGGCGCCAAGACGGCCGTGTACAACCTGTCGTTCCAGGTGCGGCCGGGTACGGTGACCGGCTTCCTGGGGCCCAACGGCTCCGGCAAGTCCACGACGATGCGCATGATTCTGGGTCTGGACGCACCGACCTCGGGGCGGGCCACCATCGCCGGCCGTCCCTTCCGCCACCTCCCCAACGCGCCGCGCCAGGTGGGCGCGCTGCTCGATGCCAAGGCCGTGCACGGTGGGCGCAGTGCGCGTCAGCATCTGCTGTCGCTGGCCCAGGCGTCCGGCATTCCGGCCCGACGGGTCGACGAAGTGCTCGGCGTGGTCGGCCTGCAGGACGTCGCGGGCCGGCGCTCCAGCGGCTTCTCGCTCGGCATGGGCCAGCGCCTGGGCATCGCGGCGGCGCTGCTCGGTGATCCGCAGGTGCTGCTCTTCGACGAGCCGGTCAACGGGCTCGACCCCGAAGGCATCCTGTGGGTGCGCAATCTGATGAAGCAGCTGGCGAGCGAGGGCCGTACGGTCTTTGTCTCCTCGCATCTGATGAGCGAAATGGCGCTCACCGCCGAGCACTTGATCGTGATCGGCCGGGGGCAGCTGCTGGCGGATATGTCCGTGAAGGACTTCATCTCGGCCAACTCCGCCGATTTCGCCCGGGTCCGCACCCCGGACACCGAGCCGGAGCAGCGCGAGAAGCTGACCGCCGCGATCGGTGAGGCGGGCGGGCAGACCACGCCCGAGCCGGACGGTGCGCTGCGGGTGACCGGGCTGCCGCTCCCCCGTATCAGCGAGCTCGCGCATCAGGCCGACGTCCGGCTGTGGGAGCTGTCGCCGCACCAGGCGTCCCTGGAAGAGGCGTATATGCAGATGACGCAGGGCGCCGTGGACTACCGCTCGACGGCCGACGCGCGGGCCGGTCTGCAGGAGGCCCCCGCCGGGTACGCCCCGCAGGGGTACGCGGGCGGCCCGGGGTTCCCGCCCGGTCAGCCGGGCATGCCCGGTCAGGTTCCGGCTGGAGTCCCCGGTCAGGTTCCGGCCGGTATGCCCCTGCAGGGGCAGCCGAATCCGTACGCCGCGCAGGACCCGTATGCCCAGCAGGCGCCGGGGGCCGCCCCCGGGCCGGGCTATCCGCCGCCCGCTCAAGGTCACCCGTACGGGGGACCTGAGCCATACGGCGCGCCTCACCCGTACGGGCAACAGCCCGCGGCGCCGATGCCGCCCGCCGCCCCCGCCGACCTTCCCACGCCCCACCCCGAGGACGCCCGATGACCAGCCCTCAGCAGCCGCAGCCCCAGCCGCAGCCTGAGCGCGGATCCCACGACACCGGCGCACACGAGCAGCCGATGCCGGCCGCGCCGCCGATGCCGCCCGCTGCACCGCACCCCCCGCAGGGGCAGCCGCCGCAGATGCCGCCCGCCCAGGAGCAGCCCGGCCAGCAGCAGTCGGGTCAGCAGCAGCCCGCACCGGAGCAGCCCGCGCCTGCCAGGGAACCCGGCACGATGACGCTGCAGGCCCAGTCCGCGCCCCAGCAGCCCGCGCCCGCCAAGGAAGCGGGCACGATGATGCTCCAGGCCCAGGGGCAGGGCCCGGCGCCCGCCCAGGGGCAAGCGCCTCAGGGGCAGGCGCCTCAGGGCCAGGACCAGAACGGGCAGGCACCCGCCCAGCAGCCCCAGGGCCCGGCCCCCGCTCAGCCGTCCCCGGGCAGGGGAGCCGGCACGATGATGCTCCAGGCACAGCAGCAGCACCCCGAGCCGCGGCCGCTCGCGGCGCACGGGCCGGGCAAGGACGCGGGGACGATGATGCTCCAGGGGCCGCCCCAGGCCCCGGCCCCGGCGCCGGCCCAGCCCCAGGCACCAGCACCGGCACCGGCACAGCCCCAGGCAGCGGCACCAGCACCGGCTCAGCCCCAGGCCCCGCAGCCGCCGGCCCCGCCGCACCCCCAACAGGCCTACGCCGGCGCGGGCGGCTATGTCTCGTCCATCCCGATGCGCCCCACCCACCTCGGCAATGCGCTGCTCTCCGAGTGGATCAAGATCCGCTCGGTGCGCTCGACGATGTGGACGCTGGGCGTGATGATCGTCCTGATCGTGGGCATCGGCCTGCTGGCGGCCGCGCTCATCGCCGGGCACAGCGATTCGCTCGGCCCCGACTCGGCGCTGAGCTTCGGCACCTTCGGCATGATGATGGGCCTGTTCCCGCTGATCACGCTGGGCGTGCTGGTGATCTCCTCCGAGTACAGCACCGGCATGATCCGCACCACCCTCACGGCGTGCCCGGCCCGCGGCCGGATCCTGACCGCCAAGGCGATCGTCTTCTTCGCCCTGAGCTTCGTCATCACCCTGGTGTGCACGACCGTGGTGGCCATCGCGCAGAACGCGATGCTCGGCGACATGGCCGAGAGCACGCCGACCGGCGCGGAATGGCTCAAGGCCACGGTGGGCGTCAGCCTCTTCGCCGCCATGATCGGTCTGCTCTCGCTGGCCGTCGGCGCCCTGCTGCGCCACTCCGCGGGCGGGATCACCCTGATGACCGGCGTCTATCTGCTGCCGCTGGTGCTGGCGATCTTCATGCAGGCGGACAGCCTCAAGGACATCCAGACCTGGCTGCTGGAGTACGCGCTCCCCAGCCAGCTCAACGCGATGTACGACGCCGGCCTCACCAGCTCCGGCCCGTCCGGCTGGGAGCCCCTCTGGATCGTCACGGGCCTGGCGGCCGTCGCCCTCGGGTCCGCGTACGCGGTCATCAACAAGCGCGACGTCTAGGTCAACAGCCCGCTAGTAGCGGGGGGCATTCCGGGACCGCTGGAGCCGTGCGCTCCGGCGGTCCCGTGCGTTCCAGCACGCCTTGTGCCAGTGGCGGCGGTCGTCGACATCGCCGTGCTGCGGCCAGGCGACGACATGCGGCACCCCGGGCGGGATCTCCTGGTCGCAGCCGGGGCAGCGGTAGTGCTTGGCCGCGCCGCCGCCCCCGACCAGCCGGACGACCCAGTCCTCGCCGCGCCACTCCTCGGTACGTTCCAGGCCGTAGCGGTCACCGCCCGTACGGTCGATGGGCTTCGCACCGCCGTGCTGGCGGTTTCGACGCGGGGACACAGAGCACCTCGGAGAGTCACGGGATCACGGGCTGTCACCAGCGTACGCGGCGCGGTCACGGCCGAACGACCCTCGGCAGGATTCTGCGATCATCGGGAAATTTGGCGTCAGGCCGTGCCCTTGGCACGTGTCACACGTTGTTGCCTGTAAGGGGGAGTCGCGTCGGCTGCGAGGAGGCAGAGAGCGATGCGCGTTGGGGCTTTCATCCTGGCCGCTCAATTCCCGGGTCAGGGACAGGGGGAAGCACTGCACCGCGCGGTGCGCTCCGCGGAGATCGCGGAGGAGGCCGGACTCAACGATGTCTGGCTCGCGGAACACCACTTCGTACCGTACGGCGTCTGCCCGAATGCGGTGACGCTGGCCGCGCTGCTCCTGGGACGGACCCGCCGGATCGGGGTCGGGACGGCGGTGAGCGTGCTGCCGACCCAGCATCCGGTGGCGCTCGGTGAGCAGGCGGCGCTGCTGCATCTCACCTCCGACGGCCGGTTCACCCTCGGTGTCGGCCGGGGCGGACCCTGGGTCGATCTGGAGGTGTTCGGCGCCGGGCTCGCCGCGTACGACCACGGCTTCCCGGAGTCACTCGATCTGCTGATGCGCTGGCTGCGGGAGCCCCGGGTCGGCGCGCAGGGTGAGCGCTATGCGTTCCGGGAGGTGGCGGTGGTGCCCCGGCCGGCCGAGGCACTGACCGATCCGGACGGATCCGCTCCGCCGGGCCCGCCCGTAGTGGTGGCCTGCACCTCCGCCGCGTCGGTCCGTACGGCCGCGGAGCGCGGGCTCCCGATGCTGCTGGGGATGCACTGCGGCGACGAGGAGAAGGCGGAGATGGTCGCGCTGTGGCGGTCGGCCGCGCTGGCGGCCGGCCGGGACGGCGACGAGGTGGCCGCGGCGGAGCATGTCTCGGCGGGCGTGGTGCAGATCGCCGACGCCCGTGAGGCAGCGGCGGAGACCCTCCTGAAGGCGATGCCCGGCTGGCTGCAGCAGGGTCTGGGCGCGCATGTGACGGTCGACGGCCGCTATCGCGCGAT
Source organism: Streptomyces tubercidicus (assembly GCF_027497495.1). GTDB lineage: Bacteria > Actinomycetota > Actinomycetes > Streptomycetales > Streptomycetaceae > Streptomyces > Streptomyces tubercidicus. Next base: position 2,569,911 of record NZ_CP114205.1, read on the forward strand.
GCGTGACCCGCTGGCCTATACGGAGCTGCTGTGCGGGCTGCACCCCGTCGGCCCGCCGCAGCTGTGCGCCGACCGGCTGGCGGCGACCTCGGAGCGTACGGGCATCACGCGGTTCGCGCTGCTCGTCGAGGGCTCCGGCGACCTCGCGGCGACGGAGGAGAACGTGCGCCGGCTGGGCACGGAGGTCCTGCCGCAGCTGGGGTGACCGGTCAAGGGTGTGGCGGCCGGTATGCGGGTGCCTGTCGGGCGGTGGTGCGGTGGCGCCGTACGGAGAAGTCGGTGGGCGATGGGTGGTGCTGCCGCTGGCGCACGGGCACGGTGCGGATCGCAACCGTGTGCGCAGCGGCAGCAACTCCGTTCAGCAGTCGCGGAGTTCGGGCGACTGGTTCAGCAGCTGGCCGCGGATGGACGTGAAGCGGGCCAGACGGTCGTCCACCGCCGGGTCGAGCGGGAAGACCGCGACCCGGTGGCAGTTCTGAAAAGCGAGCCGCACACCGAAGTGGCGCTCCAGCGAACCACGGATGGCGTCACTCGCCAGTGCGCGCAGCAACTGGCCGCGCGCCTGCTCGTCCGGCGGGGGCGTCTGATTGTCGGCGAACTCTCCGCCGTCCACCTTCAGCTGTGCCACCAGAGAGCTGATCATCCCCCATGCGAAGGGCAGGGAGGTCCGGACGCAGTCGACAAATGCGGCTTCGTCGACCTCGCCTCGCTCGGCCTGTTCGAGGAGGGCCGGTGAGACGTCGAGCGACATGAGGTTCTCCTCTCGCGGCTCCGCCGGGACGGACGGGGCCTAGGGACGGGACAAGGGGCTTTGCGACGGAGCGTGTTCGCCTCACAACCCCCCGCTTCAACGGTATGCCGCGCAAGAGGCCCGCACCAGGAGATTGCACATACAACCGGCCATTGGCGAGCGCCTGGGGTGCGGGGATTTCCCCCGTAAAGACACCGTGATCCAGGGCGAATCGCGTTGGCGGCCCCTGGTCGAGTAGCGTGACGCCCCATGCGTCTCGTCATCGCCCGCTGCTCCGTGGACTACGCGGGCCGGCTCACCGCCCATCTCCCTTCGGCCCCTCGCCTCATCCTGGTGAAGGCGGACGGCTCCGTCTCCATTCACGCGGACGACCGGGCCTACAAACCCCTCAACTGGATGTCGCCGCCCTGCACTCTCAAGGAGGGCGACGGTGAGGTCTGGACGGTGGAGAACAAGGGCGGCGAGAAGCTCATCATCACCCTTGAGGAGGTCATGCACGACTCCTCGCACGAGCTCGGCGTCGACCCCGGACTCATCAAGGACGGTGTGGAGGCCCACCTCCAGGAGCTCCTGGCGGACCGGATCGAAACCCTCGGTGAGGGATACTCGCTGATTCGGCGTGAATACCCCACTGCCATTGGCCCGGTGGATATCTTGTGCCGGGACGCCGATGGCCAGACCGTCGCCGTCGAGATCAAGCGGCGTGGTGAGATCGACGGTGTCGAGCAGCTCACCCGCTACCTCGAACTCCTCAACCGTGACCCGCACTTGGCGCCGGTGAAGGGCATCTTCGCGGCGCAGGAGATCAAGCCGCAGGCGCGGGTGCTGGCCACCGACCGCGGTATCGGCTGTGTGGTGCTGGACTACGACGCCCTGCGCGGCATCGAGGACGACAAGCTCCGCCTGTTCTGACCCCGTCGCCCCCAGGGGCGGCACAGCGCAACGGCCCGGCAGTTGACCGGGCCGTTGCGCTGTTTCGTGCCGCTGTTGTGTGCTGCGCTGTTCCGTGCCGCGCCGATGCTGCGGGGGCCGTCAGGAGACCGGGGCGCTCTCGCTGCCGGAGGGGGCGGTGCCGGACGAGCCGGAGCCGGAGGTGCCGCTCGCGGAGGGGTTGCCCGTGGTGGTGCCGGAGACGGACTGCGAGGGGCTCTGGTCGGTCGGCTTGTCCGTCGGCTTGTCCGTCGGCTTCTCGGTGGGCGTCGGGTCCGTCGGATCGGGGTCGGTCGGCTCGTCCGTCGGCGTCGTCGGGTCGGTCGGCTCGTCCGTCGGCGGGTGCGTGGGGCGGGTCGGCCGGCTGGTGGGGGTGGTCGGCCGGCCGGTCGGGTCCGTCGGGTCGGTCGTCGGGTCCGCCGATCCGGTGGCGGGGTCGCTGGGCGAACCGCTGGGGGTGGTGGGCTGGCCGGCCGAGGGGGACGAGCTGGCCGACTGGCCGGGGGTGCCCGGCCGGGAGGTGCCGGGGCCGGTGGGCGGCAGGCCGGTGTCCGTGGCGGGCTGCTCGCCCGGCATCTCGGCGCCGCCGCCGTCGTCGTCCGTGGTCTGTTCCGTGCTGACCTTGTCGTTGTGCGAGTCCTCGCCGCCCGTCGCCCCGAGGGTGACGACGGTGCCGAGAACGGCCGCCAGCAGGGCACCGGCGCCCGCGGCGACGGCATTGCGCCGCGCCCCGCCGAACACCCGCCGGACGCCCTTACCGGCCCCGTCACCGCCCGCGGCGGTCGCTGCGGTTGCGGCCGGGATGTCCGTGGTGGTGGCGGTGGTCGTCGCGGCGCTCCGGGCCGCCAGCGTCGCCGCGGTCCGCTCGGCACGCGACGTGTCCAGCTTCCCGGTCGAGGCGGCGTCGAACGGCGTGGCCGTGGTGTCCTTCGCGGCGCTCCGACGCGGCTTGGCAGCCGTGGCGGCCGTCGGCAGGGCCGTGGTGGCCGCGGCCGCCGCGTCGGCCCGCGTGCGGTCGGTGACCAGCGCCAGGGCGCGCCGGCCGGCCACCGCGCCATTGCGGTCGGAGAGCACCCCGCGCAGCCCGATGGACGCCTCCAGTTCGGCGCGCGCCCGGTCGGGGCTGCCGGTGCACAGCGCCAGGACGCCCAACTCGTGGTGGAAGTACGCCTCCTCGGCGACCTCACCGGCGAGCCGCGCGGCCTCCTGGCCGTGCCGCAGGCTGCGCTCCCAGGCGCTCCAGTGCAGTGCCGCGGCGAAGGCCGGGGCGGCCGTACGGGCCAGCAGCACGGCCGCGCTGGCGTGCCCGCTCTCCCGGCTGCCGGTCAGTACGCCCATCGCGGCCAGTGCCACATCGGATTCGGCGGCGGCCCGTTCGGGGGTCACCGAGGGGTGTCCGGCCCACCAGGCGTAGTGCTGGGCGACGGTGTGCGCCCGTGCGGCGGCGCCGTCCGCGTAGCCGGCCGCGGTCAGCTGGTCCTGGACGGTGGCGGCGAGCCGGTAGTGGCCGGCGGCCGGGGTGATCAGGCCGCAGGCCAGCAGCTCGCCGAGGGCGGCATCGGCGTGGGTGTCCTGGGTCAGGGCCGGCAGATGCGCCGGGTGCGGCAGTTCGCCGCCGAGCGCGACGGCGATACGCAGGGTCTCCCGGGCGGCCTCGGTCAGCCGTGCGGCGAGCAGCGGGGCGGGGGCGGCGGCCTCGCCGAGCGAGGGCAGCGACAGCTCCGGGTTCTCCTCGGCCCCGTCGGCCGGTTCGGCGGTGTCCTGTGCGTTCGCGGGGAAGAGGCCGTAGCCGTCATCGAGGGCGCCCGGCCCGGCCGACAGCCGGTCGTGCTGCCGGAGCAGGGCGGCGGCCTGCACGAACCGCAGCGGCAGGCCCTCGGACTCGAACCAGAGGTCGGCGGCCCAGGACTCCTCGTCGTCGGTGAGCGGCCGGTCCACGGCGCGCTCCAGCAGCCGGCCGCAGGCGCCGCGGCCGATGCCGCCGAGGAAGATCTCTTCGAGGTGCGAGCCTGCGCTGGGGGCCGCGACGTCGGGGGTGGCGGCGATCAGGAAGGCGCACTCGGGGGTGGCGTCGAGCAGTTCGTCGAGCGCGGCGCCGCCGAATTCCAGGTCGTCCAGGACGACGATGGCGCCGATCTCGGCGACCCTGCGCAGCATGTCGGGCCGGTCGGGACGGTGCTGCGGGGCCCGGTAGACGGCGGCGAACAGCGCGTACAGCAGGTCGGTGGAGGTGCGGTGGTAGCCGGAGAGCCGGATGACGCCGTCGGGGGCGAGGTCGGCGCAGGCGGTGGCGACGGCGTCCAGCAGCCGGGTGCGGCCGGAGCCCGAGGGGCCGGTGACGCGGACGGAACGGCCGCGGGAGAGCAGCCGGACCACTCGTTCGGTGTCCTCGGTGCGCTCTTCGAGTGCGGTCTCGTGCGCGGCGGATCCGGACGGGGACGGCGGCTGCGGGGGTGCGGCGGCGCGGTCGGCGGCGGCACGTTCCTGCGCGTCGAGTCTGTCGGGGGCCGGGGGGCGCTCGCCGGGCGGGCAGGGCTCTATTTCGCTGCCGTCGACGGGGTTGACGGTGACGAGGTAGGGGCCCGACACGAGCCGGACGACGCGGGCCTGCCCGGTGGAGCCGCTCTGCGCGGCGCCGAACGCGGGGGCCGGTGGCACGGCCGGGCTGTCCTGCTCGCCGTACTCCTCAGGTCCCCGGTGAGTGTTCGGGTCCATGCTGCAAGCTCCCAGACTTCGTTCCGCTCCGCCTCCGTCTCCGCCCGGCGTCCTCGGTCCAGGAGCGGAGCGGCGTGCCGACCGCGCTTCCGGCTGTCCGCACTCCCGGCTCCGGCAGCGCGGCCTCAGCCGTCGCGTCCGGTCCGGTTCCCGCCGCGGATGATGACATACGGGCGGGAACCGAACCTTAGACCTGGACGGCGGCGTGGTGCACCGGCGGGGGCGGGTCGTGACCGGAACTTCCGGGATTGCCCGCTATCGCACCGTTTACGACACTTCCGCCGCCCGGTTCTGCATTTTTCGGCACTCTTCGTCCTGCGATCCCGATAGCCCGCGGGCGACGGTGCGGCCGCCGGGCGGCGCACCGCCCTTGCCTCACACCCGGGGAACCGATTCCGCTTCGATGCCGCCCTCGATCGCGAGGATGCGGTGCAGCCTGGTGGCGAGCAGCAGGCGCTGCATCTGGGGCGGCACTCCGCGCAGCACCAGCCTGCGGTTGACCCGGCCGGCGCGACGGTGCGCGCCCATGATCACGCCGAGGCCGGTGGCGTCCCAGGAATCCAGTTCGGTCAGGTTCAGCACGAGATCGCCCCGACCGGAGTCGACGGCGGCGTGCAGGGCCGTACGGGCGTCCGCCGCGCTGCGGACGTCAAGGCGGCCCCCGACGACCAGCTCGGCGTGGTCGCCCCTGATGTGCATATGCGCTCCCCGATGTCATGGGTGGTGATGCCTGGACGTCTACAGATCTGACTGCCTCTCGTGCGGCGAAGTTGCCGCCTGTAAGCGAACCGATACCGAATTCACCCCACAGGGTGACGCCATCAGGCCGATGGGCCTGACGCGGCATCAGTGCTCGTAGAAGCCCTGCCCACTCTTGCGTCCGATATCGCCCGCATCGACCATCCGACGCATGATCTCCGGCGGTGCGAACTTCTCGTCCTGGGACTCGGTGTAGATGTTGTCGGTGGCGTGCATCAGGATGTCGATGCCTGTCAGGTCGGCGGTGGCCAGCGGTCCCATCGCATGGCCGAAGCCCAACTTGCAGGCGGTGTCGATGTCCTCGGCGCTGGCCACGCCGGATTCGTAGAGCTTGGCGGCCTCGACGACCAGCGCCGAGATCAGGCGGGTGGTGACGAAGCCGGCCACATCGCGGTTGACGACGACACAGGTCTTGCCGACCGACTCGGCGAACTGCCGGGCGGTGGCGAGGGTTTCGTCGCTGGTCTTGTAACCGCGGACCAGCTCGCACAGCTGCATCATCGGCACCGGCGAGAAGAAGTGCGTACCGACGACCCGCTCGGGGCGGGAGGTGGCCGCGGCGATCTTGGTGATCGGGATGGCGGAGGTGTTGGAGGCCAGCACCGCCTCGTCCTTGACCAGCTTGTCCAGCGTCTGGAAGATCTCCCGCTTGACATCGATCCGCTCGAAGACGGCCTCGACGACGATATCCGCGTCGGCGGCGGCTTCCAGGTCGGTCGAGGTGGTGATGCGGGCCAGCGCCTGCTCGGCGTCGGCCGCCGCCAGCTTGCCCTTGGCGACGAACTTCTCGTACGAGGCCTCGATGCCGCCCTTGCCCCGGGCCAGCGCCCCGTCCGTCACATCGCGGAGAACCACGTCCCAGCCCGCCTGAGCGGAGACCTGCGCGATACCGGACCCCATGAGTCCGGCGCCGATGACGGCGAGCTTCTTTGCCACTGCTGTCCCCTCACACCCTGTGCATTTGACGGTCTCAGGTGACGTTAGCGGTCGTGAGCGATCCTTTGGAGGGTAAGAGATGCGCGTCACGCCCACCGGTCATCCACCACCGCCCCGCCACGAGGCCCTTCGAGCCCCTGGCATCGACTCTTCATGACGGACGTCACACCGCCGTGACACCTCCACCGGGGCGGAACCGGACGCTCCGCTGTCAGTCGCCCGCCCGTACGGCGTAGTTGAGCACCTTCTCCCCCAGAAGCTCCGCCATCTCATCGAGCAGGACCAGAGCCTCCCGGGACACCTCCTCGGGCGCACGGCCGGCCAGCATCTCCTGCGCGATCCAGCCCATCAGGCTCTGGTGCACCCAGCCGATCTGACCCGCCATCAGGCCGGGCAGCGGATCACCGGCCGGGGCCCCGGTCTCCTTCCGGAGAGTTTCCTCCAGGTTGGTGTGGATCTCCTGTTGCAGGTACCAGAGGCGCGCCTTGAGGGTGGGCGCCCCGTGCACCACCCGCATGAACTGGTCGTACCCCTCGATCAGTCCGACCCGCGGCGAGACCGCCTCGACCTCTTCGCGCAGCTCGCGCAGCACGGCGTCGGCCGCGGACTCCCCCGCCGCCCGGCCCCGCACGAAGCGGCAGAGCCGGTCCACGAGGCCCTTGCTCCGGTCAAGGAAGAGGTCCTCCTTGGCCGGGAAGTAGTTGTAGACGGTGTTGACGGAGACTTCGGCGGCCTCGGCGATCTCCGCGATGGTCACCGCATCGAAGCCGCGCGCCAGGAAGAGGCCGGTGGCCACGTCCGAGATGTACTGGCGGGTCTGCCGCTTCTTCCGCTCCCTGAGCCCCTCTGCCATGCCCTCACTCTATCCCTCGATGGGCGCACTGCATTTTTGGGGGCATTGCAATTTTTAAGTCCCTCTGTTTTTCTGTGGGCATGCCAGTCCTCAGCGCGTCCGGACTCGCCCGGACCTTCACCACCCAACGCGGCGCCGTCGAGGCCGTCCGCGGTATCGATCTCACCGCCGAGCGCGGCGAGATCCTCGGGTTCCTCGGCCCCAACGGCGCCGGAAAGACCACCACCCTGCGGATGCTCACGACCCTGCTGGCGCCCACCGGCGGCACCGCGACCGTGGCCGGCTGCGACCTCGTCCGCGACCCGGCGGGCGTCCGCCGCGCCACCGGCTACGTCGCCCAGTCCGGCGGCGTCGACCCCCATGTCTCCGTACGGGAGGAGCTGGTCACCCAGGCCCGCCTCTACCGCCTCGGCAAGGCCGAAGCCCTCGCGCGTACCGAGGAGTTGGCCGCCGACCTCGGGCTGGACGGCCTGCTCGACCGCAGGACCGCCACCCTCTCCGGCGGCCAGCGGCGCCGGCTGGACCTCGCGATGGGCCTCACCCACCGCCCCCAGGTGCTGTTCCTCGACGAGCCCACCACCGGGCTCGATCCGGGCAGCCGCGCCGATCTGTGGGAGCTGGTCCGCCGGATCCGCGCCGAGCACGGCACCACCGTCTTCCTCACCACCCATTACCTCGACGAGGCCGATGCCCTGGCCGACCGGCTGGTGATCGTCGACAAGGGCGTGGTGGTCGCGGAGGGCACCCCGGAGGCCCTGAAACGCGACCGTGCCGGCTCGCCGGACGCTTCCCTCCAGGACGCCTTCCTCGCCATCACCGGGCGCGGCGCCACGCCCCACGACCAGGCCCCCGTCGCCGTCTAGGAGCTCCCCTTGTCCCCACTGCTCTCCGACACCGCGCTGATCTTCGGGCGGTACGTCCGCCAGACGCTGCGCTCCAAGCTCCAGATGCTCTTCGGCGTGCTGATGCCGCTGCTGTACCTGCTCTTCTTCGGCCCCTTGCTGACCGGGCTGCCGCTGTCCTCGCCGGGCAGCTCCTGGCAGGTGCTGGTGCCCGGACTCCTGCTCCAACTCGCCCTGTTCGGGGCCTCGTTCTGCGGTTTCGGCATCATTGTCGAGAAGCAGTACGGGGTCGTGGAGCGGATGCGGGTGACCCCGGTGAGCCGGCTGGCGCTGCTGCTGGGGCGGGTGCTGCGGGATGCCCTGCTGTTCGTCTTCCAGGCGGTGCTGCTGGTGCTGGCCGCGCTGGCCATGGGACTGCGCGCGCCCCTGCCCGGCATCCTCATCGGCTTCGCGTTCGTCGCCGTGCTGACCGTCGCGCTGGCCTCGCTGTCGTACGCGCTGGCGCTGAAGGTCCGCACCCCGCAGGAGTTCGGGCCGGTCATCAACTCCGTCACCATGCCCTCGATGCTGCTGTCCGGGCTGATGCTGCCGATGACGCTGGGGCCCGCCTGGCTCGATGTGCTCTCGCACGTCATGCCGCTGCGCTATCTCGTGGACGCGGTGCGGGCGGCCTTCGTCGGCTCCTACGCCTCCTCCGCCCTGCTCCACGGCGTGCTGGTGGCGGCCGGATTCGCCGCGCTGTCCGTGATCTTCGGCACCCGGGCCTTCCGCAGGTCCGCGGCGTAGGCTCGCTCCCATGGTGAATCTGACGCGCATCTACACCCGCACCGGCGACAAGGGCACCACCGCCCTCGGCGACATGAGCCGTACCGCCAAGACCGATTCGCGGATCGCGGCGTACGCGGACGCCAATGAGGCCAATGCGGCGATCGGCGTGGCCCTGGCGCTCGGCTCGCTGTCCGAGGACGTCGCCACGGTGCTGCTGCGGGTGCAGAACGACCTGTTCGATGTCGGCGCGGACCTGTCGACGCCGGTGGTGGAGAACCCGGAATTCCCGCCGCTGCGCGTCGAACAGGGCTATATCGACAAGCTGGAGGCCGACTGCGACCGCTTCCTCGCGGAGCTGGAGAAGCTGCGCAGCTTCATCCTCCCCGGCGGCACGGCCGGCGCCGCGCTGCTGCACCAGGCGTGCACGGTCGTCCGCCGCGCCGAGCGCTCGACCTGGGCGGCCTTCGAGGAGCACGGCGAGACGATGAACCCGCTCACCGCCACCTACCTCAACCGCCTCTCCGACCTCCTGTTCATCCTGGCCCGCACGGCCAACAAGGAGGTCGGGGACGTGCTGTGGGTTCCGGGCGGGGAGCGGTGACCGGGGGCCGGGGCGTGAAACGGCGCTCCGGCCCTGGACCGGCTCCCGGCCCCGACCGGAAGGGTCCTAGCTCAGCGTCTTCTCCGACGGCCGGGCCGCCTCCTCGGTGGCGGCGGCCGGGTCCGCTTCCGGGGCCTTCTTCCGCCAGATCAGATAGCTCAGCGCGATCAGACCGTGGACGGAGACGATCCGCAGGGGGTTGAGCTGCCACTCGTGCAGCGACCGGGTGTCGCCGCTGTCGCCCACGTACCAGATCGCGATCTGCAGCAGCGCCGCGGCGACCGCCGCCATCGCCACCGTACGCAGCCACAGCTTCCCCTCGTGCCGGGCGCGGGCGAGGCCGTGGCGCGGCGGTTTGACCGGCGGCGGGCCGCCCGCGAAGCGGTGCAGGAAGTGTCCGTCGACCCACTTGATCGTGTAGTGGCCGTAGGCGACCGTGAAGCCGATGTAGACGGCGGCCAGACCGTGTTTCCAGTCCGCCGGCGCCCCGTTCTTCAGGTCGATCGCCGTGACGATCAGCAGGATCAGCTCCAGCAGCGGCTCCATCAGGAGCACCACCGCGCCGGTGCGCGGCATCCGTGCCAGGTAACGCAGTGCCAGACCGAGCACCAGCAGTACCCAGAAGCCGACCTCGCAGGCGATGATCAGCGCGACGATCACGGCTGCCCCCTTTCCGAACCCTCCACCGAACGTCTCCAGCCTTTCAGCGGCCACCGGCCGGGGCCTCGTCGCACGCGACGATCCGCGACTGCATCTTTCGATGTAGCGCATGCCGTACAGGGATGACCCGAACGGGGAGGCGGCGGGCCACGGCGCCGTGTTGGATGGTGGGGTGACCGCCCTTCCCCTCACCGCCGTCCCCCTCAACGCCCTACCCGGTACCGCCATCCCCCGGCCGCACCGCCTCGCCGCGCTCCTCGCGGACGCTGGGCGGCTCACCGGGCGCACGCCGCAAGGTCTGGCCGAAAGGCGCCGTTCCACCGGGCCGGTACGAGCCGCATGGCCCGCCCTCGGAGAGGAAGCACGACGATGACGGGCGCCGGCACACCGCCGATCCGGGTTCTCGTCGCCGAGGACCAGTCCTCCGTACGGGCCGGTCTGGTCCTCATCCTGCGTTCCGCCCCCGACATCGAGGTCGTCGGCGAGGCCGAGGACGGCGCGGAGGCGGTCCGGCTCGCCCGCGAACTCCGCCCCGACCTCGTCCTGATGGACATCCAGATGCCTCGCCTCGACGGGGTCTCCGCCACCCGGCAGGTGGTCTCCGAACGGCTGGCGGACGTGCTGGTGCTGACCACCTTCGACCTGGATGAATATGTCTTCGGCGCGCTACGGGCCGGGGCCGCGGGCTTTCTGCTCAAGGACAGCGACGCGGCCGCGCTGCTGACCGCGGTGCGCACCGTCGCGTCCGGTGAGGGGCTGATCGCACCGGCGGTGACCCGGCGGCTGATCGCGGAGTTCGCCAGCCCTCGCACGGCGGAGCGGCCGCCGCGGCACGGCGTCACCCCGGACCGGGCGGTCCTGGACGTGCTGACGCCCCGCGAACGGGAGGTGCTGGGCTGTCTGGGGCGGGGGCTGTCGAACGCCGATATCGCGCTACGGCTGGCGATGGCGGAGGCCACCGTGAAGACACATGTCAGCCGGCTGCTGGCAAAGCTCGATCTGCGCAGCCGGGTACAAGCGGCCGTACTGGCACAGGAGTTGGGAGTGGACGGGCTGTAGGGGGCGGGCCGTCAGGGGGCGTCAGGGGTGGCGCCGTAGGGGACGGGGCGGGGCGGGAGGCCGTAGGGGCCGGCCGAACACATCCCGTAGGGGACGGGCGGCCCCCCTTTGGGGCCACAACACGGCGCGCGCGGAGGAAATTCCCGTGCCCCTCGATGAGGCCACTCAGGCCACATTCACCCTCTGCCCAGGTGGTGCCGCCTCCAGCCAGGCGAGGAAACCCGTGAGCGCGTCCTCGCTCATCGCCAGTTCCAGGCGGGTGCCGCGGTGCCGGCAGGCCAGCACGATCGAGTCGGAGAGCAGCGCCAGCTCCTCCTCGCCCTGGGGAGTGCGGCGCTCCAGGACCTCGATGGCGGAGCGCTCCAGGAGGTGGCGCGGCCGGGGCGCGTAAGAGAACACCCGGAACCACTCGATCCGGTCTCCGTTGTAACGCGACACACCGTAGATCCAGCCCTTGCCACCGGTCTCGTTCTCCGGGACGTTCCAGCGCAGGCTGCAGTCGAAGGTGCCACCGGACCGCTGGATGAGCCGCCGCCGCAGTCCGAAGACGAACAGCCCCAGCAGTACCAGCACCACGACGATGCCGCTCACAAGCAGAGCGAGGAACATCTCGACCGACCTCCTCGCCTCGATGGGGGTCCCCCCACGCCGGTCGGGCGCGAGGGACACAAACGCACCTGCATTGCCTCAGCCGCGGGCCGCTCCGGACAACTCCGGGCAGCCCGCGGCTGAGGATCGATCTCGTCGGTGGCGGGGCTCAGTGAACGCCCGTCACCGAACGCAGCCGGACATCGGCGCGACGCTCGGCGGCCGCGTCAGCGTCCGACTTCGCTCGCTCCAGGGCCCGCTCCGCGCGCTGGACATCGATCTCGTCCGACAGTTCCGCGATCTCCGCGAGCAGAGACAGCTTGTCGTCGGCGAAGGAAATGAAGCCGCCGTGCACCGCGGCGACGACGGTGCCGTCCCCGCTCTCGCCGGTCGTACGAATCGTCACCGGGCCCGACTGCAGCACGCCGAGCAGCGGCTGGTGTCCGGGCATGACGCCGATGTCGCCCGACGAGGTGCGCGCGACGACCAGGCTGGCCTCGCCGGACCAGACCTGACGGTCCGCGGCGACCAACTCGACGTGCAGCTCAGCCACGATGGCTCCTCGGGTCTCCACCTGCCTGGCTCGGCAGATGTTGGGTCAAATACTAGTGGTCGTACGGGCCGGGGGCGGCCAGGGCCGCCCCCGGGACCGGTGCCGGGGTCAGGAGACGCCCAGCTCCTTGGCATTGGCCTTCAGGTCCTCGATGCCACCGCACATGAAGAACGCCTGCTCGGGGAAGTGGTCGTAGTCGCCGTCCGCGATCGCGTTGAACGCGGTGATCGACTCGTCGAGCGAGACGTCCGAGCCGTCGACACCGGTGAACTGCTTCGCCACGTGGGTGTTCTGCGACAGGAACCGCTCGATACGACGGGCGCGGTGGACGGTGAGCTTGTCCTCCTCGCCGAGCTCGTCGATACCCAGAATCGCGATGATGTCCTGGAGGTCCTTGTACTTCTGCAGGATCGTCTTGACGCGCGAGGCGCAGTCGTAGTGCTCCTGCGTGATGTAGCGGGGGTCCAGGATCCGGGACGTCGAGTCCAGCGGGTCGACCGCCGGGTAGATGCCCTTCTCCGAGATCGGGCGCGACAGAACGGTGGTCGCGTCCAGGTGGGCGAAGGTGGTGGCCGGCGCCGGGTCGGTCAGGTCGTCCGCGGGGACGTAGATCGCCTGCATCGAGGTGATCGAGTGACCACGGGTCGAGGTGATGCGCTCCTGGAGGAGACCCATCTCGTCGGCCAGGTTCGGCTGGTAACCCACCGCGGAGGGCATACGGCCGAGCAGGGTCGACACCTCGGAACCCGCCTGGGTGTACCGGAAGATGTTGTCGATGAAGAACAGCACGTCCTGCTTCTGCACATCGCGGAAGTACTCCGCCATGGTCAGACCGGCCAAGGCGACGCGGAGACGGGTGCCCGGGGGCTCGTCCATCTGACCGAAGACCAGCGCGGTCTTGTCGATGACGCCGGACTCCGTCATTTCCTCGATGAGGTCGTTGCCCTCACGGGTGCGCTCGCCGACACCGGCGAACACCGACACACCGTCGTGGTTGTTGGCCACGCGGTAGATCATTTCCTGGATCAGAACGGTCTTGCCGACACCGGCACCACCGAACAGACCGATCTTGCCGCCCTTGACGTACGGGGTCAGCAGGTCGATGACCTTGACGCCGGTCTCGAACATCTCGGTCTTCGACTCAAGCTGGTCGAAGGTCGGGGCCTTGCGGTGGATCGCCCAGCGCTCGGTGACCTCGGACGCCGCCTCCGGCTTGTTGAGGATCTCGCCGAGGGTGTTGAACACCTTGCCCTTGGTGACATCGCCGACCGGGACGGTGATCCCGGCGCCGGTGTCGGTCACCGCGGCCTGGCGGACCAGACCGTCGGTGGGCTGCATGGAGATCGCACGGACCAGGCCCTCGCCCAGGTGCTGGGCGACCTCAAGGGTCAGGGTCTTCAGCGCCCCGGCCTCGGCCGGGTCGGCGATCTCGACGGTGAGCGCGTTGTAGATCTCCGGCATCGCGTCGACGGGGAACTCCACGTCGACGACCGGGCCGATGACCCGCGCGACGCGGCCCGTAGCCGTGGCCGTTTCAACAGTGGTGGTCATAGTGGTCAGTCACTCCCCGCGGTCGCGTCGGCCAGAGCACTGGCGCCACCGACGATCTCGCTGATTTCCTGGGTGATTTCGGCCTGTCGGGCCGCGTTGGCAAGCCGCGAGAGCGACTTGATGAGCTCTTCCGCGTTGTCGGTCGCCGACTTCATCGCACGGCGCGTGGCGGCGTGCTTGGAGGCGGCAGCCTGCAGAAGCGCGTTGTAGATCCGCGACTCGACATACCGCGGAAGCAGGGCGTCGAGGACGTCCTCGGCCGACGGCTCGAAGTCGAACAGCGGAAGGATCTCGCCCTTGGCCGTCTCCTCCGACTCCGCCACCGTCTTGTCGAGGCTGAGCGGCAGCAGCCGGTCGTCGATCGCCGTCTGCGTCATCATCGAGATGAACTCGGTGGTGACGATGTGGAGTTCGTCCACCCCGCCCTCGGCGGTGTCCTGCTGGACGGCCGCGATGAGCGGTGCGGCGATCGCCTTGGCGTCCGCGTACGTCGGGTTGTCGGTGAAGCCGGTCCACGACTCCACGACCTTGCGCTCGCGGAAGCTGTAGTACGACACGCCCTTGCGCCCGACGATGTAGGCGTCGACCTCCTTGCCCTCGGCCTTGAGCCGCTCGGTGAGCTGCTCGGCGGCCTTGATGACGTTGGAGGAGTAGCCGCCGGCCAGACCGCGGTCGCTCGTGATGAGCAGCAGCGCGGCCCGCGAGGGCTGCTCCGCCTCCGTCGTCAGCGGGTGCTGGGTGTTCGAGCCCGTGGCAACCGCTGTCACCGCGCGGGTCAGTTCACTCGCGTACGGCGTCGACGCCGCCACCTGGCGCTGCGCCTTGACGACGCGCGAGGCGGCGATCATCTCCATCGCCTTGGTGATCTTCTTGGTCGCGGTGACGGAGCGGATGCGACGCTTGTAGACCCGGAGCTTGGCTCCCATGGATCAGGTCCCTTCCGTCGTCACTTGCTGGTGCCGGCCGGGGCGTCCTCGCCGAGCAGCTTGCCGTCCGAGGTCTCGAACTGCCGCTTGAAGCCGTCGACGGCCTCGGAGATCGCGCCGATGGTGTCGTCGGACATCTTGCCGCCCTCGACGATGCTGGTCAGCAGGTCCTTCTTCTCCCGGTGCAGGTGGTCGAGGAGCTCCCGCTCGAAGCGGCGGATGTCCTCGACCGGGACGTCGTCCATCTTGCCGTTGGTGCCGGCCCAGACGGAGACGACCTGGTCCTCGGTGGGGTACGGGGCGTACTGGCTCTGCTTGAGCAGCTCGGTCATGCGCTTACCGCGCTCCAGCTGCTGCTTGGAGGCCGCGTCCAGGTCGGAACCGAAGGCGGCGAACGCCTCCAGCTCGCGGTACTGGGCGAGGTCCACGCGGAGCCGGCCGGAGACCTGCTTCATGGCCTTGTGCTGGGCCGAGCCACCGACACGGGAGACGGAGATACCGACGTTCAGCGCGGGACGCTGGTTCGCGTTGAACAGGTCCGACTCCAGGAAGCACTGGCCGTCGGTGATGGAGATGACGTTGGTCGGAATGAACGCCGACACGTCGTTCGCCTTGGTCTCGACGATCGGCAGACCGGTCATCGAGCCGGCGCCCATCTCGTCGGAGAGCTTGGCGCAGCGCTCCAGCAGACGCGAGTGCAGGTAGAAGACGTCGCCCGGGTAGGCCTCACGGCCCGGCGGACGGCGCAGCAGCAGGGAGACGGCGCGGTAGGCGTCGGCCTGCTTCGAGAGGTCGTCGAAGACGATCAGGACGTGCTTGCCCTGGTACATCCAGTGCTGGCCGATGGCCGAGCCGGTGTAGGGCGCCAGGTACTTGAAGCCCGCCGGGTCGGACGCCGGGGCGGCGACGATGGTGGTGTACTCCAGGGCACCGGCCTCCTCCAGCGCACCGCGCACGGAGGCGATGGTGGAGCCCTTCTGGCCGATGGCGACGTAGATGCAGCGGACCTGCTTCTTCGGGTCGCCCGAGCGCCAGTTGTCGCGCTGGTTGATGATCGTGTCGACGGCCAGGGCGGTCTTGCCGGTCTGGCGGTCACCAATGATCAGCTGACGCTGGCCACGGCCGATCGGCACCATGGAGTCGACGGCCTTGTAGCCGGTCTCCATGGGCTCGTGGACCGACTTACGGACCATGACGCCCGGGGCCTGCAGCTCCAGGGCGCGGCGGCCCTCGGACTCGATCTCGCCGAGGCCGTCGATCGGGTTGCCCAGCGGGTCGACGACGCGGCCGAGGTAGCCCTCGCCCACGGCGACCGAGAGCACCTCACCGGTGCGCTGCACCGGCTGGCCCTCCTCGATGCCGCTGAACTCACCGAGGACCACCGCACCGATCTCGCGCTCTTCCAGGTTCAGCGCAAGACCGAGCGTGCCGTCCTCGAACTTCAGCAGCTCGTTCGCCATTGCCGAGGGAAGGCCCTCGACCTTCGCGATGCCGTCTCCGGCCTCGCTTACCGTGCCGACCTCCTCGCGCGAGGCCGCGTCCGGCTTGTACGCCTGGACGAAGTTCTCCAGCGCGTCCCGGATCTCCTCCGGCCGGATCGTGAGCTCCGCCATCTGGGTTCCCTGCTCTCCTTGTTGGGCCCGAAGTTACTTGCGGGTGTCCGGGGGGCTGTCCCCCGGGGGGTTTCCGCTTACGGCCCAACTCGGGCCGCCGTCATGCTTGTGCTGGTCCCCGGGGCTTCTTCCGGACCGCAGCCGGACCTGGTGGTCCGGCCGGCTGGTCCGGCGCCTGGCCGCCGGTTGTGCAGCTCTTGAGTTGGTGGCTGGGTCAGCCGGCCATCCGCCGGTCCGCCTCTTCGAGGCGCTCCGCGATGGTCCCGTTGATGACCTCGTCGCCGATCCGGACCTGGACTCCGCCGAGGACCTCGGGGTCCACGTCGAGGTTCAGGTGGACCTGCCGTCCGTACAGCTGCGCCAGGGAAGCGCCCAGGCGCTGCCGCTGCCCCTCACTGAGGGGCACCGCGGAGGTGACCACCGCGACCATCCGGTCCCGGCGGCTCGCCGCCAGCTTGGAGAGGGCGTCGAGCCCCGCCTCCAGGCTACGGCCCCGCGGCTGTACGACAAGACGGATCACGATGCGCTCGGTGACCGGGTTGGCCCGGCCGCCCAGCAGCGCGTTCAGCAGCTCCGCCTTGGCCGCGACCGTCGCGTTCCGGTCGGTCAGCGCACCGCGCAGCTCGCTGTTGGAGCTGACGATCCGGCCGAACCGGAAGAGCTCGTCCTCGACGTCGTCGAGCTGGCCGGTCCGCTGTGCGGCGACCAGGTCGGCGCTGTAGGCCAGCTCCTCCAGCGCGTCCGTGAGGTCACGCGAACCCGACCAGCGGGCGCGGACCATGCCGGACACCAGGTCGGCGGCCGGGCCGCCCACCTGGTTGCCCAGCAGTCGTCCGGCCAGTTCGGCACGCGCCTCGGCGGCCTGCGCCGGGTCGGTCAGGACCCGACGCAGCGACACCTCGCGGTCGAGCAGAGCGGTGACGGCAGCCAGCTCCTCGGCGAGCTTCGCGGCGTCGACGGAGGTGTCGTCCGTCAGCGCGTTGAACTGCTCGCGTGCGGAGGCGAGTGCCTCGCGGCTCGCTCCGTTCATCGTCCGGCCTCAGCCTTCGTCGCGTCCGACGCCGCCTTGGCCTCGACGTCGTCGAGGAAGCGGTCGATGGTCCGGCTCTGCCGGGCGTGGTCCTCAAGGGACTCCCCGACGAGCTTGCCGGCCAGGTCGACGGCGAGCTTGCCCACGTCCTGGCGCAGCGCCTGCGCGGCCTGCTTCCGGTCCGCCTCGATCTGGGCGTGACCGGCAGCGATGATCTCCTCACGCTGCCGCTGGCCCTCGGCGCGCATCTCAGCGATGAGCGTCGCGCCCTGCTCCTGCGCCTCCTGGCGCAGACGCGCGGCCTCGTGGCGGGCGTCGGCCAGCTGTGTCCGGTAGTCCGCGAGCACCTGCTGGGCCTCGGCCTGCGTCGCCTCGGCGTCGTCAATACGGCCTTCGATCAGCGACCGGCGCTCTTCCAGAACCTTGTTGATGTTCGGGAGGAGCTTCTTCGCCAGGATGCCGAAGACGATGAAGAAAGCGATCAGGCCGATGACCAGCTCTGGAAGCTCTGGGATCAGGGGGTTCTGGGGAACCTCCTCCGCCATGTTCACCAGGGGGTTCACATCAGTGCCTTCCGTCTGTCAAAAGGTTTGCAGCAGTCCGTCAGGCCTTGAAGAGGAAGCCCATGACGATGCCGATCAGGGCGAGCGCCTCACAGAAGGCGAAACCCATGATCTGGTTGGTGCGGATCAGGCCGGCGGCCTCGGGCTGGCGGGCCAGGGCCTGGGTGCCGTTACCGAAGATGATGCCGACGCCGACGCCGGGGCCGATCGCGGCGAGGCCGTAACCGATCGAACCGAGGTTGCCGGTGACGCCGGCGGCGAGGTTGACAGTCTCGAGAGCAGCGGACATGCCGTTACTTCCTTCTCTTTCACGGACCGGTGGGGGTTGGCCACCGGGCGTCTATAGGGGCGGGAAAAGCGGGGGCTCAGTGGTTCTCGGCGAGCGCGCCCTGGATGTAGTTCGCGGTCAGGAGCACGAAGACGTACGCCTGGACGGCCTGGATGAACAGCTCGAACGCGGTCAGCAGGATGGTCATGATGAACGAGGCGCCGGCGTAGACGATGCCGATGCCGTTCAGCAGGTACCAGGTGCCGATCGTGAACATCAGCAGCAGCAGGTGGCCGGCGAACATGTTCGCGAAGAGCCGGACCGCGTGCGTGAAGGGCCGGATGACCAGGTTCGAGAGGAGCTCGATGACGATCAGCATCGGCAGGACCGGGCCGAGCGACTTGTCGTAGCCGCTGAAGTTCTTCAGCGCACCGACGAAGCCGTGCCTCTTGAAGGTCAGGGTGACCCACGTGATGTAGACGATGGCGGCGAGACCGGCCGGGAAGGCGATCACCGACGTCACCGGGAACTGGGCGACCGGAATGATCGACCAGATGTTCATGATCCAGACGAAGAAGAACAGCGAGACGATGAAGGGGACGTACTTCTCGCCCTCCTTCTTCCCGAGGGCGTCATAGACGATCCCGCGGCGTACGAAGTCATAGCCCGCTTCGCCGATCATCTGCAGCTTGCCCGGGACCACCTTGGCCTTGCCGAACGCCGCCCAGAAGAACCACACGACCACGACGGTGCTGAGCAGCGCCAGCAGCATGATCTTGTTGAACTCAAAGCCGTTGATGGTGAACAGCGGCTTGAAGACGAACGAATGAAGCCCGGGAGCTGGGAAGCCGCACCCGGAAAAGATGTGGCAGTCGGTCTCGAAGGCGAGCATCGTTTCAGCACTCACCGCGAGCTCCTTCAGCGTGGCGCATGGGTACGGCAACCTCGTTGTGTCGGCGCGGCGTTGAGCCACGGAGCGGCACTGGACTGGTCTTACGGATTAGGGGGCGGCTGGCGGGCGCTGGGCCCGGCCACATCACAGGCATCGGCCGCGAGAACTTCCCGTTCCATCGAGTGGAACTCGGGAGTTCAGCCGCCCGCGCCATCTGTGCCGCAGTTGGCACCGGACGATAGCAGGCCCGCAAGAGGGCATTTATCTCGGCCCTACGTGTCACGTCGGCGACCCCGCCGTCTCCGCCTTCTTCGTCCCGGCGGAGTCGGGTTCCACATACAGGATCTTCGCCTTCATGTGGCCGCGGGTCTGTGCCGCGATCCACACGAGGGTGGCGCCGAGCAAGGTGAACGCAAAGGCCTTGGTATCGAAGAACGTGGTGTCCTTGAACGCGATCAGGAAGACCGCCACGAACAGGATCTGCACCGTGTACAGCAGCAGGCCCATCATCTGGAAAAGCTGCGGGTGGTTCTTCGCGGTCTTCTGCAGGACGACGAGTCCGGCCCCCATGACGAGCACCACCAGCGCGGTGCCGACGACCGCGCCGAGCACTCCCTGCACACCCGCGACCGCGCCGCTCACGGCAACGGCGACAGCGCCGATGGCGAGGGTGGGCACAACGGCGTGAAGGAGTAGTCGGGCGTCATTCGACTGCATGGCGGCGCTCCGGCAAAAGATGTGGGGTGTGTCGTCATGGACGAGCGTAGACCCGGCCTGAGGGCGAACCTGCGGCCCAAGGACAGTCGCACTACGGCCCTTCGGCTCTGTCGCCGGGTTTCGTGAACGGTATCACAAACTATTTGATGAGGTCTTTACCTGGTTCGTGTGGACCCTGTCACACCTGAGCGTGAACGTGCGCGTTGGTGCACTGACGGGCTGTCTTTTGTCTGGTATGGAGTCAACCGTCCCGATTGCTGATGCACGTTCGGGCGATCGAAACTCTGGATCAGCGGTGACTGTCCGCCTTCCGGCGGCCCACGAAACGTGACCGGTCCCCGATCGCGGTGGCCCCGTGGAGACCCGCCGGGACCGGCTCCCGCTCCTCCTCCGGCTCGACGGCGTCCCCGTCCTCCGTCGCCGCGACCGTCCCGGCCGGCACCGCCGCGGGGGCGACCCGGCGGTAGCGCGGCGGCACCATCCACTCCGCCCAGAGCGGCGCCCGCGGAGTGAAGCGCGGCAGCAGGAGCAGCACCAGGCCCACCGCGCTCAGCAGCACGATGCCCAGCACGATCCACATGCTGGCGTTGTTCGCGGAGTAGGCGACCGCGCCGAAGGCGATCAGCGCCGACCAGAAGTACATGATCAGCACCGCCCGGCTGTGCGAGTGCCCGATCTCCAGCAGCCGGTGGTGCAGATGGCCGCGGTCGGCGGCGAACGGCGACTGGCCCTTCCACGTACGCCGCACGATCGCCAGGATCAGGTCGGCGACCGGCACCGCGATGACCGTCAGCGGCAGCAGCAGCGGGATGTAGACCGGCACCATCGCGTGGGTGGCCTCACGCAGACCGCCCGCCTTCAGGTTCAGCAGGTCCGGGTCGACCTGGCCGGTCACCGAGACCGCGCCCGCGGCCATGACCAGGCCGATCAGCATCGAGCCCGAGTCACCCATGAAGATCCGCGCCGGATGCATGTTGTGCGGCAGGAAGCCGAGGCACATGCCCATGAGAACGACCGAGAACAGCGTTGCGGGCGCGGCCGCCTCGATGCCATAGCCGAACCACATCCGGTACGCGTACATGAAGAACGCCGCGGCCGCGATGCACACCATGCCGGAGGCCAGACCGTCCAGGCCGTCCACGAAGTTGACCGCGTTGATGGTGATCACGACGAGGGCGACGGTCAGCAGGGTGCCCTGCATCGGGGTGAGGGAGACCGTGCCGACACCGGGGATCGGGATCCAGAGGATCGTCAGGCCCTGAAGGACCATCACGCCCGCGGCGATCATCTGGCCGCCGAGCTTGACCAGCGCGTCCACGCCCCACTTGTCGTCCAGTACGCCGAGGATCCAGATCAGCGCGGCACCGGAGAGCAGCGCCCGTGGCTCGTTCGAGTTCTCGAAGACCGACTTGAGGTTGGTCAGATGCGAGGCGACCAGCAGACCGGCACACAGCCCGCCGAACATCGCGATGCCGCCGAGTCGTGGCGTCGGCTCGCGGTGCACATCACGCGCGCGGATCTCCGGCATCGCCCCGGCCGCGATCGCGAACTTCCGCACCGGGCCGGTCAGCAGGTAGGTCACCGCGGCCGTGACGCACAGCGTCAGCAGGTATTCACGCACGGGCTGCCCCATTGGTATAGCTGGCCATCACAGCCTCACACCATACGGCCCGGCTCCGCTGCACACCTCATTTGAACGCACGGCGGCCACCCGGAACTGCGGCACGGCCGGTCCGGATGGCCGCTCCGGGCACCGCCGAAGCCGCTCGGTCGGCCCCTCCACGGAGTCGACGCTCACTCCGGTATGCGGGCCCCGGATTCTCCGGCTTCACCGCCGGCAGCCAACGTGTCCCGGTGGCTGTGCGCGAAGAGCGCTGCCTGAAGTCGTGATCGGACGCCGAGCTTCCTGGTCAGACTGGTGATGTGCGCCCGGAGGGTCCGCTCGGCGATGCCCAGTCGGCGGGCGAGTACGCGATTGGAATCCCCCTCGGCCAGAAGCAACAGCACCTCCGCCTCCCGGCAGGTCAGTCGAGAGACATCCGCCGGGCCATTATCGACGATGGTCATCGCACTCAAAGCTTCCCCCTTAAACGCTGAACAGATGGCGCATTGTGCTCCTGGCCGGACGGTGCTGGTCATGCACTCCGAGGACCGGCATCCGGGCGTCCCGAAAGCTTCTTGGCCTGGGCCAGGGGCTTCGCCAACCTCCGATTATCCCCAGCCAACTCCCCGCCTTCAAGGTCACTTATCCGCCCCCTGAACGCATGCGACCGCCTCCCCAGAGCAGGGAGGCGGTCGTGCGAACGTCTGCCGAGTGGCGCCGTCCCGCAGATATGGCTGATTAGCAGGTGCCCTGCTTGATCGACTCAAGCTGGTAGCGGGTGACGGTGAACCGCTTCTTCCCGTGTGTTCCGCCGTTCGTGGTCATGCACTTCTTATAGGTGCCGTCATCGCCCGCACGGAAGGTGAGCTTGGCTGTCACCGTGTGCGAACAGTGGTTGTTGAAGTACACGGTGGTGGAGTCATTGCTGCCTTGGGCCCAGGAATAGTTGCTGTTGTTTCCCCTGGGCTTGGAGCACGGGATGCTCGCCCTCTTGGTTGCCTGGACGCTCTCCGACTTCGTAGCGGCCTTGGCGACCGAAGTGCCGGGTTGCGCGGCCACGGCAGAGGCAGAAGGCGTAATGAATGCGACGGTCATAGCGGTACCTGCCGCTGCGAACGCGGAAAAGGCCAACTTACGCTTCACAGGTGAAACCCTTCATCGAGGTGATGGGCCGGCGCGGGATCCGGCCCGTCTCATCAACTCATCCTCGTGGAGGGGTACTTGATCCGCTATTGCCACATGCGGCAATGCCCGATCCGGCTATTTACATCACCGGGGAGAGCGCAGCGCCGGGCAGGTCCGGCGCTCCCTGAGGTGCTGTCCCGTAGGCGCACCACCGAGTCCTCGTGTCAGCGGATGGTTCCCGCCGTCATCCGGAATCGGGATAGGGCGGAAAGCCGTGGACCAAAGCGACGGTGCGGGAGCGGACCGCGCCGTCCTCCTCCAGCGCCGCCACGATCAGCTCGGCGACCGCCTTCATCTCGGCCTCCCCCATCCCCTGGGTGGTCACCGCGGCGGTGCCCAGCCGGATGCCGGTCCGGCGGTTCGCGAGGACGTCGGGGGACTCGGCACACGGCAGCGCGCAGGTGTCCAGCACGATGCCGGCGGCGGCCAGCCGGCCCCGGGCGGCGCGGGCGTCCAGGCCGAGCGGGGCGGTGTCGGCGGTGATCAGATGGGTGTCGGTACCGCCGGTGGTGATCGTCAGACCATGTCCGGAAAGCGCCTCGGCGAGCGCGCGGGCATTCGCCGTGACCTGATGGGCGTACGCGCCGAAGGCGGGCGTCGCGGCCTCCGCGAAGGCCACGGCCTTGGCGGCGACGGCGTTCATCTGGGCGCCCCCCTGGGTGAAGGGGAAGACCGCCCGGTCGATCCGCTCGGCCAGCTTCGTGCCGCACAGGATCAGCCCGCCGCGCGGTCCGCGCAGCACCTTGTGTGTCGTACCGCACACCACATCCGCGTACGGCACCGGGCTGGGCGCCGCTCCCCCGGCGATCAGCCCCAGGGGGTGGGCGACATCCGCGATCAGGTAGGCGCCGGTCTCGTCGGCGATGTCACGGAAGGCGGCGTAATCGAGATGCCGGGGGTAGGAGATCGAGCCACAGACGATGGCCTTGGGGCGGCGGGCGCGGGCCAGCTCGCGGATCGCGTCGTAGTCCAGGAGGCCGGTCTCCTCGTCGACGCCGTAGCCGGCGAAGTCGAACCAGCGGCCGGAGAAGTTGGCCGGCGAGCCGTGGGTGAGGTGTCCGCCGTGCGGGAGGGACATGGCCAGGACGGTGTCCCCGGGGCGCAGCAGGGCGGCGTAGGCGGCCAGTACGGCCGAAGACCCGGAGTGGGCCTGAACGTTGGCGTGTTCGGCGCCGAACAGGGCCTTTGCGCGTTCCACCGCGATCCGCTCGGCGAGGTCGACGATCTCGCAGCCGCCGTGGTGCCGGGCCCCCGGATAGCCCTCGGCGTATTTGTTGCCCAGCGGGGAGCCGAGGGCGGCGAGGACGGCCGGTGAGGTGAAGTTCTCCGCGGCGATGAGCTGGAGGCCGTCGCTCTGCCGGGCGCTCTCCCCGAGCAGGATGCCGGCGATCTCCGGGTCCTGGCGGAGCAGCGCGGCGAAGTCCGGGGAGCCGGCCGGCCGGGTGCCGGCCTCACGGGCGGCCCGCGCCCGGTCCTCGACGGTCTCGCCCGGTCCGGCGCCGGAGGCGGGCGCGGTGGCCGGGGAACGGGTGTCCGGGGTCTCGCTACGGGGTGACGCGGTGGTGGCAGGCATCGCTTGCTCCGGGCCTCGTACGGGGACGTAGTCCCAATGTAGGCGCGGCGGGGCGATCGGGCGCGGTGTGCGGGCCGCTCGGGGCCCCGGATGCCACGGCCGGGGCCCGGACCGCCCGGCGCGGCCTCAGGCCCGCGCCGGGACTCCCGTGAGCGCGGTGACGACCGGGTCGAGCGCCTGGTTGATCTCGTCGCCGATGGAGCGGAAGAAGGTGATGGGGGCGCCGTAGGGGTCGTAGACCTCGTCGGACTCCGGGTTGGGCGCCAGCAGCCAGCCGCGCAGCGCCGCGGCGGCGCCGACCAGCGCACGAGCGCGCTCGATCAGCCCGCCGTCCGGCAGGTCCGGATCGGGCTCGGGCAGGGTGGCCGGATCTATGGCCCGCACCAGCCGGTTGAACTCCTTCAGCGTGAAGGTGCGCAGCCCGGCCGAATGGCCCATCGAGATGACCTGGGCGCGGTGGTCACGGGTGGCGGTGAGCACCAGGTCGGCGCGGATGACGTGCTCGTCGAGCAGCTCACGGCCGAGGAAGCCGGCCGGGTCCGCGCCGTAGTCACTGAGCACCGTGGCGGCGTGCGTCTCCATCGGGGCGCCCTCGTGGCCCCAGGTCCCGGCGCTCTCCACGAGCAGCCCGCCGCTGCACGACCCGCCGAGCCGCAGCTCCAGGGCATGGCGGTGCAGCCGCTCGGTGATCGGCGAGCGGCAGACGTTGCCGGTGCTGACGTGGAGAATCCGAAAAGGGGAGGCAGGGGGTACCGGGGTGTCGCCGCCTGATCCCGCTATGCCACGCCCCAGGGGCGGCATCAATTGGCCACCTCAAGCTCGGGTACCACCTTGCGCAGCTCTTCCGCGCTGAGCGCGCCCTCGCGCAGCAGCACCGGCGTCCTGCCGGTGACATCGACGATCGAGGACGGTACGGCGGCGGGCGTCGGGCCGCCGTCCAGGTAGACGGAGACCGAGTCGCCCAGCATTTCCTGTGCGGCGTCGCAGTCCTGCGGGGACGGGTGGCCGGTGAGGTTGGCGCTGGAGACGGCCATCGGGCCGAACTCGGTGAGCAGCTCGATCGCGACGGGGTGCAGCGGCATCCGTACCGCGACCGTCCCCCGGGTCTCGCCCAGGTCCCAGGTCAGCGACGGCTGGTGCTTGGCGACGAGGGTGAGCGCGCCGGGCCAGAAGGCGTCGACCAGCTCCCAGGCCTGCTCGGAGAAGTCGGTGACCAGGCCGTGCAGGGTGTTGGGGGACCCGACGAGGACCGGGGAGGGCATACCGCGGCCGCGGCCCTTGGCCTCCAGCAGGTCTCCGACGGCCTCGGCGCTGAAGGCGTCCGCGCCGATGCCGTAGACGGTGTCGGTCGGCAGCACGACCAGCTCACCGCGGCGGACGGCCGAGGCGGCCTCGCGCAGACCGGTGGTGCGGTCGGTCGCGTCGCTGCAGTCGTATCGCCGTGCCATTACGGGACCTCCTCGTGCGAAACGAATACTTCGGATGCATCGGCTGCATCAGGCGCCGAAGCGGGCCACGTCATGGCGTCGCCCGGCGCGCGGTGGCGAAACGGGGCCTGTTGTTGAGGTCCGGGTGATCGGCCGCGTCGGCCCAGCCCCGCTCCTCGGTGAAGATCCACGGCACCTGCCCGCCCTGGGTGTCGGCATGCTCGATGACGACGACTCCGCCGGGGCGCAGCAGGCGGTGTGCGGTCCGCTCGATGCCCCGGATGGTGTCCAGGCCGTCCTGACCCGAGAACAGCGCGAGCTCGGGGTCGTGGTCGCGGGCCTCGGGTGCGACGTACTCCCACTCGGTCAGCGGGATGTACGGCGGATTGGAGACGACCAGGTCGACCTGCCCGTCCAGTTCGGGGAGCGCGGTCAGCGCATCGCCCTGATGGAGAACGACGCGGGACCCCTCGACGTTCTTACGGGCGTAGTCCAGGGCCTCGTCGGACAGCTCCACGGCGTGCACCCGCGAGCGGGGCACCTCCTGCGCCAGGGCGAGTGCGATCGCCCCCGACCCGGTGCACAGGTCGACGATCAGCGGTTCGACGACGTCCATGGCCCGTACCGCGTCTATCGCCCAGCCGACCACCGACTCGGTCTCCGGGCGGGGCACGAACACCCCCGGCCCGACGGCGAGTTCGAGGTAGCGGAAGAACGCCCGGCCGGTGATGTGCTGGAGCGGCTCACGGGCCTCACGGCGGGCGACGGCCTCCCAGTAGCGGGCGTCGAAGTCCGCGTCCTTGACGTGGTGCAGCTCCCCCCGCTTGACGCCGTGCACGAACGCGGCGAGTTCCTCGGCGTCGAAGCGCGGCGAGGGCACACCGGCGTCGGCCAGCCGCTGGGTGGCCTGGGCCACCTCGGCGAGCAGAAGGTTCACGGGGCCTTCCTCCTAGTGCGCTGCGTCTTCATGGTGCGGTTCGCCGTCGACCGGCCGGGGTCCCGGGGGACCGCTGTCTCCGTCCGGTGCGTACAGGGTGGTGCGGGCTTACTGGGCGGCGGCGAGCTTGGCGGCCGAGTCGGCGTCGACGCAGGCCTGGATGACCGGGTCGAGCTCGCCGTCGAGGACCTGGTCCAAGTTGTACGCCTTGAAGCCGACCCGGTGGTCGGAAATCCGGTTTTCCGGGAAGTTGTACGTCCGGATGCGCTCGGAGCGGTCCACCGTGCGGACCTGGCTGCGCCGGGCGTCCGACGCCTCCCGCTCGGCCTCTTCCTGGGCGGCGGCCAGCAGCCGGGAGCGCAGGATGCGCAGCGCCTGCTCCTTGTTCTGGAGCTGGCTCTTCTCGTTCTGGCAGGAGACCACGATGCCGGTGGGCAGGTGGGTGATGCGCACCGCGGAGTCGGTGGTGTTGACCGACTGGCCGCCGGGCCCGGAGGAGCGGTAGACATCGATCCGCAGGTCGTTGGGGCCGATCTCGACCTCGACCTCCTCGGCCTCCGGGGTGACCAGCACACCGGCCGCGGAGGTGTGGATGCGGCCCTGCGACTCGGTGGCGGGCACGCGCTGGACGCGGTGCACCCCGCCCTCGTACTTCAGCCGCGCCCAGACGCCCTGCCCCGGCTCGGTGGCGCCGCCCCCGCCCTTGGTCTTCACGGCGACCTGGACGTCCTTGTAGCCGCCGAGATCGGACTCGTTGGCCTCCAGGATCTCGGTCTTCCAGCCGGCCCGCTCGGCGTAGCGCAGATACATCCGCAGCAGATCGCCGGCGAACAGCGCGGACTCCTCGCCGCCCTCACCGGCCTTGACCTCAAGGATGACGTCCTTGTCGTCGCTGGGGTCGCGCGGCACGAGCAGCAGCCGCAGCTTCTCGGTCAGCTCCTCGCGGCGGGTGTCGAGTTCCTTGACCTCATCGGCGAAGTCCGGGTCGTCCGCGGCGAGTTCGCGCGCGGTCTCCATGTCGTCGCCGGTCTGCTTCCAGTCGCGGTACGTCGCGATGATCGGGGTCAGCTCGGCATAGCGCTTGTTGAGCCGCATGGCCTCGCGCTGGTCGGCGTGGACCGCGGGGTCGGCCAGCCGCTTTTCGAGATCGGCGTGCTCGCCGATCAGTTCTTCGACCGCCTCGAACATCGTGGAGTTCCTCTACTGGCTGCTGTGGGGACCGGGTACCGGAGCGCGGGGGGCCGCGCCGCGGGGCCCGGGACTCCGTACGGGAGCCAAGGGCCAGGACGACAAAACGCCGGTCCGGTCACCCCTGAGCAGGGGCGACCGGAGACCGGCGCCTTGAGGGTCGCTACTTCTTGGCAGCGGCGCCCTTGCCGAAGCGGGCCTCGAAGCGGGCCACGCGGCCGCCCGTGTCCATGATCTTCTGCTTGCCGGTGTAGAACGGGTGGCACTCGGAGCAGATGTCGGCGCGGACCGTGCCGCTGGGGACCGTGCTACGGGTGGTGAAGGACGCGCCACAGGTGCAGCTGACCTGGGTCTCGACGTACTCCGGGTGGATGTCGCGCTTCAAGGGATTCTCCTAGGTTCGGGAGTGCTCCGGGTCGTGTCGCGGGTTACGTCACGTGAACCGGGGCCGACGGTCCAGTCTGCCAGGACTAGCCGTATCTCCCAAAACCGGGGTGCGGCCGCAACTATTCCCCGGCCGGTCCCGGGGACCGCCGGCCCCCGGAACCGCAGCACACCGGCTACTTCACGTAGTTGTCCGTGCCGCCCTTGTCACCGGCCGAGCCCTTGATCGCGGACTTGGGGATGGCCTTGTCCTCCCGGAGCGCGTCCCAGACCTGCCGGCTCTGCTTGGTCAGCGGCAGCACCCGGTCGGGGTCCTCGGTGTCGTAGGTCACCGGCAGCGTCACCATGTCGATGTTCTCGCCACCGATGCCGCCCAGGCTCTTGGCCAGGCCGGCCAGTTCGCTGACCGAGTTGAGGTCCGTGTCGGTGGTGACGGCCTTGGTGGCCGTGTCGGCGATGTCGTAGAGCTTGGCGGGGTTGGTGAGCACCCCGACGTTCTGGACCTGCTTCATCAGGGCCTTGATGAACGTCTGCTGCAGCTGGATGCGGCCGAGGTCGCTGCCGTCGCCGCCGGGGACACCGTGCCGGGTCCGGACGAGGCCGAGCGCCTGCTCGCCGCCCAGCGTGTGCTTGCCGGGCCGCAGATGCAGATGGCTGTCGTTGTCGTCGATCGCCTTGCTGGTGGTGACCTCCACCCCGCCCAGCGCGTCGATGAGCTTCTTGAAGCCGGTGAAGTCGACTTCGAGGAAGTGGTCCATCCGGATGCCGCTGATCGATTCGACGGTCTTCACGGCGCAGGGCGGACCGCCGACCTCGAAGGCGGTGTTGAACATCGCCCGGCGCGCACCGGCGACGTCCTTGCCGTCCTTGGAGCAGTCGGGCCGCTTGATCATGGTGTCCCGGGGGACGCTGACCACACTGGCCTTCTTACGACCCTTGTAGACGTGCACGATCATCGCGGTGTCGGACCGCGCGCCGCCCTCGTCCTTGCCGTAGTCACCGTTCTTGCCGGCGCGGGAGTCGGACCCCATCACGAGGAGGTCCATCGAGCCGTCGTCGACGTTCTTCGGCCGGTCGTGTCCGAGGGCGGCGTTGATGTCGACGCCCTTCAGATTGCCGTTGAGCTTGAAGTAGGCGTAGCCGAGTCCGGCACCACCGAGCAGCACCACACTGGTCAGCGCGCACACAGTGATGGTCACTACTCGGCGGCGCCGGGTCGGGCCCTTGCGCCGGCGTCCCGTGGGACGTATTGCACGGGCGCGGCTTTCAGCCGTCTTCTCGGTCCCGTTGCTGTCCGCCATCTGCTCCTCAGTCCTCGTTCCCTCGGCTGCCCCTCGCCGCCGCCGTGCTGCGTACCGGCACGGGCCTGTAGCTCCTTGTCAGACGGGAGGTCGACGGGAAGGGTTGCACAGCGAGTCATGAGCGCTTTCTTAGAAAACCGCGGCGGCCGGGCGGCCGGCCGCCGGACCTTCGCCCTCTCCACCTGGACTTTCGCCCCTTTTTCCGGGATGACGGGAACCATGTGGGGTTGCACGGATCTGTGCGGAAGGTCTCAGGCGCGGCCGTGGCGTGATCTGTAGGGCGCGGCCCCGTTCACAGATCACCGCCGCGGCGCCTGCCGTATGGTGCGCCCAGCACAAAGCCCCCCGCACCCGTGAGGGCGAGGGGGGCTCGGTGCACGGCGCCAGGACGCGCCCGGCGGGCGTCAGTCGTTGCCGTTGCCCGCGGTCGGCGTCGTCTTCTGGATCTGCAGCAGGAACTCCGCGTTGGACTTCGTCTGCTTCATCTTGTCCAGCAGCAGCTCGATGGCCTGCTGCTGGTCCAGGGCGTGCAGCACCCGGCGCAGCTTCCACACGATGGCGAGCTCGTCGCTGCCCATGAGGATCTCTTCCTTACGGGTGCTGGACGCGTCCACGTCCACCGCCGGGAAGATGCGCTTGTCCGAGAGCTTGCGGTCGAGCTTGAGCTCCAGGTTTCCGGTGCCCTTGAACTCCTCGAAGATCACCTCGTCCATCCGCGAGCCGGTCTCGACCAGCGCGGTGGCCAGGATGGTCAGCGAACCGCCGTCCTCGATGTTGCGCGCGGCGCCGAAGAAGCGCTTCGGCGGGTAGAGCGCGGTCGAGTCGACACCACCGGACAGGATGCGGCCCGAGGCCGGGGCGGCGAGGTTGTACGCACGGCCCAGACGGGTGATCGAGTCCAGCAGGACGACCACGTCGTGACCCAGCTCGACGAGGCGCTTGGCGCGCTCGATGGCCAGCTCGGCGACGGTGGTGTGGTCCTCGGCCGGGCGGTCGAAGGTCGAGGAGATGACCTCGCCCTTCACCGACCGCTGCATGTCGGTGACCTCTTCCGGACGCTCGTCGACGAGGACGACCATCAGATGGCACTCGGGGTTGTTGCGGGTGATCGAGTTGGCGATCGCCTGCATGATC
Source organism: Streptomyces tubercidicus (assembly GCF_027497495.1). Taxonomy (GTDB): domain Bacteria; phylum Actinomycetota; class Actinomycetes; order Streptomycetales; family Streptomycetaceae; genus Streptomyces; species Streptomyces tubercidicus. Next base: position 2,600,218 of record NZ_CP114205.1, read on the forward strand.
ATGGTCTTGCCGGTCTTCGGCGGGGCCACGATCAGACCACGCTGGCCCTTGCCGATCGGCGTGACCAGGTCGATGATCCGGGTCGTCAGACCGCCCGACTCCCCCTCCAGGCGCAGTCGCTCCTGCGGGTAAAGGGGCGTCAGCTTCCCGAACTCCGGCCGTCCGCGGCCCTGTTCGGGCGCCACGCTGTTGACCGTGTCGAGCCGGACCAGCGCGTTGAACTTCTCGCGCCGCTCGCCGTCCTTGGGCTGGCGGACCGCGCCGGTGACGTGGTCACCCTTGCGCAGACCGTTCTTACGGACCTGGGCGAGCGAGACGTAGACGTCGTTCGGGCCGGGCAGGTAGCCGGAGGTCCGGATGAACGCGTAGTTGTCGAGGATGTCCAGGATGCCCGCGACCGGGATCAGGACGTCGTCCTCGGACACCTGCGGCTCGTTGCCGAAGTCCTCACGGCCGCCGCGACGGCCCCGGCGGTCGCGGTAGCGGCCGCGACGGCCCCGGCGGCCGCCCTCGAAGTCGTCGTCGTCATCGGTACGGCGGTCCCGCTGGCGCTGGCCGCCCTGACCGCCCTGGCCGCCGCCGTCACCGGCGTCGCCCTTGCGGCCGCGGTCGCCGCGGTCGCGCTGGCGCTGGCCGCGGTCACCGCGGTCACCCTTCTGGCCGCGGTCCTGGCGGTCGCCGCGGTCCTGGCGGGGCCGGCCCTCGCCGGTCTCCTGCGGGGAGACCGCGGTGTCGGTCTTGGCGTCCGCCTTGACCTCGGTCTTCGCCTCGACCTTGGTGTCGGTCTTGAGGTCGCCGGAGGCGGCCTCGGGGCTGCCCGCGGCGGAGGTGGCGCGGCGCCGGCGGCGCTCGCCGGCCGGCTGCTCGTCGCTCACCGGCTGGCCGGGGATGTCGATCTGCTGCTGGGCCCCGGACTGGTCCGCGGCCTTGCCGCCCTTGTCGGACTTGGCTGCCTTGCCGGCGGCCTGCTCCGCACCGTCGTCGCCGGTGCGGGCCTTGGAGGTCGTCCGGCGCTTGGGCTTGGTCTCGGTGTCGGCGGGCGCGTCGGCCTTGGCGGCGGAGCCTGAGCCTCCGGCCTGCTTCTCCTTGATGACCTCGATCAGCTGGCTCTTGCGCATCCGCGCGGTGCCCTTGATACCGAGGCCGGAGGCGACCTGCTGCAGCTCTGCCAGGACCATGCCGTCAAGGCCGGTGCCGGAACGGCGGCGCCGCGTAGGCGCAGCGGGAGCGTCCGTGGCGGGCGCGGTGGCACTGCCATCGGTGCGCGCGCCCATCAGATCGGTGGTGTCGCTCACGAAGGGTCCTTCCCTGGAGCGGGCGTCGGCCTGTCTGGCTCGGCGACCGGTTGTGCTGTCCGGCTGGGTCCTTGGTCTTGTGGACCGGTGCCGGGGCGGTGGTCCCGCCGAAATGGCGGAGAGATCAGTTCATGGCGCCGGCGTGAAGAGATGCAGAGTGGCTCATGTCGTCACGCCGATTCCGGAGCGTGCTCACACCTGCTCAGGCCATTGCTCCGAGCAGTTTGGGAGGCTCCCGGAAGAAAGTGGTCCCTATGGGGGACACGAAGCACCGCGCCACTCAGGCGTCGAGTACTGACTTGAGGTTAACACTACCGGGTCCAACAAACATTCCCCCTCTCCAAGACCGGCAATCGTCGATCACCCGCGTGATCACCCGGCGAGCGGCAGTACGCAGGTGCCCGCCGCATCGAGGGTCAGCGGGTTGGCCGCCCACCCCTCTCCCGCCAGTGCCGCGACCTTGTCGGCCGCGGCGTCCTCGACCAGTGCGAGCACCGTGGGGCCCGCACCGGACACGACCGCGGGGACGCCGTCCGCGCGCAGTCGGTTCACCAGGGCCACGCTCTCCGGCATCGCGGGGGCGCGGTACTCCTGGTGGAGTCGGTCCTCGGTCGCGGCGAGCAGCAGCTCGGGGCGCCTGGTCAGGGCCTCGACGAGCAGTGCGGCGCGGCCGGCGTTGGCCGCGGCGTCCACATGCGGGACGGTGCGCGGCAGCAGTCCACGGGCGGTCTCGGTCAGCACCGGCTTCCCGGGGACGAAGACCACCGGAACGATGGAATCGGCGGGATCCATCCGGATCGCACGCGCGGTGCCGGTGTCCATCCAGGCGAGGGTGAATCCGCCCAGCAGACAGGCGGCGACGTTGTCGGGGTGGCCCTCGATCTCGGTGGCCAGCTCCAGCAGCGCGGTGTCGTCGAGCTTCTGTTCACCGCCTATCGTCACGGCGCGGGCGGCGACGATGCCCGCACAGATGGCGGCCGAGGAAGACCCCAGGCCACGGCCGTGCGGGATGCGGTTGGCGCAGACGATTTCCAGGCCGCGCGGCTGTCCGCCGAGCAGCTCGAAGGCGGCGCGCATCGACCGTACGAGCAGATGGCTCTCGTCGCGCGGGAGGGTGTCGGCGCCCTCACCTGCGATGTCGATATGCAGTCCGGAGTCGGCGACGCGCACCACGACATCGTCGTACAGGCCCAGGGAAAGACCCAGGGCATCGAAGCCGGGACCGAGATTGGCGCTGGTAGCGGGGGTGCGCACCCGGACGGCGGCGGCGCGGAACGCGGGACCGGCCATCGCTCGATGACTCTCCTTGATTGATGCTGCGGTACTGCCCCGGAGCGCCGCGCACCGAAGTGCCCGGCCGGCTTCCTGGGGTCTGTTCTGACCTGCCCTGAACACCACTGCGTTATGCCGTGGGGAGGGGAGTTGGCTACCAGCCTATCGAAGGAAGGTTCTGTCGCGACATAGGGCGCACGGGAGGCGCACGATGCGTGTCGCGCGCCTCCCGTGCCCCGACACCGCCTTCGATGATCTTTGCAGCCTTTGCGCAATTTGCTGTGCGCGGGGTGAGGGGGCGGCTCGCGCCCCCTCACGGGGTGCCGTACGGGCGGATCCGCCCGTACGGCCGCCGGGTCCTAGACGAGGCCCAGGCGCTCGGCCGCGGCGTCCGCGTCGATCGGGACCGTGACCGGCTGCGGCGCTCCGGCCACCGCCCAGTCCGGGTCCTTGAGGCCGTTGCCGGTGACCGTGCAGACGATGCGCTGGCCCGGGTCGACCTTGCCCTCCTCGGCGGCCTTCAGCAGACCGGCCACCGACGCGGCCGAGGCGGGCTCCACGAAGACACCCTCCCGCGCCGCCAACAGGCGGTAGGCGGCCAGGATTTGACGGTCGGTCACCTCGTCGATGAAGCCACCGGACTCGTCCCGCGCCTGCTGGGCGAACGACCACGAGGCCGGGTTTCCGATGCGGATCGCGGTGGCGATGGTGGTCGGGTCCTTGACGACCTCACCGCGCACGATCGGGGCGCTGCCGGAGGCCTGGAAGCCCCACATCCGCGGGGTGTGCGAGGCGATGCCGTCGGCCGCGTACTCCTGGTAGCCCTTCCAGTACGCCGTGATGTTTCCGGCGTTGCCGACGGGCAGCACATGGATGTCGGGGGCGTCGTCGAGCATGTCCACGATTTCGAAGGCCGCGGTCTTCTGGCCCTCGATGCGCACCGGGTTCACGGAGTTCACAAGTGCGACGGGGTAGTTGTCGGACAGGCGCCGGGCCAGCGTCAGACAGTCGTCGAAATTTCCTTCGACCTGGAGGATCTTCGCGCCGTGGACCAGCGCCTGGCCCATCTTGCCGAGCGCGATCTTGCCCTGCGGGACGAGGACGGCGCAGACCATACCGGCGCGGACCGCGTAGGCCGCGGCCGAGGCGGAGGTGTTGCCGGTGGAGGCGCAGATGACCGCCTTGGCGCCCTCCTCCTTGGCACGCGTGATGGCCATCGTCATCCCGCGGTCCTTGAAGGAACCGGTGGGGTTGGCACCCTCGACCTTGAGATGCACCTCGCAGCCGGTGCGCTCGGAGAGCAGCTGCGCCGGTACCAGGGGTGTGCCGCCCTCCCGGAGGGTGACGGCCTCGGTCGTGTCGCTGACCGGCAGCCGGTCACGGTATTCCTCGATGATTCCGCGCCACTGACGGCTCGCGGTGGAATTGGCAGACATGGGTTCCTTTACTCCCCTTCGACCCGCATGATGCTGGCGACACCGCGCACGGTGTCCAGCTCGCGCAGCGCCCCGACGGTCGACGACAGGGCCGCGTCCGCCGCTCGGTGGGTGACGATGACGAGGGATGCCTCGCCATCCTTGCCCGACTGACGGACCGTATCGATCGATACGCCGTGGTCGGCGAAGATGTTCGCGACCTGCGCGAGCACGCCGGGCTTATCGGCCACATCGAGGCTGATGTGGTACCGCGTGACGACCGCGCCCATGGGGCTGACCGGCAGCCGCGTGTAGGCGGACTCGCCCGGTCCGGTGGCCCCGGCGAGCTTGTTGCGGCAGACCGCGACCAGGTCGCCGAGGACCGCGGAGGCGGTCGGCGCACCGCCCGCGCCCGGCCCGTAGAACATCAGCTGACCGGCCGCCTCGGCCTCGACGAAGACCGCGTTGTACGCCTCACGGACGGAGGCCAGCGGATGCGTCAGCGGAATCATCGCGGGGTGCACCCGCGCGGTCACCGACGCGCCGTCCGCGGCCCGCTCGCAGATGGCCAGCAGCTTGACCGTGCAGCCCATCCGCTTGGCGGAGGCGATATCGGACGCGGTGACCTCCGTGAGGCCCTCGCGGTGCACATCGTCGATGGTCACCCGGGTGTGGAAGGCGATACCGGCCAGGATCGCGGCCTTGGCGGCGGCGTCGAAGCCCTCGACATCGGCGGTCGGGTCGGCCTCGGCATAGCCGAGCGCGGTCGCCTCGTCCAGGGCCTCGCTGTAGCCGGCCCCGGTGGAGTCCATCTTGTCGAGGATGAAGTTGGTGGTGCCGTTGACGATGCCGAGCACCCGGTTGACCTTGTCCCCGGCCAGCGATTCGCGCAGCGGCCGCACCAGCGGGATCGCACCGGCGACGGCGGCCTCGTAATACAGGTCCGCGCCATTGGCCTCGGCCGCCGCATGCAGCGCCGCACCGTCCGCGGCGACCAGCGCCTTGTTGGCCGAGACCACGCTCGCGCCGTGCTCGAAGGCGGTGGTGATCAGCGTGCGGGCCGGCTCGATTCCGCCGATGACCTCGATCACGACATCAATGTCACCGCGTTTGACGAGCGCGGTCGCATCGGTGGTGATCAGCTCGGCCGGGACGCCCTCGCGCACCCTGTCGGGGCGGCGGACGGCGATCCCGGCGAGCTCCACGGGCGCACCGATACGGGCGGCGAGGTCATCGGCGTGCGTCGTCATGATGCGCGTCACCTCTGAGCCGACAACACCACAGCCCAGGAGCGCCACTTTCAGCGGACGCGTACGCATCATTCGACCTCTGCTTCTCATCGATCAGCGAATTCCAGCTTGCTCATGCACAAGTCTCACGCACCGGACGGCAGTTTCCGCCCGTCGTCCAGATGCCGAGACATTTATTTCATCCGGGGCCGGTGTCCGGCGATCCGGCCCTACCCGACATCCAGCCGCAGGAGATCTTCCTCCGTCTCCCGCCGGACGATCACCCTGGCCACACCGTCCTTGACGGCTACGACCGGCGGCCGCAGCGAGTGGTTGTAGTTGCTCGCCATGGAACGGCAGTACGCACCGGTCGCCGGCACCGCGAGCAGATCCCCCGGCGCGACATCCGCGGGCAGGAAGGCATCGCGTACGACGATGTCGCCGCTCTCACAGTGCTTGCCGACCACCCGCGAGAGCATCGGCTCGGCGTCGGACGTACGCGAGACCAGCGCCACGCTGTACTCCGCGTCGTAGAGCGCCGTGCGGATGTTGTCCGACATCCCGCCGTCCACGGACACATACGTCCGCAGCCCTTCCAGCTCCTTGACCGTGCCGACCTCGTAGAGCGTGAAGGCCGTCGGGCCCACGATCGCGCGCCCCGGCTCGACCGACAGCCGCGGCATCCGCAGCCCCGCCGACTCGCACTCCCGGCGCACGATCTCGCCGAGCGCCGTCGCGATCTCGTGCGGCTCGCGCGGATCGTCGTCCGAGGTGTACGCGATGCCGAGGCCGCCGCCCAGGTCGATCTCGGGCAGCTCGACGCCGTGCTCGTCGCGGACCTCGGTCAGCAGCTGCACCACCCGGCGGGCCGAGACCTCGAATCCCGCCATATCGAAAATCTGCGACCCGATATGGCTGTGAATTCCGATGAGCTCCAGGCCGTCCAGCTTCAGCGCCCGGCGCACGGCCTCCGCCGCCTGTCCGCCGGCCAGCGCGATGCCGAACTTCTGGTCCTCGTGCGCGGTCGCGATGAATTCATGGGTATGCGCCTCGACACCGACCGTGACCCGGATCTGCACCCGCTGCCGCTTGCCGAGCCGCTCCGCGATATGCGCGACCCGCACCATTTCCTGGAAGGAGTCGAGCACGATCCGCCCGACGCCCGCCTCCACGGCCCGGGTGATTTCCTCGGTGCTCTTGTTGTTCCCGTGCAGCGCGATCCGCTCGGCCGGCATTCCGGCCGCCAGCGCCGTGGTCAGCTCGCCCCCGGAACAGACATCGAGGTGCAGCCCCTCCTCATGCAGCCACCGCACAATGGCCCGGGACAGAAAAGCCTTCCCGGCGTAGAACACATCGGCGTCCGCCCCGAAAGCGTCCTTCCAGGCCCGGCAGCGCGCCCGGAAATCGTCCTCGTCCAGGAAATACGCCGGGGTACCGAATTCCTCGGCGAGCGCGGCGACATCCAGCCCGCCGACGGTGACCACACCGTCGGCGTCGCGCCGGACCGTACGGGACCAGACCCGCGGGTCGAGGGTGTTCAGGTCGGCGGGCGGCCCGGCGTAATGCCCTTCGGGCAACACATCGGCGTGCCGGGGCCCTGCGGGGTGCGCGGAACGGCTCATGACAGTGGAGATCCCCTCAAAATCGTTCAGAGGTGTTCGGGAGCGGAGATGCCGAGCAGACGCAGGCCGTTGGCGAGCACCGTCCGGCCGGCCTCGGCAAGGGCCAGCCGCGCGCGATGCACGGCCAAGGGTTTCTGCTCCCCGACGGGCAGCGGCGGATAGCCGTCATGCCACCGGAAGAACGCGTCCGCCGTTGCCTCCAGATGCCGCACCACCCGGTCCGGCGCCCGCAGCCGCGCGGCGGTTTCGATGACGGAGGGGTAGGTGGCAAGGAGGGTGTGGAAGCTCTGCAGAGTCTGCACGGCGCCTGCGGATCCGGCCGACGGACCTTCGCCCGCCACCTGGCCGCTCACCGGAACACCCACGTCCCCCGGCTCACTCCCGAACCCCAGCTCCCGCGCGTAACGCCCCAGCGCCCGCGCCCGCGCATACGCGTACTGCACCCGGAAGCGCGGATTGCTCTCCCGCTGCACGGGCCGCTCGGGCACCCGCACCGGGTCCTGCGCGGCGGGCCGCAACAGCACCCATCGCGCTTCATCGACTCCGAGGCGAGCGATAAGGGTGGCGAGGTCATACGGGGCGGGCACGAGCGCGGGGTGTTCCCCGGGGACAGCGGCCTGGCGACCAGCACTCCCGGCCACGGCATCGATCCGCGCCAGCGCCTCGGCGACCACGGCCTCCCGGGCGCCACGCGCCGGGGCGGGCACCGGGGGGCTGCTCTGCTCCGCGGCCCCCGGCCGGCCGGGCTTCCCATGGCTTCGGTCGGGCCTCCCGTAGCTCTCGCCCTGGGCCAGCACCTCCCGCACCAGCGCGACCTGCGCCCCGTCTCCCAGCGTGAAGTTCAAAAAACCCGGCCCGGCGATCTCGACCCGGGCGATCCCGGCGCTCCCGCTCAGCCGCTTCCGCAGAATCTCGGCGATCTCCAGGGCCGGCCGCCCCGCCTGCCCGGCGAGCTGCAACGCGACATTGGAGGCGTAGTCCCCACACCCGGGCCGCGGCGGCGGCTGCACCACGATCCGCGCCGGCACGGGCACGGAGAGCTCCTGCTCCTCCACCGCACCACGCACGGAGCGCAGGACGGTACGGGAAAGCTCAGCGGGGGTCACAGGACAAGCGTATGGGAGACCCGGGGTACCCATGCGACCCGGTTTCGCCCTGTGGACACTCCCCGCTCTTCCTCGCTACTCCCCGCCCGCATCCCTCACACCGACCCCACCGGACGCGGCGACCCCACCGGGCGCAACGGTCTCACCGGACGAGGCACCACGCCCCACGCCTCCCCCGCCCCCGTCACTCTCCCCGTCGTCTTCGTCGCCACCGGCCTCGGGCCCACGCTCCCGCTGCCGCTGCCGCCCCTCGCGCACCAGCATCCCCACGGTCCGCACCAGCTCGGCCGGCTCGAACGGCTTCGCCAGAAACGCGTCCACGCCCACCGTCTCGCCGTTGCCCACCTCGCCCTGAGTGCACGCACTGACGATGGCGATCGGGATGTCCCACGTCCGCGGATCGGAGCGCAATCGCGCCGCGGTGTGCAGACCGTTGAGCCGCGGCATCACGACATCAAGGGTCACGACATCAGGTCTCACGTGGTGCACGACATCCAGACATTCGGCACCATCAGCCGCGGTCACGACCTCGAAGCCCTCCAGCTCGAGATTGACCCTGATCAACTGGCGGATCACCTTGTTGTCATCGACAACAAGGATCCGACCGGACAAGCCAGGCACACCATGAGACTAGGACTCCCCGTGCGACTGCGTCCCGGTTTTCCCCACTTCCGCCCCCGTGCGAGGGACCTTTCCCCGACCCTCATCGCCACACCCCTCCCATGCGCTAGAACTCCGGCCGCCCCCGCAGGTGCCTCACCACCTCCCACCGAAACCTGTTCATGAACACCCCATCAGAGCTGGTAGGGTTCTACCCGTCGCCGCAACACACCGCGACAAAGCCCCCGTAGCTCAGGGGATAGAGCAACGGCCTCCGGAGCCGTGTGCGCAGGTTCGAATCCTGCCGGGGGCACTTCGCTTGAGTCGGCACAGGTAAACGCCGACACGCGACAGTGTCTTTTATCCAGGCTCGGACTCAGTTCTTACTGAGTCCGAGCCTGTTTTGTTTGCCAGGGCACAAAAGTAGCGGTGTGGTCTTCGGGGCGGTATGGGTCCTCGGCCAGGGCACCCTCCGGACCGTCCCATTACGTAAGGGATCATTTCAGCCGTCTGCAGGTGGCCGGGGTGTCACCAGCCGGGCATCTTCCGGTACCGGCGACGCCCGGCAGCTGTCGACCGCCGCTCTTTTCGGCCACGGCGCGATTGCCCGGGAGCAGGGGCTCACATACGCTCCCCGGCAGCACGAACACCTCGCTGCGACCGTATAGACCGGCGTGGCACCTCCTATGGTCGTTCCCCGGGGTTCTGGGGGACGGCCATAGCTGCTTCTGTACTCGGGGGAACTTCTTGTACCTGTGTTACATCGACGAGTCCGGTACCGGCCAGCCGCTCAACCCTCATGTGCCGGACTCGGTTCCGGTCATGGCGATCGGCGGATTCACCGTTCCGGAGGGCCAGATGAAGGCACTCGCGTGGGACTTCATCGCGCTCAAGAAGCAGTTCCGGCCGGAGCTGGGCAAACTCGCCACGCTGAGCCAGGTCGTGAACCACGAGATCAAGGGGGAGACGGTCCGGAAGCAGTTCCGCTCCACCGGCCGGAAGCAGCAGCGGATGGCGCACCGGTTCGTCGGCCGGCTGCTGGACATCCTCGAACGTCGCGACTGCACGGTCATGGCACGGATATGGGTGAAACAGGATGGCGTCGTCAACGATGACAAGGCCATGTACGGCGCTTCGGTCACCGCGCTCTGTGCAAACTTCGAGCACTACCTCAGCGCACGCTCGAGCAGCGGAATCGTCGTCCTGGACAGCCGCAACCCCACGGACAACGCCGGGAACGTCCACTGCGTGACCACCCGCAAGTTCGGTAAGGGAGGCGACAGCCTGCCGCACCTTCCCGAGTCGCCTGTCTTCGGACACAGCAACACTCACCTCGGACTGCAGGTCGCCGATCTGCTGGTCTCCGCGGTTCTCGCACCGGCTGCCGCGGTGACGTACGCCGGAGACCTGGTGGCGAACGTGCACTGCCACCCGGGCTTCAACGAAATCCGGGAGCGGCACTGCCCTCGCCTCGGCAGTCTCCAGCACCGCTATCAGACGTCCACCGGTAAGTGGACCGGCGGAGTTGTCGTGTCCGATGCGCGCGGGCATCGATCGGCGGGAAAGTTGTTCGCCCCGGCGGTGGGGGCAGCACGTGAGGCACTGTCCGCCTTTCCGGCGCAGTCGGCACCGCAGGAAATGGCGACCGTGGTTTCCTTCCCCGAGGCCCCTTCCCCTGCCTCTTCATGACATCGGTCGGAGCGGATCTGCCGAGGTCGCAGAGTTAGAGTTGAGACCGATCATTCAGCGGCCCGCCGGGCTTCCTCTCCTGACGGACTTGAGCCGGCCAGGTACTCCACGGACACGCCCCCACCCGCTCCAGCCGATCCGTGCTGCCTGGGGGCCTCCTTGCTCATCCGTGAATCCGCCGCGACGGTCGCAGCCCGCAATCTTGAGGGAGTGCTGGCGCGTCTCCTGACCGAGCAGTTCGTGCATCATCACGGCTATCAGCCCGGGATTTCCGAGGTCCGCTCCTGGGAGCGCAGCATCCCCGCATTGACAGGCGCACTGCTGGACGCCGGGCTCGATCAGGTCGAGATGCTCATCGAGTACGGGCTGCCGCTCACCAGCAAACGGGCCGACGTCGTACTGGCCGGTGTCCATCCGGACACTCAGGAACCCTCTTATGTCGTCGTCGAGTTGAAGCAATGGAGCGAGGCGCACCCCGACGAGGAGGACGAGCCGACGCTGTGCCGGATCGACGCATACTCCCGGCCCGTACTGAACCCCATAGAGCAAGTGCGGGGGTACTGCGAGTACATGGCGTCGTTCAACGGGGCTCTGGCACGGCATCCCGAGCAGATCTCGGGGGTGGCATATCTGCACAATGCGACCGAGTTCGGCGTCGGCGGCCTGTACACAGCCCCGCAAGATGAACGCGGACAGATGTTCACGGCCGAGCGGCGAGGGGACTTCCTGACCTTTCTGCAGTCGAAGTTGGCACCGATGCCCGGTGCCCAAGCGGCCGATGCCTTGCTCGCGGGGGTGACACAACCGTCGAAGCAATTGATGAGCGTGGCCGCTCAGGAGGTGCGGGAACGCGAACAGTTCGTTCTCCTGGACGAGCAGCGGATCGCCTACGAGATGGTGCTGCGGGCCGTTCAGAAGGCGCATGAGTCGGACCACAAGGAAGTGCTCGTCGTGACCGGCGGGCCGGGGACGGGGAAGAGCGTCATCGCCCTGTCGCTGCTGGGCGAACTGTACCGGCGGGGCATTCCGGCGTTGCACGCCACCGGGTCCCAGTCCTTCACCAAGACGATGCGAAAGGTCGCTGGATCCCGTAAGCGCGAGGTCCAGGAGCTTTTCAAGTACTTCAACAGCTTTATGACGGCGAAGCGGAACAGTCTGGACGTACTGCTCTGCGACGAGGCGCACCGGATTCGTGAGACCTCCGCCAATCGCTACACCCGGGCCGAGCACCGCACGGGCAAGCCGCAGATCGAGGAACTGATCGATGTGGCACGCGTTCCGGTCTTCCTCCTGGACCAGCACCAGGTCGTGCGCCCTGGCGAGATCGGCAGGGTCGAGGAGATCGAGGCAGCCGCGAAACAGAAGGGGCTGCAATGCCGGAGGGTGTCCTTGGACAGCCAGTTCCGGTGCGGTGGCAGTGACGCCTATCTGCGATGGGTGGTACGGCTACTGGAGCTCGAAGACGATGGCCCGGTGGCGTGGGAGCCGGACGGCCGTATGGAACTGGAGATCGCCGAATCACCTGAAGCGATGGAAAGGTTTCTGCAGGGCCGCCGGTCGCAGGGGTACGTCGCACGGCTGTCGGCGGGCTACTGCTGGCGCTGGTCGGACGCGAAGCCCGGTGTGCCGCTGCCTGCCGACGTGGTGATCGGCGACTGGGCTCGTCCGTGGAACCTCAAAGGCGAACGTGCCGTGATGGGCGCCCCTCCGTCGGCGCTGTGGGCCACCGACCCGGCCGGCTTCGGCCAGGTCGGCTGCGTTTACACCGCACAGGGCTTTGAATACGACTGGAGCGGGGTGATTCTGGGGCCGGACCTCGTCTGGCGAACCGACCGCTGGGTCGTCGACCGTACGGCTTCCAAGGACCCGGTCTTCAAGCGGGCCACACCGGACACGGAGGTGGACCGTCTCGTCCGTAACACGTACAAGGTGCTGCTGACGCGCGGAATGGTAGGGACGATCATTTACTCGACCGACCCCGAAACGCGCGCCAAGCTCCGTGAGCTCGCCGTGGAGCCCGGTTCCCCGGCCGCGACGAGGACGTGATGGTCGTGTGCCTTTGCGCGGTAGGGGCCGATGGCGCTGCCGTCGTGGGGAACCAGAGCCCACATAGGCCCGCCGGCCCACCGGTGCTATGAGAGCTCGTCGTCCGAACCCCCGTGCACGACCTCCAGCAGTTTGTCGCGGGTCTCGGGGTCCGTCGAGTAGATCACCGTCCCCGCCATGCCGCGCGTCAGCAGGACCTTGTAGGTGTTGCGGATCAGTCTGCCGAAGTCTTCGCCGGAGGCACCCTCCATCGCGCGATCGCGACTGGCCGACTTGAGGGCCTGCCACTTCTGTCCGCGCCATACGAGATCAGGCCCCATGATCACGCCGTTCCAGTCGTACTCGAACCCCTGAGCCGTGTATATGCAGCCGATCTGGCCGAACCCCGCCGGGTCCGTTGCCCAGAGGTCCGAGGGCGGAAGGCCGGCGACCCCGTTGGGATCCTTGATGTTCCAATGACCGCGCCACGAGCCGATGCAGACATCCTCCACGAGCGTGCCATCGCTGTTGGGGTTGCTCCACGGCCAGCAGAATCCCGCGGTGATCCGGGCCGTCTGTCCCTGGTCCCGCTTGTCCCTCAAGAGCGCCTCGAGTTGCTCGGGGCTTTCCGCAACCTGCACATGGAAGTTGGGGTCCCTGGTCCAGCGCAGTGGGCCGCCGGGCTCAAGGCCGAGCAAACGCAGCACCCACGTCTCATATGTACGACTGCCACCGCAACGGAACTGCACGTCCAAGTCGACATGACGCACCACCGCACCGCGGTCGGCAGCGGCCTTCTCGATGACCTCGACGGTCCCCATCTCGCCCGGACGCACCACCTGATGCTGGTCGAGAAGGAAGACGGGGACCTGTGCCGCGTCGATCAGTTCCACTACCTGCTGTTTGCCGGCCCATTTACTGCCCGCCGGCGCGCCGTTCGAGTTCTCTCGCATGCGATGAGCCTCGTCGAGGATGAGGACCTCGAGATCGTTGGGCCGAGCCCGGATGAAGTCGTTGAAATACGCGAAGAGCTTGCCGCTACCGGCCCGTCCACGAGCGACCTCCTTCCAGAGCGTCGTCGTGAACGACTTGGACCCCGTCGCATGGACAACTCGGTAGCCGTTCCGTGACAGCTCACCCATGAGGGACAGCGCGATCACGCTCTTTCCCGACCCGGGGCCGCCGGTTATCAGGACGATCTCCTTGGGCCCGCCGGCCTCGTGCCGAACCCGGTCCAGGGTCCTCATCACCAGCGAAAAGGCTGTCTGCTGCTCACTGATGAGCTTGAAATTGCGGCGGTGGAGAATTTCGTCCGCAGCGACTTCCATCAACTTCCGGCCGGGAGCGCGTCGGCTCTGAAGCAGCGTGTCACCGGACGCGCCTGCAGGGTCCTCCTTGATCCTTTCACGCAGGAACCGGACGAATTCATCCTGGTTTGTCCTGGTGAAGAGGCGACCGTCCGCTATAGACACCGAGAGCAGACTCTCCACAGCAGCAGATTCGGCGTTATGCAGGAAGGCCGCGCCGCTGACGCGCTCCGGATACCCGTCGAGTGCGTGCGTGAAGTCCCTCAGATACTCACAGTAGCGGTCCACTTGAGCCACCGGGTGCAACAGCGCACGGCGTGGACGCACTCCGGGCACGTCACAGAGGTCGACCGAATCTCGAATGACCTGCCCGGAGCTCCACTGCTTGAGCTCAACGACCACGTAGGCAGGCTCTCCGGTGCGGGGATGGACTCCTGCCAGAACCACGTCCGCCCGCAGGCTGCACAACGGCAACTGGTACTCGACCAGCATCTCCAAGTGCGCAAGCCCCGCGCTGTGGAGAAGGCATGCCAGAGCATGCAGGCTCTCGTGCCAGGACGCCACCTCACCCGAGGACGGCCGCTGCCTGTAAGTGAAGAAATACTCGTTCTTGAGATTGTCCACATATTGGCGCCGATCGGGCATCCCGTCGTCGACGATCGAACGGGCAGACGTGCGCAGCAATATCACGAAGGTCCCCTACAACACACGATTCTTCTCGTGCGGGTAGGGGCATTTCCTGGGGCGGAAGTCCGTCGGGCCGCATCACATCGAGGGCAACTCTAACCAGGCCGTGGTGACCCATGCGAACTAATGGCCGCCCTCCCGTCGGGGCCGCGGGTCAGCCAAATGCCTCGTCGAGCTGGATTCTCTCCAACCGCACCTGAAGTGCCCGTGCGGTGTTCCGGACCAGGCCATCCGTGCCGACTGTGTTTCCGCCAGAGGCATCGCCTTCCGGGAGCATGATGATGACAGGGACCCGCGCGGCCCTGATCAACTCGGCGACCACCGCGCTGGTGCCCTCCTTTCCCTCGAGAGGAAGGGGGTGCCCCACAGCCCCCGCCAGCGACGCCTCGTCACAGAACAACACGTCACACAACGGAGATTGCGGGACGCGACCTCCGGACCACATCCGGCTTGTATAACCGGCGCGGCCGAGCAGATCGGCCGAGGCGGTCGCCAGGTGGCGACCCTGCGCCGCGCTGACTCCCGCAAGCAGCAGAACGCGTTTGTGTTCCGCCGCGTACGCCGCCCGCACCACGTCCAGCACATACCGTTGGGCGGCTGCCGGATCCGATACGAGCCGGAATCCGTCGTGCCAGCTCAGCTGCCCGGCCGCGTCGATTCCATCGAGCCGGACCGACAGCTCACCTTTCTCCAGACGCTCCGGTTTCTCCAGATGCTCCGCCGTTGCGCTCTCCGGGGCCGCAGCCAGCCGCTCGCGCAGGAACCTCATCAACGCGCCACGTGAGTCGCGGGTGAAGATGTGCGACAAGCGCGTGCGCGGATATACCAGCAGGTCCGCTACATCGCTTTCGGCAGCGTTGTGCAAGTACGTCAGGCCGGCCAGGCGCTCCTCGTGTCCCACGAGCTCTGCATGCGACTCGAGCAACTTCCGGCAAAAAGCGGCAGTTTGCTCCGCCGGGTGCTTTTTGGGCTTTCCCGGCAAATTCTCCACGCTGAAGCGGCCGTCGCTGTTCGGTGCCGCCTGAACCCGCTTCCACTGTTTCAGCTCGGCGACGACGTAGGAGGGCTCACGGGTCCTTGGGTGCACACCGGCGAGGAGCACGTCAGCAGGCCCCTGCACTCCCGGCAGGCGGTACTCGATCAGCATGTCCACCCCACCCAGGCCGGCGTCCAGGAGGTCCCTGGCCACCGCGGGGAGGCTGTACTTCCAAGCCCTCTTCTCCCCTGCGCTCGACTGTCCGCCTTCGTCCAGCCGCTCCTCGGCGGATTCGAGCGTGGCGACGAGTTCGTGTCGCAGATGCAAGGCATGCAACTCGTCAGCCGACAACCGCATCAGGAACACCATTCCCCCTCACCACGGACAAGTGTGCGTATCGGTGTCGCTGAGGACCGGGCCCCGGCCACCACACCATCACGGACAGTGAACCGAAAAAGCCGACCGGGCACCAGGCATCTAAGCCCGGTGCCCGGTTGGTGGGGCCGGTGTGGGGTCAGGGGTTGAGGTGGACGGGGAGGGATTCGATTCCGTAGACGATGGAGAGTTTGCGGAATTCGAGGTCCTCGGGTTTGGCGGCGAGGCGCATGTGGGGGAAGCGGCGTACCAGGGCGGGGTAGGCGGCGCGGAGTTCCATACGGGCCAGTTCCGCGCCTACGCAGCGGTGAATTCCGTAGCCGAAGGCGAGATGGGAGGGGACGTTGCGGGTGGGGTCGAACTGTTCCATTTCCGGGCCCAGTTTGCCGTCCCGGTCCGCACCGCTCAGTGAGCACAGCACCACATCTCCGGAGGCGATCTGAACGCCGCCGATTTCCAGGTCCTCGCGGGCGAAGCGCGGGAAGGCCACCTGTACGACGGTCAAGTAACGGAGGAGTTCCTCGACATAGCGGTCGACGACGTCATCGCCGTCATGGAGGGCCGCGAAGTGCTTCGGGTCCTGGAGGAGGACCAGGGCGCCGAGCGCGAGCATGCTGGCGGTGGTCTCGAAGCCGCCGGTGAGGACGCCGTCGGCGAGGCCGGCCAGCTCTTCGTCGGTGACCGAGTCGCCGTGTTCCTTGACGATCATGCCGAGCAGGCCGTCGCCCGGGTTCTCGCGCTGTTTCTTGACGATGTCCCGGAAATAGGAAAGGGATTCAGATATGGCGCCGAAAGAGGCGTTCGCTCCGCTGAAAAGGTCGAAACGGGCGGCGCTGAGGCGTTCGAAGTCGGCGCGGTCTTCGTAGGGGACGCCGAGGAGCTCGCAAATAACGAGGGAGGGGATGGGGAGGGCGAAAGAGTGGACGATATCGACTGGGTCGCCGTTCTTTCCCGCCTTTTCCATTGCGTCGAGGCGTTCCTCGACGATCTCATGGATGCGGGGGGTGAGCCGCCCGAGCCGCCGCATGGTGAATTCGGGGGTCAGGAGCCGGCGGAGACGGGTGTGAACGGGCGGGTCGGCGAATCCGAGTCCGCCGGGGTTCTGTTCGGCGCCGGCGCCGGCCTTGCCGACGAGGTTGGTGAAGTCCGAGCTGAAGGCATTGGCCTTTCCCAGCACCGCCTTGACCTCGTCGTAGCCGGTGACCAGCCAGACGTTGGCGGCTATCGGCACGGGGAGCTTGCTGACGGGCTCCCGCTCCCGGACGGCCGCCAAATCGCCCACAGGGTTGAGGCCGTCGCGCCGCAATGGCATCAGGACGGACTCGGGCAAGAAAGACATTCGAGACAGGTCGAAGCCTTTCTTCTGTGTTCTCGCCAGATACATACGGCCGGCCCAGGCGATGATCCGGGAACGGAGAGTCGTCATGACGCTAATACTGCCTTTCGTCGAGGGAGACGGTCACCCGCGCTCCGCGGCCCACGACGGCCGGGAGCGCACGGAACCCCCACTCGGCGTGCACGGGTGTGACGTACGCCATAGCCCCTCGCTTGCGGTGGTCATGGCAAAGGTCCATGCCATCG
This sequence comes from Streptomyces tubercidicus, assembly GCF_027497495.1. Taxonomy (GTDB): domain Bacteria; phylum Actinomycetota; class Actinomycetes; order Streptomycetales; family Streptomycetaceae; genus Streptomyces; species Streptomyces tubercidicus. The sequence goes on from NZ_CP114205.1 coordinate 2,617,397, forward strand.
ACCGGAGTCTTCGGTCGTCCGCGTCGGCGTGACGAGCTCGGCTTCGGCCTTCTTCTTCCATTCGGTCTGGACGAGTTTACAAAGTGCCATTGACGGCGTTCGCGGAACAACCCGGGATGGCCCTGGGGGAACCCTGGTTCGCCCCTGAGTCGTCCCTGAGTTGCCCCTGATTCACCCCCGCCGCTTCCCGGGCTCACCCCGGAGCCCCCTTGGGTCTGCGATCTCCGCGGGGCGGTGCTCGCCGGCGGCGTCGATGGCGAACGGCGGACTCCATGCGGACCGTTGAGCCCGTTCGTAACGGAGAGTGATGAGTTGCGGACTGTCCGCGCCCTCCTTAGCGTGAGAGGAGAGCGAGGGAGGCGGCAGGGCGCGGCGCGAGAGGCGGCGCGCGGTAGCGGGAAGCCGCACTCGCAGCCGGGGAAGGGTGCGACAGGCACCGCACCGGCGGGGCTTCGGCCCCGGCCCGTCCATCCAGTGGCGCCCGGTAACTCCGCTCGATTCACTCCACAGGGACTCCCCTGGGACTCTCCCTTCGCAGGAGGAAGCGCATGTTTCCGAAGTCGAAGTCCGGCAGGTTCGGCACGTTCGCCCTTTGCTTTCTCACCGGTGCGCTCGCAGGGGTCCTCGCAGCCGGCCCGGTCCAGGCGGCCCACGAGGGGGACGACCTCGCCGAGTACGAGGGCCGAGTCGTCGCCAAGGAGGGCCTGATCCTGCGTACCGGGCCGAGCACCGCCTTTCGCGCGATCGGTCTGAAGGAGTACGGGTCCGTGGTCGGGATCGCCTGCCAGATCAACGGGCAGCGCGTCGAGGGCAACCCGGTCTGGTACAAGCTCAGCGATGCCTCGTACGTCTGGTCCTCGACGCGGCACATCGTGAACGACGGGGCGGAGCCGCGGTGGTGCTGAGGCGCACCGGCGTGCGCTGCGGGGCGCTCCGCCGGGGCAGCGGGGGCGGTACGCCCCGAACGTCGCACCCGACATAACGGAAATAACGGCCGCCGCTTGCTACGTTGCCAGGCATGACGGCAATGGCGAGGGCGGCGGCCGCGCGCCCGGCGGACAGTCCTCCCCCGTTGCCGCTGCTGCCCAAGCGGCGGGGCATCGAACTGGCCCTCCTCGTGGGCGCGGTCCTGATCAGCGTCTGCGGATATCTCGTCGTGGGGCTGGCCCGGGGGCATGCGCTGCCGGGCGGCGCGGTCCGGTACGGCGCCGGGCTCGCCGGGCTCGCGCTGCTCGCGCATCTCGCCGTCCGCTTCCGCGCCCCGTATGCCGATCCGCTGCTGCTGCCCACCGCCGTACTGCTCAACGGGATCGGGCTGGTGCTGATCTTCCGGCTCGATCTGGACACCCCGGCCGACCATGCCGCGCCCACCCAGCTGATGTGGTCGACGGTCGGCGTCGGGCTCTTCATCACGGTGGTGGTGCTGTTGCGCGACCACCGCATGCTCCAGCGCTACGCCTATCTCTGCGCGGCGCTCGCGCTGTTGCTCATGGCCGCGCCGATTCTGTTCCCCGCCATCAACGGGGCGAAGATCTGGATCCGTATCGCCGGATTTTCCATTCAGCCGGGCGAGTTCGCCAAGGTTTTGATCACCGTCTTCTTCGCGGCCTACCTTGCCGCCAACCGCAGCGCGCTGGCCCACACGGGTCGCCGGATGGGGCGGCTGCGGCTCCCCACCGGGCGGGTGCTCGGACCGATCGTCGCGATCTGGCTGATCAGCGTCGCGGTGCTGGTTCTGGAGCGTGATCTGGGGACCTCGCTGCTGTTTTTCGGGATCTTTGTCGTGCTGTTGTACGTGGCCACCGGGCGGACGGGATGGATCGCGGTCGGGCTGATCCTGGCCGGCGTCGGGGCGGCCGCCGTCGGCACGCTGGAGCCGCATGTGCACAGCCGGGTCGAGGACTGGCAGCATCCGTTCGCCGGTATCGCGGCGGGCAAGGGGCCCGGTCAGCTCGCCCAGTCGCTGTTCGCGTTCGCGGCCGGCGGGATGCTCGGCACCGGCCTCGGCCAGGGCCACTCGTATCTGATCGGCTTCGCCATGAAGTCCGACTTCATCCTGGCGACCTTCGGCGAGGAACTCGGACTGGCCGGGCTGACCGCGCTGTTTCTGCTGTACGCGCTGCTGGTGGCGCGCGGCTACCGGGCCGCGCTCGGACTGCGGGATCCGTTCGGCAGCCTGCTGGCCGTGGGGCTGGCGGCGCTGCCCGCCCTTCAGGTCTTCGTCATCGCGGGCGGGGTGACGGGGCTGATTCCGCTGACGGGGATGGCGATGCCGTTTCTGGCGCAGGGCGGGTCGTCCGTCGTCACGAACTGGATCATCATCGCGCTGCTGCTGCGGATCAGCGATCGGGCGCGGACGCCAGGACGGGTGGCGGGGAGCGCTCCGGGGAGCGGTAGCGGGCGCGCCACGGGGAGCCCTGCGGGAAATGCTTCCGGGAACGGTCTGGGGCACGGTTCAGGAAGTCGCAGCGGGGCAGGGGCGGGCCTCTCGTCGGGCGGGCCCCCGGGGAGCTCGGCCGGGACTCATGTGGCGCAGGAGGCGGGAAGTGACGCGAGGTTCGCGGCGGGGAGCTGGGTGGTGGGGTTTCTGAAGCCGACGCGGTCCCAGGGGCAGGGCCGGGACCGGTCGCAAGGCGAGGCCCCGCCCCCCGCCTCCGATGACGCCCCGTCCCCGGAGGCCGGCCGTTGATCCGCTGTATCCGGCACACCGCCGCGTTCTCCTTTCTGCTGCTCGTCGCGCTGCTGGTCAACGCGGCGCGGGTGCAGGTCTTCGAGACGGAGCGCTATGGCACGAACCCGGCCAACCGCCGGCAGTCGATCGCCCGTTACGAGCAGCCGCGCGGCGCCGTGCTCGTCGCGGGTCGTCCGGTCACCGGCTCCCGGGACAGCGGCGGGCGGCTGCGCTACGAGCGCACCTATACCGAGGGGCCGCTGTACGCGCCGGTCACCGGCTACTCCTCGCAGATCTACGGGACCTCGCTGCTGGAGAGCGCCGAGGACGGCGTCCTCTCCGGTTTCGACGACCGGCTCGCCACCTTCCCCTGGTGGGACCAGCTGACCCGTACCCACCGGGCGGGCGGCAGTGTCCACACCACCATCAACCCCCGGATGCAGCGCGCCGCGTTCGAGGGGCTGGGGGGCAAGAAGGGCGCGGTGGCCGCGATCGAGCCGCGTACGGGGCGGGTCCTGGCGCTGGTGAGCACGCCGTCGTACGACCCGGGTGAGCTGTCCGGCAACGACGCCGGGGTCAGCGCGTCCTGGCACCGGCTGAACGGCGCCGGGCCGCGGCCGATGCTCAACCGGGCCTTGCAGGAGACCTATCCGCCCGGCTCCACCTTCAAGGTCGTCACCGCGGCGGCCGCGCTGGAGAGCGGCGCGGTCACCGATATCGAGGCGCGTACGGACTCGCCCGACCCCTACCCGCTGCCCGGTACCGCCACCCTGCTCGGCAATGCCGCCGAGGGCTGCGAGGACGCCCCGCTCAAGGACGCCTTCCGGGCCTCCTGCAACACCGTCTTCGCGCGGCTGGGTGCCGGGATCGGGCTGCGGAAGATGGCCGGGATGGCCCGGCGGTTCGGCTTCAACAACACCGGGCTGCGCATTCCCTCACCGGTGGCGCCGAGCAACTTCGATAGCCGGATGGATACCTCGCAGGTCGCGCTGTCCGCCATCGGGCAGTACGACACCGCCGCCACGCCGCTCCAGATGGCGATGGTCTCGGCGACGGTCGCCAACGGGGGCCGGCTGGCGCCGCCGTCTCTCGTCGACAAGGTGACCGATGCCAGGGGCGTCATCCTCTCGGCCGGTCAGCCTCGGCCCACGCAGCAGGTGATCGGCCTGGTCACCGCGCAGCGGATCCAGGAGATGATGATCGACGTCGTCGCGCACGGCAGCGGGAAACGAGCCGCCATCAAGGGCGTCACGGTCGGCGGCAAGACCGGGACCGCGCAGCACGGGGTGCGCAACGAGGGGACGCCGTATGCCTGGTTCATCTCCTGGGCGAGAGAGAAGAACGGCTATGAGCCGGCGGTGGCGGTGGCGGTGGTGGTCGAGGACGCGGCCGCCGACCGCGCGGACATCAGCGGCGGGGGGAGCGCGGCGCCGATCGCGCGGGCGGTGATGGCGGAGGCGGTGCGCTGAGGGGGCGGTGCGCTGAGGCGTGCGTCACCGGGCCGTGCGTCACCAGGGGCAGCCGCGTCACAATGGTGCGATGGCTGACGCGATCCCGCCCATGGAGCCCGCACCGACCCCGCTGCTGTCGCTGGCCGAAGTGGAGGCACTGGCCCGGCGCGTGCACTCGGGGCAGACGGACAAGGCGGGCCGCCCGTATGCCGAGCATCTGGCCGCGGTCGCCTCGGGCGTACGCGAACGGGGCGGCAGCGACGAGCAGATCGCCGCGGCCTGGCTGCACGATGCGGTCGAGGACGGGGCGCTGAGCGAGGAGTGGCTGGCCGGGGCGGCGCTCGGCGAGCCGGTCAAGGCGATGATCCTGGCGGTCACCAAACGGGCGGGTGAACCGGTCGAGGAGTACACCGCCCGCATTCTGGCCACGCCGGGGGCGCTGCTGGTCAAGGAGGCCGATCTCGCGCACAACGCCGATCCGGACCGGCTGGCCGTACTGGACGCGCCGACGCGGGAGCGGCTGACGGTGAAGTACGCCCGGGTGCGGGCGCTGTTGGGGCTGTCCGCACCGCGGCCCGCCCCCGGAGCCGGCCGTGTGATCGCCGCCCTGGAGGGCGTCGGCGTCCGGCGCCACGCCACCGGGCAGCTCATCCTCGATGCCGTCGACTGGACCGTACGGGCCGGTGAGCACTGGGCGCTGCTCGGGGCGAACGGTGCGGGCAAGACCACCCTGCTGCGTCTCGTCGGCGCGCTGATGTTCCCCACCGTCGGCACCGTCGAGGTGCTCGGGCACCGCCTCGGCTCGGTGGACGTCCGCGAGCTGCGGGCCGTCATCGGGCTGGTCTCCGGCGCGCAGAAGGTGCCGCAGGACGCGACCGGCCACACGGTCGTGCTGACCGGCGCGACCGGCACGGTCCAGCCGCTGTGGCGCAAGTACGGTCCGCAGACCCGGGAGCGCGCCCACGAGCTGCTCACCGAGCTGGACTGCAAGGAGCTGGCGGACCGCCCGTTCGGGGTGTGTTCGGGCGGCCAGCGGGCCAGGCTCCTGATCGCCCGTGCGCTGATGGCCGATCCCCGGCTGCTGCTGCTCGACGAACCTTTCAACGCGCTCGATCTTCCCTCCCGTGAGGACCTGATCGACACACTGCACCAACTGGCCGCGAACCGCCCCGAGTTGGCGACCGTCACGGTCACCCACCACCTGGAGGAGCTGTCCCCGGCCGTCGACCGCGCCCTGCTGCTGCGCGACGGCCGGGTGCAGGCCCGCGGCCCGGTGGACGAGGTGCTGACCGGTGAGCGGATGACGGCCTGCTTCGGCCGTCCGATCGAGGTGTCCCGGCACGAGGGTCGTTGGCTGGCACGGTCGGGCAGGCGCTGACCATGACAGCGGACATCCCTGCGCCCACCCCCGGCGCAGCCTTTCGCGCGGCCTATGAGCAGGCCATGGCGCTGTGGCCGGTACCGGTGGAACGGCTCGATCTGCCGTCGGAGTTCGGCAGCACCCGGGTCACCGTCTGCGGCCCGGCCGACGGCCCGCCGCTGGTGCTGCTGCACGGCGGCGGCACCACCTCGGCCGTCTGGTACGCCCTCGCTCCGGTGCTCGCCCGTACGCACCGGGTCCACGCCGTGGACCAGATGGGCGGGCCGGGGCTCAGCGCGCACACCGGGCGCCCGCTGCGACGGCCGGAGGATCTGCTGGACTGGCTCGAAGGCGTGTTCCGCGGGCTGGGGCTGACCTCGGCGGCGCTGCTCGGGCACTCGTACGGCGGCTGGCTCGCGCTGAGCTACGCCGTGCAGGCGCCCAGGGACCGGGTGAGCCAATTGGTGCTGCTCGATCCGACCCAGTGCTTCGCGGGTTTCCGGCCGTCGTATCTGCTGCGGGCGCTGCCGCTGTTCCTACGGCCCGGGGAGCGGAGCACCCGGCGGTTCCTGGAGTGGGAGACCCGGGGTGCGCCGCCGGCGCCCGAGCTGGTGCGGCTGATGGGCCTGGGCGCCGTCGACTTCCGTTCCGCGAAGGTGGTCACGGGGCCGCGGCCGGACCTCACCCGGGCGGCCGGAGCGGCCGTGCCGACCCAGGTGCTGCTGGCCGGGCACAGCCGGACGCACGATCCGCGGAGGGTCGCGGCACGGGCCGAACGGACCCTGGCCGGCGTACGGATCGCGACGCTGGCGGGGGCCACGCACCACTCCCTGCCGTACGCGGACGCCGACGAGCTCGGCCGCGAGGTGCTCGGCTTCCTGCACACCGGGCTTCCCGGCGGGACGGGCTGACGGCCGTGGGGGGGGCGGCCGCCGCCCCGGCGGTCAGCTCTCCGCGCCCTCCTCGATGGCCGCCGCGACCTCCGCCGTGCGGGCCTTCTCCTCGGCCTCAAAGCGCTCCGCGTCCAGCTGCTCGGCGAGTTCCTCGTCCTGGGCCATCAGCAGATCGAGGTTGGAGTCGCCCATCTCGAAGACGCCCATGTCCACATAGGCGCGCTGGAGCCGTTCGCCCCACAGGCCGATGTCCTTCACACAGGGCACGATGCGGCTGAAGAGCAGCTTGCGGAAGAGATGCAGGAATTCGGAGCGTTCGGTGAATTCGGCGGCCTCGTCATGCGGAACGCCGAAGTTTTCGAGGACTTCCAGGCCGCGCAGACGGTCGCGCATCAAATAGCAGCCCTCGATGACGAATTCCTCGCGTTCGCGCAGTTCGGCATCGGTGAGCTGCTTGTAGTAGTCGCGCAGCGCCATGCGGCCGAAGGCGACATGGCGCGCCTCGTCCTGCATGACATAGGCGAGGATCTGTTTGGGCAGCGGCTTGGTGGTGGTGTCGCGGATCATGCCGAAGGCGGCCAGCGCCAGGCCCTCGATGAGCACCTGCATACCGAGGTACGGCATGTCCCAGCGCGAGTCCTTGAGGGTGTCGGACAGCAGCGCCTGGAGATTGTCGTTGACCGGGTAGAGCATCCCGATCTTCTCGTGGAGGAAACGGCTGTATATCTCGGCGTGCCGGGCCTCGTCCATGGTCTGGGTGGCGGAGTAGAACTTCGCGTCGAGGTCCGGAACGGATTCGACGATCCGCGCGGCGCACACCATCGCGCCCTGTTCGCCGTGCAGAAACTGGCTGAACTGCCAGGAGGTGTAGTGCTGACGCAGTTCGCCGCGGTCCTTCTCCGTCATTTTGTCCCAGTACTTCGTGCCATACAGGGACATCGACTCATCCGGGGTACCGAGCGGATTCTGGGGATCCACCTCCAGATCCCAGTCGATCCGCAGATTGGCGTCCCACTGCTTGTCCTTGCCCTTCTGGTAGAGCGCGAGCAGCCGTTCGCGTCCGTCGTCGTAGTCCCAGCTGAAGCGGGCCGCACCGGTGGCGGGCACCTTCCACACGGGGTCGCCTGGGTCCTGTACGTAGAGATCTCGGGTCGACACGGACGCCTCCTCGGCTCGCCAAACGCCTTGTCATGGGCGGTCGTTGGCAGGCTCACACGTTTCTTACCGACGGGTCAATAAGTCGTGCACAGGGGATTGACGAGCTTACTGACACGGAGTCTCATAAGAGTTGACCGCGGGCAGGACAGGCCCTGACGCCCCAGGAGCGAGGTAGCCACAGCCATGACGAGCGCGCCCACCGCCATGACCGAGACGGACACCGACGTGCTGCGGGACGCCCTCGGTGTGCTCAAGGACCGGGAGCAGGTCGCCGAGCGACTGCTCGACTCCTCCGCCAAGCACTCCTTCGACCCGGATACCGAGCTCGACTGGGACGCGCCCCTCGAAGAGGGCAAGTGGTTCTGGCCGCCGGAGCTGCTCTCGCTCTACGACACCCCGCTGTGGCGGAAGATGTCGGTGGAGCAGCGGCAGGACCTCGCCCGCCACGAGGCCGCCGCACTCGCCTCGCTGGGCATCTGGTTCGAGATCATCCTGATGCAGCTGCTCGTACGGCATATCTACGACAAGCCGGTGACCAGCGCGCATGTCCGCTACGCGCTCACCGAGATCGCCGATGAGTGCCGGCACTCCCAGATGTTCGCGCGCATGATCCAGAAGGGCGGCGCACCCGCGTACCCGGTCTCCCGGCTGCACCACAACCTCGCCCGCGTGCTCAAGACGGTCTCCACCACCCCGGGGTCGTTCGCCTGCACCCTGCTCGGCGAGGAGATTCTGGACTGGATGCAGCGGCTGACCTTCCCGGACGAGCGGGTGCAGAGCATTGTGCGCGGCGTGACCCGTATCCATGTCGTCGAGGAGGCCCGGCATGTGCGCTATGCCCGTGAGGAGCTGCGCCGCCAGATGGTCACCGCGCCGCGCTGGGAGCGGGAGTTGACCCGGATCAGCTCCGGCGAGGCGGCCCGGGTGTTCTCCCTCGCCTTCGTCAATCCGGCGGTCTACGACCGGGTCGGCCTGGACAGGCGGGAGGCCGTCGCCCAGGTCAAGGCCAGCGGCCACCGCCGCGAGGTGATGCAGTCCGGTGCCCGGCGGCTGACCGACTTCCTGGACGAGATCGGCGTACTGCGCGGTGTGGGCCGCAGGTTGTGGCGCAGCTCGGGTCTGCTGGCCTGAAGCAGGCGCCATGGACCCGGTACACCCCGAGCACCTGTACGAGCCGACATCCGGGCCGGTTACGCTGCTGTTCATGAACGGCAGCGGCACCGCCCCAGCAGTACCCCGACCCGCCTACCGCAGGCTGAGCGTGGAGCAGCGCCGCAGCCAATTGCTCACCGCGGCACTGGACCTGTTCGCCCAGCGCGCGCCCGAGGACGTCTCCCTGGACGATGTCGCGCTGGCCGCCGGGGTCTCCCGGCCGCTGGTCTACCGCTACTTCCCCGGTGGCAAGCAGCAGTTGTACGAGGCCGCGCTGCGCAGCGCCGCCGACATCCTGGAGCGCTGCTTCGCCGAGCCGGACACCGGGCCGCTCACCCAGCGGCTGTCCCGCGCGCTGGACCGCTACTTGGCGTTCGTCGATGAGCACGACGCCGGGTTCAGCGCGCTGCTCCAGGGCGGCAGCGTCGTGGAGACCACCCGTACGACCGCGATCGTCGACGAGGTACGGCGGGCCGCGGCCGACCAGATCCTGCGGCACCTGGGCGAACCGGAGCCGGGCCTGCGGCTGCGGATGACCGTCCGGATGTGGATCACCGCCGTCGAGGCCGCCTCGCTGATCTGGCTCGACGAGGACAAGCAGCCCGCCCTCGACGAGCTGCGCAACTGGCTGGTCGACCACTTCATCGCGCTGCTCACCGCGACCGCGGCCGGCGACCCGCAGACCGCCCGGGTGACCCGGGCGGCGCTCAAGCTGGAGACGTCGGACGGCCCGGCCGGGGACCTGGCCCGCCGGGCCCTGCCCGTCGTGAGCGGCGCCGCCCATCTGCTGTGAGCCGCCACCGGGCCGGGCCGGTGTGACACTGAGGACGTGAGAAGCGAGAACACCCTCTTCGTCGGCGGCCCCCTGGACGGCCGGGTCCTGCCCGTCCTGCTCGGCATGACCGGCCAGCCCCCCAAGACGTACGAGGTGCCCGAGCCCCACGACGACGGAAGCCCGCCGACCGTCCACGTCTACCGGCGCACCCCGGCCCGGGTGAACCGCCTGGGCCTGCCCAGCGGGTGGAAGTACGAGTACGACCCGGAGGGGAAGGCCCCGGACGCGGGCCCCAAGTGGCCTTGGCGCAAGCCGCGCTGATACGGCACCCGCAGAGGCTCACCGGTCGCCCCGTGGGCGTGCCCCAAGACAAAGCCCCTCCCCGCCAAAGGCAGGGAGGGGCACACCGCAGCGCGTCGTCAGCTCATCAACGACCCCAGGTACGCATTCGTCTTCTCCGGCTCGTAGAAGAAGTTCTCGAAGTCGGACGGATCGTTGAAGCCATTGGCGAAACGGTCCGCCACCGGCTGCAGCTGCCCGGCCGCGCCGATGAGGTTGAGGATGTGCTCCGGCGGCGGCGCCAGCATCGCGTTCGTCCACTTGGTGACGTGCTGGGCGGTGCCCCAGTACCGCTCGAAGGCGGTGTGCATCCAGTCCTCGTCGAAGGGCTGGTCGCCGCGCTCCACGATGGAGGCGAGGTAGGAGGCGGCGCACTTGGAGGCCGAGTTGGAGCCCTGGCCGGTGATCGGGTCGTTGGCGACCACGACGTCCGCGACGCCGAGCACCAGACCGCCGGAGGGCAGCCGGCCGACGGGGCGGCGCACGGTGGGGGCGTAGCGGCCGGCCAGCGTGGCGTTGGCGTCGGTCAGTTCGGCCTTGGTGGCGCGGTCGTACTCCCAGGGCAGGAACTTCTTCATCAGTTCCAGCGTCACGGCGAGGTGCTCGGCGGGGTCCTTCACGCCCTGGAACACATCCAGCGGGCCGCCGGGTATGCCCTCCCAGAAGAGGATGTCGGCGCGGCCGGAGTTGGTGTACGTCGGCATGACGAACAGCTCGCCGACGCCGGGCACCAGGTTGCAGCGCACCGCGTCGAAGTCGGGGTGCTCGGGGCGCGGGCCCAGACCGTGGACGTAGGCGACGGCCAGCGCGCGCTGCGGGGCGTCGTACGGGGAGCGGGAGGCGTCCCGGCCGAACATGGACACCAGCTCGCCCTTGCCGGCCGAGACCAGCGTCAGGTCGTAGCGGCTCGCGAAGAAGTCCAGGTCGGAGACGGCCGCGCCATGGATGACGAGCTGGCCGCCGCGCTGTGCGAAGGTCTCCATCCAGCCGGCCATCTTCACCCGCTGGTCGACGGACTGGGCGTAGCCGTCGAGCATGCCCACCCAGTCGATGGCTCGCTGGGAGCCCTCCGGCGACTCGTGGCTGCCGGGCGCGGCGACCGAGACGCCGAGGCCCTCGATGCGCGGGGCCTGGCTCTCCCAGAAGTTGATCTGGAGATCGCGCTCGTGCTGGAGCGCGGTGTGGAACATGCACTGCGTCGACATGACCCGGCCGCCACGGATCTCGTCGGCGGTGCGGTTGGACATGAGGGTGACCTCATAGCCCTGCGACTGGAGCCCCAGGGCGAGCTGGAGACCGGACTGCCCGGCTCCGACGATGAGTATTTTCCGCATGGCGGGCTCTTCTCTGTTCCTGCTGGTGTTCGGGGGTGAGTGTGGGGGGCGCGACCTTACGGCCGGATTACTCCGGTGTGGTCTCCAGGGCGTGGCGGACCAGTGCGAGCAGCGACTCGATCACCGTGGTCCGCTGCCGCGCGTCCATGATCACCACGGGTACGTGCGGCGGCACGGTCAGCGCGTCGCGGACGTGCTCGACGGCGAACGTCTCGGTCCCTTCGAAGTGGTTGACCGCGACGACATACGGCAGTCCGCAGCTCTCGAAGTAGTCCAGCGCCGGGAAGCAGTCCTCCAGGCGCCGGGTGTCGGCCATCACGATCGCACCGATCGCGCCGCGCACCAGGTCGTCCCACATGAACCAGAAGCGCTGCTGACCGGGCGTGCCGAACAGGTACAGCACCAGTTCCTGGTCGAGGGTGATCCGCCCGAAGTCCATCGCGACCGTGGTCGTGGTCTTGTCCGGGGTGGCGGTCAGATCGTCCGTGTCGGCGCTGGCCTGCGTCATCACGGCTTCGGTCTGGAGCGGGGTGATCTCCGAGACCGAGCCGACGAATGTGGTCTTGCCGACGCCGAAGCCGCCCGCCACCACGATCTTGGTGGCGATCGGCGCCCGCGAACGGTCCGTCTGCCAGCTCTGCAGCCCCGCGTCGGCAGCCGTCGCCGCCGGATCGGCCGAGCCCACGGAACCGGCGGTCGCCGTCGGCCCGGCCGATATCGTGTCAGAGCCTGTGAAGTCCACTCAGCACCCTTTCGAGCAGCGCGCGGTCGGGCCGGCCGGAGCCGTGCCCGGTGCCGTAGACGCGAATCTTTCCCTGGTCGGCGAGGTCGCTGAGGAGTACCCGGACCACACCCAGCGGCATCTTGAGGAGCGCGGAGATCTCCGCGACCGAGCGCATCCGGCGGCACAGCTCGACGATCGCCCGCATCTCCGGCATGACCCGGTCGCCCCACCCGCCGGAGGTGAGCTCGCGGCGCTCCTCGGGCGCCTCCAGCGCGGCCACGAACGTCTCGACGAGCAGGACATGGCCGTATCGGGTCCGGCCGCCGGTAAGCGAGTACGGCCGCACGCGCGCGGGTTTCCGGTCCCCGCCTCGCACGGGGAGTTTGCTACTACTCACTTGACGCTCTCCATCGACTTGCGCAATTCGCTGCGGAGTTCGGGGGTGAGGACATGGCCGGCCCGGCCGACGAACAGCGCCATGTGGTAGGCGATGACGTTCATGTCGCAGTCCGGGGCGGCATGCACGCCGAGCAGCGAACCGTCGCTGATCGACATGACGAAGACGCTGCCCTCGTCCATCGTGATCATCGTCTGCTTGACCGACCCGCCGTCCATCAGCTTCGCGGCACCGTTGGTGAGACTGCCGACTCCGGACACGATGGTGGCCAGGTCCGCGCTGGAGCCCCGCGGACCGTTACCCCCGGCCGGCCGTGCCGCCGCTTCCTCCAGCCGCCCGGGGTCGGACGACAGCAGCAGCAGACCGTCGGAGGAGACCACCGCGACCGAGCGGATGCCCGGCACCTCGTCCACCAGGTTGGTCAGCAGCCAGTGCAGGTTCCGTGCCTGGCTGCTCAGGCCCTGCCCGTAAGCAGTGGGCGCGTGCGCGTTCAATCGCGTGCCTCCTCGACAACGTGGCTCTCTCCCGGGGCCCCCGCTCCGTCGGTATCCGTCTGTGGGATGGTCAGCTCCGTTGTGCGTTCCGCGATCTCGGCCTCGGCGTCCTGCCGGCCGACTCGCGCCCCCGCCTGAAAACCGCCGAGCCGGCGCCGCAGCGCCTCGGCGTTGGCCGCTCCGCTCTTGCGCGGGGCGGTGGGCGCCTGTTGCTGCGCCACGACCTTGGGCGTGCGCTTGGGCAGCCCCATGGAGGTCGTCCGCTTCGTCCCCTCGGAGGGGGCGTCAGCGGTCTGTGGGTCGGCCGGTGTACCGGCCGGGGACGCCTCGGCGGGTGCCGCCGCGTCCGTGGGTGCCGCGTCCGTGGGTGCCGCGTCCGTCCCGGCACGGGTGTGCTGGTCCGGGCCGATGGCGTACGGGTCGGCGGGCGCCTCGGACGCGGTCGGCGCCGGGTCCGCGGCCGGGCGCGGCTCCGCCTCGGGGCGCACGTGCTCGCCGGTGCCGCTGGTCGTGGCGGCGTACGGGCCGGGCGACCGCGGGCCGTAGGGGCTCGGTTCGGAGCCGGCGTAGGTGGTGGGGCCGGACGGCTGCTGCGTGGCGGGCGCGGGGGCCGGTTCGGCCGGGGCGCCGAGCCCGGCGGCGTCGATCGCGCGCTCGGCGGCGGCGACGAACGGGTCGGCGGCGGACGCCGGGTCCGCGGCCGGGGTGGGCTCCTGGCCGGTGGCCGGTGCGGCGCCGGGCCCGGCGGGCTGCCCGGCGGTGCGGGGGGCGTCCTGGGCGGAGGGCGCGGCCGGGGGCGCGGCGGGGGCCGGGGCCGGGGCCGGGGCCGGGGCTGCCGCATGGTGCGCCGCTGGTTCCGCCCGCTGCGCGCGCGTCGGCAGCGCGTTGGAGTTCGCCTCGGCGACCGAGCCGGGCAGGCTCGGGGTGTGCGCCGCGTTCTGGGGCGCGGGGGCGGGGGAGGCCGACGGGGCCGGGCGGGTGGGCAGGATCGAGCCGGGCAGCACGATGACGGCCGTGACGCCGCCCTGGTTGGCGTCCCGCAGCTGGACCCGGACGCCGTGCCGGGCGGCCAGCCGCACCACGACGTACAGCCCGAGGCCCAGCGCCTCGTCGATGGTCTCCGAGGACGAGGCGGCGTCGACGTCCGCCAGCCGCTCATTGAGCTCGGCCATCCGCTCCGAGGTCATCCCTATGCCCTCGTCCTGGACCGAGAGCAGGACCTCGCCGCTCTCCAGGAGCCAGCCGGTCAGCTCCACATGGGCGTCCGGCGGCGAGAACGCGGTGGCGTTCTCCAGGAGTTCGGCGACCAGGTGGCTGAGGTCGTCCGCGGCGAACCCGGCGACCTGGGAGTGCGGCGGCAGCGACTGGATCCGCACCCGGTCGTAGCGCTCGATCTCGCTGATCGCGGCGCGCAGCACATCCAGCAGCGGCACCGGGCCCTGGTGGCTGGTGCTGTGCTGTTCCGCGCCCGCGAGGACGAGGAGGTTTTCGCTGTTGCGGCGCATCCGCGCGGCGAAGTGGTCCAGCTTGAAGAGGGTTTCCAGCCGCTCCGGGTCCTGCTCGCTCTCCTCCAGCGACTCGATGACGCCGAGCTGGCGCTCCACGAGCCCGAGGGTGCGCAGCGAGAGGTTGACGAACCGGCCGTGCACCCCGTTGTGCAGGGCGGCCAGCCGCTCGGTGAGATCGGCGATCTCCTCCTTGAGCGCCTCGCCCTGCTCCTGGAGCACCTCGCGCTCGGCGACCAGCCGCTGCCGGCCGCCGATCAGCCGCTTGCGCTCGCTCTCCAGCTCGGTGGTGCGCCGCGCCACCTCGTCGACCTGGGCGTGCAGCGCGTTGACGGACGCCACGGCGGCGGCGAATTCGTCGTTACGGCCCTTGTAGCTGATGGGCTCCTCGTGCGCGGGGTCCGCGGCCAGCCGCTTGGCGCCGATCCGCAGCGCCGCGAGCGGCTGGGTCAGGGAGCGGGCGGCCCACACACCGGCGCCGACGGCCAGCAGCAGGCACAGCGCCTCCAGACCGATGCGGATCTCCAGCTCCGTCACCTCGTCGTCGCGCAGCGCGCCGAGCCGCTGGATATCGGCGGTGGCCATGGCGGATTCGACGCCGCGCATCAGCCCGATGCGGGTGGTGAGGGTCTGCTGGACCCGCGTGCGGCTGAGCCGCAGATCGATGGCGTCCAGCCGGGGCTGGTCGGTGAGCCGGGTCAGATAGCGCTCGGCGGTGGCGATGTCCGCGCCGGTGACGGTGCGGTCGTAGCGGTCCTGGGCGGCCTGGCCCGCGGTCTGCCGGAAGTCGCCCAGTGCGCCCTGTTCGCGCAGGTGGGCGACCTGGGCGAGGGTGGTCAGCCGGGGCTGGCTGCCGCCCGCGGTGAGCCCGGCGAGCAGCAGGGCACGGGTACCGGCGGCCTGTTCGGTGGCGCGGCCGAGGACGGGCAGCGCGCGGGTGTCGGCGGCGGAGTCCGCGCCGGCCGGGAGTGTGCGGGCGATGTCGTCGCCGATCGCACCGAGTGCCTGGATGACCTCGGTATAGGCGTTATAGATCTGCTCGGCCGATGCGGGCCCCGACAGCGCCTTCTGACGGGTTTGCGGCAGTGTGGCCAGCAGTTTGGCGGCGGCCCCGTATGCGGCGGTGTCGCCCGAGGCGTCCTGGGCCTCGGAGCGCAGCTCGGCGATCTGCCGGTCCACACGGGCGCGCTGGGCCCGGGAGGCCCCCTGTCCGTCGGCGGCGGTGCGGGCGGTCCCCGCGGCGGTACGGCTGCCGCGCCCGGTGGCGGCATACGCGGTCATCCCGTCGCGTTCATCGGCGAGGGAGTGCGCGAGCGCGACGGCGCGGACGTTCAGTTCGGCGAGGTCGACCCGCTGCTGACCAGTGTTGGCCTCGTCGGCCGTCGCCGCCAGACCGGGGGCACCGGCGCCGAGGACGGCGACGGCCACCACGGCCACCGCGCCGACGAGTCGATTGCGCACCCGCGCGGGACGCCGTCCCGTGGGGTTCCCGCCACGGCTCGTGGCCTCCGGACCGCCCTTCGTGTCGGGGTTCTCGCCAGGAGCCGAGCTCGTGCCCGGTCCCGCGATCGAACCGGCCGGTGAACCCGGCTTCCCTGCGCCGCCTCGAAGCCGCATCTTCCGCACCGCTGCTCGCATTCCTGTCTCGCCTGCTCACGCCCACTGGCGTCGCGGACCCGGCTCACCCTCCGCTCGCGGAGCGGACCTGCGCGAAGACCGCAGCAGCGCACACTTCCGCGAAGGGGAACAGCCCGGCTCTGCGCGTCGCGACGAATGTCCGGACCTCACCCCATGATTCGGGCAACGACCATTCCACCGGCGCCGCGCAGTGGCTCGGCAACACATGCCCGGCCACCTGAACGAGTGAACATCACTCGGAGTTTGGCCATCAACTTCCGAGCGCTGAAGTTTTCCCTCGCAACCTCGCGCAACCCCTGAACGGGTTTGGAGATGCGACCCGGTCCTGGAAGGATGCCCGCCCGCACGCCACGGGACCGGCGCCCCTTACCGCTGGTATCCCCCGGCCCGCCCGGCCGCCGACGCCGCCGCGCACGCCCGCCGGCCGGGGTGAAACCACCGCCTCCGGCAGACTTCCGGGTATGCACATCGCACTCGCCACCGAGCCGGGCGACCCCCAACGACCAAATGAGGACTACACATCGGTCGCCCTGCCGGCTTCCGGTCAGGGTGGTGCGCTCGTCCTCCTGGACGGCGTGACGCCTCCGGAGGGGGACGACGGCTGCGTCCACGGGGTGCCGTGGTTCACCGCGCGGCTCGGTGGCGCAATGCTCGAACTGTCGGTTTCACACCGGGATATGACGCTGGCTGAGGCTCTCGCCGCGGCCATCTCCCGGACAGCCGACGGCCACCGGGACTCCTGTGACCTTTCTCACGTACGCACTCCGCAGGCAACCGTGATCGCCGCACGGTGGTCCGGGGGCACCGTCGAGCACCTCGTCCTGTCCGATTCGGTGCTCCTCCTGGAGCGGACGGACGGCTCGGTGGATCCGGTGCTCGACTCCCGGCTGGACGAACTGCCGCCCGAGGTCCAGGACCTGCGGGCCGCCGTACGGGCGCTGCACCGCGGCTCGGCGGAACGGGCCGCGCTGGGCCGGGAGTACGGCCGCGCGGTCGAGGCGCTGCGCAATGCGGAGGGCGGCTTCTTCACCGCGGCCGCGGATCCGGCGGTGGCCGCCCGCGCGGTGACCGGCAGCACCCCGCGCGCCGGTGTCCGCTCGCTGACCGCGCTCAGCGACGGGGCGAGCCGCTGGGTCGAGGTCTTCGGGGAGGGGTCCTGGGCGGACTGCGTGGCCCTGGTGTCCGGGCAGGGCCCGCAGGCGCTGATCGACCGGGTACGGGCCGCGGAGGCGGCGGATCCGGCGTGCGCGGCGTTTCCGCGCGGCAAGGCGCGGGACGACGCGGCGGTGATTTTTGTGGCGCCGTGACAATCACGGGGCGAGCGGAAAGTTTTTCCGCCGCCGCGGGAACGGGCGGGCGGCGGGGCGCATCCGGGCCGGCGCGCGACGGGACACGTCGGGTGACGGGACGCATCCGGGCGGGCCCGCGGCGGCCCCCGTCCGGGCAGGCGCTACGCCTCCTCCCCCTCCTGCTCCGCGTTCAGCCGGTGGAGCAGCCGGGCGAGTTCGCTGACCTCGCCGCGGTCCCAGGAGGCGAGGCGGCGGGCGTAGCGGGCGCGGCGGGCGGTACGGACGTGGGTGAAGCGTGCGCGGCCCTCGTCGGTGAGGCGTACCAGGACCGCGCGGCCGTCCGCCGGGTCCGGTGCGCGGGTGATGAGTCCGAGCTGCTCCAGGGCGTGCAGCTGGCGGCTCATCGTGGCCTTGCCGACGCCGAAGTAGCCGGCGAGGTCGGTGGCGCGCTGGGCCCCGGCATCGGCCAGCCGTACGAGGAGGCCGTATGCGGCGGGCTCCAGGTCGGGATGTACCTCTCGTGCCATTTCGCCGGATGAGGCACGGGCGCGGCGGAGAAATACCGCCAATTCACGTTCCAGGGCGAGGAATACGTGGTCCACACCCGTCGGCTCACCGTCCGCGGTCGTCCCGTCGGCTCCGGTGTCGTGCACGTCAGCGCCCATTCCCGTGTTTCCTCACCTGAAAGTTTCGGCCGGTGGCGGTCGAAGCCGCAGCTCGGCCAGTATTTCGCAGGATTAGACCAACGGCGGCCCAGGGTCCCTCTTTTGTCACCTCGGTCTACGCGCGTACCGTTATTTCTGGCATGGCCATACCAAGCGGCCCGGGTATCCCGCCGCGGCGTCATGCACCTCGCCCATCGGTCAGCACGCCTGCGCCATGCCGCCAGTTCCTCCCCCCTCAGGTCATCCACCGAGATCTTCGGAGGCACGTATGTCCGTGCTCAGATCCGGCTCCCCCCACCGCCCCGCACGCTCCCTCGCGACCGTGGCCGGGATCCTGCTCGCCCTCGTCTCCCTCCTCCTCGGCCTGCCCGGTACCGCCGGGGCCGCGGCCACCCAGCGCGCACCGGAACCCCGCCACCCCGAACAGGACTGGGCCGGCTCCCAGATCGCCCGGCACGAGGGCACGGCGGACGGCGGCGCACCCCCGGCCGCCCCGCTCGCCTCCGTCGAGGGGGTGGACGTCAGCAGCCACAACGGCAATGTCGCCTGGTCGACCCTCTGGAACAGCGGTGTCCGCTTCGCCTACGTCAAGGCGACGGAGTCCACCAGCTACACCAACCCGTACTTCGCGCAGCAGTACAACGGCTCCTACAACGCCGGGATGATCCGCGGCGCCTACCACTTCGCCACCCCCGACACCTCCAGCGGCGCCGCCCAGGCCGCCTACTTCGTCAGCCACGGCGGCGGCTGGTCCAAGGACGGCAAGACGCTGCCCGGCGCGCTCGACATGGAGTACAACCCCTACGGCGCGACCTGTTACGGGCTGAGCGCGGCCGGGCTGGTCAACTGGATGAAGGACTGGTTCGCCACCTACAAGGCGCGTACCGGCCGGGACGCCGTCCTCTACACCTCCACCGGCTGGTGGAAGCAGTGCACCGGCAACTCCGCCGCCTTCGGTGCCGTCAACCCCCTGTGGATTCCGCGCTACGGCTCCTCGGCCGGTGAACTCCCGGCCGGCTGGGGCTTCCACACCATCTGGCAGTACACCTCCTCCGGCCCGACGGTCGGTGACCACAACCGCTTCAACGGCGCGATGGACCGGCTCCGGGCGCTGGCGAACGGTTAGCCGCACGCACCGATGTCCCCCGGTCCCCCACACGCGAGCGCGGCGGCCGGCCCGGTGCCTCCACGGGGGCCGGGCCGGCCGTCGGTGGTGTCACGCCGCGACCGGCACCCCGGGCGCGGCCCCGTTCGACGCCGGGGTCAGTGCCAGCTCCAGTACCTGGCGGACATCGGCGACCGGGTGGACGTCGAGGGCCGCGAGGATCTCGTCCGGGACGTCGTCCAGGTCCGGTTCGTTGCGCTTCGGGATGACCACGGTGGTGATGCCCGCCCGGTGGGCCGCCAGCAGCTTCTGCTTGACGCCGCCGATCGGCAGCACCCGCCCGGTCAGCGAGACCTCACCGGTCATCGCCACATCGGGCCGGACCTGCCGGCCGGAGAGCAGCGAGGCCAGCGCCGTCGTCATCGTGACGCCCGCGCTCGGCCCGTCCTTGGGGACGGCGCCCGCCGGTACGTGCAGATGCACTCCGCGCTCCTTCAGGTCGGCGACCGGAAGCTCCAGTTCCGCGCCGTGCGAGCGCAGGAACGACAGCGCGATATGCGCGGACTCCTTCATCACCTCGCCGAGCTGGCCGGTCAGCTGGAGCCCGGACGCCCCGGTTTCCGGATCGGCCAGCGAAGCCTCCACGTAGAGCACGTCGCCGCCGGCGCCGGTGACCGCGAGGCCGGTGACCACGCCGGGCACCGCGGTGCGCCGCTCGGCCGGGTCCTGGGCCGACTCGGGGGTGTGGTGCGGCCGCCCGATCAGCGGGCGCAGCTGGTCCGCGCCGACCGTGAACGGCAGCTCCCGCTCCCCCAGTTCGTGCTGGGCGGCGACCTTGCGCAGCAGCCTGGCGACCGCGCGCTCCAGGTTCCGTACGCCCGCCTCGCGGGTGTACTCGCCCGCGAGCTTGCGCAGCGCCTCGTCCTCCAGGGCCACCTCACCGGGCTCCAGACCGGCCCGCTCCAGCTGGCGCGGCAGCAGATGGTCCCGGGCGATGACGACCTTCTCGTCCTCCGTGTAGCCGTCCAGCCGGACCAGCTCCATACGGTCCAGCAGCGGTTCGGGGATGGCTTCGAGGACATTGGCGGTGGCCAGGAAGACCACATCGCTGAGGTCGAGTTCGACTTCCAGGTAGTGGTCGCGGAAGGTGTGGTTCTGCGCCGGGTCCAGGACCTCCAGGAGGGCGGCGGCCGGGTCGCCCCGGAAGTCGGAGCCCACCTTGTCGATCTCGTCCAGGAGGACGACCGGGTTCATCGAACCGGCCTCCTTGATCGCACGGACGATCCGGCCGGGCAGCGCGCCGACGTAGGTACGGCGGTGGCCGCGGATCTCCGCCTCGTCCCGTACGCCGCCGAGCGCCACCCGGACGAACTTCCGGCCCATGGCGCGCGCGACGGATTCGCCGAGCGAGGTTTTGCCGACGCCCGGCGGGCCGACGAGCGCCAGTACGGCTCCGCCGCGGCGGCCGCCGACCAGGCCGAGGCCCCGTTCCGACCGGCGCTTGCGGACGGCCAGGTATTCCGTGATCCGCTCCTTGACGTCCTCCAGGCCGGAGTGGTCGGCGTCCAGGATCTCCTTGGCCCCGGCGATGTCGTAGGCGTCCTCGGTCCGTTCGTTCCAGGGCAGTTCGAGGACGGTGTCCAGCCAGGTGCGGATCCAGGAGCCCTCGGGGCTCTGGTCGCTGGACCGCTCCAGCTTGTCGACCTCCTTGAGGGCGGCCTTGCGGACGTCCTCGGGCAGGTCGGCGGCCTCGACGCGGGCGCGGTAGTCGTCGCCCTCGTCCTCCGGATCGCCGTTGAGCCCGGCCAGCTCCTTGCGGACCGCCTCCAGCTGCCGCCGCAGCAGGAACTCCCGCTGCTGCTTGTCGACGCCTTCCTGGACGTCCTTGGCGATGGACTCGGCGACATCCTGCTCGGCGAGGTGCTCGCGCAGCGCCTCGGTGGCGAACTTCAGCCGCGCGACCGGGTCGGCGGTCTCCAGCAGCCGGACCTTCTGTTCGGTGGTCAGGAACGGCGAGTAGCCGGAGTTGTCGGCGAGCGTCGGTACGTCCTCGATCTGCTGGACGCGGTCGACGACCTGCCAGGCACCGCGCTTGCGCAGCCAGCTGGTGGCCAGCGCCTTGTATTCCGTGACGAGTTCGGCCACCGCACCGGGCAGGGGGGCGGGGACCGTCTCCTCGACGGTCGTGCCCTCCACCCAGAGCGCGGCGCCGGGCCCGGTGGTGCCCGAGCCGATCCGCACCCGCCCCAGGCCCCGGATCAGCGCCCCGGGATCGCCGTCGGACAGCCGCCCGACCTGCTCGATCCGCCCGAGCGTGCCGATCGCCGGGTAGCTCCCGTCGATCCGGGGCACAAGCAGCACCCGCGGTTTGTTACCCGAGGAGGCGGCGGCCTGCGCGGCCTCCACGGCTGCCCGGACGTCCGCGTCGGACAGGTCCAGGGGCACCACCATGCCCGGGAGCACGACCTCGTCATCGAGGGGCAGCACGGGCAGAGTGAGCGGTGTGGACGTCGAAGCCATGATCTCCCCTTCGGCAAGCAAGTTGAGCTGTACTCACTCAATGCCGTCGGCGGTGGAGATGTTCCCCCGGACCGTTCGCTGTGAGCGATCAGGGGGAGTTGCCGCTGCTGGGGCCGGGCCCGCCGGCGGTCCGGGGAGGGCGCGCTACCAGTGGGCGGGGCGGCTCAGGGTCTGCGGCAGCTCGGTGGCGGCATCGCCCTTGGCCGCGTTGAGCTGCGACTGGGTGAGGAAGAGCGCACCGGTGAGATCGGCACCGGCGAGATCGGCGGCACGCAGATCGGCGCCGATCAGGTCCGCCGCGCGCAGGTCAGCACCCGTGAGGTCGGCGGCGATCAGGTAGGCCCCACGGAGATTGGCGCCCCGGAGGTTGGCGCCCTTGAGGCGCGCCCCCATGAGGTCGGCGCCGCGCCGCTCCCTCTTACGGCCCGGGACCCCGGCCCGGACGAGTTCGCTGGTGCGCAGCAGGAGGGCGTTGACCTCGCCCCGGTGGGCCGGCACATCGAGCGCCGTGAGCTCCTCGGCGCTGCCGCGGGTGAGGCGTTCGGTCTTCTCCAGGGCGGCGCGCAGCTCGGCGTGGACCGGGCGGGCCGCCGGGCGGGCCAGCGCCTCGGCCAGGTACCAGAGGAGTTCCTGCAGCTGCCGCATGACGGGGAAGACGTCGAACATCTGCCGGGCGGACCCCGGGGCCTGCCGCCAGTCGTGACCGCCGAAGGTGACCTGCGAGACCTTCTGCCCGGCGCCGAAGCAGTCGAAGACCGTACAGCCGGTGAAGCCGCGCGGGCGCAGCTCGCTGTGGATGCCGCAGCGGAAGTCCGTCTCCAGGTTCGGGCAGGGCCGGCCGGCGTCCTTGTCGATCGCGAAGTCCGCCGAGGCCGCGAACGGCAGCGCGACACAGCACAGCCCGAAGCAGCTCCCGCAGTCGGACCGCAGGCCGAGTTCCCTGACGTCCGGAATCGATGGCTCACGCTCTGGGGACACGGCGACCTGTTCTCCTGCATCTGCGTCCGGCGGGCACCGTACGAGGCGGTGCCCGGAAGGGACCGGCCGTGCCCGGAAAGGGGCCGCCATTCTCCCAGGCGCCGGAGGGCTGTTGCGCTTGGCCGGATCCGATCGCCGCGGCCGGGCGGCGCCCCGGCGCGCACCCCGCGTTGTCAGTGGTCGCCCCTAGCGTCGGACCATGAGCATGATCGGAGAGTACGCACGTGTCACTCCCGCCGCACTCGACCGCGCCCTGGGCGATCCCGAGTGGGCGCTGAAGCTGGTCCACGGGTGGAGGGAAGCGGAAGCCGGACAGCGCCCGGAGGCCGCGCCGGCCCGCTGCCTGGACATCGACAAGGCATGGGACGCGCTCGGGTTCCTGCTGCGCCGCCGCGGTTTTCCGGTGGACATCGTCCATGGCGAGGAGGCCGTCCCGGATGCCGACGACTGGGGCTACGGGCCGCCCCGTTACCTCACCCCCGAGCAGGTGCGGTGCGCCGCGGAGGCGCTGGCGGGGCTCTCGGGCGAGCGCCTGACGTCCGGCGTCGGCCCGGCGGACCTCGCGGCGGCGGAGGTGTATCCGGCGATCGTCTGGGAGCGGGGCGAGCCGCTGGACTATGTCAGCGAGCACTACGAGCAGTTGCGGCCGTTCTTCCGCGCGGCGGCGGACGAGGGGGACGGGATGCTCATGTGGCTCGGATAGGCACGCAGGGCGGGGGCGGGCGCATATGGCTCGGGCCGCAGCGACCGGTCCGGCGGATCCCTACCGAAAGCGCCCCTCGCCTCCGGCCTCACGCCCCGTCATGACTGCTACCTTCGCGGCATGTTGCAGCGGATGTCCGGAGTTTTCATCGGCGCACTCTTCGGGACGGTCTTCGTGGTCGCCAACGCGCACGAGCCGCTGAATCCGGCGATCGGGATCGCCCTCCGGGTGCTCGCGGTGCTCACCTTCGCCGGGCTGCTCACGCTCGCGCTGCGGGCGGGGCGCCGCGGCGGGCCCGCGCCGGACGACGCCGAGGCCCCTCAGGCGGACTGGTTCCGGGGCAGGTTCGCGTTCGTCGTGGGGGCCGAGGCGGTGCTGCTGGTCGGCGGCAATCTCGCACTGCGCGCGGCGGGCGCCCCCGAACAGACCGCGGTGGCCTGGATCGCGCTGATCGTCGGCCTGCACTTCATCGCGCTGATGGCGGTCTGGAAGCGGCGCAGCATCGTCGTCCCCGGCGCCACGCTGACCGCGCTCGGCGCGATCGGCCTGGGCATGGCGGCCACCTCCGCCGTGGTCTGGGTGCCGTTCGTCAGCGGGGTGCTCTCCGGGGTGGCGCTCCTGGGCGGCTGCGCCTACGCCATCACCGCCACCTACCGTTCGACGGCGCGTCCGTAGCAGCCCTCCGGACCGGCCCGCGCCCCCGGACGCTCAGTACATCCGCGCGCCCCGCAGGGCGGGATGGCCCAGGTCGCCGAGGAGCGGTGCGGGTGCGGCGCGACGGGTGCGCCAGCGGCGCAGCAGCGGCCAGCTCGCCACGCCCAGGGCGAGCGAGAGCAGATGTCCCCAGTCGCTCAGCGGGTCGGCGTAGGCGAGGAGGTCCGTCAGGGCCAGATAGCCGACGACGGCCAGCAGCAGCCGGCCCGGCCAGGCCGGCAGCAGACCGGCGAGGGCGCCGATGCAGGTCATCACGCCGAAGCTGATGCCGTAGTCGAGGCGGTGCAGCGAGCTCTCCGGCAGCCCGCCGGCGGCGACCGAGAAGGCGACGGGGAGTTCGGTGGCGAGGGTGGCGAGCACATGACCGCCGAAGAAGACCGTGGCGGCGCCCCGCGCGCCGATCCGCCGCTCCAGCGCCGTCAGGACGAAGAGGAAGGCGACGGCGTACCCGGAGGTCATCCCGCCGGCGATCCACAGCGCACTGGCTATCAGCACCGGCAGCGGGGCCTGGGTGAGGTGGACGACATCGGTGCTGGAGCCGTGCAGCAGCCTGGAGACCAGCCCCGGGTCGGCGTACTCGGCGAAGAGCGAGGTGACCGCGAGGACCACGGCGAAGCCGAAGGTGAAGGGGGTGCCGACGGGGGTGGGCAGCAGCCGCAGCGGCTGCCAGGGCCGCGAGGGCCCCGGGCGCACCGCCGCATCCGGGGCATCCGGCCCGGCCTCGACGGCATGGGTCCCCGCCTCGGCAGAGCGAATCCCGGTCTCGGCGGCACGGGCCCCGGTCGCCCGGCCCGCACGCTGCCGGGGGATGCCGAGCAGCGGGCCCGGCGCCACAGCGGCCGAGCGGGCATCCGGCACCGGCGCGGTGTCCGGCACCAGCGCGGCATCCGAATCCGAGCCGGCATCCGGCGCCAGAGCGGCAGCCACCTCCGGGACGGCACCCGCTTCCCGGACAGCACCCGCCCCACGCTCGCCCCGCACTCTCTCCACGATTCCCAGCCAGCTCACAGTCCGAGGCCCCTTCCGTCCTGGCGCTTCCGGTGAGCCACGCCCGTGTCCCTCGGCCGTGAATCCCTGCCTTGTCCTACGTCCGGGACCACCCTGCATGCTCAACCCATGAAGAACCTGTGAGAGTGAGATCCCTCACATGGGGCAACTCCCGATCGGTGCTTTACGTCCGGGTCACCGGCTCGGGGAAGCCCTCCCGCAATGCGTTGGACCGGCGCACCCCGTAGTGGCCACCATGGACGCCATGGCTCCCGTGACACCGACACAGGAAACGACCGGCGCCCCAGCGGCCCCGCGCACGATCGACCGCCGCGAGGGCCCGTACGGCGAGGTGGTGCTACGCGAACGGAGCGGGCCCCTCGCGGCCCCCGGGACCGACGGGGCCGGCACCCCCGCGGCGCCGGTGATCTACGAGATCATCGCCAACGGCTGCTTCCTGATGGACACCTCCGACGGCCGCTCCGAGCGGCTGCTGATCGACGCCGCGCTGGACGCGCTGCCGGCCGGCCGCACCGACCCCGTCGTCCTCATCGGCGGCCTCGGCGTCGGCTTCTCCCTGGCCCGCGCCGCCCAGGAGCCGCGCTGGGGCCGGATCGTCGTCGTCGAGCGCGAGGAGGCGGTCATCGACTGGCACCGCACGGGCCCGCTGTCGGCCGTCTCCGCCGCCGCGCTGGCCGATCCGCGCAGCGAGATCCTGCACACCGACCTGGTCGCCCATCTGTGGACGGAGGCGGGCCGGGACGCGTACGACGCCCTGTGCCTGGACATCGACAACGGCCCCGACTGGACCGTCACCGAGGACAACGACAGCCTCTACTCCCCCGACGGACTCGCCGCCTGCCGCGATCGTCTGAACCCTGGCGGAGTGCTCGCCGTCTGGTCCGCGCAGCCCTCGCCGGCCTTCGAGGAAGCGCTACGAAATGCCGGGTTCAACGGGGTACATACGGAAGAGATCCCCGTTGTCCGAGGCGTCCCGGACGTGGTCCATCTGGCGCGGAAGGGCGCGTAGCCGACAGTCGCGCCATGCCCGTACGCTGCTGCCCAGCAAGACGGCGACCACGCAGGGACATGCAGGGGCGGGCGATGGACCAGACTCAGACAACGCAGGGCGGCGCCGCCGCGGCCACGCCGGGTGCCCAGCGCCGGGTCCTGGTCGTTGAAGACGACCCGACGATCGTCGAGGCCATCGCGGCCCGGCTGCGCGCCGAGGGTTTCCAGGTGCAGACGGCCACCGACGGCCCGGCCGCCGTGGACACCGCCGAGGCCTGGCAGCCCGATCTGCTGGTCCTCGATGTGATGCTGCCGGGCTTCGACGGCCTGGAGGTGTGCCGCCGGGTCCAGGCCCAGCGTCCGGTGCCGGTGATGATGCTCACCGCCCGGGACGACGAGACGGACATGCTGGTGGGCCTCGGCGTCGGCGCCGACGACTACATGACCAAGCCGTTCTCGATGCGGGAGCTGGCCGCCCGGGTGCATGTCCTGCTGCGCCGGGTCGAGCGCGCCGCGCTGGCCGCGCACACCCCGCGCAGCGGCATCCTCCGGCTGGGCGAGCTGGAGATCGACCACGCCCAGCGCCGGGTGCGGGTACGCGGCGCGGATGTGCATCTGACGCCCACCGAGTTCGATCTGCTGGTCTGCCTGGCGAACACCCCGCGTGCGGTGCTCTCCCGTGAGCAGCTGCTGGCCGAGGTGTGGGACTGGGCCGACGCCTCCGGCACCCGTACGGTCGACAGCCACATCAAGGCGCTGCGCCGCAAGATCGGCGCCGAGCGGATCCGCACGGTCCACGGTGTCGGCTACGCCCTGGAGACCCCGGCCGCATGACGCGGCCGCCACGCACCTCGCTGAACGCGCTGTGGCAGCGGATCTGGGAGGGCCTGCGCCCGCTGGACCCGTACCGGTCCGTGAAGGCCGCACTGGGGGCGCTGGTCAGCGTCTCGGTGATCATCACCACCCTGCTGGTGTTCGTCGCGATGCACTCGGCGACCGAGCTGCGGGTGATCACGATCTTCTCGATCATCGCCTCGCTGCTGATCACCCAGTTCGTGGCCAACAGCCTGACCGCTCCGCTCGACGAGATGACGGATGTCACCCGCTCGATGGCGCACGGTAACTACAGCCGCCGGGTCCGCTCGGAGCGCCGTGACGAGTTCGGTGACCTGGCGAACGCCTTCAACCGGATGGCGGCCGACCTGGAGGCGGTGGACACCCACCGCAAGGAGCTGGTCGCCAATGTGTCGCACGAGCTGCGCACCCCCATCGCCGCGCTCCGTGCCGTCCTGGAGAACGTCGTCGACGGGGTCTGCGAGCCGGACCCGGAGACGATGCGTACGGCGCTGAAGCAGACCGAGCGGCTGGGCCGCCTGGTGGAGCATCTGCTGGACCTGTCCCGGCTGGACAACGGGGTGGTGCCGCTGCACGCCCGCCGCTTCGAGGTCTGGCCGTATCTGTCCGGCGTGCTCAAGGAAGCCAACATGAGCCGGGGCGCCACCACCCTCTCGGGGCTGTCGGGGGCCGCCGGCTCCGGCACCCACACCCGTACGGACGTCCATCTCCACCTCGATGTCTCGCCGCCGGAGCTGACCGCGCACGCGGACGCCGAGCGGCTGCACCAGGTCGTGGCCAATCTGATCGACAACGCGATCAAGCACAGCCCCCGGCACGGCCGGGTCACGGTGCACGCCCGGCGCGGCGAGGGGCCGCAGAGCCTGGTGCTGGAGGTGCAGGACGAGGGCCCCGGCATCCCCGAGGCGGAGCGCTACCGGGTCTTCGAGCGGTTCAACCGCGGCGGCCCGGCCCCGTCGGGCCCCGGCAGCGACGGCGGCACGGGCCTGGGCCTGGCGATCGCCCGCTGGGCGGTGGACCTGCACGGAGGACGCATCGGGGTCGCCGAATCGTCCCGCGGTTGCCGGATCCGGGTCACTCTTCCGGGGCTGGAGTCAGCTCGAAGCTGACGGCCGCTGACGTAGGGTCGGTGGTGGAAACACTCAGCAGCGGGTGTGGTGGTGATCACTCCTACCCGCAGCCAGGCAAACTTCGTGTGTTTCCCGCCAAGTCATGCCCTGAAACCCGTCCGGGAATGTGACCTACACGACGAGTACCCCTCCCGGCCTGCACCAAGGGTCACAACAGGCGTAGCCTTTATTCCCGCTGTCCACCACCTTAGGAAGCGGAAGAGGGCGGTTGCCGCCGTGTCGCTACAGTCCCCCAACAGCTCGAGCATCTCGACCGACCAAGAGGGGCAGGGTAAGAACCCTGCTGCCGCGTTCGGTCCCAATGAGTGGCTCGTCGACGAGATCTACCAGCAGTACCTCCAGGACCCGAACTCGGTAGACCGAGCCTGGTGGGACTTCTTCGCCGACTACAAGCCGGGCGGCGCCACCGCGCCGAGCCAGCCGGCGGAGGGCTCCCCCGCCGCTCCGGCCGCCCCGGCGCAGTCGTCCGCACCCGCAGCCGAGCCGAAGCCGGCCTCCGCTGAGCCGGCCACCCCGGCGAAGCCCGCTGCGAGCGCTCCGGCACCGGCGAAGGCCGCTCCGGCGAAGGCCGAGCCGGCCAAGCCCGCCGCGAAGCCGGCCGCCGACGCGAGCCTGGCTCCGGTCGGTCCCGAGTTCGTCACCCTGCGCGGCCCCTCGGCCGCGGTGGCGAAGAACATGAGCGCCTCCCTGGAGCTGCCGACGGCCACGTCCGTCCGCGCGGTCCCGGTGAAGCTGCTGTTCGACAACCGCATCGTGATCAACAACCACCTCAAGCGCGCCCGCGGTGGGAAGGTCTCCTTCACCCACCTCATCGGGTACGCGATGGTGCAGGCCCTCAAGGCCATGCCGTCGATGAACCACTCCTTCGCGGAGAAGGACGGCAAGCCGACGCTGGTCAAGCCCGAGCACGTCAACCTCGGTCTGGCCATCGACCTGGTGAAGCCGAACGGTGACCGCCAGCTCGTCGTCGCCGCCATCAAGAAGGCCGAGACGCTGACCTTCTTCGAGTTCTGGCAGGCCTACGAGGACATCGTCCGCCGGGCCCGCGACAACAAGCTCACGATGGACGACTTCACCGGAGTCACCGCGTCGCTGACGAACCCGGGCGGCATCGGCACCGTGCACTCGGTGCCGCGTCTGATGCCCGGCCAGTCCATGATCATGGGCGTCGGCGCGATGGACTACCCCGCGGAGTTCCAGGGCACCTCGCAGGACGCCCTGAACAAGCTGGGTGTCTCCAAGGTCATGACGCTGACCAGCACCTATGACCACCGGGTGATCCAGGGCGCCGCCTCCGGCGAGTTCCTGCGGATCATGAGCCAGCTGCTGCTCGGCGAGAACGAATTCTTCGACGACATCTTCAAGTCGCTGCGGATTCCGTACGAGCCGGTCCGCTGGCTGCGCGACATCGACGCCTCCCACGACGACGATGTCACCAAGGCCGCCCGGGTCTTCGAGCTGATCCACTCCTACCGGGTCCGCGGCCACGTCATGGCCGACACCGACCCGCTGGAGTACCACCAGCGCAAGCACCCCGACCTGGACATCACCGAGCACGGGCTCACCCTGTGGGACCTGGAGCGCGAGTTCGCGGTCGGCGGCTTCTCCGGCAAGTCCATGATGAAGCTGCGCGACATCCTGGGCGTGCTGCGTGACTCGTACTGCCGCACCACCGGCATCGAGTTCATGCACATCCAGGACCCCAAGCAGCGCAAGTGGATCCAGGACCGGGTCGAGCGCTCGCACAAGTCGCCCGAGCGCGAGGAGCAGCTGCGCATCCTGCGCCGGCTGAACTCCGCCGAGGCGTTCGAGACGTTCCTGCAGACGAAGTACGTCGGCCAGAAGCGCTTCTCGCTGGAGGGCGGCGAGTCCGTCATCCCGCTGCTGGACGCGGTCATCGACGCCGCGGCCGAGTCGCGGCTGGACGAGGCCGTCATCGGTATGGCCCACCGCGGCCGCCTCAACGTCCTCGCCAACATCGTCGGCAAGTCGTACGCGCAGATCTTCCGGGAGTTCGAGGGCAACCTCGACCCGAAGTCGATGCACGGCTCCGGCGATGTGAAGTACCACCTGGGCGCCGAGGGCATCTTCACCGGCCTGGACGGCGAGCAGATCAAGGTCTCGCTGACCGCCAACCCCTCCCACCTGGAGGCCGTGGACCCGGTCGTCGAGGGTGTCGCGCGCGCCAAGCAGGACATCATCAACAAGGGCGGCACGGACTTCACGGTCCTGCCGATCCAGCTGCACGGTGACGCGGCGTTCGCCGGCCAGGGCGTGGTCGCGGAGACGCTGAACATGTCCCAGCTGCGCGGCTACCGCACCGGCGGCACGGTGCACGTCGTCATCAACAACCAGGTCGGCTTCACCGCCGCCCCGGAGTCGTCGCGTTCGTCCATGTACGCCACCGACGTGGCCCGCATGATCGAGGCGCCGATCTTCCACGTCAACGGTGACGACCCCGAGGCCGTCGTCCGCGTGGCCCGTCTGGCCTTCGAGTTCCGCCAGGCGTTCAACAAGGACGTGGTCATCGACCTGATCTGCTACCGCCGCCGCGGCCACAACGAGTCGGACAACCCGGGCTTCACCCAGCCGCTGATGTACGACCTGATCGACAAGAAGCGCTCGGTGCGCAAGCTCTACACCGAGTCCCTCATCGGTCGTGGCGACATCACTCTGGAAGAGGCCGAGCAGGCGCTGCAGGACTTCCAGGGCCAGCTGGAGAAGGTCTTCACCGAGGTCCGCGACGCCACGACGGCCCCGGTGGCCCCCGAGGTGCCGCAGCCCAAGGCCGAGTTCCCGGTCTACGTGGACACCGCGATCTCCCAGGAGGTCGTCAAGCGGATCGCCGAGTCGCAGGTCAACATCCCCGAGGGCCGCACCGTCCACCCGCGTCTGCTGCCCCAGCTGCAGCGCCGCGCGGCCCAGGTCGAGGACAACGCCATCGACTGGGGCATGGGCGAGACCCTCGCCATCGGCTCGCTGCTGATGGAGGGGACCCCCGTCCGGCTCGCCGGCCAGGACTCCCGCCGCGGCACCTTCGGCCAGCGCCACGCGGTGCTGGTGGACCGGCAGACCGGCGACGACTACACCCCGCTGCTCTACCTCTCCGAGGACCAGGCCCGCTTCAACGTCTACGACTCGCTGCTCAGCGAGTACGCGGCGATGGGCTTCGAGTACGGCTACTCCCTGGCCCGCCCGGAGGCGCTGGTCATGTGGGAGGCGCAGTTCGGTGACTTCGTCAACGGCGCCCAGACCGTCGTCGACGAGTTCATCTCCTCGGCGGAGCAGAAGTGGGGCCAGACGTCCGGCGTCACCCTGCTGCTGCCGCACGGCTACGAGGGCCAGGGCCCGGACCACTCCTCGGCCCGGATCGAGCGCTTCCTCCAGCTGTGCGCGCAGAACAACATGACGGTCGCGGCGCCGACCCTGCCGTCGAACTACTTCCACCTGCTGCGCTGGCAGGTCCACAACCCGCACCACAAGCCGCTGGTCGTCTTCACCCCGAAGTCGATGCTGCGTCTGAAGGCCGCGGCGTCGCGGACGGAAGAGTTCACGTCGGGCGGCTTCCGCCCGGTCATCGGGGACTCCACGGTCAAGCCCGAGGATGTCCGCAAGGTCATCTTCTGCTCCGGCAAGGTCTACTACGACCTGGAGGCGGAGCGGGAGAAGCGCGGCGCGAACGACACCGCGATCGTCCGTATCGAGCGTCTCTACCCGCTTCCCGGCAAGGAGCTCCAGGCGGAGATCGCCAAGTTCCCGAACGCCGAGAAGTACCTGTGGACCCAGGAAGAGCCGGCGAACCAGGGTGCCTGGCCGTTCCTCGGCCTCAACCTGATCGACCACCTCGACCTGGCCGTCGGCGCCGATGTCCCGCACGGCGAGCGGCTGCGCCGGATCTCCCGGCCGCACTCCTCGTCGCCGGCCGTCGGCTCCGCCAAGCGCCACCAGGCGGAGCAGGCACAGCTGGTCTCGGAGGCCTTCGACGCCTGAGGCGCCGGGCCGCCGAGTGACCGGTGGTGAAACAGCGGAAGGGCCCGTCCCCGGTGGGGGCGGGCCCTTCCGCATGCCCGGGGCGGGGCCCCGTCAGACGGGCTGCGGTTCGAAGTCCCAGTACGGGCGGCGGCGGCGCCGGGCGGACAGGGTGTGCGGATGCTCGGCGCCCAGGTTCTCGGAGAGCTGCTGGATCGCCTCCTGTTCGAGCTTCGCCGCCTCCTGGCCGCGGCGGAGCGCCCGCAGGTCCTCGGACAGCGCCGTCTTCGCGGAGAGGGTCAGCGGATGGGTGTCGCCCAGTGCCGCCTTGGCCCGCTCCAGGGTGTCGCGGCCCAGCTCCACCGCGCCGTCCTCGTCGTCCACCCGGTTGCGGGCGGCCGCGGCGTTCAGCGCGCAGCCCAGCGTCCAGGGATGGCCGGGGCCCATGGCCTCCGCCATCCCGGTCAGCGCGCGTTCGGCGATGTCCAGCGCGTCCGTCAGGTCCCCGAACTCCCCGCGGACCAGCCCGACGTTCCCCAGGGTGCCGACGGTGTACGGGTGGCGCTCACCGGCCAGCGCGCGATAGCGCTCGGCGACCTCCTCCGCGAGGTCGCGGGCGTGCCCGAGATCGCCGTGCTCCCGAAGGAAGGTGGCGTGGTCCGCACGCACCATCAGGGTCTCGGGGTGGCGGGGGCCCAGCACCCGCCGGGAGCGCTCGACGAGGTCGGCCAGCAGGCCGGCGGCGCGGGCCACCTCGCCGGAGCGGCGCAGGCACAGCGCGAGATTGTGCTCAGCGCGCAGGGTCTGCGGGGTGTGCGCGCCCATCACCTGGAGGTGCAGCCGGGCGTTGAGCTCCTGGCTGGAGGTGGCGTCGCGGTAGCGGCCGAGCAGGCGCAGGGTGCGTGCGTGTGCGGTGCCCGCGTTGAGCGTGAGGTGGTGGCGGGCGCGCAGCTCGCGCTCCCGGAAGGAGAGCACCTCGCGATGGGTGACCAGCGCTTCTTCGTAGCGGCCGAGCAGCGCCAGGACATTGCCGAGGTTGTGCCGTGAGGAGAGGGTGCGGGGTGCCTCCGGGCCGAGCAGCTCGGCGTAGGCCCGCCAGACGGCGTCGAAGAGGTCGTAGGCCTGCTCGTACGAGCCCAGCGCGATCAGCGTGCCGGCCAGTCCGTCCTGGGCGCGCAGCAGATCGGCGTCGGAGGGGTCCCGCTCGGCGGCGAGCTGGTCGACGACGGCGCTGCCGACCGCCTCTGCCTCCCGGTAGCGGCCGAGCCGGCGCAGCATGTTGGCGTGCTGGTGAGTGAGGACGAGCATGGTGCGCTGGGTGGCGGCGAGGCGGCTGCGCCAGCGGGACATGAACTGTTCGCACAGCCGCAGGCCCATGCGGTATTCGCCGCGGACCCGCAGATATTCCACGCAGTTCAGCAGCAGCTGCTGGACCGCGGGCTCGGGGCTGTCGAGGACGCCGGCCGGCTCCAGATGCGGGATGAGTTCGGCGTAGCGCTCCCAGTAGCGGGTGTCGGCGGGGTTCTGCGGGTCGGCGGTGACCAGCACCCGGCAGGCGCAGGCCGACATCAGATCGCGCTCGTCCTCGGTCATGTCGCTGCGCAGGAACCGGTGGTAGAGCCGGTGCATCAGCGCGGTCTCCACGGCCGGGTCGGCGTCCTGGGAGACCTGGTAGTCGAGGCGTACGGCGGTGGACTCGGTCAGCCGGCGCAGCGCGGTGTTCCAGCTGATCGGCTCGGCGGCGAGGTCGGCGAGGTGCTCGGGCAGGTCGCCACGGCGGGCGCGGGCGAGCATCGGCACGGGGATGGTGTCCGGGGCGAAGAACGCGAACAGCTTGAGGAGTTCGACCGCGGCCGGGCTGCGTTCGCGCAGGGTGTTGAGAGTTATGGCCCAGCTGGTCTGGAAGGCCATCGGGTAGTCGGAGGAGATCCGGATGCCGACGAGGCTGGGCTCACCGCGGCGGATCAGCTCGATGTACTCCTTGGGGGACATCGGGTTGGCGTCGAGCCAGGCGGCGGTCTGGGCGAGCAGCAGCGGCAGGTCCTGGACGGCCTGGGAGAGCAGATCGGCTTCCATCGGGGTCAGCCGCGGTGCGCGCCGCCGTGCGTAGGCGACGCTCTCGGCGCGGTTGAAGGGCAGCACCTCGATCTCCTGGGCGCTGCCGGAGCCCGACCAGTCGCGGGTGAGGGTGGTGATCAGGACATGGCCGCGGCCGTCCGGGACCAGGTCCTCGATCTGTTCCATGTCGTCGGCGCTGTCGAAGATCAGCAGCCAGCGGCGGTAGGGGCGGCCGACGCGCAGCGCCTCGTGGACGGCGCGGATACGGTCGCCCAGCTCCCGGCCCACGGGGAGGCCGAGCCGGGTGGCGAGTTCGGCAAGCTGTTCACGGGCGGCGCCACGGTTGGTGGCGCTGATCCACCACACCACGTCGTAGTCGTTGCCGAAGCGGTGGGCGTACTCGGCGGCGATCTGGCTCTTGCCGACACCGGAGGTGCCGTACAGCGCGATCCGGGTCTCCAGCGGCGGCCCGGCGCCCGCGCCGGAGCCGGCCAGCTTGCCGTGCAGCTCTTCGAGGACGTTGTCGCGGCCGGTGAAGCGGTTGTTGCGGCGCGGGATGTTCCACACCTCGGGCGGGTTGTTCGGGAAGCGGGGCGCGCCGGGGGCGTCCTCGTCCACGGTCCGGCCCGGGGCCGTGATGCCGAGCCGTTGCAGGACGCGGCGGTTGGCCTCGTGGGCGTCCAGGTCACGCAGGTCGGCGGGGCGCAGCAGGGAGGCCGTGGCGGGCAGGGACTGGGTGGCCACGCTCACCGCGGCGAACCGGTCGGCGTGCGGGGAGACCACCTCGCGCAGGGCGGCCGTCCACTCGTCCTGGCTCTTGGGGCCCAGCCGGAAATACCAGTCGTCCAGCACCATCAGCAGCCGGCCCTCGGCCGCCAGCAGCCCGGACAGCTCCGCCACCAGCGCGGTGTCCGCCTGGGGGTCCCAGCGCAGCAAGGTCGTGCCATGGCCCTGCTGCTCCAGCTGATGGGAGATCCAGGCGGCCCAGGGCCGGGTGAAGCCGGCGTAGCTGATGGTGATGTGTTCGGTGGAGCCGGTGGGACCGGAAAAATGGGCCTGATCGACCATGCGACCGTCTCCCTGGGGATGCGATGGTGCGCGCGTGCAGAGGCTGTCTCATCAGGCACGCCCTGGCTCTTTGGCACGATAGCCCAAGTGTCCCTCCATATGACGACAGTGCGTCAGGTCATCTCGGACGCAGGTCAGTTGAGGGCGACCGTGGCGTCCAGGCGGGCCGCGATATGCCGGATCAGGCGTTCCAGGTCGGCGCAGTAGACGGACGGGTTGGTGAAGCCGCCGGTGTCCGCGCGGTAGCGGTGGGCGTAGTTGCCGCCGCCGCACACCTCGACCAGGGCGCAGCCGCGGCACTGGGCGCCGAGGCCGTCGCGGCCGCTGCGGCGGGCGGCCATGCCGGGGTGTGCCAGGGCGTCGTCGAAGGTGTGGTGGAAGACATCGAGGCCGGTGGCGGCGGCGCCCTCGTAGGTGGATTTGAGCGAGTCGACCTGTTCGATGGCGCCGTCGGTGTCGACGACCAGGGCGACGACCGGGGAGAGCCCGACCGCTTCGCTGGAGCTGGGGCGGCCCAGGAGGAGGCCGAGGATCTCGGTGAAGACCCGTACCCGGGGGCCGGGGCCGCCGTCCCACCACAGGTCGAAGACGGTGCACAGCCAGTCGCCGTACGGGGTGCGGCCGGCCGGTCCGAGGGGCGCGGGCGGGGGGCTGGTCCAGTTGGCGTGCGGGAGGAGGAAGTCGACCATCGGGGGGTCCAGGGCGCGCAGTGAGCTGTGGACGGCGGCGGGGTCGGCGGTGATGTCGATGGTGCACAGGATTCCGGCGAACACGTCGGGCCGGTCGCGGAGCAGGCGTACGGCGCGGGCGACCGCGGGCCAGGAGGGCCGCCCGGCGTGGTCGATACGGCGGCGGTTGAGGCCGGGGGTGCCGCCGTCGAGGCTGAGGCCGAGCCGGAACCCGGCGGCGGCGAGGGTGTCGATCATGTCCCGGGTGAGGAGCGTCCCGTTGGTCTGCACCCCGAAGGCGGCGGTGCACCCGGCGGGCAGCGCGGCGCGGATGGCGGCGGCCTGGGCCAGCAGCGGTCCGGGGCCGGTGAGCAGCGGTTCGCCGCCGTGCAGATCGATCCGGACCTCGCGCAGCCGGTGGGTGCGGGCGTGTTCGGCGATGCGCAGGGCGGTCTGCTGCATGGTGGCGGCCGGGACCGTCGGCGGGCGGGCGCGCCAGCTGCGGTCCGGGCCGGCGTAGATGTAGCAGTAGGTGCAGGCGAGGTTGCAGCGGCTGTGGACCTTGAGCACGAACTGCCGGAAGGGCACGACAGCGGTCGGGCCGGTCTTCTCCCCCGCCACGGGTCGCCCCCTGCTCTCGTCTGCCTGCGTCGAGGTACGGGCGCGCCAACGCGCGCCCCTTGCCTGGTACATGGCTCCGGCTCCGGGCAAAGAACCAAATTCCACCGGCAACTGGCCGGTTTCCTTGCACGTTTGCCCAAAAACCACCGTTCTCGACTGTCAGCGCAAGAGCTTCTCCGGGCCGTCCTCGTAGTACGCGACGGCGTCCTCCGGTGACGGCCAGTTGCGCAGCAGCAGCGCCGCCACCTCTCCCAGCACCGCATGGTCCGTCCGTGCCGCCAGAACGCCCACGTCGACCCCGGCAAAGTCCGGCAGCCGCTCGGCCGACGGCCCCGGAGGGGCGGCCGCAGCCGGTTCGGTGCGGGGGGTAGTCGCCACGCTGGTCTCCTCTGGCCGGCTGGACGGGGGTGTTCCCGAACTGCCGTCCACAGAAACACGTTCCGGTGCCGACGGCCAGGCAGCCGGACGGGTGTCCGGGGCGGTCAGGCGGTGGATTCGAGGGCGCGCATACGGGCGCGGGTGCGCTGGGCCTCGGGGCCGGTGTCCTCACCGGCCCGCTGCCACTGCTCCCAGCTCTCGCGGTAGGCGTGCAGCGCGGACCGGGGGCCCGCCGTGACCTCCAGGACCTCGCCGCGGCGGTGGTGGGCGCGGGCGGCGGGCAGCGGGCTGTCGGCCCGCCGGGCGGCCGCGGCGGCCCGGCGGTAGCAGGCGGCGGCCCGGTCGTGGCGCTCACGGGAGTCGAAGCGGCGGTCCAGCAGCAGCTGGACATCGCCCACTTCCAGCCAGGCCTCGGCCGACACCGCGTCCGGTACGTCCGCACCGCGGGCGGCCAGCTCCAGGATCCAGTCGGCCTCGTGCAGATCGGCGAGCGAGGGCTGGCGTTCGTAGCGCAGCCGCAGCGCGCGGCCGAACAGCAGACGGTGGCTGCCCAAGTCGGGGTCCTGCGGCGCGACCCGGCCCAGCGCCTCGCGCAGCACATGCACCGCCTCGTTGGCCAGCCGCTTGCCCGGTGCCTCTTCCGGCTCCAGCCGGGCACGCAGCAGCAGTGCCGCACCGCGCTCGGCGAGCAGCGAGCTGTGCTCGGGCGAATCGGGGGTGGTCAGCCGGAGAGCGGCGGCCAGCGCGGCGATGGCGGCGTCCAGCGCGCCCAGGTCGCCGGTGCGGGTGTGGACGGCGCGCTGGGCGGCGGCCGTACGGCGCAGGCTGTCCGCCTCCAGGGCCCGGTCGTCGAGTTCATGGGCGAGCGCTCGGGCGCGTTCGAGGGTGGGCAGTACGGACGGCAGGCCCGCGCCGCCGTTGAGCTGGCGGGCCGCGGCGAGGTCGAGCAGGGTCTCGCAGACCAGCCGGTCGGCCGTGCCGCCGCGGCGGCGCAGCAGCACCGCGGCGGTGTCGAGATCGTCGGCGGCGCGGACGGCGAGCGCCTCGGCGGGGTGCGGCCCCGCGTCACCGCGGGCGGCCCGCCGGGCCTGGTCGAGCAGCACCCCGCCGCGGGCGGCATAGACCTCGCCCGGCACCTGCTCTCCGCTGGGCCACCGGTCGAGGAGGGTGGTGAGGGAGCGTTCCGCCTCGTCGAGGGGGTCGGGGTCGGTCGCCCCGTCGGTGTCCGGTACGCCCGGCAGGGCGGCCAGCCGGCGCAGGATCTCGGTGCGTAACACCATGCTCTCCAGGACGCGGGGGTCCAGCAGGCTCATCAGCCCGCAGGCGGTGTGCAGATGGCGGGCGGCGTCGGCGAGCGCGGTGCGCTCCTCGGCGGGGGTGCCGGCCGTCCGGCGTTCCCGGGCGCGGGCGTGGCCGACCCGGCCGAGCACGATCAGCGCCCGGGTGCGCTCGGCCTCCCGGCCCGCCGTGGCGCCCTCGGGGTCGTCGGCGGCGGGCTCGTCCGCGGTGGCCCGTTCCGCGGCGCGGGCCGCGCGCTCCGCCTCCTCCAGGGCGTCCGGCTGGCGCCAGGTCGCCCAGGCGTGCAGCAACGCGCGGGCGAGGTCCGTGCCGGCCACCGGCAGGCGTTCGGTGGCGGCGCGCAGCAGCCGGACCGCCTCGATCAGATCCCGTACGGCGCGGTCCTGTTCGTAGCGCTCCAAGAGGGCCGCGCCCTCCGCGGCGGGTCCGTCGGACGCGTACGGCCGCCGGGCGGGCGGGCGCAGTGCCGGTTCGAAGCGGCGCAGCACGCGTTCGGAGACCCGGGCGAAGGGTTCGGGGACGGCCCGCCGGCCGGTCTCGGGCTCCCGGCCGCTGCCGGAGAGCATGGCGACCGCGACGGCCGGGAAGTTGCGGGCGCTGCGGCCGAAGGTGCGCTCGACGTAGAGCGAGCAGTGCTTGAGGACCAGGGCCGCCTCCCCCGCGCTGAGCCGGGCGAGGAGTTCGTCGCGCACCCCGGGCGCGAAGTCGTACCAGGGGCCGCTCACCCCGGCCTGCTCCCCCGACGGCCGCTCGTCCGGCGGGAGTTGGGTGACCAGCCCGCTGAGGAGGACCTCCGCCAGCTCGGCCGGGCCGGTCTGCGGCAGCATCGCGCGCTGCACGAGCTGGATGACGGGCAGCGCGAGCGGGACGGCCGAGAGGTGCACGGCGAGCAGCCGGGCGGCCGGTGAGGCGAGCTGGTCGAACTCGCGGACCATACGGGCCGGGGCGGCGGGCCCGTACGCGGGTGGCGGGCCCGCCGGATGTCCGGTGCCGTGGTCGGCCCGGACGACGGAGGCCGCGCCGCGCAGTGCGAGCCCGGCGTCGGCGGCGGCCAGCCGGGCCCAGGAGCCGAGCGCGGAGGGGGTGGCGGAGAGGACCGGAATGGCGCGCTCACGGGGCGCCTCGGCCGGGGTGCCCGGAGGGCCGGCGGGACGGCGGCGGCGCCGGACCGGCCGGAAGTCGAGGGCCTGGTAGGGGCCCTGGCGGCGGACGAGGGTACCGGGTACGGCGGGCAGGAGGGTGCGCGCCCACATCCGCTGCGGCAGCGGCTGGACGACGGCGAGCGGGGCGTCCGCCGCCCAGCGGTAGAGCAGCCGCTGCATCCGGCCGTCCCGCCACAGGGGGCCCGCGCAGTCGCTGACGACGAGGGTGAGGTGATGGCCCGTCGGGTCGTGCAGCTGGTCGGCGGGGCGCAGCGGGCGGCCGGGGCCGGGGGCCGCCGCGACGCCCACGTCCGGGCCGTGCGGATGGAGGTAGTGCACCGTGACATCGCGGAAGGCGCCCACCCGCTCACAGACCTGGCGCAGGTCATGCAGCATCTGTTCCCAGACGGCCATCGAGGACGAGCCGTCCATCAGGAGCCGCAGTCCGGCCGCCCGGCGGTGCACCCCGCGCAGCACCGGGATGATCATTTCGGCGTGGGCGGAGAGTTCGGCGGTGGCGGGCTCGTCCAGCTTGCGGGGGACCGGGGCGACCGGCGGGCGGTAGCGCTGGATCGGCCGCAGTGCGCGCTGCAGCGGCAGCAGTCCGGGGAACGCGGAGGCGACCGGGACCGCGACCTCGCCCAGGCGCTGCCGGTCCGGATCGGGCCACCTCGTGGGGGCCTCCCCCGGGTCACGGGTGGGCAGCAGCTCCGCGACCCGGCGCCGGGCGCCGTCCTGGAGCGCGGACGGCGCGGCGTCCCCGTCCGCAGGACCGCCGCCGCTGCCGCTGCCGGCCACTACCGTCGCGTCATTCCCCTCGGTCCCGGACGATGCGGCAGGTCCCACCCGGAAAGTGGCTGAATCCGTACGGTCCGTACGGTCCTCGTCAGCGGGCCCGGCGTCCGCGGAGCCCTCGGCCCGCGGTGCGCCCGGGGTGATCCACTGGGCGAGCCAGAGGGCATCGGCCATCCCGCGCGCGTCGGCCGGCAGCCCCGCGGCGGTCAGCCGGGCGACGAGTTCGTCGAGGGGGTCCGGGCCGGGCTCCCCGGGGGGCACCGGACTCACCTCGTCCGGTCAAGGGGCCGCATCAGCTCCGCCGTCAGACGCCGCCGCGTCTCCTCCTCGTCCTCGTCCGTCCAGCCCGCTCTCTGGGTCAGGTGGATGGCGTTGAAGAGCTGGTCGACGGCGCGGACATCGCCGGGCTCGCGGTCCAGGAAGCGGTCGATCACCGCTTCGTGGCGCTCCGCCGCCCCCTCGCCGAAGTGTGCCCGCACCATGGCGGCGAGCCGCTCCTTGTCGGGCGCCGGGATGTGGAGGTGGATGCAGCGGCGCAACAGGGGCGCCGGGAAGTCCCGTTCGCCGTTGCTGGTGAGGACGATGAAGGGGAAGGCATGGCAGCGCACCCGGCCGTCGCGCACCGTCACCCGCGCGCCGTCGTCGCTGAGCACCTCCACCTCGGGGGCCGATCCGGCCAGCCGCTCCAGCTCCGGAATCCGGAACTCCCCTTCCTCCAGCACATTGAGGAGGTCATTGGGCAGATCGATATCGCTCTTGTCGAGCTCGTCGACGAGCAGCACCCGGGGCCGGGCGGCCGGCAGCAGGGCCGTGCCCAGCGGGCCGAGGCGGATATAGCGGCCGATGCCGCCGCCGGGCTCGTCGGCCGGATCCGGGCCGGCCGCCGCCCCGCTCTCCTCGGCGGCCGGGGCGGCGCGGGCGATCTGGAGGTCCTGGAGGCGGCCGATGGCGTCGTAGTCGTACAGACCGTCACGGAGTGTGCTGCGGCTGACGACCGGCCAGCCGAGGACCCGGCCGAGGCCGAGTTCGTAGGCCACCGAATGGGCCAGGGTGCTCTTGCCGCTGCCCGGTGCGCCGGTCACCAGCAGCGGGCGGCGCAGATAGAGGGCGGCGTTGACCAGCTCGCGCTCGGTCTCGCCGGGGCGGTGGTGGCTGGCTTCCCGGTGCTGCACACCGAGCCTGCGCTCGGAGGACGGGTCGAGGGCGGCCGGCGGCGCCACGAGGGGACCGCCGTCGAAATCGCGCCAGGGGGGCGGCGGCGGAAGATGCTCAATTCCGTCGTGCGGTGCCCCCGCGCCACGGTAGATGAGCCAGTCGCTCACGTCGGAACTCCTCGTCGCCGGCCAGGCCTCGGTCAGGAGCGGTGGTCATGGCGGACCGCCGGAGATATCGGCATTCGCTCGGCCTCCCCCCGCGTCCGCCACCCACCCTCACGCAGTCGCGTCCTCACGAACAAGTCTTCCACGACGCTATGACAGTACTCACCCGGAAGGAAGCACACGGGGCGGTTTCCGGTCTCCCCCGAGGGCATGACGGGCGCCCAAGTGCCAGGTACAGGGCGTGACTTGCCGCACGAGGGGCGGATGCCGACGGGACGGACACCGGGCGCGTGCGAGGTGTACGGGGCGTACACGGCGCCCGGAGCGTCAGGGGGCGGCGCCCCGTACCGCTCATCGCGGCGACACCTGGGGGCGGTCCGTGAAGAGCGGCGGAATCGGGTCCTCCGGGTCGTCGTAGAGGAGCACCAGATCGCGTGCCCAGTGTGTGCCCTCCTCCGCGGCCTCCGTGGCCTTGGCCCGCAGCTGCCGGACCAGTTCGGGGAGCCGGGTCACCCCACCCGAACCCTGGAGCAGCTCCCGCACCCCGCGGTGGAACTCCTCGCAGCCCGCGTCGCAGTCCCGCTCCTCGCCGTGCCCGCGGGCCGGCCACAGCCCGGCCGGGAAACCGGTGTCCAGGGCGACGCCGACCGCGTCCCGGCCGAACCCGTCGGCGACGGTGTGGCACAGCGCCGGCAGCGCACCGTCACCGGCCGTCTCCAGCAGCCGCCAGATCGCCTCGGCGGAGCCGGTCCCGGCGTCGGCGCCGGGCCGCGGCGGGATGCGCAGGGCCTCCAGCTCCCGGGCGGCGGCCAGGCCCTGCCAGCGGCGCAGCCAGGCCGGGTCGACCTGTTCGCGCCGCCCCTGGTCGCGCAGGATCACCGCCCGCCCGGGGCCCACCGGCCGCAGCCGGGCGGTCCGCCGGGTCGAGGCGGCCACCTCCCACTGGCCCACCGCGGTGTCCCAGCGCCCTTCGGGGACGGCGATCTCCAGGCGTACCCGGGCGCCCGGCCCGGCGTCGCCGTCGGCCCGCAGCAGCCGCCCGCCGAGCCGCCGCAGCACCTGTTCCCGCGCCTGCTCGAACGGCACCCCGCCGGCCGACTCCTGGACGTCCACCCGCAGCCACTGCCCCTGGCCGTAGCCCTCGCTGACCGACCAGTTGAACAGCTCCGAGCCGCCCTCGTCATAGAAGAGCGGCTCGAACTCGACGAGCACGGAGCGCGGCCGACGGCGTACCGGCCCTATCCTCCGGCGGTCCTGCGGCTGCAGCACCACCGCCTTGGCCTGCACGAACTCCGCGAGCCTGGCGGCCTGTTCGCGTACCCCGGCGGCCTCGTCGCCCGGTGCGTCGCGCACCTCGTCGGCGGTCCGCTGCGCCACGATCCGTAGATAGTGCACAAAGGCGCGCAGCTCCGTGTACGGGTCGCTGCCCTGGTAGAGGGCGCCATGGCCGTCCCGCCAGGTACGCAGCAGCCAGGCTCCGGGCCGCTCGCCGCGCTCCAGCACCTCGCCGACTGCGGCCTCCACCACCAGTGGATCGCGCGGTGCGGGCAGCCGGGCGAGCAGGTCCAGCGCCTGCAGCCGCTCCTGTACGCCCCACAGCCGGCCCCGGCCCGCCATGATCGTGTGCTGGGCGTCGAACCAGGTGGGCCCGGCGGCGCGGCCGAGCTCCTGACCGGCCCAGTGCCAGCGGTCATGCAGGCTCATCAGCGCGTGATACGGGTCGGGCCCCAGGCCCTCGGCACCCGCGGCGCCCTCGACCAGGTGTTCCGGCCCCAGCCCGCGCAGCGCCGTGACCGGCACCGCCAGCCCGACGTGGTCCTGTTGGTGGCGGCCCTTGACAATGCCGACCACCTCGCCGCGGTCACAGTCGAGCAGCGGCCCGCCGGAGGCCCCCGGTGTGACCCGGACATCGCTGCCGAACTGGAGGCCCCGGGCGTCGCGGGCACCGAAGCGGACGGCGATGAAGGGGTCGACGGGGGACTCGTCATGCCCGCGGAAGATGTAGGCGTCCTCCAGGAGCGTCGCCGGCTGATCGCTGAGCCAGGCGCAGGGGTGCGCGGTCTCCGGGTCGAGCAGCCGGACCAGGGCGAGATCGGCGCGGGCCGCGGCGTGCCCGACGTCCGGGGCGGGCCCGGCGTCCGATCCGGGACGGCTGAGGTCATAGACGAGCCGGGCGGGCACCACCCGGCCGTCGAAGGTGACACCGAGGACCCCGTCCGGGCCCAGGTCGCGTCGCCGTCCGTCGCTCGCCGCCAGCACATGGGCGCAGGTCAGCACCCATCCCGGGGCGATCAGCACCCCGCTGCCCCACGGCCGGGCGCCGGAGGTGCCCGGTGCGGGGCGCAGGGCGACGGTGGTGCGTCCGGCGTGGTCGAGGAGCTGTGTGTAGTGGGCGCGGCCGGCGGTCCGGTCCTCGGAGGTCGGCATCAGCGGCTCGAATCGTCCGGCTCCCGGCGGTCGGCCGTGGGCGCCCCGTTCTGACGGCGGTCGGCCGTGGGCTCCCCGTGCGGCTCGCCCCCTGTCGGCGTCCGGTCCTCGCGCCGCCAGGTGAGGGTGACGGAGAGGTTGCTCTTCGCCTCGCCGTCCGCGAGCAGGGCGACGGCCTTGCCCGGCTTGGCCGACAGCTCCACGCCGAAGGTCACACTGGTCTCGTGCGGCGCGACCCGCTCGGTGGCCTGGCGGACGCTGGTGGCGACGCCGCCGATCACCTCGCGGAGCCCTTCGACCCTGGCCCCGAGCGCGTCCCAGGCGCCGACGTCCTCGAACTCCCCGTCCGCGTCGTCCGCCCCGTCGGGCTCCGGGGTGTCGAGCCGGGAGACCCGGGCCCAGACTTCCGTACCGTCGGGAAGTTCGATGCGCTGTGCGCGATCTTGCATCACGGCCTCCTGCGCCCCGTGGGCGGCAATTTCCCAATTGCCGCAGGACCGTTGACAGGTGATCAGGCTAGCCGTCGGCCGTCTGTGGCGCGAGAGGTCCGTGAGCCTGCCTATCCTGGCCGGGAATCACCCATGACCCCTGGTGGAGAGCGCGTGTATTTCACTGACCGTGGCATCGAGGAGCTGGAGAACCGGCGCGGCGAGGAGGAGGTCACCCTGGCGTGGGTGGCCGACCAGCTGCGGACGTTCGTCGATCTCAATCCGGACTTCGAGGTACCGGTGGAGCGGCTGGCCACCTGGCTGGCCCGCCTGGACGACGAGGACGAGGACGAATAGGCCACCCGGGAGGGGCCGCGGTGCGCCCGCTCCCCGGTGGCCGGTCCTGCGCGGACGGTCCGCCCCCGGATGGGTGGCGGACCGTCGTGACCGATCCGGAGATCAGGAGTAGTGGAGCGCCTTGCGCAGGTCGTTCTTCACGTCGTACTCGTCGTTGAGGGCCGCGCGACCGGCCCGCCGGTCGTGCTCGATGTACGCCTGCTTGTTGTGGTGCTCGGCACCCTCGGTCCCGTTATGGGCGCCGTCGAGGGCCGCGCGGATCCGATCCGCGTGGTGCGCGTGCCGGCACGCGTACTTGGCATCGACGATCTTCCCCCGGGTCGAGTGGTTGTACCCCGCGGCCTTCTTGTAGCTGCGGGCGCCGCTCGCCGAAATGGCCTTGTTGTTCAGCGAGTAGGACTTGGCGATCAGCCCGTGGCACGACGCGGCGGCCGACACGGACGGGGCGGCGGGGGCAACAGGG
Source organism: Streptomyces tubercidicus (assembly GCF_027497495.1). GTDB lineage: Bacteria > Actinomycetota > Actinomycetes > Streptomycetales > Streptomycetaceae > Streptomyces > Streptomyces tubercidicus. The sequence goes on from NZ_CP114205.1 coordinate 2,662,237, forward strand.
GCGGCCTGGGCGGCGGTGACCGGCACGCTCAGGGCGGCACCGAGTACCAGCGTCGAGATCATCCCCGTGGATTTACGCACAGTTCAACTCCTCTGTGGCATACGCCATGACATCGATGGTCACCGGCTAGGACTCCCGTTCCACGGCGTGCGGTTGCACCCCTGCGGCGGTGATCAACCCTCGATACGGGCGCTTGACTTCCGCAATCCGCGATATATCGTGTCCCCAAGGAACGCGATATGTTGCGTTGCGCGGTTATCCAGGGGAGGCCAGGAATGTCAGCCCGGAGCGAGTGGTCGCGGTACCCGAGGCAGGTGGCCGAGCCGGGGACGCTGGAGATCGCCGACCCCTTCGACGCCGTGAACGTGCGCGTGGTCGGCGGCACCGTCAACGTCGTCGGCACCACGGACGGCGGCCCGGCCCGCGTCGAGATCAGCGAGCTGCACGGCCCGCCGCTGACCGTCTCCTGTGACCAGGGCACCCTCTCGGTCGGCTATGACGACCTGCCCTGGAAGGGCTTTCTGAAGTTCCTGGAGCGCAAGGGATGGAACCGCGGCGCGGTGATCTCGGTGACGGTGCCGGCGGGTACCCGTGTCGAGGTCGGTGTGGTCGGGGCCGGCGCGGTGATCTCCGGTATCTCGGGGCGTACGGACCTCCGCGGTATCTCCGGTGACGCCACGCTCGTCGGACTGACCGGCCCGGTGCGGGCCGACACCGTCTCCGGCAATGTCGAGGTGCAGTCGGTCACCGGCGATCTGCGGTTCCACTCCGTCTCGGGGGATCTGACCGTCCTCGACGGTGCGGGCGGGGCGGTGCGCGCGGACTCCGTCACCGGCGACATGGTGCTCGACCTGGACCCCGCCCAGGGCACGGATATCGCCCTGACCACGGTCTCCGGCGAGGTCGCCATCCGGCTGCCCGACCCGGCCGACGCCAAGGTGGAGGCCAACACCGCGAGCGGCACGGTCTCCAACGCCTTCGACGATCTGCGGGTCACCGGCCAGTGGGGAGCCAAGAGGATCACCGGCGCACTCGGCGCGGGCACCGGCTCCCTCAAGGTCACCACCGTCACCGGCGGTCTGGCCCTGCTGCGCCGCCCCGCTTTCGAGGACGGGGAACCCTGGCCGGACGACCCCGGCGGCGGCCCGGCCCGCGGCCCGCAGGGGGACTCCCCCATCGACCCGTCCGCCGCAAAGAAGGTGCTCTGAGCATGCCCCCCGTCTTCGCCCATGGCCGCCTCCGCCTCTACCTGCTCAAGCTGCTGGACGAGGCCCCGCGGCACGGCTACGAGATCATCCGTCTCCTGGAGGAGCGCTTCCAGGGCCTCTACGCCCCCTCCGCCGGCACGGTCTACCCCCGGCTGGCGAAGCTGGAGGCCGAGGGCCTGGTGACCCACACGACCGAGGGCGGCCGCAAGGTCTACTCGCTCACCGACGCCGGACGGGCCGAACTCGCCGATCGCGGCGGCGAGTTGGCCGAGCTCGAACTGGAGATCCGGGAGTCGGTCGCCGCACTCGCCTCCGACATCCGGGAGGACGTGAGCGGTTCGGCGCGGGATCTGCGCCGCGAGATCCGGGAGGCCGCCCAGCAGGCCCGCAGGGACGCCCGAGGCTCCGCCGGGGCCGGGCGGACCGGCGACGGGACGGCGGACGCCGGGCGCGAGGCCGGACACGGGGCCGGGCACGGGGCCGGGGAGCGGCCGTTCCAGGACGCGGCCGACTACTTCGACGGCCTGTTCCGCGACAAGGAGTCCTGGCAGCAGGCGAAGGAGGAGTTCGGGCGCGCCAAGGAGGAGTGGAAGGAGCAGGCCCGCCGGGCCAAGGAGGAGAGCCGGCGCGCCAAGCAGGATGCCCAGCGGGCCCGTAAGCAGGCCAGGGACGCCCAGGTGTTCGCGCGCGAGGAGGTCCAGCGGGTCCTCAAGCGGGTGCAGGAGCAGGCCCAGGGGGCGGTGCGCTCGGGCGACTGGTCCGGCGCGGTGCGCGAGGCGCTGTCCGAGGTGTCCCGCGAGGTCGGCCGCTTCACCGGCGCGCCGTCGGAAGCCCGGCGCGGTGACGGCGAGGCGGGCGCGGCCGGACGCAGCAACGGCGAGACCGGCGCGGCCGAACGGGCCGGTCAGGACACCGGGACCGAGGTCACCGTCGAGCGCGTCGATCAGCCCGGGGAGGCCCCCGGGCAGGACGCGGCGGCGGAGGCCCCACCGGCCCCGGAGTGGGCGAAGGAACCGGCCGGTGACAACCCCGCCCGCGACTTCGACCGGCTCCTGGACCGCTTCCGCGACGATCTGCGGGACGCGGCACGCGACCACGGCGTCACGGCCGCACAGCTCAAGGAGTCCCGCCGCCGACTGTCGACGGCCGCCGCCCATATCGGCGCGCTGCTGCGGCACCCGGAGGAGTACGCGTCCCGCACCGAGCGGGACGACTGAGCCGACGGGGCCGGGCCGGCCATGGCGGGGCGGGCGCACCCTGAGGCGCCCGCCCCGCCATGGCCGCCCGCCCCGCCGCTCAGCTCAAGGCCACCGGCTCCGGTGCCCCGACACACCCCCGCAGCGCCCCGATGAGCCGATCGACCCGCGGGTCGTCACCGGCCCCCATCAGGTTGGCGGTATACGCGAACCCCACGCCGAACTCATCATCACCGAAGGCGAATTGACCACCCGCCCCGCTGTTGCCGAAGGACCGTGCGCCGAGCAGCCGGCGGAACGGCGCGTCGACGAGGAAGCCGCTCCCCCAGCGGGCGCCGAGGTCCGGGAACCCGGACCAGGACGCACCGCCCGACAGCTGCCGGACCGCGTCGGTCACGGTGTCGGCGCCGAGCAGCCGCGGGGCGCCGTCCACCCCGGTGGCGACCGCCGCGTACAGCGCCGCCAGCCCGCGTGCGGTCGAGACCGCGCCCGCAGCGGGGAATTCGGCGGTCAGCAGGGCGGGCGAGTTGTAGCCGTGCGGATCGTCGAGACCGGGGAAGGGCAGTACGCCGTTCATCGTCAGGGCCCGTATGGGCAGCAGATCGGCGCTCGGCATCGGGGAGCGCCCCTCGGCCTCGGCGAGCCGGGCCAGCCGCGGCACCTCCGTCTGCGGCATCCCGATCCAGGTCCGCAGCCCCAGCGCGTCGCCGATGGCCTCGCGGAAGTAACCGCCGGGCGTACGGCCGGTCAGCCGCCGGATCAGCTCGCCGACGATATAGCCGAAGGCGTGCGCGTGGTACTCGTACGCGGTGCCGGGCTCATAGAGCGGCGGCTGCTCCTCCAGGGCACGGATCACCGGCGTCCACCGGGTCAGCTCCTCGAAGGTCAACTGCCGCTCGGCGAGCGGGATTCCGGCGGTGTTGGACAGCACCATCCGGGTGGTGATCCGCTCCTTGCCCTCCTGGGCGAACTCCGGCCAGTAGTGGGCCACCGGGGCGTCGAGGTCCAGCGTCCCCTGCTGGGCGAGCAGATGGGCGCAGACGCTGAGGAGGCCCTTGGCGAGGGACATGACCGGCAGGACGGTGTCCGCGTCCCACGCCCGCCCGGTCCGGTCGTCGGCGGTCCCGCCCCACAGGTCGACGACCTTGCGCCCGTCCGCGAACACGGCCACGGCGGCGCCGAGTTCCCGGCCCTCGGCGAAGTTCCGGGCGAAGGCGTCCGCGACGGCCCCGAACCCCTCGTCGGCCCATCCCTGCTGTGGCATCAGCTGCTGCTCTCTTCCTCGCGTGGTGCGGCACCGGCCCCGCGGGCCCCCGGCCGGTCACCGTACGTGCGCGGCCGCCCGCGTTCGACCGAATTTCCGGTCCGCGGTGCGTTCCGGCCACCGGGCCCGCGGCGACCGGAACCGGAAGCTCCCCAACCGGCCGTGTGTTACCCACAGTTGCCATCTACGGCCGGGATTCACGCGGCGTAATCGGGGAAGTCACTACTTCGCACGGCTTTTCGCCCGGCACCGGGTTCCAGGGAGCCCCAGCTGCCCGATTCCGCGGACCGGCGGCCGTGTTCCGGACCACGGTCCATGTCTCCCGTCTGCGCACGCATCGTGAAGGCCATGAGGTAAAGCGATGTCGGAATACCTTTCGGTCGCCCGCCGGATGTGGCACCTGCTGGAGCCACTGCACGCCACGCTGTACTTCGCCCCCGAGGCGCGCCAGATAGCCGCCGACCTCGGCCATGACGTGGCGTCCCGCTGGCCCAGCTACTTCGCCTGGCGTACGGCTCCGCTGGGCGCCGCCGGGCCCGAACTGGTCGCCGCGACGTACTACACCTTCAGCCCGCGGATGATCTCCCGCTACCTCCCACGGATCTGGACCGTCGCGGAACCGGCCAAGGTGCTGGACGCCCGGCTGCTGGCGATGGACCGTGCGCTGACCGCCCTCGTCGACGGCCGGCTGACCACCGCACAGCTCACCGAGGCGGCCGGGCTGGCCCGCCAGGCCGCCGAGAACGCCGGTCCCGCCGCCCGCCCGCTGGCCGCCGCCAACCGCGATCTGCCCTGGCCGGACGCGCCGCATCTGGTGCTCTGGCAGGCCGCGACCGTCCTCCGTGAACACCGCGGCGACGGCCATCTGGCGGCCCTGCTGACCTGCGAACTCGACCCCTGTGAGGCCCTGGTGTCGTTCGCCGCGATCGGTGCCGCACCGGCCGCCGACTTCGTGGGGCGCGGCTGGAGCGCCCAGGAGTGGAGCGACGCCCGGCACCGCCTCGCCGCCCGTGGCTGGATCGCCCCGGACGGCACCGCGACCGACCGCGCCCACAAGGAGCGCGAGGCGATCGAGCGGACAACCGACCGGCTGGCGGCCGGACCATGGCGGGCACTGGGCCACTCCCGCGCCGAACGGCTGGCCCACCTGCTCCACCCGCTGCTCGCCGCGGTCTTCGAGGCCGGATATCTTCCGCGGCACAGCACGCTGGGCATCGGGAGGGTGAAGGTCCGCTACCCGTAGGGGCGGGCACAGCCGGGCCACCACACGGGGGCCGCCGACGGCCATGAGGCGCCCCCTACACCCCCCGGCCCACCGGGCCCACCTGCCTGCCCGCCCACCCGGCTCAACTCGCCCGCTTGCCCCGCACCCCGTCCAGCAACCGCACCACCGCGTCATGGGTCACCCCGTGATCGGCGAGCACCGCGGCGGCCGCTCCGGGCCTGGCGGTCAGCGCGAGCAGCAGATGCTCATCGCCCAGCGACCGCTCGCCCCGGCCGGCCGCGATCCGCAGGGCGCGCTCCAGTACGGCCTTCGCCTCGGCGGTGAAGGGCCGGCGCACCCGCTTCCGGCGCCCGGCCGTCCCGTCGGCGGCCAGCGCGCCCACCCCGTGGGCCTCCTCCACCCGCGCCACGATCGCGTCGATATCGATCCCCATCCCGGCCAGCGCCGCCGCGTCCGCCGTCGAGACCCCGCCGCGCCGCCGCACCTCCGCGAGGGCGTCCGCCACCGACTCCCGCCGCTCGTGGACACCGAGCGCGGCGAGCACCCCGGCGGCCGGTGAGTCCGTCCGCTCCAGCAGCGCGAGCAGCAGCTCCGGTTCGCCGATCGTGCCGCTTCCGCCGCGATCCGCCTGCTCCGCCGCGCCGCGCACCACCGCGCGCGCCCCGGCCGTGAACCTCTCGAACATCAGCGCCTCCCGTGCTTCTTGTGCACTGCCTGCCTGCTGACACCCAGCTCCGCCGCGATCTCCTGCCATGACCAGCCCTGCGCGCGGGCGCTGCGCACCTGCACGGCTTCGAGCTGCTCCAGCAGCCGACGGAGCGCGGCCACGGCGCGGAGCCCGACCCTGGGGTCCCGATCGCCGGCCCGCTCGGCGAGATCCGTTGCTTCGGTCATAGACGTCAATGTACGTTGACACCCCTCAGGCGTCAACCATCATTGACACGCTGGGCACAACTCGGCCTGAAGCAAGCACACTTGAGTGGACGCGGGGGAATCAGCCCGCAGGCCGGGCAGGATCGGCGGCGGCCAGGGCGATCACCGCCGCAACACCCTCCGTCCACAGCTCGACGGGCCCCGCATCCGGCCCCGCCACCAGCGCCGCGTCGAACCGCGCCAGCCGCACCGCGGGTTCACCGGCCGCACCCAGCCGGGTCTCCCCCTCGACGGCCACGACCAGTACGGCCTCCGGACCGTCGGCGCCACCGCCGTACGCCCCCCGGACCGGCTCCACCACCCGGCTCCCCCGCACCATCTCCACCGTCGCGTCCGCCCGCCCCTCCCGCAGCATCACATTGAGGTTGACGACGGGGCCGTCCAGCAGCCGGGAGCCGGTGTCCGCGCCGCCGGGGAAGGCGAACGGGCGGCAGCGGTCCGGGAGGAGCCGGGTGGTGCCGTCCACCGTCAGCTCCAGCCCGGCGCCGTCGACGACGGTGAGGATCCGCCGGACACCGGGCAGCGGGGAGTACGGCCCGTCCCGGGTGACGTCCGCCAGGCTGACCCGCCAGGCGAAGGTGTCCCAGCCGGCGCCCGGCGGGTGGACGGCGACCTCCCGGGTCACCCCGCCGCCGTTGCTCCATGGCGTGGCGGGGCGCCCCGCCGCCCGCAGGATCCGCATGTTCCGCAGCCTTCCGATGAGGAGTTGCCGGCCCGTCGGCCCGTCAGGCCGTACGCCCGCCAGGCCGCCCGCCCGTCAGACAGTCAGCACGATCTTGCCGAACAGCTCGCCCTGCGCCATCTTGGTGAACCCCTCACGCGCCCGGTCCAGCGGCAGCGTCGAGTCGATGACCGGCCGGATGCCCTTGGCCGCGCAGAAGCTGAGCAGCGACGCCAGCTCCTCCTTGCTGCCCATCGTGGAGCCGACGATCTTCAGCTCCAGGAAGAAGATCCGGTTGAGCTCCCCGCTCTTCGGGGTGAAGCCGCTGGTGGCGCCCGAGATGACCAGGGTGCCGCCGGGGCGCAGCGACTTGACGGAGTGCGACCAGGTGGCGGCGCCGACCGTCTCGATCACCGCGTCCACCCGCTGCGGCAGCCGCTCACCGGTCGCGAACACCGCCTCGGCGCCCAGCTCCAGGGCGCGCTTGCGCTTGGCCTCGTCCCGGCTGGTGGCGAAGATCCGGAGCCCGGCCGCGGCGCCCAGCACGATGGCGGCGGTCGCCACCCCGCCGCCCGCGCCCTGCACCAGAACGCTGTCCCCGGGCCGTACGCCTCCGTTGGTGAACAGCATCCGGTACGCGGTCAGCCAGGCGGTGGGCAGACAGGCGGCCTCCTCGAAGGACAGCTCCTTCGGCTTGGGCAGCACGTTCCAGGAGGGGACGGTGACCTGCTCGGCGAACGTGCCCTGGTAGCGCTCGGTGAGGATGGAGGGCTTCTCCTTGGGGCCGACGCCGTGGCCGGTCTGCCCGATGACGGAGTGCAGGACGACCTCGTTGCCGTCCGCGTCCACCCCGGCGGCATCGCAGCCGAGGATCATCGGCAGCGTCTCCTCGGTGATGCCCACCCCGCGCAGCGACCACAGGTCGTGGTGGTTGAGGGAGGCGGCCTTGACGTTGACGGTCGTCCAGCCGGGACGTTCGCCGGGGGCCGGGCGCTCCCCCAATTCGAGGCCGTTCAGCGGCTGGTCACGGTCGATACGGGCGGCGTAGGCAGCAAACATGATCCCAAGTTAGGCCGCGGCCGGGCGCTGCGGTACCGCGCGGGGGTGTGACACGCGCCGCGCCGTGCCATCGCAACGGGCCGGGCCCGCACCCCGTGAGAGGTGCGGGCCCGGCCCGTGGGTGTGCGCCCCGTGCGGGGTCGCGGTCAGCGGCGTGCCACGCCCTCGGCGCGGGCGGCGGCCGCGACGGCGGCGGTGACGGCCGGTGCGACCCGCTCGTCGAACGGCGAGGGGATGACCCGGTCGGCGCTGAGCTCATCGGCGACGACGGCGGCCAGCGCCTCGGCGGCGGCGAGCTTCATGCCCTCGGTGATCTGCGAGGCCCGCACCTGCATGGCACCGGCGAAGATGCCCGGGAAGGCCAGCACATTGTTGATCTGGTTGGGGAAGTCGCTGCGTCCGGTGGCCACCACGGCCGCGTACTTGTGCGCGATGTCCGGGTGGATCTCCGGGGTCGGGTTGGCCATCGCGAAGATCAGCGAGTCCTTCGCCATCTTCGCCACCGCCTCCTCCGGCACCGTGCCGCCGGAGACCCCGATGAAGACGTCGGCGCCGTCCAGCGCGTCCTCCAGCGAGCCGGTCAGCCGGCCCTTGTTCGTGAAGCCGGCCACCTCACGCTTGACGTCCGTGAGGTCCCCGCGGTCGGTGGAGACGACGCCCTTGCGGTCACAGACCGCGACGTCTCCGATGCCCGCCTCGATGAGGATCTTGGCGATGGCGACACCGGCCGCACCGGCCCCCGAGATGACCGCCCGCAGCTGGCCGAGCGAACGGTCCGTGAGCTTGGCGGCGTTGCGCAGCGCGGCCAGGGTGACCACGGCGGTGCCGTGCTGGTCGTCGTGGAAGACCGGGATGTCCAGGCGCTCCTGGAGCCGGCGCTCGATCTCGAAGCACCGCGGCGCCGAGATGTCCTCCAGGTTGACCCCGCCGAAGGAGGGCGCCATCCGGACGACGGTCTCGATGATCTCGTCGGTGTCGGTGGTGCCGAGCGCGATCGGCACCGCGTCCACACCGCCGAACTGCTTGAAGAGGATGGCCTTGCCCTCCATCACGGGGAGGGAGGCCTCCGGGCCGATGTCGCCCAGGCCCAGCACCGCGGTGCCGTCCGTGACCACGGCGACGACCTGGGACTTCCAGGTGTAGTCGTGCACCAGCTCGGGCTGCTCGGCGATGGCGCTGCACACCTTGGCGACGCCCGGTGTGTAGGCGAGGGACAGGTCGTCCTTGTTCCGGACCGGCACGGTTGCCTGAATGGCCATCTTGCCGCCGCGATGCAGCGCGAAGGCCGGGTCGAAGGCGCCGTCGGGCGCACTACCCGCGTCCGCACCGGAATTGCCGTCGCTGCGAGGATTGACGATCTCCGCTGCCACTTGTCATACCCCTTTTATTCGTAAATCTGCTGAGGGTGGCCACTCCCTGGTTGAGGGGTGGGCGGGCACCGCGTCCGCGCCCTGCGCAGCAGATGCCTGCCGCGCGGGGGGAGGTACGGACGCCGGGCGCGCCGCACACGCGCCCTGAGCCCCGGATGAGGGGTGTAACGCACCTTTCTACCTGACGGGCGCGCGCCCCGACGAGTCAGATTCATTACTCTCGGGTTCAGAGTTCCGACAATAACCGCGAAATACACAAAAACCGCAGAAGAGCCCCCGCCCCGGCTCTCCGGGTTCCGCGCGGCCCGGGGCGGTCCGGGCCGCCGGTACGGTCCGGCGGCGCATGAGGTCCTTGTGGCACCCGCCCGCCACCTCGCCGTCTCCGTCCGTTATCCGATTTTGACCTGAACGACAGTCCGAATACCGGAGTGCGGATGGCAGGATTCCGTCACCAACCGAGGTCGCGACGCCCGAAGGTGTGCCGCCGGCCCTTTTGTCACGTCAGCTTCTCCACCGCAGGAGGCTCAGCATGACCGCAAGCACCACCCGTCGCACGGCCGCCGGCAGGTCTCGTACAGCCGTGGCCGCCGCGACCGCGGTCGCCGCCTCGCTGCTGTTGCTCAGCGCCTGCGGCGACCAGACGAATGAGGCCATCGCCAAGCGCGAGGCGAAGAAGACCCGCAATGTTCACGCCCCGTTGTTCAAGAAGCTGCCCAAGGACGTCCAGGAGAAGGGCTTCCTCCAGGTCGGCTCGGACATCACCTACAAGCCGGTGGAGTTCCGCTCCAACGGCAAGATCGAGGGCATCGACCCGGATCTCGCGGCGGCGATGAGCAAGGAGCTGGGCATCAAGCTCAACTTCAACAACGCCACCTTCGACACCCTCATGGGCGGCCTGAAGTCCAAGCGCTACGACATCGCGATGTCGGCGATGACGGACACCAAGGAGCGCCAGGAGGGCATCGACAGCAACACCGGCAAGAAGATCGGCAAGGGCGTCGACTTCATCGACTACCTCAACGTCGGTGTCTCGCTCTACACCCGCAAGGGCAAGACCAACGGCGTCGACGGCTGGGAAACGCTGTGCGGCAAGAAGATCGCGGTGCAGCGCGGCACGGTCTCGCACGACCTGGCCAAGGACAAGTCGAAGGCCTGTGAGTCCAACGACTCGGAGCCGATCTCGATCGAGGCGTTCGACAACGACTCCGAGGCCCAGACCCGGCTGCGTACCGGCGGCGTGGACGCCGTCTCCAGCGACTACCCGGTCGCGGCGTACGCGGTGAAGGTCTCCGGAGGCGGCAAGGACTTCCAGATGGTCGGCGGCGCGCCGCTGAAGGCGGCCCCGTACGGCATCGCGGTCCCCAAGGGCCAGGAACGGCTGCGGGACGCGCTGCAGGCCGCCGTGGAAGCCACGATCAAGAACGGCTCGTACGCCAAGGTCCTGGACAAGTGGGACGTCAAGGATGCCGCGGTCAAGAAGGTGCAGCTCAACGGCGGCTGAGCCGCCGCACGCCGCCCCGTCCGCCCCGCGCACCTCCCGCCGAATGCTGAAAGGCAACACCCGTGTCAGTTGACGTCGACAAGTCGGCACAGCCGCCGGCCGATGCTCCGCCGCCCCAGTCCCTCAAAGCCATCCCGGTACGCCATTACGGACGCTGGGTGGCGGCGATCGTCGTCATCGGGCTGATCCTCCTGCTCGGCAGGGCCTTCGCCACCGCGGACGTCAACTGGGACGCCATCCCCCAGTACATGTTCAACGCGGACATCCTCAAGGGCCTGCGCAACACCCTGCTGATCACCGTGCTCTCGATGATCATCGGCATCGTCGGCGGGGTGATCCTGGCCGTGATGCGCCAGTCCAAGAACCCGGTCACCTCGACGGTCGCCTGGTTCTACGTCTGGTTCTTCCGCGGTACGCCGGTCTATGTCCAGCTGTTCCTGTGGTTCAACCTGGGCCTCGTCTTCCAGTACATCGACATCATGCCGATCTACAAGGACGAGTGGTCGGACTTCATGACCCCGTTCCTGTGCGCGCTGCTGGGCCTGGGCCTCAACGAGGCCGCGTACATGGCGGAGATCTGCCGGGCCGGCCTCAACGCGGTCGACGAGGGCCAGACCGAGGCGGCGCACGCGCTGGGCATGAGCCACGCCAAAACGCTGCGCCGGATCATCGTGCCGCAGGCGATGCGGGTGATCGTGCCGCCGACCGGCAACGAGGTCATCAATATGCTGAAGACGTCCTCGCTGGTCATCGCCGTGCAGTACTACGATTTGCTGCAGGCGGCGCAGAACGTCGGGCGGGACTCCGGCGTCGTGGTCGAAATGCTGATCCTCGCGGCCGCCTGGTACCTCATCGCCACCACGGTGCTCAGCATCGGCCAGTACTACCTGGAGCGCTACTACGCCCGTGGCTCCAGCCGCCAGCTCCCGCTCACTCCGCTCCAGCGCGCCAAGGCAAAGCTGTCCGGCGGCTTCAACCGTGGAGGGGTCGCATGACCGCCAGCAAGCTCACGACGACCAAGGCCGCGGGCAGCAGCGGCGGCCCGATGGTCAAGGCCGAGGGCGTCCACAAGTCCTTCGGCGCGGCGCACATCCTCAAGGGCATCGACCTGGAGGTCCAGCCCCGTGAGGTGTTCTGCCTGATCGGACCGTCCGGCTCCGGCAAGTCGACGTTCCTGCGCTGCATCAACCACCTGGAGAAGGTGAACGCCGGGCGGCTGTCGGTCGACGGCGAACTGGTCGGCTACCGCGAGCAGCACGGCAAGCTCTACGAGCTGCGCGACAAGGAGGTCGCCGCCCGCCGCCGCGATATCGGCATGGTCTTCCAGCGCTTCAACCTCTTCCCGCACATGACCGCGGTGGAGAACATCATGGAGGCGCCGATCCAGGTCAAGGGCGAGTCGAAGTCCGCCGCCCGGGAACGGGCGGTCAAGCTCCTGGACCGCGTCGGCCTCGCCGACAAGGCCGGGAACTACCCCTCGCAGCTCTCCGGCGGCCAGCAGCAGCGCGTGGCCATCGCCCGTGCGCTGGCGATGGAGCCCAAGCTGATGCTCTTCGACGAGCCGACCTCGGCGCTGGACCCGGAGCTGGTCGGTGACGTCCTGGACGTCATGAAGGACCTGGCCGCGGACGGGATGACGATGATCGTCGTGACCCATGAGATGGGCTTCGCCCGGGAGGTCGGCGACTCGCTGGTCTTCATGGACGACGGGGTGGTGGTCGAATCCGGCCATCCCCGCGAGGTCCTCGGCAACCCGCAGCACGAGCGGACGAAGTCGTTCCTGTCGAAGGTGCTGTAGCGCGCGGTCAGCGGACGCGGTGCGCGCCGCCCCGGTGGAGGTTCCGCCGGGGCGGCGCGCGTATGTGCCGCCGGGCCGGTCTACTTCAGGCCCAGCACCAGCGCGTCGGTGGGCGAGGCCCACACCGGCCGGGCCTCCGCGAAGCCCGCATCGCGCAGCACCGCGGAGTGCCAGGCGGCCGACGGGGTGTCGCCGTCCGCATGCTCGCCGTAGATCTCGAAGCGCTCGGCGGTCGGCGCGGCCAGCCGCGGGTCGGCGGCCGCCAGCTGCCACCACTCGGCCCAGTCGACGGCACCGGCCGCCTTCGCCGCCTCCTGGCGGGCATGCCGGAAGGCCCGCTCGGCGGCGTTGATCCGCGGGGTGCCCTCGTCGGGCATGTGGTCGGCGTTCATGAAGACCCCGCCGTCCCGCACCAGCCCGGCGAGCTGCCCGTAGAGCGCGCGCAGATCCTCGCTGTACAGCCAGTGCAGCGCGGTGGCGGTGAGCACCGCGTCGTATGAGTCGTGCGGCAGCTTCGCCGTCCAGTGGGGGTCCTTGAGATCGGCCCGTACGAAGCGGACCCGGGGCTCGCCTTCGAAGTACCCTTCCGCGATGGCCAGCAGCGCGGGATCCAGATCGACGCCCACACTTTCGGCCTTGGGGAAACGCTTCAGCAGCCGGTCGGAGATACTGCCCGTACCGCATGCCAGATCCAGTACCCGGGGCTCGGGACCCACCAGTGCCTCGACCATGTCCAGCATCACCCGGAACCGCTCCTCGCGGTCGGGGAGGTACCACTCCTGCTGGCGGTCCCAACTGTTCTGCCACGCTTGCCAATCGGCGCCGACAACGGACTCGGTCATCGCTTCCCCTCCAGGCCGTAATACCCTCGTAGTGAGGACACCCCTTACTACAGGAACGCACCCGAACCTTAGCCTCCGCCCGTAAGGACTACAAGTGGAACTGACCTATTACTCGGACTATGCCGTGCGACTGGTCAACACCGAACAGCCCGAGCGCGGCACCGACACCCTCACCTCGGTCGAGGTCGTAAGGGATCTCTTCGGTCCGGCCCAGCAGGCCGCCCGGCGCGCCACCGACAGCGACGTCACGCGGCTGCGTACGGTCCGCGCCCGGCTGCGCGCCGTCTTCGAGGCCGCCGACGCCGGCGACGAAGTACTGGCCGTGGACCTGCTCAACGCCCTGATGATGGAGTTCCCGGTCAGCCCGCAGATCTCCGGCCACGAATTCCGCGATGACAACGGCCGCCCCGACTGGCACATGCACATCGCCGACCACGCCGCCAACGCGACAGCCGGCTTCACCGCGACCGCCTGCATGGGCCTGGCCTTCCACCTCACCGAACTGGGCGTGGACCGGCTGGGCATCTGCGAGGCGCGGCCCTGCCGCAACGTCTACCTGGACACCTCGACCAACCGCTCCCGGCGCTACTGCTCCGACCGCTGCGCCACCCGCGCCAATGTCGCCGCCTACCGCGCCCGCAAGCGCCTGGAGAACGAGCGCGCGGCCCTCACCGGCCGGACCGCCGACACCACCCAGGAGAGCACCCCGGCCACCGACCGCTGAATCCCCCGCGGCGGCCGCACCCGCACCCAGGCACGGGCGATGACCAGTTCGTCCGGAACCACCCCGAATTCCCGGCTGTCGTTCTCGACGAACGGGTTGTCCCCCTGCACCCACCAGCCGCCGTCCCGCCGCTGCACGGCCCGCTTGACGATCAGCAGATCCTGCCGGAACGGATGCCGCAGCACGACCACGTCACCGGGCCGCACCACCGCCCCGTACCGCACCACCAGCTGGTCGCCGGGCTGCAGCGTCGGCACCATCGACGGGTTGTACACCTCGGCCAGCCCGAAGGCACGCAGAAGCCCGCCACGCTCCTGCCCCGCGCCCGCGCCCCGCTCCGGCTCGCGCTCATGCACCCGCTCCGGCATCCGTACCTCCCGGTCCGTCCTGCTCACCGGCCCATCCTCCAACAGTCCGAGCACGCCACCGGACTTTTGCCCTAAGACCCCCGGCCCGCCCGAGAAAAGCCTTCCTGCACCGAGTAATCTCGCACCTGAGAAGACGATCACGAGGAAGGACTGAACATGCTTTCCCGCCTGTTCGCCCCCAAGGTCAAGGTCAGCGCCCACTGCGACCTGCCCTGCGGTGTGTACGACCCCGCCCAGGCCCGTATCGAGGCCGAGTCCGTCAAGGCCGTCCAGGAGAAGTACCAGGCCAACGAGGACGCCGACTTCCGCACCCGCGCCGTCCTGATCAAGGAGCAGCGCGCCGAGCTGGCCAAGCACCACGTCTCGGTGCTGTGGAGCGACTACTTCAAGCCCCCGCACTTCGAGAAGTTCCCGCAGCTGCACCAGCTGGTGAACGACACCCTCAAGGCCCTCAGCGCCGCCAAGGGCTCCAACGACCCGAAGACGGGCGAGAAGGCGCTGGAACTCATCGCCGAGATCGACCGCATCTTCTGGGAGACCAAGAAGGCCTGACCTCTGGCTGTGCCGTCTGACCTGCGGTTTCGCGGGTCACCTCGGCCAACTGTCCGCACCCGGTCCGCGTGCCGCCTCGTAGGGCGTGCATGACGGAGCGGGTGCGGTCTTCTTTTCCTCCGGTGGCTCACTCCGGTGCGTCCGGGCGGGGCGGCGGGGTCGGCTGCTGCGGTTTCGGAGTGCGGTGCAGGCCGCCGGCCGCCATTCCGCGGACCCGGAGTTCCTCGATCGGAGCGGTGGGTTCGCCGGCGGTCTTCGCCGCTGCCGCCCGTCCGTAGCGGTTGGCCAGGGGCTCGGAGGTGAGGCCGTGGGCGAGGACGCTGAGGAGGACGGTGCAGGCGATGACCGGGAGGACGGGGCGGGCGCCGGCGGGGGTGAGTTCTTCGACGGCGAGCAGGCCGAAGATGATGGAGGCCAGGCCGCGGGGGCCGAACCAGGCGATGAAGCCCACCGTTCGGGCGTCCAGCCCGCTGCCGGCCAGGCACAGCGCCACCGGCAGCATACGGATCACCGTCAGGCTCAGTACGGCGTAGACAACGGCCTGCCAGGTGATCTGGGCGAACACCTCCGGGAGCAGCACGGCGCCGAAGGCCAGCCACACCAGCGCCGAGAGCAGTGCCCCGGACTGCTCGACGTAGAGCAGCACCCGCGGGGGCGCGCCGTGGGTCGTGCCGAACGCCAGGCCGGCGACGAAGGCGGCGACGAAGCCGTTGCCGCCGATGGCGAGGGCGGAGGTGTAGCCGAGGAGGGAGAGGGCCAGGACGCCGGCGCCGGCGAAGTCCTCGGCCGCCCAGCCGTTGCGGAGGGTGGTGCGCAGCAGCCATCCGGCGGCCAGCCCGAGGACCGCGCCGTACGCGGCACCGGCCGCGAGCTGCACCAGGGCATGGCCGGTGGCGTCCGGCCCGGCGGTGTGTTCGGCCGCGGAGACCCCGGCCAGGGCGAGCACCACCAGCGGGGTGGCGATGCCGTCGTTGAGGCCGCTCTCCACGTTGATGACCCGGCGGATCCTCGCGGGCACCACGGGGTTGACCATCATCGTGGCGCCGAGCGCGGCGTCCGTCGGGGCGAGCGCGGCGCCGACGTAGAGGGCGGACCAGCCCGACACCCCGGGCAGCAGGGCGGCCGCCAGCAGCGCGCCGAGGCCCACACACAGCGGCAGTCCGATGCCCAACAGCCGTACGTAGAGGCCGAGTTCGGGGCGCAGGGCGCGGAAGGAGAGCCGGGCGGCATCGGTGAAGAGCACCCAGACCAGGGTGATCTCCGCGAGCGCCTTGACCGTCGCGTGCGGGAGGCCGAGGTCGAGGACCCCGGCGCCCTCCCCCAGCAGCAGGCCCAGCAGGACGAAGGCGGCCGGTGCGGTGAGTTCGAAGCGCTCCATCCGCCGCGAGCACAGGCACCACAGGAACAGCAGGAGCAGAACCAGGGAAAGGGAGCCGTCCACAGGGTCTCCAGACTTGGCCGCGTCGGCGCTCGGGCCTCCCACTCTCGGCCATCACGCCGCGGCCCGGCCGTTCCCGGAGGAGCGGGCGCGCGCCTTTCACACGGTTGGGGGCAGAAAGCGTCCGGCGCCCGGCCGGGGACCGGCGGAGCACCGCCGCCCGGACGGGGCGCCCGGTAGGCGCCGGCCAGGCGAAGCGGGCCTACGTCCCCACCGGCATCGGCCCGTCGTGCCGTACCAGCCACGCCCGGTACGCGTCGCTCGCCCAGGCGATTTCCATGTACGAGGCGGTCAGGTCGGCGAACAGGTCGTCCGCCGAGGCGGCGGGGGTGCCTTCCTGGCGGCAGGCCATGAACAGGCGGACGGCCAGCGGGTCGCCGTACAGGGGGCGGATCGCCATGCCGTGCCGGGGGCGGGCGGTCGGCTGGCAGGGGGTGACCACCTCGCCGGCCGTGACGAGATCGACGGTGGTGAGGTAGTCGCCGTGCACGACCCGGGGGTTGATGCCGGCCGCGGCCCAGATGCGGCGCAGGCCGGCCCATTCGCCGTCCACGGTCGGGTCGACCATCCACTGGGCGTCGGCGAGGTCCGCCACCCGGACGACCTCCTGGGCGGCCGCGGGGTGGGTGTCCGCCAGGGCGAGGAACTGCGGTTCCCGGGCGATGAGTTCGTGTTCGGTCAGGCCGTCGGGGACCCGCAGGGGCGCGCCTTCGACCTCGTGGACGAAGGCGGCGTCGAGCTGTCCTGTCGCGACCATGTGCAGCAGGGCGTTGGCGGACACATCGGTTCTTATCGTGGTGTCCGTCTCCGGCAGCCGCACCCGCAGCCGGCGCAGCCAGCCGGCGACGGCGGGGCTGTTGGTGCTGCCGATGTGCAGCCGTGCGCCCTGTTCGTGCTGGGAGGCCGACGCGACCTCGTCAAGAAGTGCCCGCATTTCGGCCACGATGGGCCGGGCCCGGCACAGCACCGAATGCCCCAGCGGTGTGGGCCGGCTGCCGCTCGGTTCACGGAAGAAGAGCTGGCCGCCGAGGGCTTTTTCGATGCGGCGGAGCTGGGTGGTCAGCGAAGGCTGGGTCATGCCGAGCTGCCGGGCAGCCTTGCGTACGCTGCCGGTGTCGGCGATGGCGCACAATGCACGAAGATGCCTTACCTCTAGCTCCACGTCCGGAGCATAACGAGGTCGGTATACGTCACACCAGACTCTCAAACCTGCCCGAACTCCGTTTTTTCCGCGGGGTATTGGCTGGTGCTATCGCCACCTAACATCTCCGTCTTCCGGGTGAACTCCGTCCAGACTCAACGGCACCAAGAAATCCGCAGGGCCCCGGTCGCCGCCCCACACGGCGGCCGTACGGCCCTCGGAAATTAAGGAGCCCCCACATGAGATCTCCTAAGACGGCGCTGTCGGCGGCGCTCGGTCTGGGCCTCGTCGCCGCGCTCGCAGCCGCGGCGCCGGTGTCGGCAGCTTCCCCCTCCCCCACCAACTCCCCTCACAGCACCGCCGCTTCGATCGCGGCGTACAACGGCTCGGCCGCCGAGAAGGCGGACACCAAGGCGTTCTTCGAGGCCGTGATCAAGTCGGCCAAGGCCAAGATGAAGGCGCACCCGGACGCGGCTTCGGTCACCGTCACCTACGACGCCAGCAAGGCCCCGAAGTTCGCGGACCAGATAGCGCAGAGCACCTCCATCTGGAACGGTGCCGTGCAGAACGTGAAGCTCCAGGCAGGCAGCGGCGGCGACTTCGAGTACCGCGAGGGCGACGACCCGCGCGGCTCGTACGCCAGCACCGACGGCCACGGCAAGGGCTTCGTCTTCCTGGACTACAAGCAGAACCAGGAGTACAACTCCACCCGCGTGACCGCGCACGAGACCGGCCATGTGCTGGGTCTGCCGGACCACTACGAGGGCCCGTGCAGCGAGCTGATGTCCGGTGGCGGCCCCGGCACGTCCTGCCAGAACGCCCAGCCGGACGCGAACGAGACGGCCAAGGTGAACGAGCTCTGGGCCAACGGTCTGGCGGGCATCCGCTTCGGCAAGGTGTCCTGACCCACCCGGCGTCCCGCTGAGGTAACGAATCCCGGCGGAGGCCCGCGGACCGGCCGTGCTGACGGTGGCCGGACCGTGTACGGCCTGGGGCTGTCGAGTGCCGGAACCTGGCGGCCGGTCCTCGTACCCCACCAGCCCTCGCATGTCGTGCGCCGCCCACGCGGTGGGGCTCCCCCGGAGCCCCACCGCTTTCGTCTGCCGCCCGGGTCAGCCCCACAGCGCCTGGGCGACGGCCGCCCCGGCGAACGCGGCCGCGAGACAGGCCGCCACGCTCGCCACGGCATTGGCGACGGCATAGCCCCGCGCCCCGTCGGCCACCAGCCGGAGCGTCTCGTACGAGAAGGTCGAGTAGGTGGTCAGCGCCCCGCACAGGCCGGTGCCGAGCAGCAGTTGGACGTGCGAGGAGGCGGCCCCGGCGGCGACCGCACCGGTCACCAGGCCGAGGATCAGCGAACCGGCGACATTGACGAGGAACGTCCCCCAGGGGAAGACCGTGTCGTACCGGGACTGCACATAGCGGTCGGTGAGGAAGCGCAGCGGCGCCCCGACCACCGCCCCGGCCACCACCAGCAGCCAGTTCACCCGCCACCGCCCTCCGCCGGAGCCGTACCGCCGGGGCGCGGATTGCTGATCCGCTCGCACGGGTCGAGGGTGACCAGGCCGCCGCCCGCGAGGAGTTCGTCCAGCTGCGGGAGGAAGGCGCGGATCCGTTCCCCGGTGTCGACGATGACGATCGCGACCGGCAGGTCCTCACTCAGCGACAGCAGCCGCTGGGTGTGCACGAGGGAGTCGGCGCCGAAGCCCTCGATGCCGCGGAAGACACTGGCCCCGGCCAGTCCGGCCTCCCGGGCGCGGTGCACGATCTCCGCGTACAGCGGCTTGTGGTGCCAGACGTCCTGTTCGCCGACGAGGACCGTGAGCCGGAGCGCCGGGGTGCCGCCGGGGTGTGCCGTGCCGTGTGTCATACCGTCCGCCGCCTCAGTGCGAGAAGTGCCCGGGTGCCGGTCACCCCGCCCCATACGGCCGCGAGCGCGGCGAGCACCGTGCCCGCGAGCGTGGCCATGGCCGCGGCGGGGTGCCCGGCGTCGATCAGCCGCTGGATGTCCACGGCGTAGGTGGAGAAGGTGGTGAAGCCGCCGAGGACGCCGGTGCCGAGGAAGGGGCGCACCAGCCGGTGGGCCGGCCAGACCTCGGTGACCATCACCATCAATACGCCCATCAGCGCACAGCCGACGACATTGACGGCCAGGATCGTCCAGGGAAAAGCACCGTCCCCGGTGGGCCAGAGGAGAACGGCGCCGTAACGGGCCGCGGCGCCGATACCGCCGCCCGCGGCCACCACCCCGATCACCGGCCACTGCCCCTGCCAGGGGGCCACCCGGCAGTGTCGCTCGTTCATGTGTCTCCCGAGATCATCGGCGATCTCAGGCTACCGCCGCCCCGCAGGCCCCGCCGCTCAGGGCGTGTCCCTCCTAGAGCCAGCCGTTCCGCTTGAAGCCGCGGTGGATCAGCCAGCAGAGGGTGACCGTCACGGTCATCACCAGCGGATAGCCGAAGGTCCAGTGCTTTTCCGGCATATGGTCGAAATTCATGCCGTACACCCCGCAGACCATGGTGGGCACCGCCAGGATCGCGACCCAGGCACTGATCCGGCGCATGTCCTCGTTCTGGGC
The DNA here is from genome assembly GCF_027497495.1 of Streptomyces tubercidicus. Classification (GTDB taxonomy): domain Bacteria; phylum Actinomycetota; class Actinomycetes; order Streptomycetales; family Streptomycetaceae; genus Streptomyces; species Streptomyces tubercidicus. Next base: position 2,682,095 of record NZ_CP114205.1, read on the forward strand.
GACGGTCACCTGGGCCAGGTGGGCCTGCAATATGGAGTTGAGCAGTTCGTCGAAGGACGTGATCTGCTCGGTGACCCGGTCGAGGTGGTCGGCGACGTCCCGGAAGTACGTCTTGATCCGGGGGTCGACCTCGGACATCGAATGGGTCGCCAGCTCCCGCATCGGCCGGTCCAAGGGGGCCACGGCGCGCTTGAGTTCCAGCAGCTCGCGCTTGAGCTGGTAGATCCGGCCGGCCCCGCCGCTGCCGCGCACGGAGAAGACCTCGCTCTCGACGTCGTCGATGTCGTTCTGGACGGCGGAGGTGACATCGAGGTAGTCGTCCACGACGAGGTCGGCGACGGCATGCAGCACGGCGGACGGCCCGAGCGCCAACTGCTCTGGCACGGACTCCAGTTGCTCGCGCAGCGGACCCAGCGAACCGTGCCCGCCGTGCCGCACCGTGATCACGAAGTCGGTGCCGGTGAAGACCATGATCTCGCCGGTCTCCACAACCTCACTGGTGTCGGTGAGCCGGTCGTGGTCGACATAGCGGACGGTCTTGAAGACGGTGAACAGCGAGTCGTCGTAGTGCTCCAGCTTCGGCCGCTGATGGGCGTAGACCGCGTCCTCGACGGCGAGCGGATGGAGTCCGAACAGCTCGACAATTCCGGCGAATTCCTTCTCGGACGGCTCATGCAGCCCGATCCAGACAAATCCCCGGCCGGTCTTCCGGACCCGGCGGATCGCCACATCGGCCGGGTGGTCGCCCTTCTGCCGTACGCCGTCCACGTACACCGCGCAGTTCACCACGGCGGTGCCGAGCGGCGAGCGCGCCGGGTGGCTGAGGTCGACTCCCCGGCGGCGCGGCTGCGGCAGCCGGACGGCCTTGCGGAGGTTGCTGATCATCGACACCGGGCCAGTATGGCCCGGGGACGGCCGCGAACGGTACGGCGAAGCGGCCGTTTTTACGCAGCGGGGCGGGGCGGAAACCCTGGGTTGTGCGGCGCGCTCCGGAGTGCGGCGGGGCGCGCGGGCCGGGCCCCCGGGGCCCTCCGTACCGCGGCGGCCGTCAACTGCGGGCCGGTCCGGCAGAGTTCGCGGACCGGCCTCAATCGGGCGGCCGGGGCGCGCCGCCGCCGGGCGGTCGGCGGGGGCGGCGCGCGGCCGTGAGCGGAATCATCCTGCGGCGGGGACCGCCACGGGGCGCCGCTCCTCTGCCTCCGCCTCCGCGTCGGCGTGGGCCGTCCGCTCGGGTGCGGTCGGGGCGGACACCTCGCCCATCTCAGATATCTCAGGCATGGCGGGCACCGCGGGCGCCCGGCGCGGCAGCAGGAACAGCAGGCCGAAGATGAGGACCAGCCCGCCGGAGATCCACCACAGCGCGTGGGTGGTCGCGTCGACGAAGGAGGGGCCGAGCCCGGCCGTGGCCCCGGCACCTCCCGCCGCCCCCGTACCGCCGACGACCCCGAAGAAGGCCACCGACGACAGACCGAGGCCGAGTGCCATGCCCAGCTGGCCGGTGGTGTTGAAGATGCCGGAGGCCGAACCGGAGTGCGCGGCCGGGACCTCGGAGATCGCCGCGTCGGCGATCGGGGCGACGATCAGGCCCATACCGCCTCCCATCAGCAGCATCGCCGGTGCCATCTGCCAGGACTGGAGGGCGGTGCCGTACTGCCCGGCCTCCCAGAGGTAGAGCAGCGCACCGGAGAGCATGATCAGGGCACCGGCCTGGAGTACCGCGCGTCCGAACCGCGGCACCAGCTTCTGTACGGAGATCCCGGCCGCGGCGGAGCAGGCGAGCGAGAACGGCACCCCGGTCAGCCCGGCGTGCAGCGGGCCCCAGCCCAGGCCCAGTTGCATATGGAGCGTCCAGACCAGGAAGAACAGGCCGCTGACCACGCCGAAGGTCAGCTGGACACCGGCGCCCGCGGCGAAGGTCCGCACCCGGAAGAGCGAGAGCTCGACGAGCGGTGAGCCGTCCTTGCGGGCCTTGATCCGCTCGTAGCGGACGAAGACCGCCAGGACCAGCGGGCTCGCGGCCATCGAGACAAAGCCCCACCACGGCCAGCCGGACTCGCGTCCCTGGGTGAGCGGGTAGAGCAGCATCAGCAGGCCCACCGTGGCCAGCGCGGTGCCGAGGAGGTCGACGCGCAGGGCGCGCGGGGCCCGGGACTCGGTGAGGAAGCGGCGGCCGAGGAGGATGCCCGCGATGCCCACCGGCAGATTGATCAGGAAGATCGGGCGCCATTCCAGTCCGAGGAGATCGCCCTCGGTGAGCAGGGCGCCGATCAGCGGGCCGCAGACCGCGCCGAGGCCCACCACCGCACCGAACATCCCGAAGACCTTGCCGCGCTCGCCCGCCGGAAAGCTGACGTGAATGATCGCCAGCACCTGCGGCACCATCAGCGCGGCCATCGCGCCCTGCAGCACCCGTGCGCCGATCAGCATCCCGGGGCCGGCCGCGATGCCGCAGAGCGCGGAGGCGAGGGTGAAGCCGCCCATGCCGAGCAGGAACAGCCGCTTGCGGCCGTAGATGTCGCCGAGCCGGCCGCCGGTGATCAGGCCGAGGGCGAAGGCCAGGGCGTAGGCGGCGGTGACCCACTGCACGGCGCTGAAGCTCGCGCCGGTGTCCCGCTGGATGCTCGGAATGGCGATATTGACGATGGTCGCGTCGACCAGGTCCATGAAGCTCGCGGTCAGCAGGACGGCGAGCGCGATCCAGCGTCTGCGGTCGGCGGGCGCGGGCGCCGGGGCCGGGGCGGCCGCCTCGGGGGCCGCGGGCACGGTTGTGGTCATGGGCGATCTCCAGGGGAACGGTGCGGAAGGAAACCGACGCCGGGTGCCTCAGGGCGATGGGCGGCCCTGGGGCGATGGGCGGCCCTGGGGCGATGGGCGGCCCTGGGGCGATGGCCACCCTGGGGCGATGGCCGCCCTGGCGTCGAAGCATCGAGATCCCCGACACTAGGCCCCGTATAGGACAGTTTGTGTCCTACTGAAAGCGCCATCATCGATGCCATGAGTGAGACATCGGCGCGTCTGCTGAATCTGCTGTCCCTGCTGCAGACCCCGCGTGAATGGCCCGGCAGTGAGCTGGCCGGGCGGCTGGGGGTCACCACCCGGACGATCCGCCGCGATATCGACCGGCTGCGCGAGCTGGGCTACCCCGTGCACGCCACGATGGGCGCGGAGGGCGGCTACCGGCTGGCCGCGGGCGCCGCGATGCCGCCGCTGCTGCTGGACGACGACGAAGCGGTGGCCATCGCGGTCGGTCTGCGCTCGGCCGCCGGGCACACCATCGAGGGCATCGAGGAGGCGTCCGTACGGGCGCTCGCCAAACTGGAGCAGGTGCTGCCGGCCCGGCTGCGGCGGCGGGTGGGCACGCTCGGCACGGCCACCGTCGCGCTGCCGACCGTCGACCACCCGACCGTCGACCCGGAGCATCTGACGGTGCTCGCCGCCGCGATCGCCAATCATGAGCGGCTGCGCTTCCGTTACCGGGCCGGGGCCGGCGCGCGCAGCAAGCGCCTGGTGGAGCCGCACCGCCTGGTCGCGTCGGGGCGCCGCTGGTATCTCGTGGCGTACGACAACGACCGCGAGGACTGGCGGATCTTCCGGGTGGACCGGCTGAGCGAACCGTTCCCCACCGGCGTCCGGACCGCGCCGCGTACCCTGCCTGCCGCCGACGCGGGCGCCTACGTCCGGGAGCGGATGCAGGGGATGGTCACGACCTACCGGGCGGTGGCGACCGTGTACGCACCGGCCGCGGAGGTGGCCGCACGGCTGGGCGGCTCGGCGGCGGGCGGGGTCGAACCGGTCGACGCGACGTCCTGCCGCTGGCACAGCACCCCCGAGGCGCTGGAGTGGCTGGCGGTACGGCTGGCGCTACTGGGGCACGAGTTCACCGTGCACGAACCACCGGAGCTGGCGGCGTTTCTACGGGCGATGGGCGGCCGGGCGAGCCGGGCGACGGACGGCGACGCGGGCGGGGCTGCGGACGGGGAGAAGGGCGGGAAGACGGACAGGAAGACGGGCGGGGATGCGGACGCGACGCCGTGACGCTGTCGCGCCGCCCCCGGAGGGAATACCCTAGGGGGGTATAAGGTTCTCCTTGGAGACACGCACTCGCAGCAGACCGAGGAGCCGGCATGACCACCGCGACCGGAGCGCACGGCGTCGAGTTGGAGATCGGCGGGATGACCTGCGCCTCGTGCGCCGCCCGCATCGAGAAGAAGCTCAACCGCATGGAGGGCGTCACCGCCACGGTCAACTACGCCACCGAGAAGGCGCAGGTGACGGTCGCGCCGGACAGCAGTGTCGCGGCCGCGGACCTGATCGCCACCGTGGAGCGGACCGGCTACACCGCGGTGGTCCCGGAGCCGCCGGCCGCCGCGCCGTCCGGGGACGAACCCTCCGATGGCACCTCGGATGCGGCCGATGACCGGGACGGCGCGGCGCGCGCCGCACTGCGTCAGCGGCTGCTGATCTCCCTCGTCCTGACCGTCCCGGTGGTGCTGATGGCGATGGTGCCGCCCCTGCAGTTCACCAACTGGCAGTGGCTGTCGCTGACCCTGGCCGCCCCGGTGGTCGCCTACGGCGCCTGGCCGTTCCACCGGGCCGCCTGGACGAATCTGCGGCACGGCGCCGCCACGATGGACACCCTCATCTCGATGGGCACCCTCGCGGCGCTGGGCTGGTCGCTGTGGGCGCTGTTCTTCGGCACCGCGGGCATGCCGGGGATGACCCACCCCTTCGAGCTGACGCTCGCCCGTACCGACGGCAGCGGCGCGATCTACCTGGAGGCCGCGGCCGGGGTCACCACCTTCATCCTGGCCGGCCGCTCCTTCGAGGCGCGCGCCAAGCGGAAGGCGGGCGCGGCACTGCGGGCGCTGCTGGAGCTGGGCGCCAAAGACGTCGCCGTGCTCCGGGACGGCCGTGAAGTCCGGGTCCCCGTAGGCGCGTTGCACGTCGGGGACCGCTTCGTCGTACGGCCCGGCGAGAAGATCGCCACCGACGGGACGGTGGTGGAGGGCGCCTCCGCCGTCGACGCCTCGATGCTCACCGGTGAGTCGGTGCCCGTCGAGGTCTCCCCCGGCGACACCGTCACCGGCGCCACCGTCAACGCGGGCGGCCGGCTGGTCGTCGAGGCCACCCGGGTCGGCGCGGACACCCAGCTCGCCCGTATGGCGCGGCTGGTGGAGGACGCCCAGAACGGGAAGGCCGCGGCGCAGCGGCTGGCCGACCGGATCTCCGCGGTCTTCGTCCCGCTCGTGATCGCGCTCGCCCTGGGCACCCTCGGCTACTGGCTCGGCACCGGGCACGGCGCGGTGACCGCCTTCACCGCGGCCGTCGCCGTCCTGATCATCGCCTGCCCGTGCGCCCTGGGGCTGGCCACCCCGACCGCGCTGATGGTCGGTACCGGACGCGGCGCCCAGCTCGGCATCCTGCTCAAGGGCCCGGAGGTGCTGGAGTCGACCCGGCGGGTGGACACCGTCGTCCTGGACAAGACCGGCACGGTCACCACCGGAGCGATGACGCTGACCGGGGTCCACCTCGCCGACGGAGAGACGGAGCCGGAGGTGCTGCGGCTGGCCGGCGCGCTGGAACACGCCTCCGAGCACCCCGTCGCGCGCGCCGTCGCCACCGGGGCCGAGTCCCGTGGCGCCACGCTGCCCGCGGTGACGGACTTCGTGAACGTCCCGGGCCTGGGCGTGCGGGGAACGGTCGACGGCCATGCCGTCCTGGCGGGCCGCGCGCAGCTGCTGAACGGTGCGGGCCAGGTGCTGCCGCCGGAGCTGACGGCCGCCAAGGAGGCGGCCGAGGCCGAGGGCCGCACCACGGTCACCGTCGGCTGGGACGGCGCGGTGCGCGCGGTGCTCGTGGTGTCCGACGCGGTGAAGCCCACCAGCGCCGAGGCGGTGCGCCGGCTGCGCGCCCTGGGCCTGACCCCGGTCCTGCTGACCGGCGACCACCAGGCCGTCGCGAAGGCGGTGGCCGCCGAGGTCGGGATCGACGAGGTGATCGCCGAGGTGCTCCCCGAGGACAAGGTCGCGGTGATCGCCCGGCTCCAGTCCGAGGGCCGCTCGGTCGCCATGGTCGGCGACGGCGTCAACGACGCGGCCGCGCTGGCCCGCGCGGACCTCGGGCTGGCGATGGGCACCGGCACGGATGCCGCGATCGAGGCCGGTGACCTCACCCTCGTACGGGGCGATCTGCGCGCCGCGGCGGACGCCATCCGGCTGGCCCGTGCGACGCTCGGCACCATCCGGACCAATCTGTTCTGGGCCTTCGGCTACAACGTCGCGGCGCTGCCGCTGGCCGCCGCCGGACTGCTCAACCCGATGATCGCCGGTGCCGCGATGGCCTTCTCCTCGGTCTTCGTCGTCGGCAACAGCCTGCGGCTGCGGCGGTTCCGGGCGATGGTGTGACGCGGGGTGTCCGGGCCGTGATGGAGGGTGTCCGGCCCGTGGTGGAGGGTGTCCGGCCCGTGCCGTAACGGGCCCTGCGCCCTGCCCGCCCCGCTGCCGATCACCCCCCGCATCTCCCCGGTTCTGACAAGTGTCTCCAGTTCTCGCGACGGAACATTGGCAGTTCACGCAGCCGCCCGGCGGGCACCAGGGGTGAGACTGGTGGACATACCGCCCACCCACGTACAGGGGAACTCATGACCGGGTCACGCGTCCTGGCTCTCGGCCATTACCAGCCCTCCGGCGTGCTCACCAACGACGACCTCGCCAAGATCGTCGACACCGACGACGCCTGGATCCGCAGCCGGGTGGGCATCCGTACCCGCCATGTCGCGGCTCCGGACGAGACCGTGGACTCGATGGCGGCGGCCGCCGCGGCCAAGGCCCTGGCCGCCAGTGGCCTGGCCCCGCAGGACATCGACCTGGTGCTGGTCGCCACCTGCACGGCCCACGACCGCAGCCCGAACACCGCGGCCCGGGTGGCCGCCCGGCTCGGCCTGGCCGCCCCCGCCACGATGGACCTCAACGTGGTCTGCTCCGGCTTCACCCATGCGCTGGCCACCGCCGACCACGCCATCCGCGCCGGTTCCGCGACCCATGCCCTTGTCATCGGGGCGGAGAAGTTCACCGACGTGGTCGACTGGACGGACCGCTCGACCTGTGTGCTGGTCGGCGACGGCGCGGGCGCCGCGGTGATCGGCGCCGCGCCGGAGCCCGGGATCGGCCCGGTGCTGTGGGGCTCGGTGCCGGAGATGGGCGGCGCGGTACGCATCGAGGGCGAGCCCGCCCGGTTCGCGCAGGAGGGCCAGACCGTCTACCGCTGGGCCACGACCCAGCTGCCCGCCATCGCCCGCACGGTGTGCGAACGCTCCGGGATCACCCCCGCCGATCTCGCCGGGGTGGTGCTGCACCAGGCCAATCTGCGGATCATCGAGCCGGTCGCGGAGCGTATCGGCGCGGTCAACGCGGTGGTCGCCAAGGACGTGGTCGACTCCGGGAACACCTCCGCGGCCTCCGTCCCGCTCGCCCTGTCCAAGCTCGTCGAGCGGCGCGAGATCGCCTCCGGCGCCCCGGTGCTGCTGTTCGCCTTCGGCGGCAACCTCTCGTACGCGGGACAGGTCATTCACTGCCCGTGAGGCGGCGCCGAGGTCCGATTCCCGTGCATCGGTCCCGACCCGCGTCGGACTTCCCGTAAACGCCCCCGGCCCGCGTCCGATTCGTTCAAGACGCGGTCCGGCGGGCTGCCTACGCTCGCCGTATGAGCACTTCACCCACCCCCGCCACACCCTCCGTACCGCGGTTCGCGGCCATCGGCATGGTCGTCGCCGACATGCCCGCCGCCCTCGCCTTCTACCGCCGCCTCGGCCTGGACGTCCCCGCCGACGCGGACACCGCCCCGCACGCCGAGGCATCGCTTCCCGGTGGTCTGCGGCTGATGTGGGACAGCCACGCGACCGCACGGGCCATCGACCCGGACTGGACCCCGCCGGAGGGCGGCACCCCCACGGGGCTGGCCTTCGAGTGCGCCGGCCCCGCCGAGGTCGACAAGCTCTACGCCGAACTCACCGACGCCGGGTACACGGGCGAGAAGCCACCGTGGGACGCCTTCTGGGGGCAGCGCTACGCCGTCGTACAGGACCCGGACGGCCACGGGGTCGACCTGTTCGCTCCCCTCCCCTAGGAGCGCGGGACGGGGCACGCCCTCCTGGCCGTTAGCCGATGTCCCCGGGATGCTCGCGCAGGTACAGCGCGCCGCAGGTGTGGCAGAACGGCTCTCCCTGGGGCGTGCCCCACACGTCGGCCGTCTGGGTGGCGGCCGCCGGGGGCAGCTCCCGTCCGCACATCGCCGTGGTGCCGTCCAGTCGCACCATGTGCCAGATCTTCACCGGCGTGTCCGCGTGCGGCAGAACGCCTTCCTCGTACTCAGCGCGCATCTCGTGCTCCATGGCGGTGCACCTCCTACGCCCACGATGCGGCAGCGGTGAGGAGGCCACAACGGCAACGGCCCGCGGCGGGGACAAGGGGCGGGGCCCCGGCCCGTCCCAGGTCAGAACACCGCCCAAGCAGCAATCAAGCCCCCACGCCCCCGCTCAGAAGACCGACCACCCCGTCAACGTCGTGAAGTGATCCAAGGCCGCCGCCCCCGCCACGGAGTTGCCGCGGGCGTCGAGTCCCGGGCTCCAGACGCACAGTGTGCAGCGGCCGGGGATGACCGCGATGATGCCGCCGCCGACCCCGCTCTTCGCGGGCAGCCCGACGCGGTAGGCGAACTCCCCCGCCGCGTCGTACGTCCCGCAGGTCAGCATGACCGCGTTGATCCGCTTGGCCTCGCGGGCCTCCAGCAGCCGGCTGCCGTCGGCGCGCAGCCCGTGGCGGGCGAGAAAGCCACCGGCCACGGCCAGATCCCGGCAGCTCATCTCGATCGAGCACTGCCAGAAGTAGTGCTCGATGACGCTGGGAACGGGGTTCTCCAGGTTGCCGAAGGACGCCATGAAGTGCGCCAAGGCGGCATTGCGGTCGCCGTGTTCGGCCTCGGAGTCGGCCACCGCCTGGTCGAAGGCGAGGTCAGGGTTGCCGCTCTCCTCCCGCAGGAAGTGCAGCATCGAGGTGCTGGCGTCACCGGTGAGGGTCTGCAGCCGGTCGGTGACCACCAGCGCGCCCGCGTTGATGAACGGGTTGCGCGGGATGCCGTTCTCCGCCTCCAGCTGGACCAGCGAGTTGAACGGCGTACCGGACGGCTCACGGCCCACCCGCCGCCAGATCCCGTCGTCATGGCCGCCGTGGCTCTGGGCCATCACCAGCGCCAGCGAAAACGTTTTGGAGATGGACTGGACGGAGAACGGGACCTCCCAGTCGCCGACCCCGTACACCTCGCCGTGGATGTCCGCCACCGCGATCCCGAAACGGTCCTCGGACACCCGTTCCAGCGCCGGTATGTAGTCCGCGACCCGCCCCTGTCGCACATACGGCCGGGCATGGGCCGCTACCTCCTCAAGAACGGCCTGGTAGTCCATGACGGACACGCTAACCCGGGGCGAGCAGCACCCCCATCGGGGCCCCTGCCAGCGACTTCACCTCGCGCGCGAGATGCGCTTGGTCCGCGTACCCGGCCCGCGCCGCGACCTGTGCGTAGGGCATCCCGGCACGCGCCAGGTCGAGCGCGCGCACCAGTCGGAGCACCCGGGTCAGGGTCTTGGGGCCATAACCGAACGCGTCCAGACTGAGCCGGTGCAGCTGGCGTTCGCTGAGCGCGACGGCCCCGGCGACCTCGCCTACGGAACACCCACGCCCGAGCGCCGCGACAACGGCCCCGACCCGCCCGTCCTCCCCGTTCCCCTCCCGGAGCCGCGCCCCGGCGGCCTCCTCCAGGAGACGGCCCACACGGCCGGCGCCCCCCACCTCCCCGGCGGCCGCCAGCCGCTCGGTCAGCTCCCGTACGGGGCCGGCGAGCCACAGATCCGCCAACGGAACCCGCCGATCGCGCAGTTCCCTGGCCGGTACGCCGAAGACCGCGGGCCCCTGGCCGGGCGCGAAGCGCAGCCCCACGAAGGGCGTACCGGGCGGCACACCGTCCACGGACTGCGGCCCGGTGTCCGGCCCCGCCACCAGTAGCCGGCCCCCGCTCCAGATCAGATCCGTACACCCATCGGGCAACACCGGCCGGGCGGACGACTGCATGGTGCGGGCCCACAGCACCGCGCCACCCACCCGGGAGGCACGCTCCCAGTACCCGCCGGATACGCCGGGTGGCCCCTTCATGTCGCGCGTTTCGCCCACATGCCCCAGCCTGGCACGGGAACCCCACGGCCGTCCGCGCCGTTGATCCCTTACGACACGGACCTCACGGAGGTGGCACATGTCAGGGTTTCTCGACCGCGCCAAAGAGCAGGCACGGCAGGGGCTGGCACAGGGCAAGCAGAAGGTCGACGAGGTGCAGCAGAACCGCGCCGGCACCGAACTGCTGAGAAAACTGGGCGCCGCGTACTTCGCCGAACGGCGAGGCAGCGGTTCCCCCGAGGCGACTCAGGACGCACTCAACACACTGGAGGCGCACGTGAACGCCCACGGCGACGCCTTCCTGCACGACTGAACGCACCTGCACAGGCCCTGACGGGCAGAACACGGGCCGACGGACGGCCCGCTGTTCCGCCCGTCGGGGGCCGGGCACGGAACGAACCCACTCGCCCCCCACACACGCGACAATGAACCGCGTGACCAGCACCAACCCCGCCCCGCCACCGGACCCGCGTACCCTGCGTCCCCGTCTTCCCTCCCCCCTCCAGGAGATCGAGGACGCGCCGTTCGCGCGCCGCGGGGTGCGGCTGCTGCTCAAGCGGGACGATCTGATTCACCCGGAGCTTCCGGGCAATAAATGGCGGAAGCTGGCGCCGAATCTGCGGGCCGCGGCCGCCGCGGGTGAGCGGGCGCTGCTGACCTTCGGTGGCGCGTACTCCAACCATCTGCGGGCCACCGCAGCGGCCGGGCGGCTGCTCGGCTTCGCCACCGTCGGCGTGGTCCGCGGTGACGAGCTGGCCGACGCACCGCTCAACTGGTCGCTGGCCCGCTGCGCCGCCGACGGGATGCGGCTGCACTTCATCGACCGGGCCCGCTACCGCCGGCGGGCCGACCCGGACGTCCTCGCCGAGCTGCACGACCGCTTCGGGGCCTTCCGCCTCATACCGGAGGGCGGCAGCAACGCCCTTGCCGCACAGGGCTGTACGGAGCTGGGCCGGGAGCTGCGCGGGGCCGCGGACACGGTCGCGGTGGCCTGCGGAACGGGCGGCACGCTCGCCGGACTCGCCGCGGGGCTGGGGCCGGGGCAGCACGCCCTGGGCTTCCCCGTATTGAAGGGCGGCCGGCCGCACTTCCTCCAGGAGGCGGTCGAGGAGCTGCAGCGCGCGGCGTTCGGCGGACCGCGCGGCGACTGGCGGCTGGAGGACCGCTTCCACTGCGGCGGATACGCCCGCCGCACCCCGGAACTCGACGCCTTCGCGGACGCGTTTGAGGACCGGCACGGGCTGCCACTGGAGCGGATCTATGTCGCCAAGCTGCTGTACGGGCTGACGACGCTGGCCGAGGAAGGCGCCTTCGCCCCCGGCAGCACCGTGGTCGCCGTGATCACCGGCACGCCCTGAGCGTCCTGAGACGCCCCACCAGCTGCCTCCCTAAGACGCACTCTCCCGATACGCCGTGGCCTCCTCCAGGTCCAGCCTGCGCAGCAGCGTCCGCAGCATCTCGTCGTCGATCCGCCCGTCGTCCCGCAGCCGGACGAACACCCGGCGCTCGGCCTCGATCATCTCCCGGGCCAGCCGCCGGTAGGTCTCGTCGGCGGACTCGCCGGTGACCTCGTTGGCCGCGCCGAGCCGTTCCCACACGGAGTTGCGGCGGCGCTCCAAGACGCTGCGCAAACGGTCGACGAGGGGGCCCGGAAGGGCGTTGCGCGGGTCCTGGAGCAGCGCTTCCAGGCGCTCCTCGGCGGCCCGCGAGGCCTCGTTCTGGGCCTCGGCCTCGGCGAGCGTCTCGGCCTGGGCATCCCGGCCGGGCAGCTTCAGCGCGTGGATCAGGGCCGGCAGCGTCAGCCCCTGGATGACGAGGGTGGCGATGACGGTGGTGAAGGTCAGGAAGAGCACGAGGTTGCGCGCCGGGAAGGACGCGCCGCCGTGCAGGGCGGTCGGGATGGAGAACGCGATGGCCAGCGAGACCACCCCGCGCATCCCGGCCCAGCCGACGATGACCGGTGCGGTCCAGGTGACTTCCGGTTCCCGGGTACGGATCCGGGCCGACAGCAGCCGCGGCAGAAACGTCGCGGGAAAGACCCATACGAACCGCGACAGCACCACGACGACGAACATCACGGCCGCGTACCAGAGGGCCTGGGTACCGGTGAACGCCCCGAGCCCGCGCACCACGACCGGCAGCTGCAGCCCGATCAGCGCGAAGACCGCGGACTCCAGGATGAAGGAGACCATCTTCCAGACGGCGTCCTCCTGGAGCCGGGTCTCGAAGTCGACCTGCCAGGAGCGGTGCCCCAGGTAGAGGCCGACCACGACGACGGCGAGCACCCCGGAGGCGTGCAGCTGCTCGGCGGCGGCGTAGGCGACGAACGGGATGAGCAGCGACAGGGTGTTCTCCAGCAGCGCCGACTCCCGCAGCCGGACGCGCAGCCAGTGCAGCGGCACCATCAGGAGGAGCCCGATGCCGATGCCGCCCAGGGACGCGATGGCGAACTCCTTGACCCCGTCGCCCCAGGAGGCGCCGGTCCCGAGGGCCACGGCAACCAGGACCTTGTACGCGGTGATCGCGGTGGCGTCGTTGAACAGCGATTCGCCCTGCAGGATCGTGGTGATCCGGTGCGGCAGCCCGAGTTTGCGGGCGATGGCGGTGGCCGCGACGGCGTCGGGTGGGGCGACGACGGCCCCCAGGACGAGCGCGGCGGTCAGCGGCAGGCCCGGGATGACGAGATAGGCCGCATAGCCGACCACGAACGTCGCGAACAGCACATACCCGACCGACAGCAGCGCCACCGGCCGCAGATTGGCCCGCAGCCCCAGATACGAGCTGTCCAGCGCCGCGGTGTGCAGCAGAGGGGGCAGCAGCAGCGGCAGCACGATATGCGGATCGAGGGTGTAGTCGGGGATGCCGGGGATGTAGGAGGCCGCGAGTCCCGCCGTCACCAGGAGCAGCGGCGCGGGGACCGGTGTGCGGCGCGCCAGCCCGGCAACCGCCGCGCTCCCCGCGACCAGCAAAAACAGCGGCATGACAGCCATCGGCCCGTCCCGTCCCCGTACCCTTCACCGAGCATCCCGGCGATCTAACCTGGCCATCATGAGCGAGTGCACGCACGTTGCCGAATTGCCGCGCCCCGAACCGGCACCGCAGAGCTCCACCTGTCTGGAGTGCCTGGCCGTCGGCAGCCACCCCGTACAACTACGGCTGTGCCTGGTCTGCGGCCATGTCGGCTGCTGCGACTCCTCGCCGTTCCGGCATGCGACGCGGCACTTCGAGGAGACCGGCCATCCCGTGATGCGGACGTTCGAGCCGGGTGACTCCTGGCGCTGGTGCTTCACCGATCAGAAACTGGTGTGAAGCGATCAGCGGTGTCCGTTTAACCTTCAGACATGATCCGCGAAGCGACCCCCGGCGATGTCCCCGTCATCCTGGCCATGATCGGCGAGCTGGCCGCGTACGAGCGTGCCCCCGAGGCCGCGCAGGCCACCGAGCCGCAGCTGACGGAGGCGCTCTTCGGCCCGCAGCCGGCCGCCTTCGCGCTGATCGCGGAGGACGGCGACGACCCGGTGGGCTTTGCCCTGTGGTTCCGGAACTTCTCGACGTGGACGGGCACACACGGTGTCTATCTGGAGGACCTGTACGTCCGCCCCGAGGCGCGCGGCGGCGGGCACGGCAAGGCACTGCTCGGCGCCCTCGCGGAGATCTGCGTGGCGCGCGGCTATGAGCGTTTCGAGTGGTCAGTCCTGGATTGGAATGAACCGTCCATCGGTTTTTACCGGTCGATCGGAGCACAGCCCATGGACGAATGGACGGTCTTCCGGCTCACTGGAAAGGCACTGCACAACCTCGCGGACACTTCGCGAGTCAACGCAGCGTAATCGGTATCGATTTGACGGTGCACACCTCTAGCCACTATCCGTACCCGTGGATTTACAATCAGTGACAGCGAGGGTGCCGGGCGACCCGGGGCCGGATTTCCGCGCGGACGGCAGTGGTGGTCCTTCCGGGCGACACCGGCCCACAGATCGCGATAGCGTCACAGCCGAACCATGTGTCGCGCCGAATCGTTCTCCTTTCACCCGAGGGGAGAAAGTCCGGCGCGAATATCCCGAACAACGCACATATCGCGTATTCCAGCTCAACCAGCTTGTGCCACCTTGGAGGTGAGGGTGTCCCAGATCGCAGGCGAGCCCGGGACTCAGGACTTCGTGGAAGTCCGTCTGCCCGCTGCGGGTGCCTATCTGTCGGTGCTGCGTACGGCCACGGCCGGGCTCGCAGCCCGCTTGGACTTCACCCTCGACGAGATCGAGGATCTGCGTATCGCGGTCGACGAGGCGTGCGCGATCCTTCTGCAACAGGCCGTCCCCGGCAGTGTGCTGAGCTGCGTCTTCCGCCTCATCGACGACGCACTGCAGGTCACCGTGTCGGCGCCGACGACCGACGGCCGCGCCCCGGAGCGCGACACCTTCGCCTGGACGGTGCTCTCCGCACTCGCCGGCAAGGTCGATTCCACCGTCGCCGAGGACCAAACGGTCACCATCAGTCTGTACAAGGAGCGCGGCGCCGGTCCCGGACCGTCATGACCGAACAGGGGGCCCCGTGAAAGATCTCGAACGCGGCGGGCGGATGGCGTCCAGTGCGACCATCCCCGAGCAGCAGGCCCGGCCGCATCCGGTGGGCGTAGACGACCACGGCGGCCGGTTGGACGCGGCGGAGCAGGCAGAGCGGGCGGACCACATGGAGCAGAGCGAGCAGCCGGGGCAGCAGGCGCAGCAGCACGAGGCGCCGGCCCCCGACGACACGGTGCAGGAAGAGCAGCATTCCCCGGAGCCGCAGGACCGCAGCGGCGCTCGGGCGATGTTCTATGAGCTGCGCGGGCTGCCCGACGGCTCCCCGGAGCGTGCGGAGCTGCGCAACACCCTCGTCCGTATGCACCTTCCGCTCGTCGAGCATCTGGCCCGGCGGTTCCGCAACCGCGGCGAGCCGCTCGACGATCTGACCCAGGTCGCCACCATCGGCCTGATCAAGTCCGTCGACCGCTTCGACCCGGACCGCGGCGTCGAGTTCTCCACGTACGCCACCCCCACCGTCGTCGGCGAGATCAAGCGGCACTTCCGCGACAAGGGATGGGCGGTCCGCGTCCCGCGTCGCCTCCAGGAGCTGCGGCTGTCGCTGACCACCGCGACCGCCGAGCTGTCCCAGCGGCACGGCCGGGCGCCCACGGTCCATGAGCTGGCCGAGCATCTGGCGATCTCCGAGGAGGAGGTCCTGGAGGGCCTGGAGTCCGCCAACGCCTACAGCACGCTCTCCCTGGACGTCCCGGACACGGACGACGAGTCCCCGGCGGTCGCCGACACCCTCGGTGCCGAGGACGAGGCGCTGGAGGGCGTGGAGTACCGGGAGTCCCTCAAGCCGCTGCTGGAGGATCTCCCGCCGCGGGAGAAGAAGATCCTGCTGCTGCGCTTCTTCGGCAATATGACCCAGTCGCAGATCGCCCAGGAGGTCGGCATCTCCCAGATGCACGTCTCCCGTCTCCTGGCCCGCACCCTGGCCCAGCTGCGCGACAAGCTGCTCGTGGAGGAGTGAACGGCGTAAGAGGGTGAGGGGCGGGGCCTTCGAAGGCCCCGCCCCTCACGCGTTCCCTTGGTCCGCCGTACCCGCCCGGCGGGAATCCGGGCCTCGCACCGCCCTCAGGGCGTCTCGCGCGGCCCGATCCCCAGCGCTTCGGTGGCCGTCGGGTTGACCAGCAGCACGAGGACGACCAGCGCGGCCACGGCCAGTCCGATACCGGCCGCGATCAGCGCACCGCCCCCCTTGACCAGCGTCCAGGCCACCGGCAGCGCCACGATCTGGGTGATCAGCGACGGGCCCCGGCTCCAGCGGCGGCGCAGCCACAGCCCGCGGGCGGCCACCAGCGGCAGCACGGCGAGCGCGAGGACGGTGAGCCCGCCCATCTCCGCCTGCTGCGCACTGTCCGGCGCCCCGGCGAGACCCATGATCAGCATGTAGGCGCCGAGGGCGGCCAGCGCGAGCCCTTCGACCGCGGTGAGCGCCGCCGCGGCGCTCAGCCGCGCGGGCCGCGGGCCGGTCGGCTCGGCCGCGGCGGGGGCTGTGGCGGCTCGGGACGCGGACTGCTTCTGCTGACTGCTCACCCCAGCAGGGTAGCGCCGGCCCGTCCCCGCCTCGGGGATGCCCCGGAGCCGGACGGGGCGTGAGGCCGGTACCAGCAGGTAGGTACGCTGCTGCATATGCGCGCACTTCTCGTGGTCAATCCCGCAGCAACCACCACCAGTGCCCGCACCCGTGAGGTACTGACCCACGCCCTCGCCAGCGACCTCAAACTGGAGGTCGCGCAGACGCAGTACCGCGGGCATGCCCGTGATCTCGCCCGGGAGGCCACCGAGGGCGGTGAGACCGACCTGGTCGTGGCACTGGGCGGCGACGGCACGGTCAACGAGGTCGTCAACGGTCTGCTGGCCAACGGCCCCGACCCGGAGTCGCACCCCCGCCTCGCGGTCGTCCCCGGCGGCTCCACCAATGTCTTCGCCCGCGCGCTCGGCCTCCCCAATGACGTGGTCGAGGCCACCGGCGCCCTCCTGGACGCGCTGCGCGACGGCAGTGAGCGGACGATCGGCCTCGGACTGGCCGCGGGCACCCCGGGCAGCGAGGACGAGGGCGTGCCGGAACGCTGGTTCACGTTCTGCGCGGGCTTCGGTTTCGACGCCGGCGTCGTCGGCCGGGTCGAGCAGCAGCGCGAACGCGGCAAGCGTTCGACCCACGCCCTGTATGTGCGACAGGTCGTACGGCAGTTCCTGGGCGAGGCGAACCGGCGGCGGGGCGTCCTGACCCTCGAACGTCCGGGCGGCGCCGAGGGTGAGGCGGAGACCGTCGAGAACCTGGCGCTGGCCATAATCTGCAACACCGCCCCGTGGTCCTACCTGGGCAATCGGCCGATCTACCCGTCCCCCGACGCCTCGTTCGACAAGGCCCTGGATCTGTTCGCACTGAGCAAGCTCTCACCGTCCGCGGTGGCCCGCTATGCGACCCAGTTGCTCGCGTCAACACCCGAGCGCGGCCCCCACGGCAAACACGCTCTCTCACTTCACGACCTCACGAACTTCACCTTGCATTCGCAGGTTCCCCTGCCCTTCCAGATGGACGGCGACCACCTGGGGCTGCGTACGAGTGTGACGTTCACAGGCGTACGCCGTGCACTGCGTGTGATTGTGTGAGCAGTAGGGCCTAAAGTCCTTTCACTCGAACGTTTAGACTGGTTTCCACCCCCTGGAATGACGGCTGTGAGCTAGGCGACACCAAGGATTCAAAAAAAAGTTTCCGGAAGGGGTTGTATCCGCCGCCGAGGTTTGCGAGTCTCTTCATGGCGATCGGGACGGCCGCTTTACCGGCCCCCTTGAGAGCCCGAATCCTCCTCCTCATTCCACAGGACCGCGCCAGTTCACGACTGGATTTCGGGCCTTCCCTTGTGGAGGGATTCGTGAAAGCGTTCACATTCACAAGCAACGATCCCGTCATCACGAGGAGATGGAGCAGCCATGGACTGGCGTCACCGCGCCGTTTGCCGCGAGGAAGACCCCGAGCTCTTCTTCCCTATCGGCAACACCGGTCCTGCGCTGCTGCAGATCGAGGAAGCCAAGGCCGTCTGCCGCCGCTGCCCCGTCATGGAGCAGTGCCTGCAGTGGGCGCTTGAGTCCGGCCAGGACTCCGGCGTCTGGGGTGGTCTGAGCGAGGACGAGCGCCGCGCGATGAAGCGCCGTGCAGCTCGCAACCGGGCGCGCAACGCGAGCGCCTGAGCCAGTAGCCCCGTGGCCCCCGAGCCGCAGCGCGCAGTACACCCGATGCATCCCCGGCGCTGACAAGCCCGGTCGTTATCGCATCGCAACAGCTTTGAGCCCCGGACCGCATGGTCCGGGGCTTCCTGCTGTTAGGGGCCGCGACTCCGGCGGCCGACCGTCGCCGGTGCCCGGTCTCCGTGCTACTCGTCGGCCCGTACGGGGATGTCGAGGATGACCTGCGTACCGCGCTCCGGCGCCGGCACCATGTCGAACTTTCCGCCCAACTCCCCCTCCACCAGGGTCCGTACGATCTGCAGCCCCAGGTTTCCGGCGCGATGCGGATCGAATCCCTCGGGGAGACCGCGGCCGTTGTCCTGGACGGTGACCAGCAGCCGGGGCTCGGTACGACTGCCGCCGCGCACCGCGCCGACCTCGACCACGCCCCGCTCCACTTGGTCGAAGGCGTGCTCCAGGGCGTTCTGCAGCACCTCGGTGAGCACCATCGACAGCGGGGTGGCCACCTCGGCGTCCAGGATGCCGAAGCGCCCGGTGCGGCCGGTGGTCACCTTGCCCGGGGAGATCTCCGCGACCATGGCCAGCACCCGGTCCGCGATCTCGTCGAACTCGACCCGTTCATCGAGGGTCTGGGACAGCGTCTCGTGCACGATCGCGATCGAACCGACCCTGCGGACCGCCTCGTTGAGCGCTTCACGGCCCTGTTCGGAATCCATCCGGCGGGACTGCAGCCGCAGCAGCGCGGCGACCGTCTGCAGATTGTTCTTCACCCGGTGGTGGATCTCCCGGATGGTGGCGTCCTTGGTGATCAGCTCCCGCTCACGGCGCCGCAGTTCGGTCACATCGCGCAGCAGGACCAGTGAACCGATGTGGGTCCCCTTGGGCTTGAGCGGAATGGCGCGCAACTGGATGACGCCGTCCTCGCCCTCGACCTCGAACTCCCTGGGGGCCCACCCACTGGCGAGCTTGACCAGCGCCTCGTCCACCGGGCCGCGGGCGGGCGCCAGTTCGGCGGTGGCCTGGCCCAGGTGGTGGCCCACCAGGTCGGCGGCGAGACCGAGCCGGTGGTAGGCGGAGAGCGCATTGGGGCTGGCGTACTGGACGACACCGTCCGCGTCGAGCCGGATCAGTCCGTCACCGGCGCGCGGCGAGGCGTCCATGTCGACCTGCTGGCCGGGGAAGGGAAACGATCCGGCGGCGATCATCTGAGCGAGGTCCGAGGCGCTCTGGAGGTAGGTGAGCTCCAGCCGGCTCGGGGTGCGGACGGTCAGCAGATTGGTGTTGCGGGCGATCACACCGAGCACCCGGCCCTCGCGGCGCACCGGGATGGACTCGACCCGTACCGGCACCTCCTCCCGCCACTCCGGGTCGCCCTCGCGCACGATGCGGCCCTCGTCCAGGGCGGAGTCCAGCATCGGACGGCGGCCCCGGGGAACGAGATGGCCGACCATGTCGTCCTGGTAGGACGTGGGCCCCGTATTGGGCCGCATCTGGGCCACCGATACATAGCGGGTGCCGTCGAGGGTGGGGACCCACAGCACGAGATCGGCGAAGGAGAGGTCGGAGAGCAGCTGCCACTCCGAGACCAGCAGATGGAGCCACTCAAGGTCGGTGTCGCTCAGAGTGGTGTGCTGGCGTACGAGATCGTTCATGGAGGGCACGTCTTGGAGCCTACCGGCGTACGGTGTAGCTGTTGTCTCCGCACGGGCATGGACAAGTAAGAATGGTCTAGTCCAGAATTCAGCACAGACCTCCGCCCTCCCCGCACAGGAGAGCGGAACGAGACCGAAAGCGCTCTCTGCCCTGACTGCGCCGAGGTCTCTGATCGACCGGTCCCAGGACGGGATGCACCCCTACCGCACACAGGGGCGCCGCCCGCCCGAGAAGCGGGACCGGCCGATGTCAGCTCCGGGCTGCGGTGCCGGACAGGTTGAGGGTCCTGTCCTGGCGCCGCGGCCCGCGGGTGCTTCCGGGGGTCTTCAGCACACCTCGCCGCCCGTCTTCCGCGGCCACGCCTTGAGCGCCGGCTCGGCGACCGCCTCCAGCTCCGTCCGCTCCGCCCCGCCAGAGGTGCCGCGGGCGGCGGAAAACGTGACCGGCCCTGCGGTGGCGCCGACGGGTTCCGTGGGCCGCGCTCTGCTAGATTGGTCTATACCACATGGATCATCTCCAGAACGGCAGGCCAAGCGTGGAAGTTGTCATCGTTCCGGATGCCGTGGCGGGCGGCGAGCTGATCGCGGAGGCCATCGTCACCCTGGTGCGCCGTAAGCCCGACGCACTGCTCGGTGTGGCCACCGGCTCCACCCCGTTGCCGATTTACCAGGCGCTGGCGGCGAAGGTCCGGGCCGGCGCGGTGGACGCCTCACGGGCCCGCATCTGCCAGCTCGACGAGTACGTCGGGCTGCCGACCGGGCACCCCGAGTCCTACCGTTCGGTGGTCCTGCGTGAGGTGGTCGAACCGCTCGGTCTCGGCGCGGAGTCCTTCATGGGGCCCGATGGTGCGGCCGAGGATGTACCGGCCGCCTGCGCGGCGTACGACCGTGCGCTGCGCGAGGCGGGCGGGGTGGACCTCCAGCTGCTCGGTATCGGCACGGACGGACATATCGGCTTCAACGAGCCCTGCTCGTCGCTCGCTTCGCGTACCCGCATCAAGACGCTGACCCAGCAGACCCGGGAGGACAACGCCCGGTTCTTCGACAGCCTCGACGAGGTGCCGCACCACGTCATCACCCAGGGCATCGGCACCATCCTGGAGGCCCGCCATCTGGTGCTGCTCGCCACCGGCGAGGGCAAGGCCGACGCGGTGGCCCATGCCGTTGAGGGCCCGGTCGCCGCGCTGGTCCCGGCCTCGGCGCTACAGCTCCACCCGCATGCGACGGTCGTCGTGGACGAGGCCGCAGCCGCCAAGCTGAAGCTCGCCGACTACTTCCGTGCCACGTACGCGGCAAAGCCGGAGTGGCAGGGGATTTAGGGCAGGCGTGATCACTCGTCGGGCGACGGGCCGCGGCCGGTGAGGGCCTCGGCGGCGGCCTGGGCGCAGACTCGGGCGGCGCCATGGGTGGCGATGTGGAGCGCGCCTTGGGGCGGGGCCTGGGGGACGCCCATTTCGACGACCGCGGTGTCGGGGCGGGCGGCGAGGAGGCTCTGGAGCGCGTCGGCCATCCAGGGGTGACGGTGGACGTCGCGGACGACGGCGACGAAGCGGCGGCCGGCGGCCGCCGTGAGCAGGCCGTCGACCAGCGCTGCGGTACCGGCTGCGGCGGCGGCCTCGCCGGTACAGGTGGCGGTCTCGGTGCCCGGGAGGAGACGGGCCAGTTCGGCGGCGACGCCCCAGGGTGTCGCGTCGCCCACGGCGATGTTGGCGAGGGGGGTGAAGGCGGCGACGTAGGCGGGTTCGGTGAGAGGCCGGTACGGTCCTGCGGCGGTGAGGCGCAGGGCACGCCGCGCCGCGGTGAGGCCGATACCGGGGGCGGGCGCGGGGCCCTCGGCCCTGCCTTGGAACGTCCCCTCCCCCGCGCTCCGGTTCCCGTCCGCCAAGGCGCGTACCCGGGCTGCGGCGTCGGCGAGGCGGTGCTCCGGCAGTTCGCCGTTATGGACGGCCCGTACCAAGGCGTCGCGCAGTCGGAGCACGATGTCCTCGTCGGCCAGACCGCCGCCCACGCAGAGGGCGTCGGCGCCGGCTGCGAGGGCCAGGACGCTGCCGCGCTCGATGCCGTAGGTGGCGGAGATGGCCTGCATCTCCATGCCGTCGGTGATGATCAGCCCATCGAAGCCGAGGCCACCGTCGGCTTCGGGGGCGCGCAGCAGACCGTGCAGCGCGGCGGGGCTGAGTGTGGCCGGGTGCTCGCCGTCCAGCGCGGGCAGCAGGATGTGGGCGCTCATCACGGCCCGGGTGCCGGCGGCGATGGCGGCGCGGAACGGCACGAGTTCGCGTGCCTGGAGGGTGGGCAGATCGGCGGCGATACGCGGCAGATCGTGGTGGGAGTCGACGGCGGTGTCGCCGTGGCCGGGGAAGTGCTTGGTGCAGGCGGCGACGCCCGCGGACTGCAGGCCCTCGACATAGGCGGCGGTGTGCCGGGCGACCAGTCGCGGATCGGCGCCGAAGGAGCGGACGCCGATGACCGGGTTGCCGGGGTTGGAGTTGACGTCGGCGGAGGGGGCCCAGTTGAGGGTGATACCGCAGTCGGCCAGCCGGCGGCCGAGTTCGCGGGCCACCGCGCGGGTGAGGGCGGTGTCGTCGACGGCGCCGAGCGCATGGTTGCCGGGGAAGGAGGAGCCGCCGCGCACTTCGAGGCGGGTGACATCGCCGCCCTCCTCGTCGATGGCGACGATCAGCTCCCCGCGTTCGGCGCGCAACCGGTCGGTAAGTGCGGCGAGTTGTTCCGGACCGTCGACATTGCGGCCGAAGAGACCGACCGAGACCAGGCCCTCGCCGAGCCGGCGCAGCAGCCAGTCGGGCGCGGTGGTGCCGGTGAAGCCGGGCTGGAGGACGGCGAGGGCATCGCGGGTGAGGGTGTCGGCCGAGCCTGCGGAGCGTACGAGAGGCGTCATGAGCTGCGTTATCCCTTCACTGCGCCGGAGGTGAGACCGCCGACCGCCTTGCGTGGCAGGAACGTGCGTGGCAGGAACGTGCGTGGCAGGAACGTGCGTGGCAGGAACGTGCGTGGCAGGAACAGGAAGCGGACCAGGGTCGGGACGGCGCAGATCGAGGCGGCGGGTCCATGGTCGCACCCGGTCGTCCCTGAACCGGGTCCGGAGCCGGGAGAGCCGCAAGCGGCGGCCCCCTTTCCTCTCCCCTTTCCCGCGACCGCCGTCGCCGCTTTGCGCCCACGCTTCATTGCGCTCTCCCCCCCCAAAGGCCAGGCATGTGGTCTTTAATGGTTTAGACCAGCGCCCGCAGCTTGGCCTAGACCTTTAGGGGTGTCAAGGGTGCACAAGAGTCGCTGTCAGGTCCATAACCGGACCGACATGCGGCGGGCCGGGGCCGGTAAAGGGGCACGGGAAAGCGACCCGTGCCACGATGTGAGCCGCTACGTACGGAGGCGCCGGTGACGGCAGCACGACAGGAGTCGGAGAGGCGGGTCATGGACACGGACGGGGGCAGCGGTACCGAGAGCGGCGGCACACGGACCGCACGGGTGCCCAAGTACTACCGGCTCAAGCGGCACTTGCTGGACATCACCGAGACCCTGCCGCCCGGCTCCCCGGTCCCGCCCGAGCGCACCCTCGCCGCGGAGTTCGACACCTCGCGGACGACGGTGCGTCAGGCCCTGCAGGAACTGGTCGTCGAGGGCCGGCTGGAACGCATCCAGGGCAAGGGGACCTTCGTCGCCAAGCCCAAGGTTTCCCAGGCCCTGCAGCTGACCTCCTATACGGAGGACATGCGGGCCCAGGGCCTGGAGCCGACCTCCCAGCTGCTCGACATCGGCTATGTCACGGCGGACGACCGGCTCGCCGGGCTGCTGGACATCGCCACCGGCGGCCGGGTGCTGCGTATCGAACGGCTGCGGCTGGCCAGTGGTGAGCCGATGGCCATCGAAACCACCCATCTGTCGGCGAAGCGCTTCCCCGCGCTGCGCCGGAGCCTCGTGAAGTACACCTCCCTCTACACCGCGCTGGCCGAGGTGTACGACGTCCGTCTGGCGGAGGCCGAGGAGACCATCGAGACCTCGCTGGCCACCCCGCGCGAGGCCGGTCTGCTGGGGACGGATGTCGGACTGCCGATGCTGATGCTCTCGCGGCACTCGCTCGATGCGCAGGGCGGGCCGGTGGAGTGGGTGCGCTCGGTCTACCGAGGGGACCGTTACAAGTTCGTCGCCCGGCTGCGGCGCCCCACGGACTGACGCGCTGCCGGGGAGAGCCGGGCGGGCGTGCTCCGCCCGGCTCTCCCCGTTCTCCGTCCGGACTCCCCGTCCCCTGCCCGGTTTTCCCGTTTCCCTGCCCGGTTTTCCTCCTGCCCTGCCGCCGCCGGATCCGCCCCGGAGACCCCGCGGCGCAGGTCGCGCCCGGGTGGCTTCTTGATACCGATATGCGGACAGCTAGTGACGCGTGCCACTGCCCTGCCATAGATTTCCAGCCCATCGCATCAGGAGACAGCCAGGGACGGAGCCAGGGTCATGACCCAGTCAGCCGCATCACCGGACCGCAGACAGGTCGTCACGCCCACGCGCGTGGTGGCCGGGATCTGCCTGATCGCGCCCTTCGTGGCGATGCTCTGGGTAAGCTCGTACGCCAGGGTCGAGCCGACGCTCATCGGGATCCCGTTCTTCTACTGGTACCAGATGCTGTGGGTGCTGATCTCGACCGCGCTCACCACCCTCGCGTACAAGCTCGTGCAGCGTGAACAGCGCGCCCGTAAGGGTGGTGCGGCCCAGTGACTCCCGCCATGAGCGCACCGGACGCTCTCGCCGCTTCCCAGACCCAGGGCGTCAACGGCGTCGCACTGGCCGTCTTCGTCTTCTTCTTCCTGGCCGTGACGGTCATGGGCTTCCTGGCCGCCCGCTGGCGCAAGGCCGAGGAGTCCGCCAACCTCGACGAATGGGGCCTGGGCGGCCGCAGCTTCGGCACCTGGATCACCTGGTTCCTGCTGGGCGGCGACCTCTACACCGCTTACACGTTCGTGGCCGTCCCGGCGGCGATCTACGCGGCGGGTGCGGCCGGCTTCTTCGCCGTGCCGTACACGATCCTGGTCTACCCGCTGATCTTCACCTTCCTCCCCCGCCTGTGGTCGGTCTCGCACAAGCACGGGTACGTCACCACCTCCGACTTCGTCCGCGGCCGCTTCGGCTCCAAGGGCCTGTCGCTGGCCGTGGCGCTCACCGGCATCCTGGCCACGATGCCGTACATCGCCCTCCAACTCGTCGGCATCCAGGCCGTCCTGGACGTGATGGGCATCGGCGGCGGTGAAAACACCAACTGGTTCGTCAAGGACCTGCCGCTGCTGATCGCCTTCGCCGTGCTGGCCGCCTACACCTACTCCTCCGGGCTGCGCGCACCGGCGCTGATCGCCTTCGTCAAGGACGGGCTGATCTACCTGGTCATCGCCGTGGCGATCATCTACATCCCGATCAAGCTGGGCGGCTTCGACGCGATCTTCGACACGGCCGGCAAGGCGCTCTCCGAGCCCGGTGCCGTCCCCGGCAAGCCGCGCGGTGAGCTGGTCAGCGGGCCCAACGCCCAGTGGGCGTATGCGACTCTGGCGCTCGGTTCGGCGCTGGCGCTGTTCATGTACCCGCACTCGATCACCGCGACGCTGTCCTCCCGCAGCCGCAATGTGATCCGGCGCAACACCACGATCCTGCCGCTGTACTCCCTCATGCTGGGCCTGCTGGCGCTGCTCGGCTTCATGGCGATCAAGGCCGGTACGGACATCCAGGGCAACCCGCAGCTGGCCATCCCGCAGCTGTTCGAGGACATGTTCCCGAGCTGGTTCTCCGGTGTGGCGTTCGCCGCGATCGGTATCGGTGCGCTGGTGCCCGCGGCCATCATGTCGATCGCCGCGGCCAACCTCTTCACCCGCAACGTCTACAAGGACTTCCTCAAGCCGGGCGCCACTCCCGAGCAGGAGCACAAGGTCGCCAAGCTGGTGTCGCTGCTGGTGAAGGTCGGCGCGCTGGTCTTTGTCCTCACCATGGACAAGACCGTCGCGATCAACTTCCAGCTGCTGGGCGGCATCTGGATCCTGCAGACCATGCCGTCGCTGGTCGGCGGGCTGTTCACCCGCTGGTTCCACCGCTGGGCGCTGCTGACCGGCTGGGCGGTCGGCATGCTCTACGGCACGCTCGCGGCGTACGGCGTCGCCAGCCCGACCCAGAAGCACTTCGGCGGCTCCAGCGCGGAGATCCCCGGTATCGGTGAGATCGGCTACATCGGCCTGACCGCCTTCGTCTTGAACGTCGTGGTCACCGTCGTCCTCACCTTCGCCCTGAAGGCCGCCAAGGCCCCCGAGGGCATCGACGAGACCAGCCCCGCCGACTACACCGCCGACGCCGGCGACAAGGGCGTCACCACCGAGCTGCCCCCGGCGACGGCGGGGGCACCGGCCGGGCACTGAGCCACCCGCTGCCGCACCTTCACGGGCCGCCGCGTTCCTCCGGGAGCACGGCGGCCCGTTGACGTTCGCCCTTCAGCCCACCCAGTCCTTCAGCTGCTCGGTCTCCATGATGTGCGGCGGCCGGTCGGCGAGCGCGGTCATGGGGCCTTCTCCTTCTTCCACGGGACGGAGCAGAGAACGTGCAACCGACCATAGCCGAGGCCACTGACAGCCACTGCGTGATGACGCACGACACACTAGATATGGGGGTGCGTCTGATGGGCCACCACCACATGTATGCTCGTCCTCGCTGTCGTCGCAGGGGAATCCGGTGGGAATCCGGAACTGTCCCGCAACGGTGTAGGAGCGCGTTCGGCCGGTGGGATCCCGGCCCTGGGCGCGCGCCCGTGTAGTCCGAGGACCTGCCGACAGTACGTCCGCACCGCCATGGGTGTGGGCGTCGATACGTCCGGGCCCCGAGGGTTGGGCCGGTGGACGCCGCGTGGTGTGGTCCGCGCACCCCTGCCGTCAGGGGGTGCCGCATGCCCGCGTGCGCCCGTCGCGTCCGCCCCTCCCGGCCCCCGCTGTGTGAGGGAGAGCATCGCGTGACCATCGCGCCAACGGAGCCCGCGTCAGACGCCGAGGTCGTACCGCCCGCGGTGGCCACGCCTCCCGGTGCCGCCGAGGACGCACCGGGCGAGGACGGTCCGGGTACCGCCCTGCTGCGCACCCTGACCGAGCTGACCGAGGACCTGACCGCGACCGACCCCGGCAAGGTGGCCGCCGCCGCCCTGCGCGGCCGGCACGCCGGCTCCGACGCGGCCGAACTGCGGTCGCTGGCCACCGATGCCGCGGCCGGTCTGATCGGCGACGAGCCGCAGTACTCCAAGCTCGCGGCGCGGCTGCTCACCCTCGCCATCGCGGAAGAGGCGGCCGGACAGGGAGCCGTCGCCTTCTCCGCCTCCGTCGAGACCGGCCACCGTGAGGGGCTGATCGCCGACGAGACCGCGGAGTTCGTACGGGCCCACGCCGCCCGGCTGGACGCGCTGGTGGACCGGGCGCTGGCCGACGGCGCCGACGACCGCTTCGGGTACTTCGGGCTGCGCACCCTGCACTCGCGCTACCTGCTGCGGCACCCCACCACCCGTCAGGTCATCGAGACCCCGCAGCACTTCCTGCTCCGGGTGGCCTGCGGTCTCGCCGAGACTGCTGATTCCGAGGAGGGCAGCGAGCGCGCGCTGGACGACGTCGCCGAGCTCTACCGCCTCACCAGCTCGCTGTCGTACCTGCCCTCCTCCCCCACCCTCTTCAACTCCGGCACCCGCCACCCGCAGATGTCGTCCTGCTACCTGCTGGACTCGCCGCTGGACGAGCTGGACTCGATCTACGACCGCTACCACCAGGTCGCGCGGCTCTCGAAGCACGCGGGCGGCATCGGCCTGTCGTACTCCCGTATCCGCGCCCGCGGTTCGCTGATCCGCGGCACCAACGGGCACTCCAACGGCATCGTGCCGTTCCTGCGCACCCTGGACGCCTCGGTCGCGGCCGTGAACCAGGGCGGCCGGCGCAAGGGCGCCGCCTGCGTCTACCTGGAGACCTGGCACGCGGACATCGAGGAGTTTCTGGAGCTGCGGGACAACACCGGTGAGGAGGCGCGCCGGACGCACAACCTGAACATCGCCCACTGGATCCCGGACGAGTTCATGCGCCGGGTGGAGGCGGACGCCGACTGGTCGCTGTTCTCGCCCTCGGACGCCCCGGAGCTGGTGGACCTGTGGGGCGACGCGTTCGACGCCGCCTACCGCAAGCTGGAGGCCGACGGCCGGGCGATCAAGCAGATCCCCGCCCGGGTGCTGTACTCCCGCATGATGCGCACCCTGGCGCAGACCGGCAACGGCTGGATGACGTTCAAGGACGCCGCCAACCGCACCGCCAACCAGACCGCCGAGCCCGGCCAGGTCGTACACTCCTCCAACCTCTGCACGGAGATCCTGGAGGTGACCAACGACGGGGAGACCGCGGTCTGCAACCTGGGGTCGGTCAACCTCGCGGCGCACCTGGGTGAGCACGGCGAGATGGACTGGGAGCGGCTGGACGCCACGGTCCGTACGGCCGTCACCTTCCTCGACCGGGTCGTGGACATCAACTTCTACCCGACCGAGCAGGCCGGGGCGTCCAACTCCCGCTGGCGCCCGGTCGGTCTGGGCCTGATGGGCCTGCAGGACGTGTTCTTCCGGCTGCGGCTGCCCTTCGACTCGCCCGAGGCGCAGGAGCTGTCGACCCGTATTTCCGAGCGGATCATGCTCGCCGCCTACGAGGCGTCCGCCGACCTCGCCGAGCGGCACGGCCCGCACGAGGCCTGGTCCGCGACGCGTACGGCGCGCGGTGTGCTGCACCCCGACCACTACCCCAACGCCGAGCCCCGCTGGGCGGACCGCTGGGCGGCGCTGCGTACCCGTATCGCCGCGACCGGGATGCGTAACTCGCTGCTGCTGGCGATCGCGCCGACCGCGACCATCGCCTCGATCGCGGGCGTGTACGAGTGCATCGAGCCGCAGGTCTCCAACCTCTTCAAGCGCGAAACGCTGTCCGGCGAGTTCCTTCAGGTCAACGCGTA
Source organism: Streptomyces tubercidicus (assembly GCF_027497495.1). GTDB lineage: Bacteria > Actinomycetota > Actinomycetes > Streptomycetales > Streptomycetaceae > Streptomyces > Streptomyces tubercidicus. The sequence continues at coordinate 2,710,724 of NZ_CP114205.1, forward strand.
TCTGATTGAGGAGCTCAAGGCGCTGGGGCTGTGGGACGCGCGGACCCGGGACGCGCTGCGCGAGGCCAACGGCTCGGTGCAGGACGTCGAGTGGATCCCGGAGGAGGTCCGGGCGCTGTACCGCACCGCCTGGGAGATCCCGCAGCGCGCCCTGATCGACATGGCCGCGGCCCGTACGCCCTACCTCGACCAGAGCCAGTCGCTGAACCTCTTCATGGCCTCGCCGACCATCGGCAAGCTCAGCTCGATGTACGCCTACGCCTGGAAGCGCGGCATCAAGACGACGTACTACCTGCGTTCGCGGCCGGCGACCCGGATCGCCCAGTCGGCGCGCGGCACCTCGGCCGCCGCCGCCCCCGTACCGCAGCAGGCCACCGACCCCGAGGCGGTCGCCTGCTCCCTGGAAAACCCCGAGTCCTGCGAGGCCTGCCAGTAATGACTACCGAGACCCCCAACGCCTCCGCCGCGCACACCGCCACCACCGGTGAGAAGAACCTCCTCGACCCGGGCTTCGAGCTGACGCTGCGTCCGATGCGGTACCCGGAGTTCTACGACCGCTACCGAGACGCCATCAAGAACACCTGGACCGTGGAGGAGGTCGACCTCCACTCGGACGTCGCCGACCTCGCCAAGCTCTCGCCGGGTGAGCAGCACATGATCGGCCGGCTGGTGGCGTTCTTCGCGACCGGCGACTCGATCGTCGCCAACAACCTGGTGCTGACGCTGTACAAGCACATCAACTCCCCCGAGGCGCGGCTGTACCTGAGCCGTCAGCTCTTCGAGGAGGCCGTGCACGTCCAGTTCTATCTGACGCTGCTGGACACCTACCTGCCCGACCCGGACGACCGCGCCGCGGCCTTCGCGGCGGTGGAGAACATCCCGTCGATCCGCGAGAAGGCGGAGTTCTGCTTCAAGTGGATGGACTCGGTCGAGAGCATCGACCGGCTGGAGTCCCGGGCCGACCGGCGCCGGTTCCTGCTCAATCTGATCTGCTTCGCGGCCTGCATCGAGGGGCTGTTCTTCTACGGCGCCTTCGCGTACGTGTACTGGTTCCGCTCGCGCGGGCTGCTGCACGGGCTGGCGACCGGCACCAACTGGGTCTTCCGCGACGAGTCCATGCACATGGAGTTCGCGTTCTCCGTGGTGGACACCGTCCGCCAGGAGGAGCCCGACCTGTTCGACGACAAGCTGGAGCAGCAGGTCACCGAGATGCTCAAGGAGGCCGTCGAGGCGGAGCTGCAGTTCGGCCGTGACCTGTGCGGTGACGGCCTGCCGGGCATGAACACCGCGTCGATGCGCGAGTATCTGCAGTGCGTCGCGGACCAGCGGCTGCAGCGGCTCGGCTTCGCGCCGGTCTACGGCTCGGAGAACCCGTTCTCCTTCATGGAGCTGCAGAACGTCCAGGAGCTGACCAACTTCTTCGAGCGCCGGGCGTCCGCCTATCAGGTCGCCGTCGAGGGTTCGGTCTCCTTCGACGACGACTTCTAGCAGCATCCGCGACGCCCCTTCACTCTGACGACACGCCGTTTGTGAGCGTTCTGTTACCTCGGCAACCGGAACCGGGTGCCATCCGGTCTATCGGATCATGAAGGGAACGAAGGGGCGTCGCCGGTTCCTCGACTATCCGCGGCAGGGGCGAGAGGGCCCGCGCCGCTGGCTGCCGTCATGGCGCCAGTGGCTCGGTGCCCTCTCGCTCTGCGTTCTCGGCCTGGCCGGGCTGTTCGCCGTGGTCTACGCGAAGATCGACGTGCCCGACGAAAACGAACTGGCGCGCCAGCAAGCCACCGTCTATCACTGGTCGGACGGCAGCGACATGGTGAGCGTGGGCGCCGTCAACCGGCAGAACATCAGCCTCGACGAGATGCCCGACTCCGTCGAGAACGCCGCGATCTCCGCGGAGAACGCCGACTTCTACAGCGACTTCGGTATCTCGCTCCAAGGCATCGGCCGCGCCGTGCTCAGCATGGTCACCGGCGGGGACACCCAGGGCGGTTCCACCATCACCCAGCAGTATGTGAAGAACACCTATCTCTCACAGGACCAGACGCTCACCCGCAAGGTGAAGGAATTCATCATTTCGCTGAAGGTGCACAACGAGAAGTCCAAGCAAGACATTCTCCGCGGATACCTCAACACCAGCTGGTTCGGCCGCGATTCCTATGGAATCCAGGCCGCCGCCAATGCGTATTACGGCATTGACGCCAAGGACCTGAATCCCAGTCAGAGCGCCTTGCTGGCCGCCACGCTCAAGGGGTCGGAGCAGTACGATCCCGGGCTGAGCAAGGCCAATCACGCGCGGGCCGAGGCCCGCTGGAAGTGGATACTCGACCGGCAGGTCGCCACCGGGAAGATGAGCCGGGCGGAGCGGGCGAAGTACCGCACGTTCCCGGAGCCCCGGAAGCTGTCGAAACCCACCAGCCAGGCCGGCCAGACCGGCTATCTCATCAATATCGCCAATAAGTTCATCAAGGCCGGCACCGGACTGACCGACAAGGACCTGGCGCGCGGCGGCTATCAGATCTACACCACCTTCGACAAAAACCGCACCCAGCGCCTGGAAAAGGCCGTCAACAAGGTGCGCCGGGACACCATCGATCCGAAGCACCGCCGCGCCGACACCCATGTGCAATTCGGCGCGGCTTCCGTACGTCCCAAGGACGGGGCGATCCTCGCGCTGTACGGCGGCGTGGACGCCACCAAGCATTTCAACAACAACGCGGACACCTCGGCGGTCCCGGCCGGGTCCGCCTTCAAGCCGTTCGTGCTGGCGGCCGCGCTCCAGCAGCAGGCCGACGACGCCAGTGCATTCGGGGGCTCCCCGAAACCGACGGTGGGCCGCGAGCAGACCACGGCCGAGGATCTGTTCGCGGCCCTGGCCAAGGCCCAGAATCCGCCGTTCGTCGCGGCCGGGAAGAGCATCGGGCTGGAGCGGATCCGGGATGTCGCGGTGGACGCGGGGCTGCGCAAGGAGAGCATGGCGCAGCTGGAGCAGACCTTCCCGCTGGGCACCTCCGCGCCCAGCGCGATCCGGATGGCGAGCGCCTACACGACCTTCGCCAACGACGGGCTGCACCAGGAGCCGTACGCGGTGTCCAAGATGACCTACGACGGCAAGAAGGTGCCCGGCCTGAGCCGCCCCGAGGCCAAGCAGGTCCTCGATGCCGAGGTCGCCCAGGAGGTGTCAGGTGCCCTGCAGGGGGTGGCCCGGCGCGCCCTGCGGCCGTCGGACAAGCTGGACCTCAAGCAGACGGTGGCGGCCGGCGCCACGGAGCCGGGCGACCGGATGAAGTCGGCGTGGTTCATCGGCAGTCCGTCTGCCGGGCAGCCGGACCTCGGCCCCGCTCCCGGCACCGACGCGAGAAAGTGGAGCGACCTCGGCCGCGCCCCCCGCCCCGCGGACGGCAGCGAGCCGACCACCGCCGTCACCGTGTTCCGCAACAAGGCGGGCGCCCCCGCCCTGTTGCCGATGCAGGGCGTCGGCGGCGACAAGAGCGAGCTGGGGACGACGATCCCGCCGAAGATCTGGCGGGAGTATCAGCAGGGGTCGTGACACGGGCGGGCGCCCGGCTGCCGGCCGGGCGCCCGCGCGTCTCAGTCGTTGGCGACGACGGGGTAGCGCGGCTCCCGCTCGGCCATCTGCTTCAGCGCGTCCTTGCGCTCCCGCTTGCTGAGCCGGTCGATGTACAGGTAGCCGTAGAGGTGATCCGTCTCGTGCTGGAGGCAGCGGGCGAAGTAGCCGGTGCCCCGGATCGCGACCGTCTCGCCCTTGGCGTCCTGGCCGCGGACCACGGCGTAGTCGGGGCGGGGCAGCTCGGCGTAGGCACCGGGCACGGACAGACAGCCCTCGTTGGAGTCGTCCAGGATCCGGCGCTCGGCGGGCAGCTCGTCCAGTACGGGGTTGCAGACCGCCCCGACATGCCGGACGCCCTCGTCGTCCAGGCAGTCGTAGACGAAGACCTTCAGGTCCACCCCGATCTGGTTGGCGGCCAGGCCCACGCCCTCGGCGGTGCGCTGGCTGGCGAACATGTCGTCGATGAGCCGGCCGAGCTCGTCGTCGAACGCCGTGACGTCCTTGCACTCCTTGTGGAGCACCGGATTGCCGACGACCGTGATCGGCCGGGAGGTGCCGCGCTCGCGGTGGGCCGTCTCCCGCTCCTCGGCGTCCGTGACGTCGTCGATGAATTCCTCGTCCACGCGCTGGTCACCGTCTTGATCAAACACAGGCTGCTGGGCCATCTCCGCCGTACGCCTTCCTGAAAACCCTGAATAGTCGCCCTACAGCCTACGGGGGCGCGGCCGGGCCCTCAGCAGACCTCTTCGAGATCACGCCATTCCCGGGTGTCCGGGCTGTCCGCGACCCAGCCGTCCAGCAGGCCGCGCACCAGGGCGGACGGCGCCGCGATACCGCACTCGCGCTCCGGCACCCACAGCGAACCGGAGCCCGTGGTGCGGTGGCCGAGCGGGCCGGGGTGGCCGGGCTCACTGTGGTCGTGCGGGTCGAGATGCTCGCCCTCGCCCTCGTCGCTGGGCATCCGGCTCTCCGAGCACGTACGGCACAGCAGCCGCACCGAGGACGACCAGTCCTCGGCGGCGAAGCCCGCATCGGCCGCCAGCCGCTCCAGGGCGTCCCGGTCGGCCTCCGTGGCGGCCTCCAGGAGCACCACCCAGGTGGGGACCGGGGAGGGCGCCCACAGCTCGATCTCGTCGAAGACCGGGTAGGAGGGTCCCGCTGCGGTCGTGCGCTCGCCGTGCGGGACGCCGTCGTGCAGCACCACCTCGCCCCAGCGCCGCCCGGAGGACGGCAGCGGGATCGACAGCACCTCGATACGGGCCGGGTCCAGCCGGCGGCCCCAGACGACCTCGGCCTCGCCCTCCGGGGAGAGCCGGACCGCGGCGCTGCCCAGGGCCATACCGAGCGGTTCGCCGGTCGGGGAACCGCCGCCGGGGACCTTGAGGCCGTACGCCTGCCAGGCGCGGCGGGCCAGCGGCCAGTCCTGCAGGGCGGTGGCGGCGATGCCGACGTTCCACCAGTCGGGGGCCCCGCTCTCCCGGTCCAGCAGCGCGACCGCGCGCAGTCCGGCGGCCCGTGCCTGTTCCCAGTCGTGCCGGAACTTGTGCAGCAGGGCCAGGTTGAACCAGGACTCCGAGAGCCACGGCTCCATGTCCGCGGCGCGGGTCAGCAGCGCTCCCGCGTCCTCGTAACGGCCGTCGCCGATCAGCGTGAAAGCCCGGTCGGTCGCCTGCCGCCACGAGGCGGAGGGCCGATGCCGTACCTTGCCGAAGATCCTCACGATTCCCGCCTGCTGGTTGCTCTTGATGCCGCTGAGGTGGGGTCCCGAGCGGCGTCCGGGGCTTCTGGGGGCCCACTCGACAACCTGCCACAGATTGCCGCCGGGCTCAGCCCGGTTTGCCGGTCCCCCTGCGGCTCCTTGCCCTTCGCCGACCCCCTGAACCCCCTGAAAGGGGCTTCCTTCGCATCCAACCATGCCCATCTCGGAGGCCGCTCATTACCCATGGGTTCCACGACCTCCGGGGCTCGGTGAGGGCGTGGCGGCGGGGGTGTGGCGGCTGGGGCGGACGGGGCGGATGGGGCGTTCGCGGGGTGCCGTCGGGCGCCGGGTGCCGGGCGTATCCGGCATTGTCGGGACATAGAGGGTGCGAGGGCTCTGCCTAGCCGCGAGGGCTCTACCTAGCCATGAGGGCTCTACCTAGCCGTGAGGCCGCCGCAGGCCAGGACCCTGGCCAGCGCCTCGACGACCCGGGGCTCGTGGTCCCGCGCGGTGGACAGTCGCAGCCGCTCCAGCGCGCGCAGCGGGCCGCCCGGCCCCGCGGACTCCCCCGCCAGGTCGTCGTAGGCGTTGACGGTCCGGACGATACGTGCCGTGACGGGCTGCTCGCGGTACGGATCGGCCTGTCGCTCGACGATCACCGCGACCTCGGCGGGGACACCGGTCTGCCGGACCACCGCGCCGCCCAGCAGCGCGATCCGGCGCTGTTCGGCGGGCGGCAGCGGCGCGGTCGCCCCGTCGGGCACCGGGTCCAGCAGCGAGAGCTGGCCGATGTCATGCATCAGCGCGGCATGTTCGAGCACGTCCAGATCCGGTGCGTTCAGGCCGAGTTCACGGCCCACGGCACGGCTGAGCGCGGCCACCCTGCGGGCATGGCCGTGCGGGGTGTAACCGGCGATCTCGGTGGAACGGGCCAGCGAGGCGATGGTCTGGCCGTAGGTGGCGCGGACCGCCGCGAACCGGCGGAAGGCGAACTGGGTCAGCAGCAGCGGCAGACAGAACACCGGCAGCGCCCACAGCCCGGCGACCGCGGTGGCCAGCGAGATCACCACCCCGGTGGCACAGACCGCAGAGCCGATGCCGAGCAGCGCCCGCAACTCGTCGCGCAACAGCGGCCCGTACGGCCAGCCGGTGCGGGCACGGGCGAGCGCGGCCACCAGGACCGCGTCACACAGCGCGGTCAGTGCCAGCAGAGCGATCAGGAAGAACGGGTAGACCGGGCCGGAGGCCACCCAGGAGCCCAGCGTCCCGGTGTTGTAGAGGGGCTGGAAGCAGGTGGCGGCGAAGCCGGTGGTCAGCACCCGGCGTGCGAGAGGGGCGAGCGCCGGTCCCTGCCCCCGCGCGAGCCGCGGAACGGTGCCGACCAGACCGGCCGCCAGGACCACGGTCACGACCTGGAGGACGCCATGGGTCGTGGGCCGTCCGCCGGCCTCACCGAGCAGGGCGTAGGCGAGCGCACCGGCCGCGCCGAGCGGTGCGCCTTCCCGCGCCCCCGGCACCCGTACGCCCCCGGCCGCCGGGGCGGGCCCCTGCCCCACCAGCTCGCCGACCGTGATCAGCACCCCGAAGGCCAGCGCGATCCCGGGCTCGGCCAGGCCGTCCCACAGCGTGCGGCCCAGCGACCAGCACGCCAGCGCGGCGGCCGGGGCGTAGACCGCGGCGATGACGGCGCTGCCGCAGGCGCCCGGCACGGTGAGGCGCGGGGCGCCGGGCGCGGGGGCCCGGTCCGCCGGGCGCCCGGCCGGCCGGATGCGCCGGGGCTCCTCCGCGGCGCCGCTCACCGGCCACCGTCCCGCCCGGCGCGTTCGGGCCACGGCACCGGCACGACGGGGACGGGCTCCACCGGGACCGGGTCCACCGGCACGGGCTCCACCGGGACGGGCTCCACCGGCGCGGGCGCCCCGCCCCCGGCCTCCTGCGGTTGCCTGCCGCCCCGCCCGGACCGCCCCGTGGCGGGCTCCGCGTCCGCCGCCGTCACCACGTCCGGATGCCAGCCGTAGCGGTCAAGCGAGGCCAGCAGCGCGCGGACCATCCGCGGATCGAACTGTGTGCCGGCGCACTTGCGCAGCTCCGCGACGGCCACCGGCACCGGCCGGGCCCGGCGGTAGGAACGGGTCGAGGTCATCGCGTCGAAGGCGTCCGCGACCGCCACCACCCGTGCCACCTCCGGGATCTGATGCCCTGTCAGCCCGTAGGGGTAGCCGCTGCCGTCCAGTCGCTCATGGTGGTGCAGGATCGCCGCCCGCGCCTCCTCCAGGAAGCCGATGCCGCGCACGATCTCGTGCCCGTACTCCGGGTGCAGCTCGATGACCCGGCGCTCCTGTGGGGTCAGCGGCCCGTCCTTGCGCAACAGCCGGGTGGGGACGCCGAGTTTGCCGACGTCGTGCAGGATGCCGGCGAACCGCAGCGCCTCCATCCGGTCCTCCGGCAGGCCCAGCTCCCGGGCGATCATCACCGAGGCGCGCCCGACCCGCTCGCTGTGCCCGCGGGTGTAGCGGTCCTTGATGTCCACGGCCTGGACGAGGGCGCGGATGGTGGCCCGATGGGCGGCGCGTTCCCGGTGGTACCGGTCGAAGACCCAGCAGGAGAGGTACATCGGCAGCAGCACCAGCAGCGCCGCCGGCGGCCCGTACGAGCTGCGCCACAGGACCGCCATCATCAACCCGGCCAGGCCGTGCACCAGTTGCGGCCCCAGCGAGCGGGCCAGCAGCCCGCGCCAGGCGGTGCGGACGGGGTGCCGCTCGGCGGTGGCCAGCACCCCGCCGCCGAGTACCGCGAGCACCGCGCAGAAGGTGGCCGCGGCCGCCGCGGCCGGCAGCAGCACCAGGGGGAACTGCGGTGCGGACAGCGGGTGTTGGCCGAGGGCCCGGAACACCTGGGCGGCGGCCCAGCAGGCGAGACCCAGCTCGGCGGCGTGCCAGACCCGGCGGGCGGCGGCGAAGCGCGGCTCGGCCGGTGCGCTCAGCGCGCCGGGGACGGCGGCCAGCGCGGCCAGCGGCGGCGGCAGCAGAAAGGCCCCGGCGAGCAGAACGGGGCTGGCCCATCCGGCGGGGAAGCCCCCCGATGCCCCGGCGGCCGTGCCGTACGGGACCCGGCCGCCCGGCGGCGGGCGGCGGCGCAGCTGTTCGCACAGTCCGTACAGGGTGGCCAGGGCGAGGGCACTGCTCCAGGGGGCGTCGGCGCCGAGCCCCGCGGCGGGGGCGGCACACAGCGCCGCGGCCAGCGCGGCGCAGCCGATATACCCTCGTGCGGCCGCCGGAAGTCCTCGCATCGCGCCTCCTCGCCCTGCCCACCGCTCCCCCGGGCTCGTGCGGAGCCGGGGCCCGGTCGCGCCGCATCCGCAGTGCGCTCGGGTCGGTGAGAATAGAGGGGCCGGGGCGCCGGGGAAGGCGGATCGGCGGATCGGGCGGGACGAGGGCCCCGCCACTCACCCCTTGGGGTGATGTGCCGCGTTATTCGGCCCGTGCAGCCCCGGTACGTGCATCGGTGGAGCCGGTCGCGTCGGCCGGACCGGTCCCCTCCTCCGCCGCGGACGCCGCGGCGTCCTCCTGCGCGCGCTCGGCCTGTTCCTTCTTGGCCTGTTCGAACACGCTCACCTCGGGGACGGTCTCCCCGGCCCGGATGAGCTCGATCCGGCCCATGACCTTGGAACGCAGATCGCTGGGGACGTCGTCATGGCCGCAGCAGCGCTTGACGAGCTTCTTGACGGCCTGCTCCAGGCCGTACTTCTCCAGGCACGGCGAGCACTCGTCGAGATGCACCTGGAAGTCTGCGCACTCCCCGGCGGGCATCTCCCGGTCGAGATACTCGTAGAGGTGGTCAAGGACCTCTGAGCAGTCCTTCTCGTGCGGCTCTCCGCAGCTCATGATCCCGAGCCTTTCCGGTCGTGCGCGTCCGACGTCTGCGCGGCCTGCGGGTCACCGGCCGCCGCCCCCGCCGGGACCAGCCCGCGCTCACGGGCGTAATCCTCCAGCATGCCCCGCAGTTGGCGCCGGCCACGGTGCAGACGGGACATCACCGTGCCGATGGGGGTCCCCATGATGTCGGCGATCTCCTTGTACGCAAAGCCCTCCACGTCCGCCAGGTACACCGCGATACGGAATTCCTCGGGGATCGCCTGGAGCGCGGCCTTCACGTCCGAGTCGGGGAGGTGGTCGAGCGCCTGCGACTCGGCCGAGCGCAGCCCGGTCGACATATGTGACTCGGCGCGCGCCAGCTGCCAGTCCTCGATCTCCTCGGCGGCACTGCGCTGGGGCTCACGCTGCTTCTTGCGGTAGGAGTTGATGAAGGTGTTCGTGAGGATGCGGTAGAGCCAGGCCTTGAGGTTGGTGCCCTCCCGGAACTGGTGGAAGGACGCATACGCCTTGGCGTACATCTCCTGCACCAGGTCCTCCGCGTCGGCCGGATTGCGCGTCATGCGCAGCGCGGCGGAGTACATCTGGTCCAGGAAGGTGAGCGCGTCCCGCTCGAAGCGCGCATTGCGCTCGGCGGCGCTCTCCTGGGCCTGCTCCTGCGCCGTGCCGTCGGTCCCTGCGTCGGTACCGGTGACCGGACCCACCTCCTCCAACACCGTCACGGATCCGGATGCGGACCCACCCGATTCGGAGAATAGACGACGATCCGGTGCGGCCGCCGCTCCAGCCAGGGCGGGCTGCGTGACCTGCATCTGCGACCACGGCAGGTCGGCGGCGGCCGGGCGGGCCGGGCAAGCGATTCCCATGCGGCGGACTCCCATTCCTCATGCTTCACCGGACGTACTCGACTGCTACGCCTCGCACAACAGCCGTATCCGCCGCGGCATTCCCGATCCGGTGTCATGGCTTCGGACGGACGCGCTGGGGCGGATCGGCCGCGGCCGGACCCGCTGCGGCGGGACGAGCCGGGGACGGACGGGCCGCGGACGGACGACGGGTTGACAAAGCCGCTTGCCGGTTCGGCAATAGAAGGGTGAACGACGACCACGCACACGAGCGCGTGCTCTCCGAGGTGGGCCCGCGGCTGCGGCGGCTGCGCCAGGAGCGCGGGGTGACGCTGACCGCGCTCTCCGAGGCGACCGGCATCTCGGTGAGCACCCTGTCGCGCCTGGAGTCCGGCGGCCGCAAGGCCACCCTCGAACTGCTGCTGCCGCTGGCGCAGGCCCATCAGGTGCCGCTGGACGAGCTGGTGGGGGCGCCGGAGGTCGGCGATCCACGGGTGCGGGCGGCACCGATGCGGCTGGGTGACAAGACGGCCATCCCGCTGACCCGTCAGCCGGGCGCGCTGCAGGCGTTCAAGCTGATCCTGGACCCCGTCGGCGGCCCGCGCGAGCAGCGCGTCCACGAGGGCTACGAGTGGCTGTACGTGCTGTCCGGGCGGCTGCGGCTGCTGCTCGCCGACCGCGATGTGGAGCTGCGGGCCGGGGAGGCGGCGGAGTTCGACACCCGGCTGCCGCACTGGTTCGGCCCGGCGGGCGACGAGCCGGTGGAGCTGCTGAGCCTCTTCGGCAGACAGGGCGAGCGGATGCATATCCGGGCCCGCCCGCGCGGACAGGACGGCTGAACGGGGCGGCGGTGCGGCGCGGGCTGCGGCCCCGGACGGCCCCGGACGGCCCGGCCCCGGTCAGCCGCCCCCGTCTCGGCCGCGGCCCCGGCCCGCCGCCCGGCCCGTCAGCCGAACAGCCCGTCCAGCCAGACCGCCACCGCGTCCGTGATCACGGCCATCGACTCCGCCTCACCGACGCCCGCCTTCTTCGGCACCGCGAAGCCGTGGTCGGCGTGCGCCACCTCGGTCAGCTCCGTCCCCGGCGGGAATTCCTCCGGCCGCCCGAACGGATCCCGGCCGCCCTGGACGACCAGCGTCGGCACCCCGGCGCCGGTCAGCTCGTCCGCCCGGGACTTCTCCGGCCTGCCCGGCGGGTGCAGCGGAAAGCTCAGCGCCAGTACGGCCCGAGCCCCCAGCTCACGTGCCGTACGACAGGCCACCCGGGCCCCGGCGCTCCGGCCGCCGGCGACGACCGGCAGCCCCGGCTCCGCCAGCGCCGGCCACAGCGCGGTCCAGCCGGTGTCCAGGGTCTTCGGCGCGGGCGCCAGCTTCTTGCCCGCCACCCGCCACGGCTGCTCGACCAGTGCCACGGGGTAGCCGCGGGCGGGCAGCGCGGCCGCCAGGGCCCGCAGGTCACGTGCCTCGATGCCGCCGCCGGCGCCATGGCTCAGCGCCACTACGGCGCGCGCCGGCTCCGCCTCGCGGTACCAGGTGATCCGGGCGTCGCCCGCCGGTGTCGGGACCGTCTCGGTCTCCTTCGCCCCAGTGCTCATACGCCCATCCTGCCCGTGCCGTGGCGGGAAGGTCACCGCGGCGGGCCGCACGGCGGCTCAGACGCGGGCGGCTCAGACGCGGGCGGCTCAGACGCGGGCGGCTCAGACGCGGGCGGCTCAGACGCGGGCGGCTCAGACGCGGGCGGCTCAGACGCGGGCGGCTCAGACGCGGGCGGCTCAGAACAGCGTGCCCACCTCGGGCCCGTCGAGCTCGGTGACCAGCTCGGGCCCGTTGTTGCGGACATTGCTGACCCCGGTCGGTACGGGGTGGGCGCGCATCAGCCCGGCCGGCGGCGGCGCGAGCAGTGCGCGCAGCTCGTCCGGGTCGGTGCGGGCCGGGTCGAGCCAGGCGTCCCAGCGGTCCGGGGTCAGCACCAGCGGCATCCGGGGGTGGATATCGGCCAGCGACTGCGGCCCGGCGCCGCCGTCCGCCCCGGCCAGCGGGGTGGTCTCGGCCTCAGTGGTGACGACCGTGCAGGTCACCCACCAGGCCAGCGGGTGATCGCCGGGCAGCGTCCGGTCCCGCCAGAACTCGTACAGCCCGGCCATCGCCATCACGGAGCCGTCCGCGGGCGTCACGAAATACGGCTGCTTACGGGGCCGCTTCTTCTTGCCCTGCTCCTCCAGCTGCCGCTCCGCGGCGTCGGTGACCCACTCGAAATACCCGTCTCCGGGCAGCAGGCACCGACGCGTCGCGAAGGCCTGCCGGAAGGACGGCTTCTCGTGCACCGTCTCACCCCGCGCATTGATCATCTTCGCGGCGGCCTCGGGTGATTTCGACCACGACGGGACCAGGCCCCACTTCAGCGCCCGCAGCTGGCGCACCGGGGTGCCCGGCGGGAAGGTCTCGGCCGCCGCGCCCTTGAGAGGGCGCTCCAGCACCGCGTGTACCTGGTCCGTGGGCGCCACGTTCCAGCTGGGCGCCAGGGTCTCCGTCGGCTCCCACTGCTGCACGCCGAATATTCCCACCAGGTCCTCGGGGCGTCGACTCGCCGCATACCTACCGCACATGCATGCCACACTGCCATGCCACACGAAGGGGAGACATGGACACCGACCACCTCACGGACATATGGAGCCGCGTGTTCGGGACCCAGCCCGATCCCTCGCTCTGGCTGGTGATCGTCACGGCGGTGCTCGCGCTGGGCGCCGTCGTCCCGCACACCGCCTGGCGGCTGTCGCGGAACGCCGTCACCATCGCGCACGAGGGCGGGCACGGGCTGATCGCGCTGCTCACCGGCCGCCGCCTGGACGGCATCCGGCTGCACTCCGACACCTCGGGGCTGACCGTCTCGCGCGGCAAGCCGACCGGTCTGGGCATGGTGCTGACCGCCGCGGCGGGCTACATCGCCCCGTCGCTGCTCGGTCTGGCGGGCGCCGCGCTCCTCGCCGCGGGGCACATCACGGCGCTGCTGTGGGGCGCCACCGCGCTGCTTCTGGCGATGCTGATCATGATCCGTAACGCCTACGGGGTGCTCACGGTCGTGCTGACCGGCGCCGCGTTCGTGCTGGTCTCCTGGCTGACGACGCCGGACGTGCAGGCGGCGTTCGCGTATGCGGCGGTGTGGTTCCTGCTGCTGGGCGGGGTGCGGCCGCCGTTCGAGCTGATGGGCAAGCGGCGCCGGGGCGGGGCGGTGGACTCCGATCCGGACCAGCTGGCGCGGCTGACGCATGTCCCGGCGGCTATCTGGCTCGGCCTCTTCCACGTGGTGACGCTGTGCTCCCTGATCGGCGGCGGGCGCTGGCTGCTCGGCCTCTGACGTCAACCGCCCCGCGCCGGGGGCCGGTTCCCCTGCCGGCCCGGCCGGTGGTGCCGCCGCGGACGCGGTTCCGGCACGTGAGCGCCGTACCGGTGCCCTGTCTCACAGGGGTTGCGGCACTTTTGATCAAGATCGGCACCCTTGCCCAGCCATTAAAGTAAGGGCATGACCGAGAGCCCCACACATCCCGCCCTGTGGCCCGCCCCCCTCGCCTCCGGGGCCGTCGATGCCACCGTCACCGTGCCCGGCTCCAAATCGGTCACCAACCGCGGCCTGGTGCTGGCCGCCCTCTCCAGCGAGCCCGGCTGGCTGCGCCGCCCGCTGCGCTCCCGGGACACGCTCCTGATGGCCGAGGCGCTGCGCACCCTGGGCGTCGGTATCGAGGAGACCGCGTCCTCCAGCTCGGCCGGTTCCGCGGACGCCGCCGGGCAGCCCGGTGGCGGGGAGGCCTGGCGGATCATCCCCGCGGGTCTGCACGGCCCGGCCACCATCGACGTCGGCAACGCCGGCACGGTCATGCGCTTCCTTCCGCCGGTCGCCGCCCTCGCCGACGGCCCGATCCGTTTCGACGGCGACCCGCGCTCCTACGAACGCCCGCTCGGCGGTGTGATCGACGCGCTGCGCGCCCTCGGCGCCCGGATCGACGACGACAACCGCGGGGCGCTGCCCATGACGGTCTTCGGCAGCGGCGGCCTGGACGGCGGCCGGGTGGAGATCGACGCGTCCTCGTCCTCCCAGTTCGTCAGCGCGCTGCTGCTGTCCGCACCCCGCTTCAACCAGGGCGTCGAGGTCCGGCACGTGGGCTCCGCGCTGCCCTCCATGCCGCACATCCGGATGACCGTCGACATGCTGCGCGGCGTCGGCGCGCAGGTGGACACCCCGGAGGCGGGCGGCGAGCCCAACGTCTGGCGGGTCACCCCGGGCGCGCTGCTCGGCCGCGATCTGGTCGTCGAGCCGGATCTGTCGAACGCCCAGCCCTTCCTCGCCGCGGCGCTGGTCACCGGCGGCCGGGTCACCATCCCGGACTGGCCCGAGCACACCACACAGCCCGGTGACGCGCTGCGCGAGATCTTCACCACCATGGGCGGCTCCTGCGAGCTGACCGACCGGGGGCTGACCTTCACCGGCAGCGGCCGGATCCACGGCATCGACGTCGACCTGAGCGAGGTCGGCGAGCTGACCCCCGGCATCGCCGCGGTCGCCGCGCTGGCCGACTCCCCTTCCACACTGCGCGGGGTGGCGCACCTGCGGCTGCACGAGACCGACCGGCTGGCCGCGCTCACCAAGGAGCTCAACGAACTCGGCGGCGACGTCACCGAGACCGCGGACGGTCTGCACATCCGGCCGCGCCCCCTGCACGGCGGGGTGTTCCACACCTACGAGGACCACCGGCTGGCCACCGCCGCGGCGGTCATCGGCCTGGCCGTCGACGGCGTGCGGGTCGAGAACGTCGCCACCACCGCCAAGACGCTCCCGGACTTCCCGGCGATGTGGACGGACATGCTCGACCCGGCGGCCGTACCCGCCCGGAGAGGCTGAGGGCTGACGCCGCCATGCGCCGCTACGGAAAGAACCCCGACGAGGACGACATCCGCGTCCGCCCCAACCCCAAGGGAAACCGCCCCCGCACCAACATCCGCCCCAAGCACGAGGACGCCGGCGAGGGCCTGGTGCTGACCGTCGACCGCGGTCGGCTGACCTGCCTCATCGACGGCCGTACGGTCACCGCGATGAAGGCCCGCGAGCTGGGCCGCAAGAGCGCGGTGGTCGGCGACCGGGTCGCTGTCGTGGGCGATCTGAGCGGCGCCAAGGACACCCTGGCCCGGATCGTCCGGGTCCAGCCGCGCTCGTCGACGCTGCGCCGTACGGCCGACGATGACGACCCGTTCGAGCGGGTCGTGGTCGCCAACGCCGACCAGCTCGCCATCGTCACCGCGCTCGCCGACCCCGAGCCGCGCCCCCGGCTCATCGACCGCTGTCTGGTCGCCGCCTATGACGCGGGCCTCGATCCGCTGCTGGTGCTGACCAAGTCCGATCTGGCGTCCGCGGACACCCTGCTGGAGTCCTACGGCGACCTCGGCGTCCCCTACGTCGTCACCAATCGCGACGAACTCGCCGACGGCAGCGCAGCCGACCGGATCAGGGCCACCCTCGCGGGCCGGATGACGGCGTTCGTCGGGCACTCCGGAGTGGGCAAGACCACCCTGGTCAACGCCCTGGTCCCGGAGCGCCGCCGGGCCACCGGACACGTCAACGCGGTGACCGGCCGCGGGCGGCACACCACCACCTCCGCGCTGGCGCTGCCGCTGCCCGACGACTCGGGCTGGGTCATCGACACCCCCGGCGTCCGGTCGTTCGGGCTGCATCACGTCGACCCGTCCCGGGTCATCAACGCCTTCCCGGATCTGGAGCCGGGCACCGCGGACTGCCCGCGCGCCTGCAGCCACGACGAACCGGACTGCGCGCTGGACGCGTGGGTCACCGACGGCCACGCCGATCCGGCCCGCCTCTACTCCCTGCGCCGCCTCCTGGCCACCCGAGAACGACGCGAGGGCGACTGATCCCCGAAGTTTGCCGCCGCCCGTCCGAGGTAAGGGCATAATCACACGAAGGTCGGCGCAGTGGTCGATCACGCCCTGATCGCCCGGACGGGGCCGTACGGAGTGATTCTGACGCCCGCTCACCTGGGACAGCCCTTAGCTGACGGAGGCAATGGGACATGGCGTGGCTGCTGGTCGTGGTGGCGGGGATCCTGGAGACCGGCTTCGCGGTCTGCCTCAAGCTCTCGCACGGCTTCACCCGCCTGTTCCCGACCATCGCCTTCGCCGTCTTCGCCCTCGGCAGCTTCGGTCTGCTGACCCTGGCGCTGCGCAGGCTCGACGTCGGCCCGGCGTACGCGGTGTGGACCGGCATCGGCGCGGCCGGTACGGCGATCTACGGCATGGTCTTCCTCGGGGATGTGGTCTCCACCCTGAAGATCGTCTCCATCACGCTGGTGATCGTGGGGGTGGTGGGGCTGCAGTTGTCGGGGTCTGCGCACTGAGCGTGGGGGGGCGGAACCGCCGGGCCCATCCGCCTCGTCCGACCGCTTGTTTTGTGACGCCTCGTCAGCATTGCTCCCCTGGCCACACATCGGCCGTCCGCCCGCCCGCCGGTAACCGGGCGAAGGCCCCCCGTACGAGCCGGACGACCATCTCCGCCTCCAGCTCCCGCCGCGACCGCTGGGCCCGTACGCTCCCCGGGGACGGCGCGGCCCCCGGCGTCACGGGAGCGACCACACAGGCCAGGGCCAGCCGCGCCGCGGTCTCACAGGCGGTGCCCAGGGCGGGCAGCTGCTCCTCCGGCCAGTCGGGCTCCAGCGCCGCGACCGCCTGATCGCAGAACCGGCCGACGAGTTCGGCGGGGCCCGGCAGCGGCCCGTCCCCCGGCGGTGCGGTCCGCTGCCCGGGGATGCCGGGCCGGGCGGCCGGTGGCGGCGCGGGCTCGCCGACCGCCACCGCGGGGGTCGGCAACCGGTCGCCCCAGCAGCCGGTCAGGGCGGCCCTGACCAGGGGATTGGCGCGCGCGGTCCGCAGCGTCCAGGCGGCCGCGGCCGCCACCCGGCCCGCCGCGTCGCCACCGGCACCGGCGGCCGGAGCGCCCTGGGACAGCGCGCGTGCGACCCCGGCGAGGTAGTGGTCGGTCTCCCGGCGGACGAGGGCGCGGGCCAGCCCCTCCTTGCTGCCGAACTCGTTGTAGAGCGTCTGCCGGGACACCCCGGCCGCGGCCGCGACATCGACCATCCGCACGGCCGCCCAGGCCCGTTCCGTCAGCGCCGTATAGGCGGCGTCGAGCAAGGATTCACGCGCTGCGGGCATCCGTCGCCTCCCCGGCCGCCGGCCCCGGGTAGCCGGTGTGCGCACAGAATTGACGCACCGCCAGACACTGTCAAGGGTCGTCGCGACGGGGTGCCCGCCGGCGGCGCGCGGGCCGCCACACGCCGGGCGGCGCATGGCCGTGTGGCTCCGGCGTATACCAATGGATACTGTTCGCACATGCCCGACTATCACGATGATCTTCGTCTCGGCCATGTGCTCGCGGACGCCGCGGACGCCGCCACCATGGAGCGCTTCAAGGCGCTCGACCTCAAGGTCGAGACCAAACCGGACATGACACCGGTGAGCGAGGCGGACAAGGCCGCCGAAGAGCTCATCCGCGGCCAGCTCCAGCGGGCCCGGCCACGGGACGCGGTGCTCGGCGAGGAGTTCGGCAGCGAGGGCGCGGGGCCGCGCCGCTGGATCATCGACCCGATCGACGGCACCAAGAACTACGTCCGCGGGGTGCCGGTCTGGGCGACGCTGATCGCGCTGATGGAGCGCGGCGAGGGCGGTGACCGCCCGGTGGTCGGCATTGTCTCGGCTCCGGCGCTCAACCGCCGCTGGTGGGCCGCCGACGGTCTGGGAGCCTTCACCGGCCGCAGCCTGACCTCCGCGACCCGGTTGCGGGTCTCCCAGGTCGGCCGCATCCAGGACGCCTCGTTCGCGTACTCCTCGCTGACCGGCTGGGAGGAGCGCGGCAAGCTGCCCAGCTTCCTGGACCTGAGCCGGGACTGCTGGCGCACCCGGGGCTATGGCGACTTCTGGCCGTACATGATGATCGCCGAGGGTTCGGTGGACATCTGCGCCGAGCCGGAGCTGTCGCTGTGGGACATGGCGGCCTGTGCGGTCGTGGTGAACGAGGCCGGCGGCCGGTTCACCGGCCTGGACGGCAAGCCGGGCCCGCACAGCGGCAACGCGGCGGCCTCGAACGGTCTGCTGCACGAGGATCTGCTGGGTTATCTCGGCGATTCCCCGCACTGACCTGCGGCGGAGCGCGCATTCGGACAGCCGTCCAACAGTTAGCCCTTGTTGCATCCGCGGAGGCATGTGAACATGAGAATCCCCCACTTTGTGAACTTGTGAACCGCTTCGCAAGCACATTCACCAAGGAGGTGGCTCCACTCCATGCCCATGTACGTCAAAGACGCCATGAGCACGGTGGTCCTCACCATCGGGCCCGCTCACACCCTCCGCCAGGCGGCGCAGCTGATGGCGGCCCGCCGCATCGGCGCGGCTGTGGTCCTCGACAACGACACCAGCGGCATCGGCATCCTCACCGAGCGCGACATCCTCAACTCCCTCGGTGCGGGCGAGAACCCCGACCGGGAGACCGCCCAGACCCACACCACTCCGGACGTGGTCTTCGCCGCCCCGGACTGGACCCTGGTCGATGCCGCGGACGCCATGGTGCGCGGCGGCTTCCGCCATCTGATCGTGCTCAACGACCAGGAACCGGTCGGCGTGGTCTCCGTACGCGACATCATCCGCTGCTGGTCAACCGTCACAGAGCGGCCCCGCCCCATCCCCGCCTGAACCGCGCACAGGCTCCGGGCGCGACACCCCGGAGCCGCCCGCACGAAGAGGCCGGAGCCCCATGGCATCCGGCCTCTCCGCTCAATACGGCAGCGACAGTTGCGCAACCCCCACGGAGCTCAACCACCTCCGCGAGAGCGGCTGGGGGCACCTCCCAGCGGTAGCTGGGGGAGGCTCAGCCGCAAAGGGGCCGCGCGCTCAGCCGCGCAGGGCCTGGACCGCAGCTTCCAGTCGCTTGCCGTAGTCCGCGTCCGCCTTGCGGAAGTTCTCGATCGCCCGCTGGGCGATGTCATCGCGGGAGACCTGGGAGATGAAGCCCGCCAGGTTGTTGATCAGGCGCTCCTTCTCGTCCTCCGCCATCAGCCGGTAGAGGTTGCCGGCCTGGACGAAGTCGTCGTCCTCCGCGTGCGAGGGCGCGACATGCTCGCCGGTGGGGCCGGTGACGGTAGCCGGCTGCCACAGCGGACGGCCGGTCTCGACCGGGCCGCCGAAGCTGTTGGGCTCGTAGTTCTTCTGGCCCGCGTGCCGCCCGTCGTACATCACACCGTCGCGGCCGTGGCTGCGCGCCTCGGTGGCGTGCGGGCGGTTCACCGGCAGGTGGTCGGCGTTGATGCCGACACGGTAGCGGTGCGCGTCGCCGTAGGCGAAGAGACGGCCCTGGAGCATCTTGTCGGGGGACGGGCCGATGCCCGGCACGAAGTGGTGCGGGGAGAAGATCGACTGCTCGACCTCGGCGAAGATGTTCTGCGGGTTGCGGTTGAGTTCCAGCTTGCCGATCTCGATCGGCGGGTAGTCCTCGTGCGGCCAGACCTTGGTCAGGTCGAACGGGTTGAAGCGGTAGCCGGCCGCATCCGCCGCGGGCATGATCTGCACCTGGACGGTCCAGGTCGGGAAGTCACCGCGCTCGATGGACTCGCGCAGATCGCGCTGGTGACTGTCCGGGTCCTCACCGGCGAGCTTGTTGGCCTCGTCCTGGGTGAGGTTCTTGATGCCCTGGTCGGTCTTGAAGTGGTACTTGACCCAGAAGACCTCACCGGCCTCGTTGTTCCACTGGAAGGTGTGCGAGCCGTAGCCGTTCATGTGGCGCAGCGTCGCGGGGATGCCGCGGTCGCCGAACAGCCAGGTGACCTGGTGGGTGGACTCGGGCGACAGACCCCAGAAGTCCCAGACGTTGTCCGCCTCCTGCGAGCCGGTGTACGGGTCGCGCTTCTGGGTGTGGATGAAGTCGGGGAACTTGAGGGCGTCCTTGATGAAGAACACCGGGGTGTTGTTGCCGACGAGGTCGTAATTGCCCTCTTCGGTGTAGAACTTCAGCGCGAAGCCGCGGGGGTCCCGCACCGCGTCGGCCGAGCCGAGGCTGCCCGCGACGGTGGAGAAGCGCAGGAACGTCTCGGTCTGCTTGCCGATCTCCGAAAGGAAGTGTGCGCGGGTGTACTTGGTCACATCCGCGGTCACCGTGAAGGTGCCGTACGCACCGGCGCCACGGGCGTGCACGATGCGCTCCGGGATGCGCTCACGGTTGAAGTGCGCGAGCTTCTCGATCAGGAGCTGGTCCTGAATCAGACCGGGTCCGCCGATGCCGGCCGTCTCGCTGTTCTGGTTGTCCCCGACCGGAGCCCCGGACTCCGTGGTCAGCGGTCCAGTGATGCTCTCTACCGACACGTGCGCCTCCTGAAAGTCTTCTACGCCTGCCCTTGGCTTGCGCCGATCACGATCCTACATTGGACAATGTCTAAGTCAAGAAGGATATGAAACTCGTACACGATCCGGTGATGGATCCACCACTGCTACCCTGGGTCTATCTGACTGATAGGTGAATGGCATGAGTGACCTGCTTGAACGGCTCCGGGGACGCGGCTGGCGGCTGACCGCGCAGCGACGCGTCGTCGCCGAGGTCCTCGACGGGGACCACGTCCACTACACCGCCGACGAAGTGCATGCGCTGGCATCCGCCCGACTCCCCGAGATCTCCCGCGCGACGGTCTACAACACCCTGGGCGAGCTGGTGTCCCTCGGCGAGGTGCTCGAAGTGAGCACCGACGGCCGGGCCAAGCGCTACGACCCCAACGCCCACCACGACCACCAGCACCTCGTCTGCTCGCAGTGCGGCACGATCCGCGATGTCCACCTCCAGGGCGACCCGCTGTCCGCCCTGCCCGAGCCGGAGCGCTACGGCTTCCAGGTCTCCGAGGTCACGGTGACCTACCGGGGCATCTGCCCCCACTGCAGCACCGCGTCCTGACGCCAGGGGGAGCCGGCCCCCGTCCGGGCCGCTTCCGCACCGGATGTCGCCGTACGCCCCACCGAGCCCGCGCCCACCCGGCCGCGGGCTCCTTCGCATGCCGGGCCCGCCCGCCACGCGCGCCATCGCCGCACCGCGCCGGTGCACACCACACCCGTCCACGCCCCACCCCTTCACACCGCACAACGATGCCCGCACAACCCCTGCCCGAACATGACGGCCCGTCACATCGTCGGCGGGCGGCGCTTTCCGGCCACCGGTCCGCACCGGCGGGGCGGCGGCCGGGCGGTGTGCGGGGCGGCTCTCCCGCTGGGCGACTGCGGAGATGAACACGGCGGGAGATGAACACGACGAAGGCCCGGATTCTCAAGGAATCCGGGCCTTCGTCTTTCAGTAGCGGGGACAGGATTTGAACCTGCGACCTCTGGGTTATGAGCCCAGCGAGCTACCGAGCTGCTCCACCCCGCGTCGTTGTGTCCATACTTTAACCCTGGCCCGACGACCAGCGCAAATCCCTTCCGCGAGGCCCGGGACCCGGCCCTGTGGGCCCGGCCCCGGGCGTCCGGACGGCCTGCTACCGCCCGCTACGCGCTGAGCTCCTCCTGGAGCGCCGTACGCAGCCGGGCCGCACGCTCCGCCACCTCCGGCGGCCCCATGTCCACGGCGTGCGCACACCAGATCTGCGCCTCCGTGAGCGCACCGCGCCGGGCGGCGAGCAGCGCCAGCCGGAGGGCCGCCCGGCCGTGCCCGGCCTCGGCGGCGCGCTGCCACCACAGGGTGGCCTCCGGGAGGCTGCCCTCACGGGCCAGCAGCAGCCCGAGGTTGAAGGCGCCGTTACGGCTGCCCGCCTCGGCCGCCGCGCGGTACCACTCGGCGGCCTCGACGGTCTCCCCGCGGGCCGCCGCGAACATGCCAACCCGGACCTGGGCGCGGCGATGACCCTGGCGCGCGGCTCGCTCGTACCACTGCACGCTCTCGTCGTCCGCCGTGCGCTCACCGTCCGCCAGCCCCTCCCCTGCCGCCGAGGCCTGGCGGTCAAGGAGGTCGGCGAGCCGGAAGGCCGCCTCGGCGCTGCCGCCACCGGCCGCACAGCGCAGATTCCGCTCCGCGTCCCGCAGCTCACCGTCCCGCAGCTGCACGATGGCGACCTGCAGCGCCGCCTCGGTGTGCCCGGCCGCGGCCGCCCGCTCGTACCAGGTGCGCGCCATCCGCTCCGCGCCCCTCCCGGCGAAGAGAATGCCGAGGTTGAACGCGGCGTCCACACTGCCCGCCTCGGCCGCCTTGGAGAACCACGGCTCGGCCCCCGAGGCGTCGCCGCGCTGCAGCAGCAGGATGGCCAGCGCGTTGGCGGCCTCCCGGTGCCCGGCGTAGGCGGCCCGGCGGTACCACTGCTCGCCGCGCCCCTCCCGGCCCTGCGCGGCGCACAGCAGCCCGATGTTGTAGGCGCCGTTGACATCCCCGGCGTCCAGTGCGGCGCGGTACCAGCGCTCGGCGGTCTGCAGCTCACCGCGGTCGGCGTGCAGCGCACCGAGCGCATTGGCAGCGTTGCCATCGCCGTCCTGGGCGGCGCGCCGCCACCATTCCGCCGCGCTCTCCTCGTCCCCCGCGTCACGCAGCAGGAAGCCCAGCGCACAGGCGGCGCGCGGCTCCCCGTCCTTGGCGGCGGAGAGGTACCAGCGGCCCGCCTCCTGGACGTCACCGCGCTCCTCCAGCAGCGCGCCCAGCTGCAGCGCGGCCCGGCGGTGGCCCCGCGCGGCGGCCTGCCGGTACCACTGCTCGGCCTCCTCCTGCTGGTTCAGCTCCCCGTAGGCCGGGACCGCGCGGTGGTCCGCGTCGCGCCCGTCCTCGATGAGCCGGGCCAGGCGGTACGCGGCCTCGCGGTGGCCCCGCTCGGCGGCCGTACGGAACCAGCGCTCGGCGCCGATGTCCCCGCGGTGCTCCAGGAGGTCGGCGAGGGCGTAGGCGCCCAGGCAGTGGCCGGACTCGGCGGACTGGCGCAGCCAGTACTCGGCGGCCGGCTCGTCGCCGCGCTCGCGGTAGTGGCGCCCGAGGGCGTGCGCGGCGGCGGCGGAACCGGCCACGGCGGCGATCCGCCACCAGCCGGCCGCCTCGTCCCCGTAGCCCCGCTGGTGCAGCAGAACGCCCAGGTTGTTGGCCGCGGCGCGGTCACCGGCGGCGGCCGCGGACCGCAGATACGCCTCGGCGCCGTCGAGGTCGCCGCGGCGCAGCAGCATGGCGCCGAGCGCGCTCATCGCGGCGGTGTCGCCCGCCTCGGCGGCCCGGCGGTGGCCGGACTCGGTCACGGCGTCGGACGCCTCGGCGGCCTCGGCCGCCTCCATCGCGTCCATCTGCAGCTCGGATTCGCGCCCGTCGTCGGGCGCATGCACAAACCGGTCCGTCTCCAACAACCTTGCCTTGTCCCCCATAAGACCCATCGTCGCATCACCTGTAACCCGCGTACACCTGGTATACCGCAGCCAGTGAGGTCACTTCAGCGGTTTGTCGACTTCCCGACACGACGACTTGCCAAACTCAAGCACACACCTTCCCCACATGGGCCGTACGACCCGGCCTTTGCCGGAATCGACCTGAACACACGACGAAGGCCCGGATCCTTGAGGATCCGGGCCTTCGTCTTTCAGTAGCGGGGACAGGATTTGAACCTGCGACCTCTGGGTTATGAGCCCAGCGAGCTACCGAGCTGCTCCACCCCGCGCCGTTGTGTCCACAAGGTATCACGGCGGCGAACGGCCCCCGCACCGACGCGGCCCTGTGGCCACCGGTTCGCACCGGCGGCCACAGGGCCAGGAAATACGGCCGGCCGGCTCAGCTGCCCGGCTTGCCGCCCTTCTCGGACGACTTCGCCGCCCGGTCCAGCGCCGCCTTCAGCTTCTTCTGGGCCTCGCCGTAACCGGCCCAGTCGCCCCCGGCGCGCGCCTTCTCGCCCTCCTCATAGGCCTTCTGCGCGTCGGCAAGGGCCTCCTGCACCGTCTGGTCGGACGGCGGCTCGGCGGTGTCGCCGCCGCCCGGCGGCTGCTCCGTGCCCGTACTGGGCGCCTTCTTGCCGAAGACCACATCCAGCGCGTCCTTGAGGGAGTCCTCCAGCACGGGCTTGTTGTCGCCGTAGCTGACCAACACCTTCTTCAGAAGCGGGTAGTTCGTGTTGGCGCCGCGCAGATACACCGGTTCGACATAGAGCAGTCCGCCGTCCAGTGGCACGGTCAGCAGATTGCCGTACTCGATCTCCGAGTCGCCGAACTTCTTGAGGATGTTGAGCTCATTGGCGATCACCGGATCGGAGTTGAACTTCGACTGCACCAGCTGCGGGCCGGGCACCGGTGTCTCCGACGGCAGCTTCAGCAGTCTGATCCTGCCGTAGTCGCCGCTGGTCGCGTTGGCGTCGACGGCCATGAACGCACCGAGGTTGTCGCGCTTGTTGGGCGTGAAGGTCGTCGTCAGCGAGAACGCGCGGTTCTTCTGGTCCGGCATCTTCATGCTCAGGTAGTACGGCGGAACCGCGTTGCCCGACTTGGTCGTCGGGTCGTTCGGGATCTGCCAGCGCTCGGAGCCGGTGTAGAAGGTGCCGGGGTCCGTGACGTGGTACGTGGTCAGCAGCTGGCGCTGCACCTTGAAGAGGTCCTGCGGGTAGCGCAGATGCTCCTTGAGCGCCGGGCTTATCGCGCTCTTCTTCTCGACCGTGTCGGGGAACGCCTTCATCCAGGTCTTGAGGACCGGGTCCTTCTCGTCCCACTGGTAGAGCTTGACCGAACCGTCGTAGGCGTCCACGGTCGCCTTGACGGAGTTACGGATGTAGTTGACCTGGTTCTGCTGGGCCACCACCGCCCGCTGGCCGTCCGTGAGCGAATCGGCCGTGCTGTCCCCCAGCGTGGTGCGCGAGGCGTAGGGGTAGCCGTTGCTGGTGGTGTAGGCGTCCACGATCCACTTGATCCGGCCGTCGATGACCGCCGGGTAGGCGTCGCCGTCGATGGTCAGCCAAGGGGCGACGGATTCGACGCGCTCCTTGGGCGTGCGGTTGTACAGGATCCTCGAACCGTCGCCGATCGCGCCGGAGTAGAGGATCTGCGGCTCCCCGAACGCCACCGCGTACGCGGCGCGGTTGACCGGGTTCGCCAGGTTGACGCCGCTCTTGCCCTGGTAGCTGTAGCTCTTCTCGCCGCTGTCGTCGGAGTAGTCCAGCTCCTTCTGCGGACCGCCGACGATCGAGTACTGCGAGGTCTTCTCGCCGTAGTAGACGCGCTGCTGGTACGTGCCCAGCTGCCCCTTGGCCGGCAGATCCGACTCCGTGTACTTCGGACCGCCGCCGTCGGTGGCCTCCGTCCCCTTGGCTGCGACCGCACCGTAGCCGTGGGTGTACTTGAAGTGGTCGTTGATCCAGTTCCGCTCCGGGATACCGGCGATGTTCAGCTCACGCAGACCGATGACGGTGTCCTGCTCGGCACCGTCCTTGTCCTTGTAGCGGTCGACGTCCAGGGTGGAGGGGAACTGGTAGTAGCCCCTCACCTGCTGCTGTTGCTGGAAGGCCGGGGAGACCACGTTCGGGTCGAGCAGCCGCATGCTGGCCGTGCTGTCGGCGTTGTCGCGCAGCCGCTGGCTGTCCGCCTTGCCGGTGGGCTGGTAGTCGCCCTTGTACGGCGTGACCTCGGAGTCCTGGATGTCGTACGCGTCCCGGGTCGCCTTGATGTTCTGCTTGATGTACGGCGCTTCCTTGGCCTGCTCGTTCGGCTGGACCTGGAACTTCTGCACGATCGCCGGATAGAGCCCGCCGATCAGCAGCGCCGAGAGCACCATCAGGCCGAAGCCGATCACCGGCAGCTGCCAGGTCCGCCGCCAGAGGGTGGCGAAGAACAGCACCGCGCAGATCGCCGCGATGAAGAACAGGATGGTCTTCGCCGGGAGGTAGGCGTTGGCGTCGACATACCGCAGGCCGGTCCAGTTGTCGGCCGACTTCAGGCCGCTGGACTTGACCGCGAGGCCGTACCGGTCGAGCCAGTACGCGATCGCCTTGAGCGAGACGAAGATGCCCAGCAGCACCGACAGATGGCCGGTCGCCGCCGCCGTCGCCCGCGAGCCGGGGCTGGTCAGCCGCAGCCCGCCGTACAGGTAGTGCGTCAGCGCCGCGGCGACCAGACACAGCACCGCGCAGGCGAAGCCGAAGCTCAACAGGAAGCGGTACCAGGGCAGATCGAAGGCGTAGAACGCCACGTCCATCCCGAACTGCGGGTCCTTCGTGCCGAACGGGACGCCGTTGACCCACTGCAGCCAGGTGCGCCACTCGCCGGAGGCGGAGGCACCGGCGATCAGCCCGATCACCGCGGTGATCGCGATCAGCGCCCACCTCTTGAACGGCGCGATGCTCATCCGGTAGCGGTCCAGGCTCTGCTGCTCCATGGACATCGCGCTCAGCGGCGGCCGCAGCCGGTGCGCCAGCCAGATGTTGACGCCGACGGCCACGGCCATCACCACGCCGAAGGAGAGGAACAGACCGATCTTGGTCCACAGGGTGGTCGTGAAGACCGAGGAGTACTTGACCGATCGATACCAGAGCCAATCCGTCCAAAACCCTGCAAACATCACGAAGAGCATGGCCAGGACGGCCAGCACACCCAATGTCATGAGCAGGGTCCGGATCCGCCGCGATGGTCGGCCGACTCTGATCCGTGGCCCTGTCGGGCCTCCGCCGCGGTCCGGCATCTGGAAAGCCAAGGTGCGCACCTCGAAGTTCGCTGTCGTGTGGAGCAGGCCCGGCGATAGTAGGACCCACCGATGCAACTTACGAAGGCTTTACTCAGTTCCCGCTTTCCGGGGTACACAAGGCACGATGTTGAGCATGACCAACCTCCCCGTTGACGGCACCCCGCTCGCCGCCGACCCCCTGACCCGCGCGGTGCTCGAAATCGACGAGTACAGCGCCGGGCTCGGCTGGGATCAGCCGGCCCGACTGTTCGCCCTCGTCGACACCGCCAAGCTGCGTGCGCAGGAGCCCTCGCTCGCCGCCCAGCTCGGCATCGACGACTCCACCACCACGTCCCTGACCCCCGTGGAGCAGGACGAGATCCCGGCGGGCGTCCCGCTTGACGAGTTCCTGGCCACCATCGCCTGGCCGGATGCCGTCACCGGCTGTGCGCTGACCGTGGAGCGGCTGATGCTGCCGCCGTCCGCCGAGGACTCCGAGCCCGCGGGCATGGACGAGGCGCAGCTCGCCAAGTGGGTCGCCAAGCACCCGGACCGCCAGGAGGTCCGGATGACGGTGGCCGTGCTGCGGGACGGACGCCGTGAGTCGGCGCTGCGGCTGCGCGAGAAGGACTCCACGTCCGAGGTCCTCACCGGCTCGGCGCTGGTGCCGGGTCTCGCGGAAGCGCTGGCCGCGACCTTCGAGGCCTGAGCGCGGCGTTCCGGGCCCTCTTCCGGCGCCCGGAACAGCCCCTCCCGGGGCCGGGCGCGCGCGTCCGGCCACCCGGGGCCCGGGGCGTCCGGACCGGCCTGTCTAGCCGCAGCTCGGCAGGCCGGCGGTGTCGCCCTTGCGGATCTTCTCCAGCGCCTTGACGGCGTCGCCTATGGTGCCGACCTTGACCAGGGTGAGGCCCTTGGGGGTGTCCTTGGCCGCCGTGGCGCAGTTCGCCTTGGGGGTCAGGAAGTACTCCGCGCCCTTGTCGCGCGCACCGACCGTCTTCATCGAGATGCCGCCGATCGGGCCGACCTTGCCCTTGTCGTCGATGGTGCCCGTACCGGCCACGAACTTGCCGCCCGTCATGTCCCCGGGCGTGAGCTTGTCGACGATGCCCAGCGCGAACATCAGCCCGGCGCTCGGGCCGCCGACATCGGCCAGCTTGACGTCGATGGGGAACGGGAAGGTGTGGTCCACCTGGGCCTGGATGCCCACGATGGCGCGGCCGTCGTCCGCCTTCTGCGTGCTGAGCGTGATCTGCTTCGCGCCGGTCACTGGCTTCTTGCCCTGCTTCTCCGCCGCGGCGGCGTCCTTGGCGGGGATGATCGTGAAGACGACCTTCTCGCCCGGCTTGTGCCGGGTGACGAGCTTGGCGACATCGCCGGCCTGCTTGACCGCCGTGCCGTCCACGGCCTTGATCACATCGCCCGCGTGCAGCCGGCCGTCGGCGGGCTTGTCCTTGACGACGGAGCCGACGACGGTCTGGGCGGCGACCGGGAGGTGCAGTTGCCGGAGGGCGGCAGCCTTGGCGGTCTCCTGGGACTGGCTGAACTCCTCGGCGTTCTCCTGGTCGGCCTGCTCGGCCGTCTGTCCCTCGGGGTAGAGGGTCTTGTGCGGCACCACGGCGTTGTCGTGGTCGAGCCAGCCGTAGACCGCCTCGAAGAGGTTCATCCGGTAGTCGGGGCCGGTGACCCGGACCGTGGTCATGTTGAGGTGACCGGTGGTCGGGTACGTCTTGTGCCGGGAGATCTGCAGCACCGGCTCGCCGTCGTGGTCACCAAGAGTGTTGACCGTCGGCCCCGGAGACATCTCGGAGTACGGCACGGGGATGAGCACCCCTGCGCAGAGCAGCGCGATCAACATCAGGATCGAAGCGAGCAGCGTCGCGGTGCGGCGTGGCATGGAACGACAGTACGGGACGGGTATGACAACCGGCCCGCGGGGCCGTCCGTACGAGGCCGGGCACCCGGCAGCGGACAGGCGCCGACCCGGAGGGCGGCGCCTGCTTTCACATCCGAACGGCGAAGGTCAGACCGGGTCCGAGGCGGGCTCGGACACGGCATGCTCCTTCTCCATGGCATCCCGGAACCGGGCATAGCCCGCGAGTTCCGCCACATCCCCGGTCTTGCGATTCCGTAGGGCCCAGCTGCTCCACACCGCGGCAACCAGCCCGGCGCCGACCGGAATCAGCAACCAGAGGAGCGCACCCATCAGCGACCTCCCAACCCCTTGTACGACCGCGATCGACGAATAAGCAGATTAACCATCTGCTCGGTCAACGCTCATGCCAGGGGGCGGGTTACGCAACCGGAACATATGGCACCGGTTCGGCCTCACGTTCGGAGGTCACCGTCCCATGACCCCAGGCCTACCGCCCCGCCCCCGTCTGTGCTGTCGTCTGCCCGGAGATCCGGCAATTACGCACCCGGAAACAGGGCTAATTCCGCGTCCGGAAAACGGGGTTACTCCCGCGCCCGGAAAACGGGATCACGCCCCGACCCATTCCTCGGTCCCGTCGGAAAACGTCTGGTGCTTCCAGATCGGCACCTCGTGCTTGAGGTCGTCGATCAGTTTGCGGCAGGCCTCGAACGCCTCGCCCCGGTGCGGGCAGGACACCGCGACGACCACGGCAAGATCACCGATGCGCAGATCGCCCACCCGGTGGACGGCGGCCAGCGCCCGGACGGGGAAGTCGGCGATCACCTTCTCGGCGATCCGGCGCATCTCCGCCTCGGCCGTCGGATGCGCGGAGTAGCCCAGGCCCTCGACGTCGGCGCCGTTGTCGTGCGAGCGGACCGTGCCGACGAACAGGGCCGTGCCGCCGGCCGCCGTGTCACCCACGGCCGCGAACACCTCGTCCACGGACAGCGGGGTGTCGCGGATCTCCAGGAGCCGGACCGGGTCGGCCGCGGCCCGCTCACCGGGGTGGTCGCGGCCGGGGGACGAAGGGGAGGGCGTGCCAGACATACCCCCATCGTGCCGTACCGGGGACGCCGCGGGAATGGCCGTTTCCGCCGGTGGTCCGGGCCGCCGTATGGAGAGTCCTCCAGCCCGGCGGGCCCGGTGCGGCTCAGATGCGGCGGCGGGCCTTACGGGCGCGCCGCACCAGGGCGGCGGTGCCCAGGAGGGCGACGGTGGCACCGGCGGCCCCTGCGGCGGTGGCGTCCTTGCGGCCGAGCCGGCGGCCGGCGACGGTGTGCCGTCCGGCGACCTCCTCCAGGAGCTCGGCCAGCACCTCCTCGTTCGTCCACTGGGGCCGCCAGCCCGCATCGTGCAGCCGGCTGCCGCTGACCACCCAAGGGTGCATCGTGTACGCGAGGTCCCCGGCGGGCGACGGCGTCAGGCCGATCCGGTGCAGCCGGGCCGCGGCGCCCAGGGCCACCGAGGACGGCAGTTCCATCCGCCGGATCCCGGACAGCTCCTCGACCTCCTCCTGCTCCAGCCAGCCGTCGCAGCCCACCGCCAGTTCGCCGTCGACCTTCTCCAGCGCGGCGTACTCCAGGGCGCTGACCAGGTCCTCGACATGGCAGAACTGCCAGGCGGGGCGGGACCCGGCGACGACCAGGAGGCGGGGCGACTCGAAGTAGCGGGTCAGCGCGGTGTCGGTGCCGCCCACCAGGACCGCGGGGCGCAGCACGGTGACATTGAGGCCCGGGTGGGCACGGGGCGCGCGGTGCGCCAGGTGCTCGATCTCCAGCAGGTCGCCGACACCGGTGGCATCAGCGGTGGCGCGCAGCTCGGCGTCCTCGGCCAACGGCACATCGTTGTCGGGCAGCGCCCCGTACACCATGGCGGAGGTGCACAGCACCACCCGGTGGACCCCGGCGGCCGCGGCGGCGGTGAGCACGGTCTGGGTGCCGCGCACGTTGTAGGCGGTGCGTGCCGCGTCGTCGCTCTCCAGATCGAGGTCGAGCGCCAGGTGGACGACGACGTCCGCGCCGCGCAGCTTGTCGGCGATGGCGGGGTCCCGGACGTCGAGGACGTGCCAGTGTGCCTCGGCGACGTCGCCGCGCCGCTCGTCGATGGCCACCACCTCCTTGACCTCGTCGGAGGCGACCAGGGCGCGGGTGAGCAGCGCCCCGACTCCGGACGCGGCTCCGGTGACGGCGACAACGGGCCGGCGCAGCGGCCGGTCCGTGCTGCCGTCTGCGGTGTTGCCTGCCTTCTCGGTCTGGGCCGCAGCGTTTCGCGCTGCGCGAACGGTCGGATCTGGGGAACTCACCGGGCGTCTCCAGCGGTTGTCTTCAGTGCGTACGTGTGGTCATGCGTACGCACCAGGTGGCGTCCATCCTGCCGCAGCCACCGGGACAGCGAAGCACCGAGCCCCGAAGCGGTCCGGGTGTCTACGCTGGAGGTGATGTCGGGCAGCCGCCGTCGGCCACCTGGTCGGCGGCCCTACGAGCCGAGGAAACCCGTGAGTGACACCCCATTTGGATTCGGCCTTCCGCCGGAGGAGCCGGAGGACGGCGACAACGGCAAGAAGAAGGGCGGCCAGGGAGGTAGCCAGGGCCCCGCGGACCCCTTCGGGTTCGGCGGCGGGAGCGGCGGCGTGGACAATCCGTTCGCGGCGCTCTTCGGCGGCATGGGCGGCCCCGGCGGCGAAATGAACCCTGGCGACCTGGGAGCCGCGTTCCAGAAGCTCGGCCAGATGCTCTCCTACGAGGGCGGCCCGGTGAACTGGGACATGGCCAAGGACATCGCGCGGCAGACCGTCGCGCAGGGCGCCGAGGACGGCAGCAAGGACGCGAGCCTCTCGCCGGGTGAGCGCAGTGCGGTCGAGGAGGCCGTGCGGCTGGCGGATCTGTGGCTGGACGGTGTGACGTCGCTGCCGTCGGGTTCCGGCTCGGTGGTGGCCTGGAGCCGGGCGGAGTGGGTCGAGGAGACCCTCCCGGTGTGGAAGGACCTGGTCAATCCGCTCGCCGAGCGCGTCGGGGCGGCCATGGGCGATGTGCTGCCCGGGGAGATGCAGGCCATGGCGGGCCCGCTGCTCGGGATGATGCGTTCCATGGGCGGCGCGATGTTCGGCACCCAGATCGGCCAGGCGCTGGGCGTACTGGCCGGTGAGGTCGTCGGTTCGACGGACATCGGGCTGCCGCTCGGCCCGGCGGGCAAGGCCGCGCTGCTGCCGGGGAACATCGCCACGTTCGGCGAGGGCCTGGGCGTCCCGGAGGAGGAGGTGCGGCTGTATCTGGCCCTGCGTGAGGCCGCCCACCAGCGGCTCTTCGCGCATGTGCCGTGGCTGCGCTCGCATCTGTTCGGTGCCGTCGAGGGCTATGCGCGCGGCATCAAGGTCGACACGACCAAGCTGGAGGATGTGGTCGGCCAGATCGATCCGCAGCATCCCGAGGAGCTGCAGAACGCCCTTCAGCAGGGCATGTTCCAGCCCGAGGACACCCCGGAGCAGAAGGCGGCGCTGGCCCGTCTGGAGACCGCGCTGGCGCTTGTCGAGGGCTGGGTGGACGCGGTGGTGCACGCCGCCGCCAAGCCGCATCTGCCGTCGTCGGACAAGCTCCGGGAGACGCTGCGGCGGCGCCGGGCGAGCGGTGGCCCCGCCGAGCAGACGTTCTCCACGCTGATCGGTCTGCAGCTGCGGCCGCGGCGGCTGCGGGACGCCTCGCGGCTGTGGGCTTCGCTGACGGACGCGCGGGGCCTGGAGGGCCGCGACGGTCTGTGGGAGCACCCGGACATGCTGCCGACGGCCGCCGACCTGGACGATCCGGACGGGTTCGTGCACCACGAGCAGGCGGACTTCTCCGAGCTCGACAAGATGCTCGGCGAGGCCGCGAGCGGCGGCAAGCCGGATCTGGACAAGCCCGCCCGGGAGGGCGACGGCCCGGAGGGGACCTCCGGCGAGAGCAAGGGTGACGGCGACAGGTGAGTCTGCACGAGGACGCGGCGCGGGTGCTCAAGGAGTGGCCCGCGCCGTCCCCCGAACAGGAGCAGCTGCGGCTGGCGTACCTGGATCATCTCGCCGCCCATCAGGACGGCATGTGGAAGCCGTGCAAGGACGGGCACCTCACGGCCAGTGCGCTGGTGATCGATCCGGCCGGCGGGCGGGTGCTGCTCACCCTGCACCGCAAGCTGAAGATGTGGCTGCAGATGGGCGGCCACTGCGAGCCGGAGGACACCTCGCTGGCCGATGCGGCGCTGCGTGAGGCGCGTGAGGAGTCCGGGATCGCCCAGGGGCTGACGCTGCTGCCCGGCGGCCCGGTGCGGCTGGATCGTCATCACACGCCCTGCGCCTGGCATTTGGACGTGCAGTACGCGGCGCTGGCGCCCGCGGGCGCGGTGGCGGAGATCAGCGACGAGTCGCTGGACCTGCGGTGGTTCGCGTACGACGAGGTGCCCGGAGTCGCCGATGACTCGGTGGTGCGCTTGGTGGAGCGCACCCGCGCGCTGCTCTAGACAGCAGCGGCGATGCCGTCCGGCGCCCGTCCCTTCCCGGGGGCGGGCGCCGGAAGTGCGTCAGCGGTCGGCCGGTGGGCTCAGTTGGTGAAGATGTTGCCCTGGTTGTGTCCCCGGGCGCCCTGCTGGCCCATGCCGAACTGGGCGGCCACTCCGGAGCCGATGACGGCGTTCTGCGGCGGCAGCAGCTCGCTGGGCTGGACCAGTGCGTAGCCCTGGCCGAGGAAGCTCAGCTCCCAGCCCTCGCCGGTGTTGCCGCGTCGGCGGAAGACTCCCGAGGAGTGCGTCTGTGCCTGCATCTGGACGCGCAGCGAAGCGGACCAGGCGACTACCGCGTCGGCGTCGGCGTTGACGTACTTGTCGGGCGTGACCGGCAGCATCAGCGGCTGGCCGGAGGTCATCAGGGCGACCTTGCCCCGTCCGGAGATGTTGAGCTGGTACTTACCGGTGCCGGAGATGCCGTACTGGCTGTCGACGGAGACGACCTCCCAGTGGAGGCCGGAGTCCAGCGCCAGGACATAGCTGCTGTCGACGGTCAGGCCGTCGTGGTCGACATCGACGACATGGACGTACTGGGCGAGGTTGGCCAGATAGACCGTGCCCTGCCCGGAGACGCGCATCAGGTCGAGGCCCTCACCGGAGTACGCGCGGGTCCGGTGCTGGCCCGGCGTCTGGTAGTTGGCGTCGAATTCGAGCAGCCCCTGATAGGCGACCATCGTGCCCTTACGGGCTAGGAGATCCTCGTGGCCCTGGAGGGCGACGCGCAGCAGCTGGCTGTTCTGCAGGGCGTAGGGGTCCTGGGTCTGTGCCTCGGTGAAGGCGAAAAGCGGACTCTGCATGGCGTGTTCGTCCTCCCCCTCAGCCCCGGGCCCGGAGCCGGTCGGTGCTGTCCTCACTGGGCTGGACGACGACGAACCCCTCGCCGGAGAAGCCCAGTTGGTATGCCTCGCCGCTGCCGCGTCCGATCATCGAGGACGCCTTGAAGCTGCGCTTGCCCTTCATCTTCAGATGGGTCGACCAGGCGACCAGGGCGTCCGGGTCCACATAGGTCTCGTCCTCGCCGCGGCCGCAGTCGACGACGATGGGCGTGCCCCGGGAGGTCAGGGCGACCCAGCCGGTGCCCGAGATCTGGACGTTGAAGAGTCCCTGGCCGGCGAACTTCGCCATGCCCTTGACGCGCTGTACGCCCCACTGGAGCTGCGCGTCGAGGGCGAGGAGGTTGGTGCCGTTGACGGAGAGCGAGTCGCCGTCGAGGTTGATGCAGACGACGTCGGCACCGTAGTCGGCGAGGTAGAGCAGACCGTCGCCGGAGCACTTCATCAGGGGCGCGCCTTCGCCGGTGAGCCACTGGGAGGCCATCTGGCGGACGGCGGGCGGGTTCGGCTCGTACTGGATGAAGCCTTCGTAGGCGACCATCGAGCCGGTGCGTGCGAAGACGTCCTGGCCGCTCTGCATGGCGATCTTCACCATGGCGTTGCCGTGGTTCTCCATACGGGCGGCGGGCGGGGTCGGGACGTAGCCCGACAGCTGCTGCTGGTTCATGACGGGCTCCCTCAGACCTCGTAGGGCTGGACGACGATGAAGTTGCCGGGCGCACCGCGGAACTGGAGGTTCACGGTCTCGCCGGAGTGGCCCGGATAGGCGTGCCGGCGCAGGCTCACCTGGCTGGAGATGATCACCTGCGAGGCGGCGGACCAGGCCACGATGGCGTTGGCGTCGGCGAAGGTGGTCGGGGTGACGGGCAGCACGACCGGCGTGCCCTGGGTCTTGATGACGAGGGTGCCGGTCCCCTGGAACTGCATGGTGAACAGGGCGCCACCGGGGATGCCGTGGCCCTCGATGCGGCGGACCTCGTGCTGCAGCGACTCGTCGAAGGCGAGGACGGCCTCGGCGGACACACAGATGGCGTCGCCCTGCAGCTCGATGGGGTGCACATGGGCGCTGTTCTCGGCGAAGAAGACCTGGCCCTGGCCTGTGCAGCGCATCAGCTGCATTTCCTGGCCGGTGGCGTTACCGACGATCCGGCCGCGGAAGCCGGCGCCCTTGTAGCCGAAGTCGACCTTGCCCTGGTAGAGCACCATGCTGCCCTGACGGGCGAGCACCGGCTGGCCGTCGACACCGAGATCGACGCGGATCAGCTTGTCGTTCTGCGGGGTCCAGCGCTGACCGGTGGGGGCTTCCTTGTACTTGTCCAGTACGACGCCGAGGCCGGGGCCGCCGCCCTGGGATGGGGGTCCCCCCTGGACCGGAGCTTGTCGAAGGCCCTCGGGGGAGGCCGGTGCCTGGCCGCCCGGATACGGGGCGGCCGGGGGCTGCTGTCCCGGCGGGCCGTATGCGGCGGGCCGGCCCTGCGGGGCGCCGTATCCGCCGGGCGGGGGCGCGGGCTGCCCGTAGGGGGGTGCCTGCGGAGGCTGCTGACCGGGGTAGCCGCCGGGCGCGGGCTGCGGCTGGCCGTACGGGTCCTGACCGGGCGCCGGCTGGCCGTACGGGGCGGGCGGCTGCTGGCCGGGCACGCCGGGCGGCGGGGCCAGGGGCGCGGCGAGCGTGGGCGCGCTGTGGACCTGCGGAGCAGTGGGCTGCGGGGCCTGCGGTGCGGGTGGCGGCGCTTCCTGCGGCGCGCCCTGGGGCGGGCCGAACTCGGGCGCGGGCTGTGGGGCGGGCGCCGCGGTGGGCACCCCGAAGGACGGTGCGGGGGCGGCCGGCCCGGACGGCGGGGCGAAGCCCGGTACGTCCTGCGCCGTGGCGGGCGACGCCTCGGCCTCTTCGGCGACCTCGCCGCCGAAGTTCTTCAGCAGCGCCTCCAGGCCGCCGTCGAAGCCCTGGCCGACCGCGGCGAACCGCCAGACGTCCTTGAGGTAGAAGTCGCCGAGCATGACGGCGCGTTCGGTGCTGAACTCGCTGCCCGTGAAGGAGTAGCGGGCGACCTCCTCGCCGCCGGCCACGATCCGGAGGTAGCCGGGGCCGATCTGCGAGACCTGTCCGTCGCCGTCGAGCGCGGCGGTGAAGGAGAGCTTCTGGATGTGCGGCGGGATCTTGTCGAGGGTGACCCGGAACGACTCGTTGTCACCGGCCTGCGCGCCGAGCAGCTGGAGGGACTCCTCGGGCGACTTGGGCTGGTTGAAGAAGATGAAGTACCGGTCGTCGGAGAGCCGCTCGTCGGCGTCCAGGCCGAAGCAGCTGATGTCGAAGGTCAGGCCGGGCCCGCCGATCTGCACACCGACGTACAGATCCGTTCCCGCCGTCAGATCACCGATCTTGGCCTTGTGGCCCCGCTGGAATTCCCTGGCCATACGTAACGCCCGTCCCCCGCTCCCGCCGTGAGTTGCTCTGCGCGGCCAGGCTAACCGCTGGCGCCGACAGCGGGCGATGGCGGGGCGCGACGGATGTGGTGCGGCGGGACGTCCTCATTCACCGCGGGCGACGGGCAGCTGGGGCAGCCGGTCGGCGGCGACCACCCCTTCGAGGTAGCCGCGGGCCCGTTCCGTACGGGCGTAGGACTCCAGCAGCCGCCAGAACCGGGGGCCGTGGCCGGGGACGAGCAGATGGGCGAGTTCGTGCAGCAGGACGTAGTCGATGACGTACTCCGGCATGCCCTGGAGGCGGTGCGACAGGCGGATGCTGCCCTCGGCCGGGGTGCACGAGCCCCAGCGGGTGTTCTGGTTGGTCACCCAGCGCACCGAGGCGGGGCGGGCCCGGCCGTCCAGGTACTGGCCGGACAGCCGCTCGGCGCGCTCGGCCAGCTCGCCGTCGCCCAGTATCCGCTTGCTCTCCTGGGCGGCGAGCTTGTCCAGCATGACGGTGACCCAGCGCCGCTCCTCGGCCTCGGACATACGGGCCGGGATCAGGACAACCGTGCGGTCGCCCTCGCGGTACGCGGAGACCGTGCGGCGCCGTCGTGAGCTGCGGCGCACCTCGACGGCGCTGGTGCCGGATCCGCGGGCCGCGGGGCCGGGGGCGGCCCCGCGCGAGGTGTCAGCGGCGCGGCGCAGGGGTGTCTCCCCTGAGCCGTGGGCGGAAGGGTCGGCGGGCACGCGCCCGACGTTACCCGCTGGCGCGGCGGGAAGTCCCGCCCTGTGGAGTGGTTCGCCACCGAACCACTCCATGGCGTGCACTGCTTGTATGACTGTTGCCCACGCCTTGTGGATAACTTCCGCACCGATCCGCCGTGCGGCGCATGCTGTGAGCCGGACGACGAAGGAAAAGGACGGGGGCTGAGATGAGGCATCCGATGCTCAAGCCCGCGCTGCGGCGCGGATGGCGGGACCGGCAGACGGTGCGGTTCGGGGTGGCGCCGGCGCATGCGATGGTGGTCGGCCCGGTCGACATGGCGACCGGCAGTTTCCTCTCGCTGATCGACGGCACCCGCACCATGCAGCAACTGGTCGAGGAGGCCGCGTTACTGGACCTCCCGCCCGAGCATGTGCGGGGTGTCGTGGACCGGCTGGGCGCCGCCGGGCTGCTGGAATCCCCCACGGCGGGCGGCCCGGCGGCCGAGGCCGTACGGACGGATCAGGCCGCCTTCGAGCAGCTGCGGCCCGATCTGGCTTCGCTCTCGGTGCGGCATCCGGAGCCCGCGGGCGCGCTGGGCCGGATGGGAGCGCGCCGGGCGGTCCGGGCCCGGGTCAAGGGGGCGGGGCGGGTCGGCGCCGCGATCGCGGCGCTGCTCTCGGCCTCGGGGATCGGCCGGGTGGAGGTGTTCGACGGTGGCACGGTCCAGCCGTGGGACGTCCTGCCCGGCGGGCTGCCGGCCGAGCGGATCGGCGAGCGGCGGCGCACCGCCGCAGAGCGCCTGGTCCAGCAGTCCTCTCCCTGGAGCGGTGCCCCGCGGCCGAGGGTCCCGGTCAGCGAGTCGGGCGAACCCGGACTGTCGCTCGTGGTGCTCACCCCGCGGGACGGGCTGGGCGCGTACGCCCCCGACCCCGTGCTGTCCGAGCCGTTGCTCACCGCCGGAATCCCACATCTTTACGCAGGGGTGATCGAGGGCACGGGTGTGGTGGGCCCGTTGGTGCTGCCCGGCGGTTCGGCCTGTGCCCGCTGCGACGAACTGCGTCGCACGGACGCGGAGCCGGCCTGGCCGCGGTTGCTCGCGCAGTGGCGGTCGGGGCGTGCCGCACCCGCGGTTCCGGCCTGCGATGCCGCGTTGGCAACAACGGTCGCGGGGATCGCCGCCGTCCAGGCGCTGGCGTTCCTCGATGGCGAACTCCCGCCGTGCACAGGTGCGCGGATGGAGTTCCCGGCGCCGTGTGCGAGCGTGCGGACGGTGCGGATCGAGCCGCATCCGGAGTGCGGCTGTGGCGCTGCCGCGTCATTGGGTGCGGCAGGCGCCTCGGATCCACCGTCGGAACACGCCACAATGACGGAGTAACCCCGGTAGGGGGACAGTGTGAGTTGGAGGGGCGCATGTCTGATCTTCCCCGCAAGGCGGTCACCCGCACCGCCAAGCTGGCCGCGCTGCCACTGGGGTTCGCCGGCCGCGCCACCTGGGGCCTGGGCAAGCGGATCGGCGGCAGATCCGCCGAGATCGTCGGCCGGGAGCTTCAACAGCGCACCGCGGAGCAGCTTTTCAAGGTGCTCGGTGAGCTGAAGGGCGGGGCGATGAAGTTCGGGCAGGCGCTGTCCGTCTTCGAGTCGGCGCTGCCCGAGGAGATCGCCGGGCCGTACCGCGCCGCTCTGACCAAACTCCAGGAAGCGGCCCCGCCGATGCCGGCGAGCACGGTACACGCGGTGCTGGCGGAGCAGCTCGGCGAGGACTGGCCGGAGCTGTTCGAGGAGTTCGAGGACAAGCCGGCCGCGGCGGCCTCCATCGGGCAGGTACACCGGGCGGTGTGGCATGACGGCCGCGAGGTGGCCGTCAAGGTGCAGTATCCGGGCGCCGGTCAGGCGCTGCTGTCGGATCTGTCGCAGCTGAGCCGGTTCGCCCGGCTGCTGGGTCCGCTGATCCCGGGCATGGACATCAAGCCGCTGATCACCGAGCTGCGCGACCGGGTGTCGGAGGAGCTGGACTACTCCCTGGAGGCGGAGGCCCAGCGGGCACACGCCGAGGAGTTCGCCGACGATCCGGATGTGGTGGTGCCGGCCGTGGTCCACCAGTGCGACCAGGTGCTGGTGACGGAGTGGATGGCGGGGGTGCCGCTGTCCGAGGTGATCGCGGACGGCACCGACGAACAGCGCGACCGGGCCGGCCAGCTCCTGGCACGCTTCCTCTTCTCCGGCCCCGCCCGTACGGGCCTGCTGCACGCCGACCCGCATCCGGGCAACTTCCGCCTGCTGGCCGGGGACTTCCCGGACGGCCCGGTCGAGGAGTGGCGGCTGGGGGTGCTGGACTTCGGCACCGTCGACCGGCTCCCCGACGGGCTGCCGCCGACGATCGGCACCTCACTGCGGATGACGCTGGACGGCGAGGCGGACGTCATCTACCAGCTGCTGTGCGAGGAGGGCTTCGTCAAGGAGTCCATCGAGCTGGATCCGGACGCGGTGCTGGAGTATCTGCTGCCGATCATCGAACCCGCGCAGGTGGACGAGTTCACCTTCACCCGGGGCTGGATGCGCCAACAGGCGGCCCGGATCGGCGATCCCCGCTCCCCCGCCCACCAGTTGGGCAAACAGCTCAATCTGCCGCCCGCCTACCTCCTGATCCACCGTGTGACCTTGAGCACGATCGGGGTGCTGTGCCAGTTGGGGGCGACGGTACGGCTGCGCGACGAACTGGAGGCATGGCTGCCGGGCTTTGTGCCCGAGGAGGAGCCGGCGGGCGCGGACCTCACCGGTTTCGACACCGTCGTCGGCGCGGACCTCGGTGAGGAGGCCGTCGAAGGGTCCACGGCCTGAGCCCGCCCGCCGGGCCGTACCGCCTCGGCCGCCCGCTCCACGACGGGGCGGGCGCGGCGGCCCGGTGCCTCACCGGCCTGTCTGGCGGCGGCCCTCACCACCAGGTCGAATCCAGGCGCCCCTCGATGGCCCGGATGTTCTCCCGCGCGCAGTTGTCGCAGAAGTAGCGGCGTTCACCGTTCTCGACGGAGCAGGTCCAGGTCGGCGGGGCGCCCTGGGCCACCGCACCGCAGCCCGCGCACACCGTGCTCCCGTTGGCCAACTCCGCCTGTTCATGCGTCTTCTGGTCCACCGTCCGACGATATCCCCGTCAACCGCAGGAAGCGATATAACGCACCACGGGGCCCGCCCTGTCGGACGGACCCCGTGGGTGGCGGCATCAGCGCACCGCCGTTACTGCATCACGGCCATGGCCAGCGCACGACGGGCACGCAGCGACGCGCGCTCGGCGCGCCGCTGCATACGCCGCGCGGCGGCGAGCCGGTGAGCCCTGCGTTCCGACTCGGCCTCCCGGAGGCGTTCGTGCATATGCGCACGCGCCAGGGCTTCTGGGATGAGTTGCATGGCGTGATTCCTGTTCTGACGCGACTCGATCGCGTCGGTGTTCACGGGGACGGGTGTGTCGGTGAAAGTGGGGTTCATCGTGAGGTCCTGCTTCTGCGGATCCCGTGTGACGGGACGGTCGATCGTTCCTGTGCCGATGGTGTTCATGCCGTGACCGGGTTCTTACGCGGACGGCCACGCGGACGCTTCCGCGGCACGACGACACCCTGGACGAAGAGCTCGCCACCCCAGACGCCCCACGGCTCACGGCGGTCCTTGGCACCGGCGAGACAGGCCTCACGGACGGGGCAGGTCTGGCACAGCGTCTTGGCGTACTCGACGTCGGCCGGGGACTCGGCGAAGAAGACCTCCGGGTCGTAGGTACGGCACGGAACAGCGGCGCCGAGGCGGTCGATCTCGTCGTCGAGCTCGGTGAGGGGCAGCAAGGAGTTCTCCTGGGGGTCGGGCGGAGGGATCAGGTCGGTCGCTACGGACGGGGTGCGCGTCTGGAGTTGCACGGTGGTGTGTTCCTCGTCTGTTCGGCCCGGCTGGTGGCGGGCGCATGGGCAAACAAAAGGGCCGCGGATCCCGGTGTGGGTTCCGCGGCCCTGGAAGGTGCCGACCTGATCGTGCCGATCAGGCTGGATCTCTCCAGGGTTCGTGGCCGCGGTAGGCCCACATTTCATGCTGCGTCTGGTACTGCTTCCGGGATCCGGCACCATTGGCCACCGCGAAGGCAAAGGCATTCGCCGATGCCGCCACTGCTGCGGCCGCAGGTGCCTCGGTCGGTCGCACGGTGCGCTCGCTGCGCGTCAGCACAGCGAGGGACTCGGGGCGCACGACCTCGGTACCGGACAGGCGGCCGAAGCCGGACAGACCGGTGCCAAGGAGCGCGGAGCCGAGGAGCGAGGAGCCGAGCGGGCGGGTGGCGACGACCGAGAGATCGGTCATTTTGTTGGTCTCGATGAAGCTGATCACTGGGCTCGCCTCCTCTCGGCGTCTCGTGGACCGGGAATCCCGTTCCGGGTGTTCAAGTACAGCACGGATCCACCGGATCCCGGAGGGTTCCGCTGTTTCCGTTGCTCCCGCAGGCTATGGGGCCGTGCTCCGCGCGCGCAAACTATTTTTTCGACGAGTTTTCCGCGGCGCCTCCGGGCCCCTCCTCCGCGACCCCCGCGAGCTCCTCGCCGGCACAGATTGCCAGCACGTCGCTGCCGTAGCGGTCGAACTTCCGCCGCCCCACTCCTGAGATGACCGCGAGCTCCGATTCGGTTCCCGGAACGGCCTCCGCGATCGCCATCAGTGTCTTGTCGGTGAAGACGCAGTACGCGGGCTGCCGGGAGCGCGCGGCCTGCTCGGCCCGCCAGTCGCACAGCCGCTCGTAAAGCGCCTCGTCCAGCTCCGAGGGGCAGTCCTCACACCGCATCAGCTTCATCTCGCCCGCGTCCGTGAGCGTCCTGTTGCAGACCCGGCAGCGGGCCGGGCTGCGGTGCTTGGGGCGCCGGGCCACCGCCGCCGGCCCGTCGCCGCGCTCGACGCCCCCGGAGACCGC
Organism: Streptomyces tubercidicus; assembly: GCF_027497495.1. Lineage (GTDB taxonomy): Bacteria > Actinomycetota > Actinomycetes > Streptomycetales > Streptomycetaceae > Streptomyces > Streptomyces tubercidicus. The sequence continues at coordinate 2,752,711 of NZ_CP114205.1, forward strand.
GCCCGGCGTGCGGCGGCCCGCCACCGCGCCGGAGCCCGGCCGCAGACCGCTCAGGAACCGGCTGGGGCGGCGGGAGGCCCGCCCGCCAGGAGAGCGTGCCAGGGACCACGACAGCCCCAGATGGAGCCGGGCACGGGTGACGCCGACATACAGGAGCCGGCGCTCCTCCTCTATCTGCTCGTCGGTCCTGGCGTAGGTGATCGGCATCATGCCTTCGGTGAGGCCGACCAGGAAAACGGCGTCCCACTCCAGGCCCTTGGCGGCGTGCAGGGACGCGAGGGTCACACCTTCGACCGTCGGGGCGTGCTGCGCGTTGGCCCGCTCGTCCAGCTCGGCGACGAGGTCGGCGAGGGTGGCCGCGGGCCGGGCCCCGGCGAAGTCCTCGGCGAGCCGCACCAGGGCCGCCAGGGACTCCCAGCGGTCCCGCACCGCCCCGGAACCGGCCGGGGGCCGGCTGGTCCAGCCCATGTCGCTGAGCACCGCCCGCACCTCGGACGGCAGGTCCATCGCCTCGTCGAGCAGCGCGTCATTCGACCCGAAGCGGGCGGCGCCCCGCAGCTTGACGCCCGCCTCGCGCACCTCCGGCCGTTCGAAGAACCGCTCGGCGCCCCGCAGCTGATACGGCACACCCACATCGGCCAGGGCCTGCTCATAGACCTCGGACTGGGCGTTGATGCGGTAGAGGACCGCGATCTCCCCGGCGGACACCCCGGAGGCGATCAGATCGCGGATACGGCGGGCGGTGCCCTCGGCCTCGGCGGGCTCGTCGGCGTACTCCGTGTAGACGGGCTCGGGGCCCGCGTCCCGCTGCGAGATCAGCTCCAGACGGTGCTCGGCGGCCCGCCCCTTCGCCTGGGAGAGGAGGCCGTTGGCGAGGTGCACGACCTGGGGGCTGGAGCGGTAGTCGCGGACGAGCTTGACGACCGTGGCGTTCGGATGGCGGGTGCGGAAGTTGAGGAGGTGGTCGGGGGTGGCGCCGGTGAAGCTGTAGATCGTCTGGCTGGCGTCGCCGACCACACAGAGGTTGTCACGGTCCCCCAGCCACAGCTCCAGCAGCCGCTGCTGGAGCGGGCTGACGTCCTGGTACTCGTCGACAACGAAATGCTGATACTGCGCACGGACCTGCTCGGCGATGTCGTGCCGGTCCTGCAGCACACCGACCGTGAGGAGCAGCACGTCCTCGAAGTCGATGCTGCCGCGGTCGCGCTTGAGCTGTTCGTACGTGCCGTAGATCTGCCCGATCTCGGCCGGGTCGCGCGGCGCCTCACGGCCGGACTTGGCGACCGCCGCCGGGTAGTCGGCCGGGACGGTCTGGGTGACCTTGGACCACTCGATCTCTGCCGTGACATCGCGCAGCTCATTGCGGTCGAGCCGGACGCGGCAGCGGGCGGCGGCCTCGGCGACCAGCTGGACCTTGCGCTCCAGCAGCCGCGGGACCTCACCGCCGACGGCCTTCGGCCAGAAGAACTGGAGCTGGCGCAGCGCCGCCGAGTGGAACGTCCTGGCCTGCACCCCGCCCGCGCCGAGCTGACGCAGCCGGCCGCGCATCTCCCCGGCCGCGCGGGCCGTGAACGTGACGGCGAGCACACTCGCGGGCTGCAGAATCCCGGCCCGTACCCCGTACGCGATCCGGTGGGTGATCGCGCGGGTCTTGCCCGTGCCGGCACCGGCCAGCACGCACACCGGACCGTGCAGAGCCGTCGCGACCTCGCGCTGCTCGGGGTCGAGCCCGTCGAGCACCCCGTCGGCCGAGTCAGGCACCTGCGGGAAAAGAGAGGAGTCCGTTGCTGCTGTCACCCCGCCATGCTGCCAGGTCCGCCGAGACGCCCGGGAAACCTGTCCACAGCCGCCGGACCCGGTCGTACGCATCCCGCCCGCTGTGGACGAGGAAAGGCACGCGGGCGCGGCGGGTGCTTTGCTTTGTCTCGGCGGGGCGGAGGGCGCCGGGCCGCCGGCGGGCTGGCGGGCTGGCGGGCTGGCGGGCTGGCGGGGCAGCTTTGCCGGGGTGGCTTTGGTCGGTGGGGTTGGGGTGGGGCGGGGCCCCCCCGGGGGGGAGGGCGGGGCCCCCGGGGGGGGAGGGCGGGGACCCGGAGGGAGCAGGGGACTGCCCCAGGGAGGAGGCGGGCCAGCGGGACGCGGGCCCAGCGGGAGGCGGGCCCAGCGGGAGGCGATGGTCCCGGCAGTTGGATCGCGGCCCCGGTAGCTGGCGTGTGCGGGGTCAGGCGGGCTCTGCCGCCTGAACATGGCGCCCCGGGGGCGCCCCGCCCCCCTCGTCGACCCGTGCCGTACCGGAAGCCGGGAATTGCTGAGGGGTGATGTGCGTTGAGGTGCTTGGCCGCGCCGGGTACGGATGCGGGTGGTATTGGATCAAGACTTATCGAAGGAGCGCAGGACGCATGGCGGGCACTGTGACGATGTACAGCACGACCTGGTGTGGCTACTGCCGTCGGCTGAAGGGCCAGATGGACCGCGAGGGCATCACCTACACCGAGATCAACATCGAGCACGACCCGGAGTCCGCGGCGTTCGTGGAGAAGGCGAACGGCGGCAACCAGACGGTGCCGACCGTGCTGTTCCCCGATGGTTCGACGCTGACCAACCCGTCTCTGGCGCAGGTCAAGGAGAAGGTGGGGGCCTGAGCGTCGGCGCTCCACCGCCGCTTTGATGGGGTGACCGCTCCGCCTTGGCGGCGGCGCGGTCACTGGCGCGGCTCGGGTTGACTCGGCTCGGAATGGCCCGCGCCGCTCCCCTTACGGCTTCGGCAGCGGCTTGCCGTACCAGAGTTCGATGAGGCGGGCGGCGATGGAGATGCCGTAGGGCGGGAGGACCTCGCCGGATTCGAAGGCGGTGCGCAGGTCCTCGCGGGAGAACCAGCGGGCCTCTTCGATTTCCTCGCCGTCGACCTGGATGTCGGAGGAGGTGGCGCGCGCCATGAAGCCCAGCATCAGGCTGGAGGGGAAGGGCCAGGGCTGGCTGGCGATGTATTCGACGTCGCCGACGACGACACCGGCCTCCTCGAAGACCTCGCGGGCCACCGACTGCTCGATGGACTCGCCCGGCTCGACGAAGCCCGCGAGGGTGGAGAAGCGGCCTTCGGGCCAGTGGACCTGGCGGCCCAGGAGTGCGCGGTCCTCCTCGTCGGTGACGAGCATGATCACGGCGGGGTCGGTGCGCGGGTAGTGCTCCGCGCCGCAGGCCGGGCAGCGGCGGATGTGGCCGGCGGCGGCGATGACGGTGCGCTCGCCGCAGCGGGAGCAGAAGCGGTGCAGGCGCTGCCAATTCTCCAGAGCGACGGCGTGGACGAGGAGACCGGCGTCGCGGGGCGACAGCAGCAGGCCGGCCTCGCGCAGGCCCGCCGGGCGCGCGGACTGGTCCATGCGGCCGGGCAGCGAGTCCTTCTGGAGGGCGAAGTAGCTGACGCCGTCGTTGTCGGTGCCGAGGTAGTAGCGGTGGGCCTCGGTCAGTGGCGCCTCGAAGGACGGCGTCATGATCAGCTCGGTGCGGCCGTCGGGGGTGTCGTCGATCAGCGCCTGGCCGCCGGACACCACGAAGACGCGCGTCGTCGGGTGGCTCCAGGCCGCCGCCAGCCATGCCTCGTCGAGGCGGTGATGGGCGGAGCGGTCGATTCCGCTCGGCGCGCTGAAGGTGATCGGCCGGTCGGCGCTGTGGTCGGTCCAGGTGGTCACTGGTGTTTCCAACTCCCCCTATGGCGTGGGTGATTGCTGCGTACGGGCGCGGGTCGGTACGGCGTCGCGCGCGGTCAGGCCGTGGGCCAGGTCTCCGCCAGGTCGCCCCACAGGTGGGCGGCGGTTTCGACGCCCTTCATCAGCAGGTCGAGTTCGACCTTTTCGTTCGGTGCGTGCCAGCCGTCGGAGGGGACGGAGATGCCGAGGAAGAGGACCGGGACGCCGAGGACGTCCTGGAGGTCGGCGGCGGGTCCGGAGCCGCCCTCGCGGGTGAAGCGGATCTTCTGGTCGAAGGCCCGGCCCATGGCGCGGACGACGGACTGCAGCGCGGGGTGGTCGAGCGGGGTGAGGCAGGGGCGGGTGGCGCCCCAGAAGGAGATCTCGTGGCGGATGCCGGCCGGGAGCTGTGCGGCGATCCAGTCGCGTACGGACTGCTGTACGGCGGCCGCGTTCTGGCCCGCGACCAGCCGGAAGGACAGCTTGAGCTGTGCGGTGGAGGGGACGATGGTCTTGCCGCCGGGGCCTTGGTAGCCGCCGCCGATGCCGTTGACCTCGGCGGTGGGGCGGGCCCAGATGCGTTCCAGGGTCGTGCTGCCGGCCTCGCCGAGGGTGGCGTGGGAGTGCGCGGTGCGCAGCCATTCCGCCTCGTCGAAGGGGAGCTCGGCGAAGAGTTCCCGTTCGCGGTCGGTGAGTTCGATCATGCCGTCGTAGAAGCCGGGGATGGCGACCCGGCGGTCGGTGTCGTGCAGGGCGGCGGCCAGCCGGGCGGCCTCGGTGGCCGGGTTGGGGACCGCGCCGCCGAACGATCCGGAGTGGATGTCCTGGTCGGGGCCGTAGAGGTCGATCTGGCAGTCCGTCAGGCCGCGCATGCCGGTACAGACCGTGGGGGTGTCCTTGGACCACATGCCGGTGTCGGAGACGATCACCGCGTCGCAGGCGAGGCGGTCGGCGTGCTTTTCGATCAGGGCCGGGAAGTTCGGGGAGCCGGACTCCTCCTCGCCCTCGATCAGCAGCTTGAGGTTGACGGCGGGGGCGGTGCGGTCGGTCGCGGCGAGGTGCGCGCGCACGCCCAGGGTGTGGAAGAACACCTGGCCCTTGTCGTCGGCGGCACCGCGGGCGTACATCTTGCCGTCGATGATCTCGGGCGCGAAGGGGTCGGTGTGCCAGCCGTCCTCGCGGGCGGCGGGCTGTACGTCGTGGTGGCCGTAGACGAGCACGGTCGGCGCGGACGGGTCCCCGGCGGGCCATTCGGCGAAGACCGCGGGCAGGCCGCCGGTCTCCCAGATCTCGGTGGTCGGGAAGCCGGTGTCGGTGAGCTTCGCGGCGAGCCACTCGGCGCTGCGGCGTACGTCGCCGGCGCGCTCGGGGTCCGCGGACACCGAGGGGATGCGCAGCCAGTCGGCGAGGTCTTCGAGGAAGGCTTCGCGGTGCAGGGTGAGGTACGCGCGGACGGCGCTGTCCGGGGTTGTGCTCATACGACCGAGCCTATCGGCCTTCCGGGGGAGGCAGGTCGGCGGTCTCACCGAGCAGAATCCGTTCGAGCCCGGCCCGGCCGGGGAGCCGGGCGGGTCTGACCACCTCGCCGCTGCGGACGTAGAGGAAGGCGGCGTCGACGGCGGACGGCTCCTGGCCGTACCGCTCGGCCCAGGCGAGGCGGTAGACGGCGAGCTGGAGGGGGTCGGCGGTGTGGGCGCGGCCGGTTTTCCAGTCGACGATCTCGAAGCGGTCGCCGTCGGGGCCGGTTTCCTTGTAGACGGCGTCGATGCGGCCGCGGATCACCCGGCCGGCGAGGGTCAGCTGGAAGGGGGCCTCGACCCGGTACGGGGTGCGGTGGGCGTAGGGGGTGCGGGCGAAGGCTTCCTTGAGGGTTTCGAGGTCGTGTTCGTCAACGATGTCGGTTTCCTCGCCCGGTTCGGCGCCCGGGAGTTCGTCCGGGCCGAGCAGCGGCAGGGTGAGCTCTTCGAAGCGGGATTCGACCCAGGCGTGGAAGCGGGTGCCGCGGCGGGCGCCGGGCTGGGGCGGGCGGGGCATGGGGCGGGCCAGTTCGCGGGCGAAGCCGTCCGGGTCGGCGGCCAGGCGGAGGAGCTGGGTGGCGCTGAGGGCCGAAGGCAGCAGGACGTCGCGGACGGTCGCGCGGGAGCGGCGCAGTTCGGCGGCGAGGGCGTCCAGGTCGCGGTCCCAGGAGCCGATGGTGCGGCGCTCTTCGGGGAGGAGGGTGTGGGGGGCGGGGTCGTCGGGGTGGGGGGTGTCGGCCGGGTCGGTGAGATCGGGCTCGGTGGAGCGCTGGGCGACGATGCGGGGGCGGGCGGCGGAGCGGTCCGCCGAGGGGGCGGGATCGGCCTCGGCCGCGTCATACGGCGGCCCGTCGTCGAACGGGTCCGCTTCCGGGACGTCGAACGAGTCCGCCTCCGGGACATCGAACGGATCGGCCTCAAGGTCGTCGTACGGCACCGCCTCCCCCGTGTCCTCCGGCGGTGGCGGCGGCCAGTCCGGGTCGTAGGCGTCCCGTGCGGATGTGGCGGATGCGGGGACGGCCGCCCCCTCCCCCGCTCCCGTCCGGCGTTCCAGATGGGCGCGGACTGTCGCCGCGGCGGTGCGGCGGCGGGCGGTGGCGGTGGGGTCGAGGGGCAGCGGCCAGGACTGTTCCGTGGTGGCCTCGGAGAGGGCCGGGTTCTCCTCGCCGTCCTCGGGGGGCTCGGCCCAGTGCTCGATCTCGCCGTGTCCGGCTTCGCAGTGCTCGCGCAGGGCGTCCAGGAAGACGGACGGGCCGCGTGGGCGCTTCTGCTGGGGGCCCCACCAGTGGCCGGAGCCGAGCAGCAGGGAGCGGGGGCGGGTGAAGGTGACATAGCCGAGGCGGAGTTCCTCGGTTTCCTGGTGGTGCTTCATCGCCTCCTTGAAGGATTTCAGGCCGCGGGCGGTCCATTCCGCGACGTCGGGGAGGGTCGCGGCGTCGCCTCGCAAGGCGTGCGGGAGGACCTTGGGGCGGCTGGTCCAGGACTCGCGGGACTGCTCGCTGGGGAACTGCTTGGCGACCAGGCCGGGTACGGCGACGACGTCCCATTCCAGGCCCTTGGATTTGTGGGCGGTGAGCACCTTGACGGTGTTCTCGCCCCCGGGGAGGGAGCTGTCCAGGCCCTTTTCGTACTGGACGGCGGTGCGCAGGAAGCCGAGGAAGGCGAGGAGGGTGGCGTCGCCGTCGAGTGATTCGCCGCCCTGTTTGGCGGCGAACCCGGCGGCGATGTCCAGGAAGGTGCCGAGGGTTTCGCGGCGGCGGGCGGCGAGGGCGTGCGGGGAGGCGGACAGCTCGACTTCCAGGCCGGTGGCGGCGAGCACCCGGTGGAGCACGTCCATGAGGGGGTCGCCGAGGGAGCGGCGCAGGTCGCGGAGTTCGGTGGCGAGGTAGGCGAAGCGGACCCGGGCCTCGGCGGAGAACGGGAGGCCGTCGTCCGGGCCTTCGGCTTCCAGGAAGGTGTCGAGTGCGTCGGCGAGGGAGATGGTCTCGGCGGGGTCGACGCCTTCAACAGCTTCGGCGAGGCGCTGTCCGGGGTCGTCGGACGGACCGCCGTGGTGGACCAGCGTGCGGGCGCGGCGGCCGAGGAGGGCGAGGTCGCGAGGGCCGATTCGCCAGCGCGGGCCGATCAGCAGGCGGACCAGGGCGGCGTTGGCGGTGGGGTCCTGGAGCACTTCGCAGACGGCGACGAGGTCGGCGATCTCGGGCAGATGCAGCAGCCCGGAGAGGCCGACGACCTCCACGGGGATGTCCCGGGCGACCAGTTCGCCCTGGATGCGGGCGAAGTCGCCGGCGGTGCGGCACAGGACGGCGATCTCTCCGGGCGGGGTGCCGGTGTGGACGAGATCGGCGAGGGAGTCGGCGAGCCAGCTGAGCTCTTCGGCGTGGGTGGGCAGCAGGGCGCAGCGGACGAGGCCGTCGCGTTCGGCGCCTGGGGCGGGGCGCAGGGCTTCGACGCCTTCGTGCATCCGGCGGAGGGGGGCGGCGAGCCCGTTGGCGAGGTCGAGCAGGCGGCCGCCACTGCGGCGGTTCTCGCTGAGGGCGTACCGGCGGGCGGGGGTGCCGTCCTGGAAGGGGAAGTGGTCGGGGAAGTCGTCGAGATTGGCCACGGAGGCGCCGCGCCACCCGTAGATGGCCTGGCAGGGGTCGCCGACGGCGGTGACGGCATGCCCGAGGGCGGTCCCGGTGCCGGCGCCGAAGAGGCCGGAGAGCAGCAGGCGTTGGGCGACGGAGGTGTCCTGGTACTCGTCCAGCAGGACGACGCGGAATTCGTCGCGCAGGATGCGGCCGACTTCCGGGTGGGTGGTGGCGAGGGTCGCGGAGTGGGCGATCTGGTCGCCGAAGTCGAGGAGGTCGCGGCGGCGTTTTTCGCTGCGGTAGGCCGTGACGAGGTCGAGGAGTTCCCGGCGGCCGCGGGCGGTTTCGGGGGCTTTGCGCAGGTCGGCGTTGGTGAGCCGGGTGCCGTCGAGGGTGGCGAGGAGCGCGCTGTCGTACGCGCGGAGGGCGGCGGGGTCCACCAGGTGTTCGGCGAGCTCGGCGTCCAGGGCGAGGAGGTCTTCCACCAGGGAGGGCAGCGAGGTGGTGAGCGCCGGGTAGGGGCCGGGGGCGGCGCGCAGGGTACGGGCGGCGAGCTGGAAACGGGTGGCGTCGGCGAGGAGCCGGGCGCTGGGTTCCAGACCGATGCGCAGGCCGTGGTCCTTGAGGAGCTGCCCGGCGAAGGCGTGGTAGGTGGAGATCCGCGGCTCGCCGGGGGGCTGGTCGGGGGCGCCGGTGGCGGGCGGGAGGGCGTCGGGGTCGGTGACGCCGGCGGCGAGCAGGGCGGCCCGGACGCGTTCGGCGAGTTCTCCGGCGGCCTTGTTGGTGAAGGTCAGCCCGAGGACCTGTTCGGGGGCGACCTGGCCGGTGCCGACCAGCCACACCACGCGGGCGGCCATGACCGTGGTCTTGCCGGAACCGGCTCCGGCCACGATGACCTGCGGGGCGGGCGGGGCGGTGATGCACTCCGTCTGCTCCGGGGTGAACGGGATGCCGAGCAGCTGCTTGAGCTGCTCGGGGTCGGTGAGGCGAGCTGACACGCAAGAACGGTAACGGCCGGCACTGACAATCCGCTGCGCTTGGGCGGCCTTCCCACGTTGTCGGCTGTCCCGCCGTGGGGGTTCCTCTTTGTTTCGCCTGCGGCGGGCGGGTCCGCTGCGCGGGGCTGTGGGTGCGGTGACGGGCCTCCGGGGCCGTTGTGGGGACTGCTTCGCTTTACGTCCCCACAACGGCCCCTCCGGCCCGTCCCCTCCCGTGGTGGGAGAGGTGAAGGCCGGTGGGGGTGCAGGTAAACGATCACGTGCGCCCCCACTCAGGTTCTTCCACCCACACACGGGAGGGGCCGCGCCGCAGGAAGAAGTCCGGAGGAGCGGCACCGCACCCGACAACACCACGCCCGCCGCGTGGGGGTACCTCCCACGCCCTTCAGGCAGTGGGGGAGCAACGGCGAGGAACTACCACGGCGGGACGGCCGACACCGTGGGAGGGCCGCCAAGCGCAGCGGAACCGCTTACTCCACGACGTGCCGGCCCTCCGGCTGGGCGCTGCATGAGGCGCGGAAGGTGCAGTGGGTGCAGTGGGTGCCGGTGGTGGGCGTGAAGCGTTCCTCCAGGACGCGGCCCGCGGCGGTGGCGAGCAGCTCGCCGACCCATTCGCCGTCCGGCGGGGGCTGCGCCTGTACGGCGGGCAGTGTGTCGCCGCCTTCCTTCTGGGGCGCGCCCAGCCGCAGATGGACCAGCTCCGCGCCGCCCGGTTCGGGGGTGCGGCCGTCGAAGGCGTCGTCGACGGCGCCTTCGCGCACGGCGAGCTGGTAGACGGCGAGCTGGGGGTGGCGGGCGACCTCGGGGCCGGTCGGTTTCTGTTTGCCGGTCTTGAAGTCGACGACGTACGCCCGGCCCTGGGCGTCCCGGGAGACGTGGTCCATGCTGCCGCGGATACGGACCTCGTAGGCGCCGGCCCGCAGGGTCAGGTCGAAGCCGTGCTCAGTGGCGACGGTGTCCCGGCCGCGGGTCTCGCGTTCCATGACGTGCCAGCGCAGGAAGCGCTCCAGGGCGGCGCGCGCCTGGTCCTTTTCCTGGCGTGACTTCCAGGGGGCGTCGAAGGCGAGGGCGTCCCATACGGACTCCAGGCGCTCCATGAGGACGGTCAGGTCGGCGGGTGTGCGCCCGGAGGCGACCTCGTCGGCGAGGACATGGACGACGTTGCCGAAGCCCTGGGCGGCGGTGGCGGGGGTGTCCGCCTTGACCTCGCGGCCCAGGAACCACTGGAGGGAGCAGGTGTGGGCGAGCTGGTCCAGGGCACTGCCGGAGAGGACCACGGGGCGGTCGCGGTCGCGCAGCGGGACGCTGCTGTGGGTGGGCTCGTGCAGACCCCACCAGTTGTCGGGGTGGGCGGCCGGTACCAGGGGGTGGTGGTCGTCGTCGTGCAGCGCCGCCAGTTTCGCCAGCCGCTGGGCGGCGGCCTCGCGCAGCGCGGGGGTGGCGGCGGGGTCGACGGTGGTGGCGCGCAGTTCGGCGACCAGCGCGGCCACGGCAAGGGGGCGGCGTGGGCGGCCGGTGATGTCCTGGGGCGTGACGCCCAGCTCGGTGAGGAATCGGGAGGGTTGATCGCCGTCGTCGGCCGCGGCCTTCACGGCGGTGACGACCAGGCGTTCCCGGGCGCGGGTGGTGGCGACGTAGAACAGCCGGCGTTCCTCGGCGAGCAGGGCGCCCGGGGTGAGCGGTTCGGCCAGGCCGTCGCGGCCGATCCGGTCCGCTTCCAGGAGCGAGCCGCGGCGGCGCAGGTCGGGCCAGAGGCCCTCCTGGACGCCGGCGACGACGACCAGCGGCCATTCCAGGCCCTTGGCGCGGTGGGCGGTCATCAGCCGTACGGCGTCGGGGCGGACGGTGCGTCGGGTGAGGGTGTCGGCGGCGATGTCCTGGGCGTCGAGTTCCTCCAGGAAGTTGAGGGCGCCGCGGCCGCCGGTGCGTTCCTCGGCGCGGGCCGCGGTCTCGAACAGGGCGACGACGGCGTCCAGGTCCCGGTCGGCGTTGCGGCCCGCGGCGCCGCCACGGTGGGCGGCCCGCTCCAGGCGCTGCGGCCAGGGGGTGCCGTCCCACAGCTCCCACAGCGCCTGCTCGGCGGTGCCGCCGCCGGCCAGCAGTTCGCGGGCCTTGCGCAGCAGCAGGCCGAGCCGCTGGGCGCCGCGCGCGTAGGCGGGGTCGTGGGCCACCAGGCGCTGCGGTTCGGCGAGCGCCTGGGCGATCAGCTCGTCGGAGGGCCGCGGCAGTGGTTGTCCGGCGGCCCGTTCCTCCTCGCGCAGGGCGCGGCCCAGGCGGCGCAGATCGGCGGAGTCCATCCCGCCCAGCGGGGAGGCCAGCAGGTCCAGCGCGGTTTCGGCGTCGAGCCACCGGGGGGCGGGGGTTTCCGGGGCGGCCTCGGTGGCTGCGTCCGCATCGGGGGTTTCCGGGTCCGGCCCGTCCCACTCGGGAGCCTCCGGGCCCGCCTCGTACCCATTGGGAGCCCCCGGGCCGGGCCCGTACCCATCGGGAGCCCCCGTGGAGGACTCGTCCCCAACAGCCGCCTCGGCCTCGTCACCGGGCCCGTCGTCAGCCACACCGCCGTCAGTCACGCCACCGGCCGGCTCCCCCCGCAGCGCCGCCCGTGCCGCCGCCCGGAGTGCCGTCAGCAGGGGGGCGACCGCGGGTTCATGGCGCAGCGGCAGATCATCGCCGTCGATGTCGAGCGGTACCCCGGCGGAGGTGAGCGCACGGCGCACGGCGGGGAGCGAGCGCCCTCCGGCGCGGACGAGGACGGCCATCTCGCGCCAGGGCACCCCGTCCTCCAGGTGGGCGCGCCGCAGGATGTCGGCGATGTTGTCGAGTTCGGCGCCGGGGGTCGGGTACGTGTACACCTCGACGCGGCCGCCGTCCCGTACGGGCGCGGGCTCGCGGTGGGCGCGGACCTTCTGGGCGGGCAGGCGGGTCAGCGGCATCCGGCGGGTGAGCAGCCGGGTGGCTTCGAGCAGGGCGGCGCCGGAGCGCCGGGCGGTGCCGAGTACGGCCACCGGGGCGGGGGTGCCGTCGCCGCGCCGGAAGGTCTCCGGGAAGTCGAGGATGCCGTTGACGTCGGCGCCGCGGAAGGCGTAGATCGACTGGTCGGGGTCGCCGAACGCGACGAGCGTACGGCCCGGGGAGCCCGGGGCGCCGGTGGCTCCGTGGTTGCCGGCGAGCGCGCGCAGCAGCCGTACCTGGGCGGCGTCGGTGTCCTGGTACTCGTCGACATAGACCGCGTCATAGGCGCCGGCCAGCTCCGCCGCGACGTCGGGCTGTCCGGCGAGCTGCGCCGCGCGGTGCACCAGTTCGGCGTAGTCCAAGACGCCCTGGCCTTCCAGGACATCGAGGTATTCGGCAAGGAAGGCGGCCGCGGCCCGCCAGTCGGGGCGGCCGGTGCGCCGGGCGAAGACATCCAGGGACTCGGGGCCCAGGCCCAGTTCGCGGCTGCGGGCGAGCACCGCGCGGACCTCGTCGGCGAAGCCGCGGGTGGTCAGGCAGGCCCGCAGTTCGTCCGGCCAGTTCACCTTGGCGCGGCCGGCGCCGGCCAGCTCCGCCTGTCCTTCGAGCAGCTCACGGACGACGAGGTCCTGTTCGGGTCCGGACAGCAGCCGCAGGGGGTCGGCGAAGAGTTCGGCGTCCTGGTGGGCGCGGACCAGGGCGTAGCAGAAGGAGTGGAAGGTCGTCGCCTGGGGGACGCCCGTCCGCGGTCCGCCGCCCCTTGTGCCGGGCGGCGCTTCCAAGGCCGTCAGCCGGGCCGCGAGCCGGTCGCGGAGTTCCACGGCGGCCTTGCGGCTGAAGGTGAGGACGAGGATCCGCTCCGGGTCGGCGCCGTCCTGTACCCGGCGGGCCACCGACTCCACCAGGGTGGTGGTCTTCCCGGTGCCGGGCCCGGCCAGTACGAGCAGCGGCCCGTGCCGGTGGTCAACCACGGCCCGCTGGGCTGCGTCCAGGACAGCAGGATCCACCCGCCCCGGCGGGGTGCGCACCAGTCGGTACGCGCCGGGGGCAGCCCGCCGCGCCCGGTGGGGCTGCGTCGGCGGGGCGGCCGAGAAGGAGGAACTCACGTGGATCGCCGGTCCTGAGGAAGGTGTTCGTGGTGGTGCGTGGGTGGTGCGGGCTGGTCCGCCCGGACGGGGTCCGGGGAAGCGTCGGGGTGCGGGACGGCCGCCGGGAGGGCGGTCGGGCTGCGCTGTGCGCGGTGGGGCCACCCTCGTGACGGCGGTGCCCGATGCCGCTCCGTCCGACTGCCGGGCCGCGGCGCGTCCCGCGAGCCGCCGCGCACCGCCCTGGGCACTACGGAGCGGCGCCGCCGTTCCGCTGCCCGTCCCAGCGGGCCCGCCGCATGTCGAGCTTCGGTATATGGTCCCCGGCCTCCTGGGAGGCGGCGCGCAGGGGGGTGCCTTCCTCCCGGTAGTGCGCCAGTGCGCGCAGTTCGCTGCCGGGCAGCAGCCGGCCGTCCGCGCGCACCACCCGCCACCAGGGCACCGCGCCGCCGTAGAGCGCCATCACCCGCCCCACCTGGCGCGGCCCGCCGCCGCCCGCCACCGGGAGCCCTTCGGGCGGCTCCTCGTCCCTGAGCCACTCCGCGACGTCCCCGTAGGTCATCACCCGGCCCGCCGGGATCAGCTCGGCGACGGCGAGCACCCGCTCCGCGTAGGGGGGCAGCTCACCCGCCGCTGTGTCTCCGGTCCCACTCATTCGGTCCATCCTGCCGTACGGCACCGACAATGGGAGCGGACACATGGTCCCGTACCCCGGGGAGGTCGGCGGCAAGGCGCCGTCAGCCCTGGTGCGGGGAGACGGCTTCCGGTTCCCGCACCCCCGAAATGCACCCTGATGCCCTCCTCCACCGGTCGGTCGTGCCACCATCTTCCGGACGGTGACTGGTGATACGAGATCAAGAAGAGACAGCCGGGCAGCAGGGTGCAGCGCCTCCACGGGAGGCGGGCGCCCCTGAGGTGCTGGCCGCCGACACCGCCCGCACCGCGCCCGGACCGGCCGCGGTGACCGAGCGGCAGCAGGTGGCACCACAGGGGAAGCACCAACGGGAGCCGGCCACGGCTCCCGCTACCGAAAAGGCGAGCACGATCGAGAAGGCCGAACGACCCGGGGCGTCCCAGAGGCCGGATGGGCCCACGGAGCCCGAGCCCACCGAGCAGCAGCAGGAGGAGAAGCGGGACAGCGAGCCGCCCGCGGAGGAGCAGGTCCGGCACGACCAGGGCGAGGAGCAGCCGCCCGGCGCGGCCCGGAGCAAGCCCCGTACGGGCTCGCACCGTGCCGATCTGAGCGCCGGCGAGTACGGCGAGTTCCACGTCGACCGGGTCTCCGGCGATGAGCCGCTGCTGCCCGCCCGGGTGCACCGGCCCTCCGACCTGATGCGGCTGCTGCTCGGCATCGCCGGGATCGCGCTCGTCCTCGGGCTCGCCACGTTCGCCCACGGCACCACCCAGGGCCTGGAGAACGACATCGGCAGCGGCGCGAAGGCGGCACCCCCGCTGCTGATCAATCTGGCCGGGCTGACCTCCAGCGTCGCGGTGCTGATCGTGCCGGTGGCGTTCGCCGTCGAGCGGCTGATCAAGCGGGACGGGCTGCGGATCGCGGACGGGGTGCTCGCCGCCGTCCTCGCCCACGGGGTGTCGCTGGCCACCGACCTGTGGGTGGCCGAGGCCGCCCCGCCCTCCATCCGGGACGCGCTGACCCAGACCCTGGACAACGGGGCGCTGTCCGCTCCGGTGCACAGCTATCTGGCGCCGGTGATCGCCTATATGACGGCGGTGGGGATGTCCCGGCGGCCCCGTTGGCGGGTCGCGATGTGGTGCGTGCTGCTGCTGGACTCGTTCGCGGTGCTGGTCGGGCGGTACACCACCCCCTTCGCGATCGTCACGACCGTGCTGATCGGCTGGACCGTCGCCTACGGCACCCTCTACGCCGTCGGCTCCCCCAATGTCCGCCCCACCGGCCAGAACCTCCTGGCGGGGCTGCGCCGGGTCGGCTTCCACCCGGTCTCCGCACTGCGCGCGGAGGACGCGGCGGGCGCGGAGCAGTCCGAGCACGCCGACCGGGGGCGGCGCTATCTGGTCACCCTGGAGGACGGCCCGCCGATCGATGTCACCGTCGTCGACCGCGAGCAGCAGGCCCAGGGCTTCTTCTACCGCGTATGGCGCCGGCTGTCTTTGCGGGGCATCAATCAGCGCCGCAGTCTGCAGTCGCTGCGTCAGGCGCTGGAGCAGGAGGCGCTGCTGGCGTACGCGGCCATCGCGGCCGGTGCCAACGCCCCCAAGCTGATCGCCACCTCGGAGCTCGGCCCGGACGCGGTGATGCTGGTCTACGAGCACATCGGCGGCCGCAGCTTCGACTCGCTGGCCGACGAGGAGATCACCGACGCGCTGATGCACAGCGCCTGGCGGCAGGTCGATGCGCTGCAGTCGCGGCGGATCGCGCACCGGCGGCTGGTCGGTGACGCGCTGCTGGTGGATCGTTCCGGCAATATCGTGCTGACCGAGCTGCGCGGCGGTGAGATCGCGGCCGGTGATCTGGTGCTGCGGATGGACATCGCCCAGCTGCTGGCCACCTGCGGGCTGCGGGTGGGCGCCGAGCGTGCGGTGGCCGCGGCCGTCGAGGTGCTGGGCCCGGACGCGGTCGCCGACAGCCTGCCGCTGCTGCAGCCGATCGCGCTGAGCCGCACCACCCGCGCGACGCTGCGCCAGCTGGCCCGGGAGCGCGCCAAGCGGGAGCGGGAGGCGGTGCTGGAGGCCTCGCAGGCCGCCAAGGAGGCGCGGGAGGCCCGGGACGCGGCGGGCCCGAAGGACCGCAAGACGCTCCGGGCCGAGCGGCACGCGGAGAAGAACGCCGAGAAGCGGGCCCTGGACGAGGCGTCCGAGGAGGCCCGCGAGGAGGATCTGCTGGCCCAGATCCGACGGCAGGTGCTGCTGATCCGCCCGGCGGCGGTGATCGAACCGGCGAAGCTGGAGCGGCTCAGCCCGCGCATCCTGATCAGCTGGATCGCCGGTGCGTTCGCGGTCTATCTGCTGCTGTCCCAGCTCACGCACTTCAACTTGAGCGATCTGATCAGCAAGGCCCAGTGGATGTGGGTGCTGGTCGCGGTGGGCTTCTCGGGGCTGACGTACATCGCGGCGGCGATGAGCCTGCTGGGCTTCGTCACGGAGAAGGTGTCGTTCGTCAGGACGGTCATCGCGCAGATCGCGGGCAACTTCGTGAAGCTGGTGGCGCCCGCGGCGATCGGCGGGGTGGCGCTCAACACCCGCTTCCTCCAGCGCGCCGGGGTCCGCCCCGGTCTGGCGGTGGCGAGCGTCGGAGCCTCCCAGCTGTTCGGGCTGGGCAGCCACATCCTGCTGCTGCTGACCTTCGGCTATCTGACCGGCACCGAACGGACCCCGACGATCTCGCCGTCCCGTACGGTCATCGCCGGGCTGCTGACGGTGGCCGTGCTGGTACTGGTCGTCACGGCGGTGCCGGCGCTGCGGAAGTTCGTCTCGACGCGGGTGCGGTCGCTGTTCGCGGGGGTGGTCCCGCGGATGCTGGACATTCTCCAGCGGCCCGGGAAGCTGGTCACCGGTATCGGCGGGATGCTGCTGCTGACGGCGGCGAACGTGATGTGCCTGGACGCGTCCATCCGGGCGTTCGGCGGCGGCGACACGATCAGCTATGCGAGCATCGCGGTCGCCTTCCTGGCCGGTAACGCGCTGGGGTCGGCCGCGCCGACACCGGGTGGTGTGGGCGCCGTGGAAGGTGCGCTGTTCGGTGCGCTGACCGTCGCCGGGCTCGCCGGTGATGTGGCGTTCCCGGCGGTGCTGCTGTTCCGGCTGATGGTGTTCTGGTTGCCGGTGCTGCCGGGCTGGCTGGCCTTCACGTATCTGACGCGCAAGGGCGAGATCTGAGCGCGGGCGGACGTCCGGCCGGGCGTCCCTTACCGCACGCGAAGGCGCCGTTCCGCAGAGCACGGACCGGCGCCTTTCGCATGGTGCGGGAAGCTCAGTAGACCGGCTTCTCCGGCTCGACCGTGTTGACCCAGCCGATGACGCCGCCGCCCACGTGCACGGCGTCGGCGAAGCCCGCGGACTTCAGGACGGCCAGCACCTCCGCGGAGCGGACGCCCGTCTTGCAGTGCAGGACGATCTTCCTGTCCTGGGGGAGGTCCTGCAGGGCGGTGCCCATCAGGAACTCGTTCTTCGGGATCAGCCGGGCGCCGGGGATCGAGACGATCTCGAACTCGTTCGGCTCACGGACATCGATGATCTCGATCTTCTCGTCGCCGTCGATCCACTCCTTGAGCTGCTGCGGAGTGATCGTCGAGCCGGCCGCGGCCTCCTGGGCCTCCTCGGACACGACGCCGCAGAAGGCCTCGTAGTCGATGAGCTCGGTGACGGTCGGGTTCTCGCCGCAGATGGCGCAGTCCGGGTCCTTGCGGACCTTGACCTGGCGGTAGGTCATCTCCAGCGCGTCGTAGATCATCAGCCGGCCGACGAGCGGGTCGCCGATCCCGGCGAGCAGCTTGATGGCCTCGTTGACCTGGATGGAGCCGATGGAGGCACACAGCACACCCAGGACGCCGCCCTCGGCGCAGGAGGGCACCATGCCGGGCGGCGGGGGCTCCGGGTAGAGGCAGCGGTAGCAGGGGCCGTGCTCGCTCCAGAAGACCGACGCCTGGCCGTCGAAGCGGTAGATCGAACCCCAGACGTACGGCTTGTTCAGCAGCACACAGGCGTCGTTGACCAGGTAGCGGGTGGCGAAGTTGTCGGTGCCGTCGACGATCAGGTCGTACTGGGCGAAGAGCTCCATGACGTTGGTGGAGTCGAGGCGCTCTTGGTGCAGGTTGACCGTGACGTACGGGTTGATGCCCAGGACGGTGTCCTTGGCGGACTCCGCCTTGGAGCGGCCGATGTCCGCCTGGCTGTGGATGATCTGGCGCTGCAGATTCGACTCGTCGACCTCGTCGAACTCCACGATGCCGAGCGTGCCGACACCGGCCGCGGCCAGATACATCAGCGCGGGCGAGCCCAGCCCACCGGCGCCCACACAGAGCACCTTGGCGTTCTTCAGCCGCTTCTGCCCGTCCATCCCGACGTCGGGGATGATCAGGTGGCGGGAGTACCTGCGGACCTCATCGACGGTGAGCTCGGAAGCGGGCTCGACCAGGGGTGGCAGCGACACGGGGACTCCGTTGGTCGGTCTTGATGGGGTTCCCCCCGCCCGAGCCGAGCCGAGAGTGGGGGAGCTTGCTCTCCCCGTAACACTGCCACGCCCTTCTTCATTCCGAGACACCCGTTCCGATGCGCGAGACGAACGCGTCCCAGTAGCCGGGCAGCGATGCCCAGGCCGCTCCGGGCGCCCCGGTCGGGCCCCGGGTGGCGCCCGCCGTAGTGGTCAGATACGGCATGCGGCCTCCATCCAGATGTCGGCCAGGGACTCCTCCAGCACGATCCGGGGGCGCCAGCCGAGCCGGTCGCGGGCGGTGCGCACATCCGCCTGCTGCCAGGTGCCGCAGCCGTCCGGGTACGGGTAGGTGGCGGGCGGTGAGCCGGCCGGGTGTTCCGGGGACGGGCCGGGGATGACCAGACGGGCGGGCGGGGAGTCGAGTTCGTGCAGCGCGCCGCCGAACCCGGCGACCCGGGCGAGCACCGACGCGGCCTCCCGCAGCCGTACGGCCCGGCCGGTCCCGATGTTGACGACGCCCTGCGCGGCGGACAGCGAGGCGGCGTGCACCGCCCGCGCCACATCGCGCACATCGACGAAGTCCCGCTGCACCCCGAGCCCGCCGAGCTTGAGTTCGCTGTCGCCGGACTGCATGGCCCGCCGCATCGCCTCCGCGAGCCGGCCGAGCGGCGAGCCCGCCGGGGTGCCGGGGCCGACCGGCGAGAAGATCCGCAGCACCACGGCGTCGAGCCCGGAGCCCAGGACCAGTTCGGTGGCGGCGAGTTTGCTGACGCCGTACGGGCCGCCGGGGCGCGGGACGGCGTCCTCGGCGGTGGAGGAGCCGGGCTGGGAGGGCCCGTACTCGGAGGCGCAGCCCAGGTGGACGAGCCGGGCGCCGCAGCTGCTGCGGCGCAGCGATTCGCAGATGGTGGCGACCGCGACCGTGTTGTGGCGGGTCAGCTCGCGGGCGCCGCCCCGGGTGGCACCGGCGCAGTTGACGACAACACCGGGGTGAACCGCGTCCAGGAAGCGGGTGAGCGCCCCGGGGCTGCCGGTGGCCAGGTCGAAGCGGACGTCGGCGTCGTCGCCCCGCCCGAGGGCGGTGAGCTGGACGGCGGGGTCGGCGAGCAGGCGGTCGGCGACATAGCGGCCCAGGTAGCCGTTGGCGCCGATGAGCAGCACCCTCATCGTGCGACCCCCCGGTCCGCGTGGCGTGTGGTCGGCTGGACGTTCATATGTCGTGCTCCTAAGGCGGGTTGAGGGAAGCGGGTCGGCTTCGGCCGCGGGGTCGGCGTCCGCCCTGGGGGCGGCGGCCACGTGAGGGGTGCGGTCCGCGGTGAAGTGGCCGGAGCGGCCGTTTCGGGGTGCCGCTCCTGGGGTGGTGCGTGGTGGGGGTGCCCGTGTGGGGGTGCGGGGTATCGGGGGCCGGTGGTCGTCCGGAGGGTCACGGCCGGTGCTCCTCCGCCGGTCCGGAGGGGGCGGGCCCGTGTGCGGAGGCGCCGGTGAGCACCCGCAGGCCGTGTACGAGGAGGCCGAGGGCGGCGGCGGTGCAGGCCACGGCGGGTACCACGGCCGGTCCCGCCGTGGTGGCCAGCGCCTCAACCGGGGCGCCGAGCGGGGGCACGCCGGGAAGCCGGGCGATCAGCACCAGGGCCGGGGCGAGCGCCTCCAGGACGGCGGCCGAGGCCAGACCGGCCGTGGCCGCCTCGGGGAAGCCGTGGACGGCGAGCAGCCGGGCGAGGAAGAGCAGCACCCCCAGCGCGGCCGCCGCCCCCGAGGTGAGCGGGTCGCCGCCGAGGACCGCCCGGGTGCCGAGGAGCAGCGCCACCAGCGCGCCCAGGAAGAGCAGCGTGACGGCGAGCAGCAACGGGCGCACCCGGGCGGCGAGTTCGCCGAGTCCGCGGCTGGCGGCCAGCACCCGTCGTCCGCGCACCGTGAACCAGTGGGCGCAGACGGCCGCGGGGGCGAGGGCGAAGGCGAGTGCCAGGGCGGGGGCGACGGCGGCCTGCGGTGCGGCGTGCGGCAGGTCGGGTCCGCCGGCCAGCAGCTGTCCGAGCAGCCAGTCGCCGTACACCGCGTACCCGGCCGTCCAGCCGGTCCACAGGACGGCGGTGCGCGGCCCGGTGCCGTGGCGCGGCCGCAGCGGCCCGGACCGTACGCCCAGCCGGACGGCGAGGGCGAGCAGGGCGAGGCCGGAGGCGCCGACGGCGGTGCGTACGGCGGGCGGTTCGGTGGGCACCGAGGCGACGGCGGCGACGGCCGCGACACAGACGGCGCCGGGGAGCAGTTGCAGGGCCGCGCACACGGTGCGGGAGCGCCGGGCGGGGGCGGGCGCGGGCCCGGCCCCGGGGGCGGCGTCCGGGGCGGCGCGCGGCACCCGGGCGTAGAGCTCCTCGGCCAGCGAGAAGACATCGCGGTGCCGGAAGCGGGCGGCCGTGCGGTCGGTGACGCCGTGTGCCTCCAGTCCGGCGGCGATCTCCAGCGCGTCGACGGCGCGGGCGCAGAGTTCCTGGTGACGGTGCATCAGGGTGCGTACGGGGTCGGCGGGACCGCGGCGCAGGGGGCGGGGGGCGTCCTGGCGCGGGGGCGCGGCCCGGTCGGCGCGCGCCTCCCCCGGGGCCTCCACGGCACCGGGGGTGCCGCCTTCGGGTGTGGTCATTGCTCTCTCCCTCGCACCGGCCACGTCTGGTGGCTCGCCGCGTCATCCCGTCTCACGGCCTGTCCCACTTCCCGGACAACGCCCCCTCCCCCGCCCTCCGCCGGCCCCTCGGCGGCGACCGGCACCGCGTCGGGCGGCTCGGCCGCGGACGCCGCCCAGCTCGGCGTCCGGCCGGCCGGTGCGGTGACCGCCCGGGTGGCGGTGCCGGTCGCGGCCCAGCGGCCGGGGACATGGGACTCCGCGGGGCGGGCGAAGGGCCGCGGCACCCCGTGCGCGTCCCGCGTCCGGCAGGCCGCCGGGCGGGCCGGGGCGTGCGAGATCAGCTCCAGGTAGATGCCACGAAATGCCGCGACGTTCTGCTCGACGGTGAACAGTTCCAGCGCCCGCGCACGGGCCGCCGCGCCCAGCCGGGCCCGGCGGCCGGGGTCACCGAGCAGCGCCACACAGGCCTCGGCCAGCGCGCGGGGGTTGCGCGGCGGGACGACCAGACCGGTGCCGCCGATGACTTCGCAGACCGCGCCGGCGTCGGTCGACACCGTGGCGCGGCCGCAGAACATCGCCTCCACCAGGGAGCGTGGAAAGCCCTCGATGACACTGGAGAGCACCACCACCGCACCGGCGGCATAGGCGTCCGCCAGGGACGGCACCTCGGGGCTGCCGATCTCCTCGAAGCTGACCGGATTCTCGCCGACGGTGCGGGCGTCGGCCGCCTCGTCGGGGAAGAGCTGGGCGGCCAGCGCCCGGCAGTGCGCGAGATACCCGGGCGCCCGCGGGTCGCGGCCGGCCCCGCCGATGATCCGCAGGGCGGCCGCCGGCTCGGCCCGGCGGATCCCGGCGAAGGCGTGCAGCAGCGCGATGAGGTCCTTGGCGGGCTCGACCGTGCCGACCCACACCAGCGTCTTGGAGTCGTCGGCGGCGGCGTCCGCGACGGCGGCGAACGGGGCGGCGTCCATGCCCGGGTAGACCGTGCGCAGCCGGGCGCGGTCGGCGCCGCAGCGCTCCTGCCAGCGCCGGGCGTGGGTGTTGCCGGGGGTGATCAGTGCGGCCTGGGCGTAGGTCTCGGCGGCCAGCGCGCCCTGGAAGGCGGCGAGCAGCGCGCGCACCGGCACGCTCAGCGGCGCGGCGGCGCGGGCCAGGTAGTGCTCCCGCAGCCGGACTCCGTACTCGGTGACGAGGAGTGGGGTGCCGAAGAAGCGCTTGGCCAGGAGGCCGGGGAGGGCGGCCGCGCCGCCGGAGGTGGCATGGCAGAGGTCCACACCGCCGAGGCCGGGGGTGTGCCGGTCGCCGTACCAGTCCAGGGACAGCGGCCGGAGCGCGAGTTCGAGCTGGGCGGTGACCGTCAGCAGATCGTTGACCTGCGCGTTCTGGGCGGCGGGCAGGGCGCGGGGGCCGTGGCAGACGGCTTCCAGGGTGCGTACGGCGTCCTCGGAGTGCAGCAGCGCGGGCAGTGAGCGGTGTTCCCGGGCGAGTTCGGCGAGCCCGTAGAGACCGCTGGCGAAACGGTCCGCCTCCCTGGTCTCGGCCGGGTCGGGGGCACCGTCGGTGCCGCCCGGCGGAGCACCGGCCGACGCGCCCCCGTGGGGTGCGCCGTGGGCCTGCCCGCTCCCGGCGGGGACCGTGGCGAAGGCCGTCACGAGATCACCGAACCGCTCGGCGAAGCGGCGCCGTTCGCGGCGTCCGGGGGTGCGGCCCCTGCGGTGCTCGGTGGCCCGATGGTGCCCGCCGGGGAAGTCGCCCCAGAGGGGGGCGCGGCGTACGAGGCGTACGTGGTCCGGCAGTACGGTCCGGGGCCGGGGTACCTGGCGGGCGTCGGTGTTCAGGGCGTAGACCTCGAAGTCATGGCCGGTGAGCCCGCGTACGAGCCGTTCGCACCACGCGTGCGACTCACCGGTCGCATCCGGATAGCCACCCTCGGTGAGCAGTCCAATGCGCATGAGTGCACCCCCGTCCTCCCCTGTCGACGTCCTGGTGTGCCGGCGGCACGGCCGCCACCTGCAGGAAGAAGCTATGCAAAGGGGCCGGTGGTGCGATGGACGGTTGTCCATCGCACCACCGGAAGGGGTGAAAGCAGGTGCCTTTCCGCCCCAAAGGGCGTTTCTTCGCGCTATGTGCAGGACCGGCCGGGCAACCGGGGGGGCGTTACCGCTGGGTGGGGAACGGCCAGGAGTTGGGCCGGCAGGTCGCCCCGTCCGTTGTCAGGAACTTGGTCTGCTGCATCATCACGGGGGCCAGTGCGCCCTGCCGGGAGCAGCTCTCGTGGTTGTGCCCGAGCCGGTGGCCGACCTCGTGGTTGATCAGCATCTGCCGGTAGGCGTGCATCTTGTCGTGGCCGTACGTATGGGCACCCTGCGCCCACCGGAAGGCATTGATCATGACCCGCTCGGTCGCCGCGGAGTCACAGGAGACGTTGTCCTGGCTGGTGTCGAGCCCGGACTTGGCGCACCACTTCATGGTCGTCCCCGGACTCGCCAGCGTGATCACGAAATCGGCGGGGCCGGACGCCACCCGCTGGAAGGCGTACTTCCCGCCGTGCGCCCAACTACGGTCGTCGTTGAGGGTCTTGTGTACCGCCTCGGCGAACAGCTCGCCGTCCAGCGGCAGCCCCTCCTCGATGTCGACGCGATAGCGCATCACCTTGCCCGGTCCGGGCACCTTGGTCTCGCTGCCGGCCGGCTTGAAGCGTCCGGTGGCCGTCAGCTTCGCGTTCAGGGGGAAGACCTGGGACATCTTCTGGTCGTAACTGGCGGGCTTGGCGTCCTGGGTGGGCCGGGAGTGCGACCTGGAGGCCTCGTCGGTGGCCCCGTCGGTACGGTCGTTCCCGCTGCGCGGCTGCGGGTCATCGCCCTTCTTGTGCTGCTCGGCGACCTGCCCGGCGATGACCACGGCGAGCACGGTGGTCACCGCCGCGGCCGCCGCGCCGGTGAACGTCCGGCCCTTGCCGCCCTTTTTGGTGCCGTGCCGCGACTCCTCCGCGCCGAACTCCTCGTCCGGGTCCTGGCCGCCGGGGCCGCCCGGCCCGGCGCCGTCCGCGCCGAAGTCGGCCTGCCGGTCCAGCTCGTCGATCTCGTGCCGGTCGAAGACGACCGAGCGGCCGGTGTAGCGGCCGCCGGGTGCCACCCGGTCCGCGCCGGGCGCCGGAGCGTCCGTACCGGCCCCGTACGCACCCGCTGCCGCCCCCGGCCTGCGGGGCGCACCCGCCCGGAACACATCGTCGTCCGGGTCGGCCGCGCCTCCCGGACCACCGGGGTACGTCCCGGCGTCGAAGGCCGCCACATAGTCGCGCCGCGGCCCCGGCCCGCTGCCCGGTGCGGCGACCGCCGGTCCGCCGGGCGCCTCCGTACGCGGCCGGGGAATCCAGGGCGCACCCTGGCCGGACGCCACCGGGGAGGCCGGCGCCCCGGGGAACTCGCCCCAGCCGCCGCCCGGTTCCCGCTGTTCGGGATGCCCGCCGCGCACCACATCGCCCTCGAACGGCTCGCGTCTGCGGCGTCCCGGACCAGGTCCGGACGGAGTGCCCCCCACGGGGCCGTTTCCGGGCGGACCGGCCGTCTCCGGGGTGTCCGTTGCGGTTTCCGGCCGGGCTCGGCGGCTATGGCGTCCCACGGGGTGTGTCAGCTCCTGCCCGCATCAGCGGTCACATCGGTCATGTCACTGTCGAGCAGTTCGCGGACGGCCCGCGCGACTGTCTCCGGGTACTCCATCATCGCCACATGCCCCGCCTCCGGCAGCGTCAGCAGTCGCGAACCGCGGAACGCCGCGGCCGCCCGCCGCGCCATCCGGAAGGAGACCAGGCGGTCGCGCCCACCGTAGACGAGAAGGGTGGGGGCGAGCACTCTCTCTGCCTGACGCCACAGATTATGTTGGCCGCCCAGTGTGTAGGCGTTCACCAGACCGCGGGCAGAACGTTCCATGACCTCCCAGAAGTAAGGGAGTTCCAGCCGTCGCGCGTATTCGTCGACCGCGGCGCTGAACCCTTCCGGGCTGACCCGGCCGGGGTCGCCGTAACAGAGCGCCAGCACCTCACGGGTGCGGCGCTCGGGCGTCCAGTCCTGGGTGAGCCGGCCGAAGAGTCCGGCGAGACCAGGTACGGCGAGCAGCGCCGTGGGCACCGCCGTCAGCTGCGGGCGCAGTTCGGGCAGCGCCGGGGAGATCAGCGTCAGGGTGCGCACGAGATCGGGGCGCACCGCCGCGACGCGGGTGGACGCGGCGCCGCCCATGGAGTTGCCGATGAGGTGGACGGGGCCGCGCCCGGCCGCGTCGAGATAGCGGATCACCGCGCGGGCCTGCGCGGAGACCGAGTAGTTGCCGTCGGCCGGCGGCGGGGACTGCCCGAAGCCGGGCAGGTCGACGGCCTCGCCGTCCAGCCGGTCGGCGAGCAGCGGCATCAGGTCCGACCAGTTCTGCGAGGAGCCGCCGAGGCCGTGCACGTAGAGCGCGGGCGCGCGGTTCCGCCCGGCGCCGGCGTCGCCGTCCTGGGGTGCGGGCCGCCCGACCGGCGCCCGTACGGTCAGCGTCAGGCCCGGCAGGTTCACGGTGTGCACCGTCTCCGCCGCGCCGTGCCCACCGGGGCCGGCCGGAGGGACCGGGAAGGCGGCGGTCGCGGTGTCCGGCGACTCGGTCGAAGACATGGGTCGATGTTACGAGACGATCACGCCCCCGATCGTGTGTCCGCGGTCACACACCGCATCGCGCTGCCGCGGCCACTCTCCTACGCTCGTAGTCGAGGGCAGCCGCCCCGGCCCCTGCTGTCATGCCAGGCACCAGCCGGCGAAGTGAGCACGTGAGAAAGGGAGCCACCATGCGCGTCGACCCGACAGACCCGGATACCTTCGTCGACGAGAGCGACGCCACCGAGTTCGATGTCGAAGCACCGGAAGCGGACGCGGCGGAGCAGTACGCCGATGTCACACCGCACCGCGACGAGTCGCCGGCGCCCGTCGACCCGGACTCCGCGAACGAGGCGGATCGCGCCGAACAGGCCCGTGTCGTGGAGCTCAACGAAGACGAATACCGATGACCTGGGGCGTTATGTCGGCTTCCGGCATGGGCGCCGGGCATAAATTCTGGGTCCGGACCGCGCACAGCCGGGTTACCCAAAAGTACGATGGCGGGCGCGGTGCACCATCTTGTACAGGCCGCATACGGAACAATTTCTGGGAGGCAGCGTGAGCGCCATCGAGCAGACCGAGGCGGCGCGCCCGCGAGGCACACGCCTGCCACGTCGAGCCCGGCGCAACCAGCTTCTGGGCGCCGCCCAGGAAGTCTTTGTGGCGCAGGGTTACCACGCGGCCGCGATGGACGACATCGCCGAGCGGGCGGGCGTCAGCAAGCCGGTGCTCTACCAGCACTTCCCGGGCAAGCTGGAGCTCTACCTCGCGCTCCTCGACCAGCACTGCGAGGCCCTGCTGCAGTCGGTGCGGTCGGCGCTGGCGTCGACGACGGACAACAAGCAGCGGGTCGCGGCGACCATGGACGCCTACTTCGCGTACGTGGAGGACCCGGGCGGCGCCTTCCGGCTGGTGTTCGAGTCGGACCTCACCAATGATCCGGCGGTCCGTGAGCGGGTCGACAAGGTGTCGCTGCAGTGTGCCGAGGCCATAAGCGCCGTGATCGCCGAGGACACCGGGCTGTCGCAGGACGAGTCGATGCTGCTGGCCGTGGGCCTGGGCGGGGTCTCCCAGGTGGTGGCGCGCTACTGGCTGTCCTCGAAGAGCCAGGTTCCGCGGGACACCGCGGTGCAGCTGCTGACCTCGCTCGCGTGGAAGGGCATCGCGGGCTTCCCGCTGCAGGGCGGCGACACGCACTGACCCTGTTCGCTGCGGGCGTGGCCCGAGGCGACCTGCGCATCCCCGTACCGGGCTAATGTGTGCTGCGTACGGCGCGGATGGCCGCGCATCCTCTCCCAGCTGACGCTGGGGGATCGACAGACCGTCGGAGGGACATAAGCCGTGGAGGTCAAGATCGGCGTGCAGCACGCACCCCGCGAGATCGTTCTGGAGAGCGGGCAGTCCGCCGAGGAGGTCGAAGGCGCGGTGGCCGACGCGCTGGGCGGCAAGTCACAGCTGCTGAGCCTGGTGGACGAGCACGGCCGCAAGGTCCTGGTCCCGGCGGACCGGCTGGCCTATGTGGAGATCGGCGAGCCGACCACCCGCAAGGTCGGGTTCGGCGCGCTCTGAGCACGGGGCGCCGGCTGCGGCGCCCGCGAGGTGACAAGGCGGCGGCCCGGAGATTTCCTCTCTCCGGGCCGCCGCCTTTGCGCATCGCTCCCGGGCTCGCTCGCGCGCTGCCCCCCACCCCCGCGCCGCCGCATTTGCGCAGTTCAGGCCGTTCGAGTCGGTTCGGCTGGGCTGATCAGGCAGCGGACCGGCGCCGGGAGGGTTGCTGCCGGTAGCCCTTGGGTACGACCGCCGTGTGACCGATTTGTTCAACCGATCGGCACTGTCCAGCGGGAGGGAACAGCATGATCTGGGAAGCGCTCGGTGCCCTGCTCATCGGCTTCGTCATCGCCCTGTGCGCCACGCGATGGCTGCCCGACCGTTTCCCCTCGCGCATCCTCACCCTGGCGACGGGCCCGGTCGCGGCGCTGCTCGGCGCCCTGCTGACCCGCTCGATCCTCGGTCCGGGATATCCCGTCCAGGTGATGGTCGCCTCGGTCGCCGTGGGGGCGGCGCTGCTGTCGGTCCTGGTGCGCCCGCCGCACCGGCGCCTCCGGCGCCCGGCCCCGCCGCTGAAGGGGCACCGGACGGCCTGAGCCGCCCGGCACCCCGCCAGGACGTCAGGCCGCGAGCCCCAGCGCCGCCATCCGCTTGGTGTGCGCCTCGGTGATCCGCGAGAACATCCGGCCCACCTCCGCCAGGTCGAAGCCGTCGGCCACCCCGCCCACCAGCATCGTGGAGAGCGCGTCGCGGTCCGCGACCACCCGCTGCGCCTGCGAGAGCGCCTCGCCCATCAGGCGGCGCGCCCACAGCGCGAGGCGCCCGCCGACCCGCGGCTCGGCCTCGATGGCCGCGCGCACCTTCTCCACGGCGAACGAGGCATGCCCGGTGTCGTCCAGTACGGCCAGCACCAGATCCCGGGTGTCGGAGTCCAGCCGGGCCGCGACCTCGCGGTAGAAGTCACTGGCGATCGAGTCGCCGACATAGGCCTTGACCAGGCCCTCCAGCCAGTCCGAGGGCGCGGTCTGGCGGTGGAACTCGTCCAGGGCGGCGGCGAACGGCTCCATCGCCTCGTTCGGCTCCGCCTCGATCTGTGCGAGCCGCTCCCGCAGCCGCTCGAAGTGGTGGAATTCGGCCGAGGCCATCTTGGCCAGCTCGGCCTTGTCGTCCATCGTGGGCGCGAGCTTGGCGTCCTCCGCCAGGCGCTCGAAGGCGGACAGCTCGCCGTAGGCGAGCGCGCCGAGCAGATCGATCACGGCGGCCCGGTACTGCGGGTCGGCGGATGCCTGCGCCCAGTCCTGGGCGGCGATCCCGGTGTGTTCTTGCGCGTCAGCCGCGGCGTTGTCAGGCGTTCCCATGACCGGCACAATAGCCCGCTCCGCGGCTCGGGGAAGGGCCTGGTCAGCCACGACCGTTCCCTCGTACGAACGACGGTCGTAGCCCGCGCCCGCAGGCCGGACCGGCCGTGATGTATTCCTCACTCATACAAGCCTTCGGATAGGCACGCGATATCCGGGGTACAGTGGTATTTGGACCTGCCGAGTATCGGTGGGTCGTTCCACGAAGCGGATGCCCGGTCGGTGGCCCGATCGGCTCCAAACCGACCGCCCTCTTTTGCGGCGCGTAGCAGACATACGCACAGCAAGAGGGACACCGCTCGCGGCAGGAGTGCCTGAGCGTTGGCAGTGGTCCCGCCCCACCGGCCGCCTCAGGCCGGCCCGTACGAACTCCGTACGAAGGTGCGGTACGACCCCCTTCGCCGCCTCACGCCGCGTCTCACAGAAGAGGCAAGATTCTGTCTACATTCCGAGACCTCGGGATTTTTCCCGAGACGGCCGAGGCGCTGGAAGCCGTCGGCATCATCTCCCCCTTTCCCATCCAGGAGCTGACGCTCCCCGTCGCCCTCTCCGGCAACGACGTCATCGGCCAGGCCAAGACCGGTACGGGCAAGACCCTCGGCTTCGGCCTCCCGCTCCTTGAGCGGGTCACGGTGCCCGTGGATGTCGAGGCGGGCCGCGCACAGCCCGAGCAGCTGACCGAGGCACCGCAGGCCCTGGTGGTCGTGCCCACCCGCGAGCTGTGCCAGCAGGTCACCAACGACCTGCTCACCGCCGGCAAGGTGCGCAACGTCCGGGTGCTGGCCATTTACGGCGGCCGGGCCTACGAGCCGCAGGTCGAGGCGCTGAAGAAGGGTGTCGACGTGGTCGTCGGCACGCCCGGCCGGCTGCTCGACCTCGCGGGCCAGCGCAAGCTCAACCTCTCCCAGGTCAAGAGCCTGGTGCTGGACGAGGCCGACGAGATGCTCGACCTGGGCTTCCTGCCCGACGTCGAGAAGATCATCCAGCTGCTGCCGGCCAAGCGCCAGACGATGCTGTTCTCCGCGACCATGCCCGGCCAGGTCATCTCGCTGGCCCGCCGCTACATGTCGCAGCCCACGCACATCCGCGCCACCGCGCCGGATGACGAGGGCCAGACCGTCCGCAACACCACCCAGCACGTCTTCCGGGCCCACTCCATGGACAAGCCGGAGATGGTCGCCCGCATCCTGCAGGCCGAGGGCCGGGGACTGGCGATGGTGTTCTGCCGTACGAAGCGGACCGCCGCCGATATCGCCGACCAGCTCGCGCGCCGCGGCTTCGCGTCCGGCGCGGTGCACGGCGACCTCGGCCAGGGCGCCCGTGAGCAGGCGCTGCGCGCCTTCCGCAACGGCAAGGTCGATGTCCTGGTCTGCACCGATGTCGCCGCCCGCGGTATCGATGTCGAGGGTGTGACGCATGTCATCAACTACCAGTCGCCCGAGGACGAGAAGACCTACCTGCACCGCATCGGCCGTACGGGCCGCGCGGGCGCCAAGGGCACCGCGGTCACCCTCGTCGACTGGGACGACATCCCGCGCTGGAAGCTGATCAACAAGGCGCTGGACCTGCCGTTCGACGAGCCGGAGGAGACCTACTCCACCTCGGCGCATCTGTACGCGCAGCTCAACATCCCCGAGGGCACCAAGGGCGTGCTGCCGCGCGCCGAGCGCACCCGGGCCGGGCTGGCCGCGGAAGAGGTCGAGGACCTGGGCGAGACCGGCGGCCGTGGCCGTGGTCCCCGTAAGGGCGCCGTCGTGGAGGAGGAGCGCCCCGCGCGCACCCGTACGCCGCGGCAGCGCCGCCGTACCCGTGGTGGCGCCGCGACGGACGGCCCGGCCGACTCCGCGACGCAGACGACCGGATCGTCCGCCGCCACCGAGAGCACCGGAGGCACCGAGGGCACGGACGCCGCCGGACCGCGGCAGCCGCGCCGGCGCCGCCGGACCCGCTCCAGCCAGTCCGCTGCCGTGACGGCACCGGCCGCCGAGACGACGGGCGCCGCCGCCGAGGTGACCAAGGCCGCCACCCAGGTAGCCAAGGCTCCCGCCGAGGCGCCCAAGGCTGCCACCCGGGCATCTCAGACCCCTGTCGTGGCGACCAAGGCCAAGGCCGCCGCGGCGACCGAGGCTCCGGCGGCCGAGCCCGCCAAGCCGCGCCGTCGCCGTGCCCGGGTCGCCCGCCCGGTGGAGACCGGGAGCTTCCAGACCGTCGAGACCGCCGCACGGGCGCTCGCGGCGGAGCGCTCGGCGGCCGCCGCCGGGGCCACGGCCGTGACGGAGCCCGCCGAGGCGCCGCCCGCGCCGCGCCGCCGTAGCCGTAGCGCCGCGAAGGCCGCCGCGGAGACCGCGCCGGCCGTGGTGACGGAGACCGTCACCGAGGCCGCGGACACCGTGGCGGACGCACCGGCCAAGCCGAAGCGGACCCGTAAGACCGCCGCCGCCAAGGCCGCCGAGGCCGCGGTGGACACCGCCGAGGGCACCGTGGAGGCACCGGCCAAGCCCAAGCGGACCCGTAAGACCGCTGCCGCCAAGGCCGCCGAGGCCGTGGCGGACACCGCCGAGGGCACCGAGGCCGCTCCGGCCAAGCCCAAGCGCACGCGGAAGACCGCTGCCGCCAAGGCCGCCGAGGCCGCGGTGGAGGCCCCAGCCGCCGAGGAGGCCCCGGCCAAGCCGAAGCGCACGCGGAAGAGCGCCGCCGCCAAGCCGGCCGCGGACGCGGCGGAGGCCGCCGAGGCCAAGCCGGTGCGCCGCCGCACCCGCGCCAAGGCCGCCGTGGCCGAGGCGACACCCGAGAGCTGACCCTCCCGGTCCACCACCGACGACCCGGCCCCGCATCGCGCGGGTGCCGGGTCGTCGGCGTCCCGGCCCCGTTTCACCGCCCGGCCCGGATAACCTCACCTCATGAGCAGGCCGCCTTCCCTCACACTGCCGCCGTGCGCCCGTGCGTACCGACTCGACACCGAGCGCGGCGCGTTCGCCGTACAGGACGCCCGGCCCGAGGCCGCCCCCATCGGAACCGCCCTGCTGGTGCCCGGATTCACCGGCAGCAAGGAAGACTTCCTCGCCCTGCTGGCGCCACTCGCCGCGGCCGGGTTCCGGGCAGTCGCGGTGGACGGTCGCGGCCAGCACGAATCCCCCGGCCCGCGCGATGAACTGGCATACGAACAGCGGGAGTTGGCACTGGACGTGCTGGCTCAGGCGCGAGCCGTACAGGAGCCGGACAGCGGACCGGTCCACCTGCTGGGCCACTCCCTGGGCGGGCTGATCACCCGGGCCGCCGTACTGCTGGACGCGACCCCGTTCCGTTCGCTGACCGTACTCAGCTCCGGGCCCGCGGCCATCGAGACGTCCCAGCAGGCCCGGGTACGGATGCTGATCGACGCACTCGGCCGCCTCGACATGGAGAGCGTCTGGCGCGCGATGCGCGAACTGGATCCCCCGGAGGCGGCGGACGCGGCCACGCCACCGGAGATCGGCGCATTCCTGCACCGCCGTTGGCTGAACACCGTCCCCGAACAGCTGATCGCGACCGGCCGCCAAATGCTGACGGAGCCCGACCGGGTGGCGGACCTGGCCCGCACCGGACTGGCCACCCATGTCGTCTCCGGCGCCGTCGACTACGCCTGGCCGGTGGCCTGGATGGACGCGATGGCCGACCGCCTCTCCGCCCGCCGCACCGTCATCGAGGGCGCCGAACACTCCCCCAACGCCGAACGCCCGGAGAAGACGGCCGAGGCACTGGCGGGGTTCTGGAGCGGGGTGGGCTGAGCGCCGGGCCGCCCGCGCCGCCGCCGGGCCACCCGCGCCGCCGCCGGTCCGGCTGGGCCGAGCGGACGGTGTCGCCAGGACAGCGGCCGGGGGTTCGGCGAGCATCGAGGGAGGTGGGCCGACGGCGGTGTCCGGTCCACAGTGGCTTCGTATGGAGGGCTCTTCCATGACCGAGAATCCGGCGGCTCATCCGGCCGATGCCGAAGGCGGACCGCATGGCATCGCGCTCACCCGGACCTTCGACGCCCGTCGTGAGCTGGTCTTCGAGGCGTGGACCCGGCCCGAGCACTTCGGGTACTGGTTCGGCGGGGAGCTGGAGGTGCCGGTCGACCGGATGACGATGGATCCGCGGCCGGGCGGGGTGTGGAGTCTGGTGATGCAGACCCCGGACGGCGGGGAGCTGCCGTTCTCCGGTGTCTACCGTGAGGTCGCGCCGCCGGAGCGGCTGGAGTTCACCCTTAAGGACGCGAGCGCGCCGGACGGCATCGAGGGCGAGATCGTCCGGGTCACCCTGACCGACCTCGGGGATCACACGGAGATGGCCTTCCGTCAGCTCGGCGGCAATCTCACCGCCGAGCAGTACCACCAGGCGGAGGCGGGCTGGTCGAGCTTCTTCGACCGCCTCACGGAGCTGCTGGCGCGGGCCTGAGATCTGGCTCTTTCCCTTGGGCCGGGGCCCCGGCCATCCTCCAGCCGGGCGCCGGAACCCCCGCTAATACTGCCCCTGCACGTGATCCCAGAAGCCGTCCCGCAGCACCCGGCGCAGGTCGGCATGGCCGCGCAGGGAGTGCCGGAGCAGCGCCTCCGACGCGGTCAGGAGTTCCTGGTCGACGGCGCCGGGCAGATAAGGGTGGCCCGGGAGGAGTCCGGCCACCCATTCGCGGCCGCGTTCCGAGAGCCACTGGGCGGCGACCTGCGCGCCGACGAAGCGGACGTCCTCGCGGCTGGGCGCCGGGCCCTCCCCCATCGGCTGCTCGGAGAACTCGACCCCGGCCCGCCGGGTGATGTACGGCTTGCAGAACTCCAGGTCGAAGGTGCGGGCGCTGTCGACCTCCCACATCAGCGGCTCGGCCTGATTGCGGCCGCCGGAGGCTTCGATGCCCCAGAGGTGGACCCGGGCGCCGTAGCCCTGGGCCGCCTCCACCGCGGAGACCAGGTCCTCGTCGCCGCCGATCAGCACCGCGTCGCTGATCGCCCGGTGCCGGGCCAGTGACTCCAGGTCCGAGCGGATCAGGGAGTCGACGCCCTTCTGCTGGTTGTTGGCGTTGAGGTTGCCGAGCCGGACCTTCACATCGGGCAGCTCGGCGATCCGCTGCTGCTCCTGGGTGTGGATCCGGCGGCGGGCGCCGTCGTACCAGTAGACGCGGAGCAGCCGGCTGTCCGGGAAGATCATCCGGGCCTTGTCGATAAAGGCCTCGATGATCCCTTCCGCGTCCAGGTCGAAGGCCTTGCGGTCCTCCGTCCCGGCGACCAGCCGTCCCGCCGCGGCGTAGACATAGCCCGCGTCCACGAAGGCCGCATGGGTGGACGGGGTGGTGGCGACCTCGGCGAGCACCCTGGTGAGCAGCTCATTGGTGCGCTCGATCCCCACGGCGAGCGCGGCGAGGTCGGTGGGGCCCGTGGGCTGGACGTCATTCATACGGGACCCATTGTCCGGGCGGTCACTCTGCGGGCACAACCGCTCCCCGCCCGACGTACTTAGGCCGTCGAAAATTTTCTTTAGCGTAGGGAATGATTGCCCTGGGCAGGACGTTCTACATGAGGGAGCGCCCGGCAGCGACGCCGGGCAGCGACTGCCCAAGAGTTCTCCACAGGAGGATCAGACGAAGGGAGAAGCCGTATGCGCTTCGAGATCATGCGCCTGGACGATGTCAACGGCACCGCCGTGGACAGCACCGTCGTGGACGCCGCCTCCGTCAACCGGATCGTGCAGCAGGCCGCCTCAACGGGCCAGCGCATCTACATCCGCCCGGCCGACACCGCCGTCCGCTAACCCGTTTCCGCCGCCCGACGACGCGTCGGGCCCGGCCGCCGGCCGCGAAACCGGCCGCACACCGCACGAGCACCCCCGTACAGACAGGCTGTACGGGGGCGCTGCGCGTTCCACGGCGGTGCGCCGCCCGCGGCGTCAGGACGCCGTCCGGATCACCTGCAGAACGCCGTTGATGATCTGCTGCACGGCGAGCGCGGAGAGCATCATGCCCGCCAGCCGCGTGACCAGGACCACTCCCCCGTCCTTGATCACGCGGATGATCACCAGCGAGAACCGCATCACCAGATACAGCACCACATGGATCGCCGCGATCGCCGCCCAGACGGAGACCGTCGCGGCGACACCGTGTGCGTGCTGCACCGCGAGGATCACCGACACGATCGCGCCGGGCCCGGCCAGCAGCGGCATCCCCAGTGGCACCAGCGCCACATTGACGTCCTTGGTCTGGGTCGGCTCCTCCGACTTCCCGGTCAGCAGGTCCAGCGCGACCAGCAGGAGCAGCAGACCGCCCGCGATCATCAGCGCGGGCGTGGAGATGTGCAGCCGCCCCAGGATCTGCCGGCCGAAGAGGCCGAAGAGGGCGATGACGCAGAAGGCGACGGCGGCCGCCTGCCAGGCCATCCGGCGCTGCACCTTGGCAGGCCGGCCGGAGGTCAGAGCCAGGAAGATCGGGGTGATACCCGGCGGATCCATGATCACGAAGAGGGTGACAAAGAGCGTACTGAAGACGGCGACGTCGAACACGGTGATGGCCTTGCGAGAGGTGGTGGTACGGGATGAGCCAGGGGCCGGCGCGGCGGGCGCGGGCCCGTAAGGAGGGGGTGAGAGGACGGCGGGCAGGCTGGGGACCACGCCTGGCCCGGACGGAAACGGCCCGGTGGGGAAACGGTCCTGCGAACCGGAGGGGACCGAATCGGACCGAACCGGGGAATGTGGTGCGGCAGCCGGCCGCGGCGGGTCAGCCGCCGGTGCCGGGAACGGGGAAGGCGCCGGTCGCCCGGCGGACGATCTCGCCGTAGATCTCGGGGTCGGTGGTGTATTCGCCGAGGCGACAGGTCTTACGGCTGCCGTGGTAGTCGCTGGAGCCGGTGGTCAGCAGGCCGAGGTCGGCGGCCATGGCGCGCAACCGGGCGCGGGTCGGGGCGTCGTGGTCCATGTGGTCGACCTCGATGCCGTCGAGACCGGCCGCGGCGAGTTCGGCGATCGCGCTCTCCGGTACGCAGCTGCCGCGCTTGACGGCCAGCGGATGCGCGAAGACGGTGACCCCGCCTGCGGCCTTGACCAGCCGGATCGCGTCGAACGGGTCGAGCTCGTGCTTCTCCACGTACGCCCGGCCGTCGTTGGCGAGCCACTCGGCGGTGAACGCGTCGGAGACGGAGGGGACCACGCCCAGGTCGACGAGGGCGGTGGCGATATGCGGACGGCCGACGGCACCGTCCCCGGCGATCCGGGCCACCTGCTCCCAGGTGATCGGCACACCGAGGTCCCGCAGCTTGGCGACCATGCCCTGGGCCCGCGGCACCCGGTCGTCCCGCACCAGTTCCCGCTCGCGGGCGAGTTCCGGCTCCTCGGGGTCGAAGAGGTAGGCGAGCATATGGAGGCTCACCCCGTCGAGCCGGCAGGAGAGTTCGGCGCCGGTGATCAGCGTCAGCCCCCCGGGCAGCGCCGCCCGCGCCTCGGCGTGCCCGCCGACGGTGTCGTGGTCGGTCAGCGCGACGACGTCCAGACCGGCGGCCGCGGCATTGCGCACCAGCTCGGCGGGGGTGTCCGTACCGTCGGAGGCCGTGGAGTGGGTGTGCAGATCGATACGCACGACGCGGACTCCAGACTGCTGCGGGACGGACGGGGGACGGGCTCCGGGAAACACCGGGTGCAGGTACACCGTAAGGGGACCTCAGAAGGATACCGGGCGGCCGGATATCCCCCCGCCCGGCCGGACGGCGCAGCGGGCCCGCCCAGGCGCGCGGCGGCCGGCGGCCCGCACCCGACGGTCAGCCGTCAGCCGTCAGCCGTCAGCCGTCAGCCCAGAATCCGCGGCGACAGCGCCCCGCACGGCAGCAGATCCACCTCGGCGCCGGCCTCGCGCAGATCGGTCAGCACCAGCTCGTCGTACATCAGCAGCCCCGACTGCTCGGGCCAGGCGATCGCCCAGAGCCACAGCCCGCGCGCCTCGCCCGCGAAGACCGCTCGGTCCGGGGGCGCGTCGTCCAGGTGCCACAGCGGGGTCGGGCGGCCGGCGGCGAGCACCTTGGAGTGCGGGTGCTTGTCGACGCAGATATGGGGGCCGGGGTCGGGGCCTTCGACACCGGCGTAGCGCGCGCCGAGTCCGACGCCCAGTTCCTCGGCGATCAGCAGGAGTTCACCGGGGCCGCCGAGCGGTCCGGGGCCCGTACAGGCCACCGCGGTCGCCCGTCCGCCACTACGGTCATCACCGGCGCAGGCCACGCCCGTGAACAGCCAGCCGACCGGCAGCGGCCAGGGCATCCACACGGGCACCTGTGCGCGGTGCACGACAACGCCGAGCGCCTCGACGCTCGGCGGGACGACCGGCTGGAGCGGATGCACGGTGCCGTGCAGGGCGCACTGCCAGGTGTCGGAGAAGAGACCGGGCGCCCTTACCCGGCCTCCGCACTTCGGGCAACTGGGTTCGCCCCTCATAGGGACCAACGGTCCTCCAGCCCCGCCGCCGCGTCAAGGACGATCACCCGACCGGTGTGCCCCGAATCACTTACGCCGCCGCGCACTTGACCGCGCCCCGTGGCCGGGCACCCGCCCTCGAACAACTAGTTGCAACTTGCATTCTTTAGCTCGCCTAACTTATTGTGTGTAAACGTCAACGATCTCGGTGGCCGTACGGGCCGCCGCGGACCAGAGGGATACGCAACCGGCACAGGAAGGGGAACCCGCAGCATGAGCGGTACGAAGAGCGGCGGCCACGGCGGCGCGGACGATCCGTTCGAGGAGGGCGGCAGCTCCCTGCTCCGCCAGCCGAAGGCCGTCTGGGCCACGGCGGGCGCCTCGGTCGTGGCCTTCATGGGCATCGGCCTCGTCGACCCGATCCTCCCCTCGATAGCCCGGGGCCTGCACGCCACCAACAGCCAGGTCTCCCTCCTCTTCACCTCCTACTTCCTGATCACCGCCGTCGCGATGCTGATCACCGGCTTCGTCTCCAGCCGCATCGGCGGCCGCAAGACGCTGCTTGCCGGACTGGCGCTGGTGGTGGTCTTCGCGGCGCTCTCCGGGATGTCGGGGTCGGTCGGCGAACTGGTCGGGTTCCGGGCCGGATGGGGCCTGGGCAACGCGCTGTTCGTCTCGACGGCGCTGGCGGTCATCGTGGGCGCGGCGGCCGGCGGGAGCAGCGCGGCGATCCTGCTCTACGAGTCCGCGCTGGGGCTCGGCATGGCCTGTGGCCCGCTGCTGGGCGCCGTCCTGGGCGATATGGAGTGGCGCTACCCGTTCTTCGGGACCGCCGTGCTGATGGCCGTCGGGTTCATCGCCATCACGGCCTTCCTCAAGGAGCAGCCGAAACCGGCCGCGCGGACCTCGCTGCTCGCCCCGGTCAAGGCGCTCGGCCACGGCGGGCTGGCCGCCACCGCCGCCTCCGCCTTCTTCTACAACTACGCGTTCTTCACGGTGCTGGCCTTCACCCCGTTCGTGCTGAACATGTCCCCCTACAAGTCGGGCGGCGTCTTCTTCGCCTGGGGTGTGCTGCTCGCGGTGTTCTCGGTGCTCGTGGCGCCCCGTTTGCAGCGCCGCTTCGGCTCGCTGAAGGTGCTGTGCGGCTCGCTGCTGCTGTTCGCGGCCGATCTGGTCGTGCTGGGCTACGGCGACCACACCACCGCCATCGTGTGCACCGTCCTGGCGGGAGCCTTCATCGGCCTGAACAACACCGTCTTCACGGAACTGGCGCTGGGCGTCTCGGACGCGCCGCGCCCGGTGGCCAGCGCCGGCTACAACTTCGTGCGCTGGTTCGCGGCGGCGGCCGCGCCGTTCCTCGCGCCGAAGATCGAGGAGTGGACCGATATCCACCTCCCCTTCGTGGTCGCGGCCGTCGCGGCGGTGACCGGCGCGGGCATCGTGGCCGTCCGGCGCCGGGCGCTGACCATGGAGGCCGAGGAGCGGGCGCCGCAGCACGCGACGGAGGACGGGGTCGCGGCCTTCGCCCAGTAGCGCGCACCGGGTCCGCCCCACCTCGCCCCGCAAGGAAACTGACGCCCCGTCGGCCCCCGCCACCGGAGGGCCGACGGGGCGCACCCGTCCGCGGCTGCCCGCCGCACTCAGTCGAGCGGAACGCCCGTCCGCAGCGGATCGCGCAGATCCGTGCCGTGCTCCAGCCAGCGCTTCTCCAGGGCCTCGGCGCCGTGCACCCGCTTCCAGGCCGCCTCGTTGGGCGTCATCGGCAGCAGCGGCAGAAAACGGACCGGCTCCAGGGGCTCGTCCAGTTCCAGATCCTCGACGAGACCGCCGGACGCCGCGACCAGCACCGAGGTGAACGCCGCGCCCGGCCACAGCGGTTCACCCACGTCCAGCGAGGCGCCGGGCGCCACCACCACCCCCTCGACCTGCGGGGACGCGGCGAGCACGGCGAGCGGCCGGAGCACCTTGTCGGTGTCGGCGAGACCGGCCCGTACGGACAGCACGAGTTCGGCGCGCGGACCGCGCAGCGGATCGGCCAGTACGGCCGTGGGGTCGGCCATGGGCTGCGCGGACATCCCGAGCGTGGCGTAACGGGCCACCCCGCTGTCCACGAAGCGGAGGACCTCGATACGGTCGGTCCCGAGGAAAGTGACGGCGGCGCGCGCGTCCGGCTCGCCCAGGGTTGTCCGCAACCGGGCCTCGACCAGCTCAAGAACGTCAGACATGGCGCGAGCATACGGCCGGCCTCCAGCCCGCCCGTCACCCCTCTACGAGCTGCTGTGCGGCGCGCCCGTTCTTCGTATGGAACCGGCAAAGCGGCACCGCAACGCTCCAGGCGGCTGATAGCCTTGCCGTCTGGTCAGGGAATGACGTCGTCCCCCAACGGGGACCGGCCGGAGGAGGTGGGGCTGCGGTGGATCCGAGTCGACCGTGCAGTACCGATAGTTCTCCCGTCATCCCGCTCGCGCAGCGAATCTCCTGATCCGAGAGCTTCCGTACCCCGCCGTTCAGCGGCGAAACCAGGGAAGCACCTTTGCGCCGCAAGTAGATGCCGGAAGAGCGCCTTCGACTCTTTGTTCCGTGTTCTCTGCGAACTGCCGTCAGTGCATTCCGCACGGAGCGCCGCCCGCTTTGCGGACGTACGGCCGATGACGCCTCGTACGTCCACGTTCCGGGCAGCGTTGCCCCCCCCCGCGCCCGCGCTGACGGCCGGCCCGTGAAGGAGCCTGCCATGTCGATGATCCGCGACCTGCGTGCCGCCGTCCGTCCCTCCCGGCGCCGCGACGACCCCTCGTACCACTACGCCACGGCCGCCCCGGCCTGCCCGAACAGCGCCATCGTCGACTGCGGTGTCTACCGCGAGGGCCGCCGGGTGAGCGACCATGTCACCCCGGCCGAGGCGATGGCCGGGGTCCGGGCCGAGGGCGGCTTCGCCTGGATCGGGCTGCATGAGCCCTCCGAGGCCGAATTCGCCGGTATCGCCCAGGAGTTCGGGCTGCACCCGCTCGCCGTCGAGGACGCCGTGCACGCCCATCAGCGGCCCAAGCTGGAGCGCTACGACGAGACCCTGTTCACCGTCTTCAAGACGGTGCACTACGTGGAGCACGCCGAGCTGACCGCGACCAGTGAGGTGGTGGAGACCGGTGAGGTGATGTGCTTCACCGGGCGGGACTTCATCGTGACGGTGCGACACGGCGGCCAGGGCTCGCTGCGCGCGCTGCGGCACCGGCTGCAGGACGACCCGGACCTGCTGGCCAAGGGGCCGTCCGCGGTCCTGCACGCCATCGCCGACCAGGTCGTCGACGGCTACATGGCGGTGGCCGGCGCGGTGCAGGACGATATCGACGAGGTGGAGATCGACGTCTTCAGCTCCGGCTCCAACGGCAAGGGCGTCAGCGGCAAGGGCACCCCCAAGGGCGGCGACGCCGGGCGGATCTACCAACTCAAGCGTGAGGTACTGGAGTTCAAGCGGGCGGTGTCGCCGCTGCTGCGGCCGATGCAGCTGCTGAGCGAGCGGCCGATGCGGCTGGTGGACTCCGATATCCAGAAGTACTTCCGGGATGTCGCGGACCACCTGGCGCGGGTCAATGAGCAGGTGCTGTCCTTCGACGATCTGCTCAACTCCATCCTGCAGGCCAACCTCGCGCAGGCCGCCGTGGCGCAGAACGAGGACATGCGCAAGATCACGGCCTGGGCGGCGATCTTCGCCGTCCCCACGATGATCGCCGGGATCTACGGCATGAACTTCGACTACATGCCCGAGCTGCACTGGAAGTTCGGCTATCCGGCGGTGCTGATGGCGACGGTCGCCATCTGCTTCGGCATCCGCCGCGGATTCAAGCGCAACGGGTGGCTGTGACCCCGGCGCCGGGGGCCCGCCCGCAGGGGTGCCCGGCAGGTCCGGCCGGTGCGTCCGCGCATCTCAGGGCCTGGGCGGCCCCGGTCGCCGCCGGCCGGGGCGATTAGGCTGAGCCGTATGACGGAGACCGTGTCGCAGGCCCTGCACGATCGGGCGCTCATCGAAGAGGCCACCAAGAAGTCCGGCCTCATCTGGGTACGGGGGGCGGCCGGACCGTCCCGCGCGCTGTGGCATCTGTGGCTCGACGGAGCCGCCTGCCTCATCGGGGACGGCGCCGGTGAGCAGCCGCTTGCCGACCTCGGGCTGGCCGACGGCGGCCCGGCGACGGTCACCGTCCGCAGCAAGGACAAGGGCGGCCGACTGGTCACCTGGCAGGCCAAGGTCGTCGAGCTGACGCCGGAGAGCGCGAGCTGGCAGGCCGCCGTCGGCGAGCTCAAGGGCAAGCGGCTGAACGCGCCGGACGCGGACACGATCACCGAGCGCTGGGCGCGCGAGTGCCGGGTACT
Organism: Streptomyces tubercidicus; assembly: GCF_027497495.1. Lineage (GTDB taxonomy): Bacteria > Actinomycetota > Actinomycetes > Streptomycetales > Streptomycetaceae > Streptomyces > Streptomyces tubercidicus. The sequence continues at coordinate 2,793,563 of NZ_CP114205.1, forward strand.
GCGGCTGGAGCCGACCGGGGAGACCACCCAGCGCCCCGGCCGGATGCCGGCCGAGTCGCACGCCGTACCGCCGCTGGCGACCTCCGCGATCACCCGGCGGCCGGTCCCGGCCGCGCTGCCGAAGCTGCTGCGGCGGGGGCGCAAGGGCTGAGCCCGGTGCGGGCCCCGGCCCGTGCTCCGTTACCGGTCCCCGCCGGAGATCCGGGCGCCGTAGTCCACGACCTGGTCCTTGTCCGGGGCCTTGAGGTCCACGCGCTTGCCCCAGTCGGCCATCCGCACCACGCCCGCGCCGCCGGCCCGCTGGAGCCGCAGCGGATAGGGCGTGCCCTCCAGGGAGACGTCCAGGGTGCCGCCGGAGCCCGCACCGGCGGCGAGCCGGATGGTGCGGACCCCGCCGAGGTCGCCGCGGTCACCGGCGGTCAGCTTGCCGTGCAGGCCGAGCAGACCGGCGAGCAGGGTCTCCTTGTCGGTGAAGCCGCTGAAGCGCTGGTAGACGGGGTCCTTGGCGGGCACCTTGACGTATTTGCCGTCGAGCTTGCCTGCCGCCTGGCCGGGCGCGCCCGACCGGCCGCTCTTCTCACCGGCCCAGAAGGCCGCGTCCGCCTTCAGATAGAGCGCCTCGCCGATCCGCAGCAGCTGGAAGGCGGCCGCCTTGGTGGTCAGCTCGCCCTTGGCGCCGTCCTTGGCCAGGCTCATATCGAGCTTGTAGGTGCGGCCCTGGCTGACGACGCTGCCGGAGAGGCGCACCGTTTCGGCGCGCTGGGCCGCGGCCCGCGCCTTGGCCTCGATCTTCGCGGCGGGCAGCTTCCCCATGCCGTTGGTGCCGGCGTCCGGATCGCTCTCCCCGCCGCAGCCGGTGAGCGCCACGGCCAGTGCCGTGCAGGCGGCCCCCACGAGCGCGGCCCGTCCCGTACGACGGACTGCGGGCAGGGGTCGGGGGCCGGACCCCGGGGGGATTGCGCTCACGTCGGCTCTGCCTCCTGATGCGGGTGACCTCGACAGCAGTCGGCAGCGTACCTGGGACGCGCAGGGTCTTCGGCGGGTGTGTGGCGGTCACCCTACGGCCTCTTTCACCGGGGCGGCGCGGACCCGGGCGCGTTAGCCTGAACCCGGATTGATGCCGTATTTCGGGCCGAACGGGAGAAGGGCGGCGCCCCGCATGGCAGTCGTGACGCCCCGGGTCTTCGTCTCCCATCTCGCCGGCAGCGCCGTCTTCGACCCGCACGGCGACCAGGTCGGCCGACTGCGGGACCTGGTCGCGCTGCTGCGGGTCGGCGACCGTCCGCCGCGGCTGCTCGGGGTGGTCGTCGAGGTGATCAGCCGGCGCCGGATCTTCGTGCCCATGACGCGGGTGACCGGGGTGGAGTCCGGCCAGATCATCATCACCGGCGTGGTCAATATGCGGCGCTTCGAGCAGCGGACGTCCGAGACGCTGGTGCTCGGCGAGCTGCTCGACCGGCGGGTGCGGCTGGTGGAGACCGACGAGGAGGTCACCGTCCTCGACGTCGGCATCATCCAACTGCCGGCCCGCCGCGACTGGGAGATCGACAAGGTCTTCGTACGGAAGGGGAAGGGCAGGGCGCTGCGCCGTAAGGGAGAGGCGCTGACCGTGGAGTGGTCGGCGGTGACCGGTTTCTCGCTGGAGGAGCACGGGCAGGGCGCGGAGAGCCTGCTGGCCACCTTCGAGCAGCTGCGGCCCGCCGACCTGGCCGGGGTGCTGCACCATCTCTCCGCCAAGCGGCGCGCCGAGGTCGCCGCGGCTCTCGACGACGACCGGCTCGCCGACGTCCTGGAGGAGCTGCCGGAGGACGACCAGGTGGAGATCCTCGGCAAGCTGAAGGACGAGCGGGCCGCCGACGTCCTGGAGGCGATGGACCCGGACGACGCCGCCGACCTGCTCTCCGAGCTGCCGGAGGAGGAGAAGGAGCGGCTGCTGGCGCTGATGCGGCCGGAGGAGGCGGCGGATGTCCGGCGGCTGATGTCGTACGAGGAGCGGACCGCGGGCGGCCTGATGACCACCGAGCCGATCGTGCTGCGGCCGGACGCCACCGTCGCGGACGCGCTGGCCCGGGTCCGGGACCCGGACCTGTCCCCCGCCCTGGCCGCCCAGGTCTATGTCTGCCGGCCCCCGGACGAGACCCCCACCGGCAAGTACCTGGGCCTGGTGCACTTCCAACGGCTGCTGCGCGACCCGCCGTTCACCCTCGTCAGCTCGATCGCCGACACCGATCTGCCGGCCCTGCCGCCGGACACCCCACTGCCGGAGGTGACCAGCTACCTGGCCGCGTACAACATGGTCGCCGCGCCGGTCGTGGACGAGAGCGGGGCCCTGCTGGGCGCCGTCACCGTCGATGACGTACTGGACCATCTGCTGCCGGACGACTGGCGGGAGGACGGGCTGCACGGCTCGGCGACCGCCGGTATGACCGGCGACGGCGGCCCCGGGAAGGCCGAGCATGGGCGCTGAGGAGCGGGACGGCGGCCGGGAACGGTCGCGGGCGAACGGCGCCTCCGCGCTGCGCCGGGGCTCCGTGGACCGGCCACGGGTGCGCCTGGACCAGCCGCGCGCACCGCGCCGTACGTTCCTGCCCGAGTACGACCCGGAGGCTTTCGGACGGCTCTCGGAGAAGATCGCCCGCTTCCTGGGGACCGGCCGCTTCATCGTCTGGATGACCGTCACCATCATCGTGTGGGTCATCTGGAACACCACCGCGCCCAGCGGGCTGCGGTTCGACCAGTACCCGTTCATCTTTCTGACGCTGGCGCTGTCGCTCCAGGCGTCGTACGCCGCGCCGCTGATCCTGCTGGCGCAGAACCGGCAGGACGACCGCGACCGGGTCACCCACGAGCAGGACCGCAAGCAGAACGAGCGCTCCATCGCCGATACCGAGTATCTGACCCGGGAGATCGCGGCGTTGCGGCTCGGGCTCGGCGAGGTCGCCACCCGCGACTGGATCCGCTCCGAGCTCCAGGACATGCTGCGCGATCTGGAGCTGCGGCAGCCGGCCGACGCGGAGAGTGATGAACGCGACCGCTGACGGCCTTTCCGGAGGCACCCTCACGCGCCGTACCATCGGGACATGGCTACCCACACGCCCGAAGGCGCCACCCCGAGCGAGGACGCGATCCGCGACGCGCTCGCGACGGTGAACGACCCCGAGATCCACCGCCCCATCACCGAGCTGGGGATGGTCAAATCGGTGGACATCGCGGCGGACGGCGCGGTGGCGGTCGTGGTCTACCTCACCGTCTCCGGCTGCCCGATGCGCGAGACGATCACCAACAGCGTGCGGGAAGCCGTCGAGCGGGTCGAGGGCGTCACCTCCGTCGCCGTCGAGCTGGACGTGATGAGCGACGAGCAGCGCAAGGAGCTGGCGACCTCGCTGCGCGGCGGCACCGCCGAGCGTGAGGTGCCGTTCGCCCAGCCCGGTTCGCTGACCCGGGTCTACGCGGTGGCCTCCGGCAAGGGCGGCGTCGGCAAGTCGTCGGTGACGGTCAACCTCGCCGCGGCGATGGCGGCGGACGGGCTGAAGGTCGGTGTCGTGGACGCCGATATCTACGGCCACTCGGTGCCCCGGATGCTCGGCGCCGACGGCAAGCCCACCCAGGTCGAGAACATGATCATGCCGCCGTCGGCGCACGGCGTGAAGGTCATCTCGATCGGCATGTTCACCCCGGGCAACGCCCCGGTCGTCTGGCGCGGCCCGATGCTGCACCGCGCGCTCCAGCAGTTCCTCGCCGATGTGTACTGGGGCGACCTGGACGTGCTGCTGCTGGACCTGCCCCCGGGCACCGGCGATATCGCCATCTCGGTGGCCCAGCTCGTGCCGAACGCCGAGATCCTGGTGGTCACCACCCCGCAGCAGGCCGCCGCCGAGGTCGCCGAGCGGGCCGGTTCGATCGCCGTGCAGACCCACCAGAAGATCGTCGGCGTGGTCGAGAACATGTCCGGGCTGCCCTGCCCGCACTGCGACGAGATGGTCGATGTCTTCGGCACCGGCGGCGGCGAGCGGGTCGCCGAGGGCCTGACGAAGACGACCGGCACCCAGGTGCCGGTGCTCGGCGCCATCCCGATCGATGTCCGGCTGCGCGAGGGCGGCGACGAGGGCAAGCCGGTCGTGCTGACCGACCCCGACTCCCCCGCCGGCTCGGCGATCCGCACGATCGCGGGCAAGCTGGGCGGGCGGCAGCGGGGCCTGTCCGGGATGTCGCTGGGGATCACTCCGCGCAACAAGTTCTGAGACGGCGAGCCGCGGTCCCAAGGGCTGTCCCGTAGCGGACGTGGCTCCCGGATGATGCGGAAAGGGGCGGGCCCTATGGGGTCCGCCCCTTTGTCGTGGCGCTTGTTGCGCGCTTGTCGTGGCGCCGGGCCGTCACCCGGCCCCCGGTACCCGCCCGCTCAGCCCTCGTACTCGGACAGGTCCTTGATCACCGAGAAGCCCAGCCCGTACGCGCTCATCCCCCGCCCGTAGGCGCCGATGTGCACGTCCTCGGAGCCCTCGCTCGCCGAGCCGGCCAGCACCCAGCCGTACTCGGACTCCCGGTAGGCGAACGAGGTGGGCACCCCGTCCACCGGCAGCATCAGCTCGCTCCAGCTGCCGCCGCCGAGGTCATCGGCCAGCTCCCAGGCGAGCATCGTCTGCTGGTCCAGCCAGTCCTGGCGCAGCGTCCGGTCCATCTGGGTCGGCCAGGTCTGCGCGAGCAGCCCCGACCCGGCGAGCCAGGCGGCCGTCGAGACGGACGTCGCCTCCAGGACGCCGGTGCCGTCACCACTGCGCCGTACGGGGCGGCTGGCGACCGTCACCACGACCGCGAACCGCTCGTCCTGCGGCGGCTCCACCTTGATGGTGGGCTCCTCGCCGTGGCCGGTGGCGCCGTGCTCGACGGTGCCGTCCGCGGCCGCACCGACCTGCATCAGCCAGCGCGGACCGGTGAACGCCTCGTCGAGGCCGTACCACGGGAACGCGGCCAGCAGATAGCCGTCGACCTTCCGGGCGGCGCCGGCGGCCGCCTCATGTCTCGCTGACGGACTGGTCGTCTCCATCTGCGCGGAGCCTCCTTGTTGCCCTGCGTCGTGGGCGGCCCGCCCCCCTCAGGCGACCGAACCCCGGACACCCGGAGCATAGTCATAGGCGTCCACACAGACAGTCATACCGGTGTGTGTCAGGTGGCGTCGGCGTCGAACGGCGGACGCTCGTCCGGCTGAGCGGTCCTCTTGACCATGTCGGGGCGGCCGTCGGAGGCGGACGGCGACTCCTTGGACAGGCTCAGGCCCGAGCCGTTCGAGGGCGCGGCGGAGGAGGCGCTGTCGTAGCCGTGGACGGCGTCGGTGACCTCGGCCATCTCCTTCTTCAGGTCGAAGCCGTTACGGATCTCCTGAAGGTCCTTGAGGCCGTACTCGTCCTTCTCCAGGACGTGCTTACGCACGAAGTTCTTGGGCTTGAGGTCCTCGAACTCGAAGTCCTTGAACTCCGGCCCCAGCTCGCTGCGGATGTCTTCCTTGGCGCTGTCGGAGAACGCCCGGATCTTGCGGACGACGGCCATGACGTCCTGGATGACCTTGGGAAGCTTGTCCGGACCGAAGATGAGTACGGCAAGGATCACGATCGCGACCAGCTCAAGGGGTCCTATATCGAAGAACACCTAGCAGCTCCTTGGGTTATCCGCGGCCTGGGGTGGCCTAGGCCAGGCCGCCTATCACGGTACCTGGCCCCATACGTCGGACGGGAGTCACCCGTGCCAACACCGTGCAAACGAATCAGTCCGTACTGGAGGAACCCAGGCTGAGCCGTACGGACCGCTCCTTCCCGCCCCTTTGGAGGGTCAGCGCCAGCGTGTCGCCGGGCCGGTGGCTGCGGATCTTGACGATCAGCTCCTCGCCACTGTGCACCGGGGCACCGTCCACCTTGGTGATCACATCGCCGGCCTTGATCCCGGCCTTGGCGCCGGGGCCGCCCGGAATGACCGGATCCTTGCCGTCCTTGCCGCGCTCGTCGACCCGCGCCCCGTCACCGGCGTACTCCATCTCCAGCGTGACGCCGATCACCGGGTGTGTTGCCCGGCCGGTGTTGATCAGCTCCTCGGCTACCCGCTTGGCCTGGTTGATGGGTATGGCGAAGCCCAGCCCTATGCTGCCGCCCTGGGCGCCGCCGTCCAGGCCGCTGCCGCTGTCGGCGGCGCGGATGGCGCTGTTGATGCCGATCACCCGTGCCTTGGCGTCCACCAGCGGGCCGCCGGAGTTGCCCGGGTTGATGGGGGCATCGGTCTGCAGCGCGTCCACATACGACACATCGCTGCCGTCGCCCTTCTGGCCGCCCGCGGTGATCGGGCGCTGCTTGGCGCTGATGATCCCGGCCGTGACGGTGTTGGCGAGGTCGAACGGTGCGCCGATCGCCACCACCGGGTCGCCGACCCGCACCGAGTCGGAGTTGCCGAGCGTGAGCGGCCGCAGCCCCGCGACGCCCTCCACCTGGACGACGGCGAGGTCATAGCCGCCGTCCCGGCCGATGACCCTGGCCTTGGCCGTCTGGCCGCCGCTGAAGGTCACCGAGATCTCGCCGCTGCCGCCGCCGGCCGGTTCGACGACGTGGTTGTTGGTGAGGATGTGTCCCTGGTGGTCGAGCACGAAGCCGGTGCCGGTGCCCTGTTCGGCGCTGCCCCGCACGTGAAGCGTGACCACCCCGGGCAGCGCGCTCTGCGCGATCCCGGCGACGGTGTCGGGCTTACGGCCACCCTCCTCGGCCGCGGACTGCGAAAGGTTGATGTCGCTGATGCCGCCGTAGCGCTCGACGTACGCGCCGATGCCGCCGCCGACACCACCCGCGAGCAGCGCGAGCGCTACGGCGCCGGCGACCAGGGGGCCGCGTCGGAGGCGGGGGGCGGGCGGCGGGGCTGCGGGGCCGCCCTGGAGCGGTGCGCTCCAGGGGTCGTATTGGTGCCAGGCGGGTTGGGGGGTGGGGTTCGGGTTCGGATTCGGGGTGGGGCCGGGGGCCGCGCCTGGGGTGGCGGCCGGGGCGGCGGGCGCGCCGGGGGTAGGGGCCGGGGCGTGGTCGCCGGGGCTGGGGGTGCCGGGTTGGGGCGCGGCCGCGTAGGGGGCGGTGGCGGAGGCCGGGCGGGGGCCGCCGTCGCCGGGGTGGGGGACGAAGGGGCCGTCCGTGGGCTCCTGCGCCGGGTCGGCTCCGGCGTGGGGCTTGGTCGCGGAGGCCGGGCGGGGGCCGCCGTCGCCGGGGTGCGGGACGAAGGCGCCGTCAGCGCCTTCCTGTGCCGGGTCGGGTCCGGCGGTCGGGGTGGCGGTGGGGGCCACGGGGGCGCTCTGTGTGGTGGCGGGCTGGGGAGCGGCGGCCGACCCGGGGGTGGGCTGCGGGTGTGCGGCGGCCGACCCGGCCGGGTGTGGCTGATCGGCGGGCGGCGTGAGGGGCGAGCGCGCCTCGCCGGTCGTGCCGGTGGGCGCGGTGGGCGGCGTCGACGGCGGCGGGCCCGGGTAGGGCGCGGCGGGCATCGGGGGCTGCGGGGCGGCCGGGGCACCGTACGGGGGCAGCGATCCGGGCTGCGGCGGAAGCGTCGTGCCCTGGGCGGGCGTCGCCATCGGCCGCTGTACGGGCGGCGCGGGCGCCCAGGGACCGGGGCCGCCGTAGGGCGGGGTGCCGTACGGGTCCTCGGCGTGCAGCGGCTGCTGCCGCTGCGGCGGCGCGTCCGGGGCCTCGGCCGGGGCGGACGTCCCGGACGGTACGGCTTCGGATGCGGGGGCGGCCGTCGTGGCCGTGGTGGCCGTCGTGGCCTCGGTGTCCGGGGTCCGGGCAGGTGAGGCGACCGCGTCCGGTGCGGGCTCGCGCACCTTCCCGAGCGTCACGGTCGCCGGGGTCGGGCGCGCACCGGCGGTCTGGCCGTCCACGGACTCGGAGGTCTCCTCGTCCGCTCCGCCCACGGCTGTCGTGCCGCGCGCCACCGTCAACTCATCGGCGGGACCGGCCACTTCGGCCGCTCCTGCCACTCCGGCCGCCTCGGCACTTCCGGGCGACGCGGGCGCGGCCGCGCCGTTCCGCGGCTCCGGCGGCCGCACGATCCAGTCCTCGGCACTGTGCGCGTCGGACTTGCCGGAAGCCGCATCGCTGCGCACGTCGGACGCCCCAGAAGCCCCAGCGCCGCGCACTTCGGACGCCCCGGAAACCCCGACTCCGAGCGCTTCGGATGCCCCGGAGCCCTCGGCGCCGCCCACGTCACGCGGCACAGAGCCCCCGGCCCCGGCCCCATCCGCCGGGCTCTCCGTAGGCACCACGCCCTGCCGACCGGTCTCGCCGGGCGATTCCGGCCCCGGTGTACCCCCCGGGCGGCTCCACCACTTCAGCTTCGGCCCGGTGGGCTTGCCGTCGTCCATGCTCTCCCCAGAGTTCGCCCGCGCCGTGCGCGGGCCGCCGCCACCTCGCGGACGCGCCCGGTCAGGGGTGCGCCGCCCCACAGGGATTCAACCAGTTCCGTGTGGGGCCGCGCAGGGGACGGTCAGCGCCGGGCGGAGGCTCCGGCCTCGGCGGAGGGGCCGGCGGCGGACGCGGAGCCGATCAGCGGGCGCTTGGGCTCCGGCTGCGGGAGTGCCGGCGGATTCTTCCGTACCGGGGAATTGCCGGTCACGGCGGTCAGCGGCGAGAGGTGATACGGCGGCGCCGGACCGGTCTCGGCTATCAGCGGCGAGAGGCCGAAGCGCCCGGCCGGGGCGGAGAGCGGTGCCGACACCGAGGCATAGGGGGCGGGGGGCGTCGTACCGGGGCCGTACAGGGCCATGGCGCTGGGGGCCGGGGCCAGGGGCGGACCGCCGGACGGTGGGCGGGCGCCGGACTTCCCGGCGGCGAACTCCGCACCGCGGAGCAGCGAACCGCTGTCGGCGGCCGGGCTGTCGCCGAGCGGGGTGACGGCCGTGCCGCCGCCGTCGATGCGTCCGCCGGGGAGGTCGACGGCCGCCTCCAACGGGAGGGCGCCGCCCAGCGCGAAGGCCGCGAGGGAGACCGCACCGGCCGCCGCGAAAGCGAACCGGCGCCGCTGCGCGGGACGATCGGCCTCGGGCACCCGGAAGCCGCGGCCGCGCGACTGGGTGGGGAACGCCGCCATGGCATGGCCGGAGTGGCCCCCGGAGGGGACATAGCCGAACGCGCCGCCGCCTCGGGCGAATTCACCGCGGCCGAGGCCGCCGTTGCCGAGCCGGCTGCCGGGACCCTCCGGGTCACCGCCGGGCAGTTGCTGCAGACGCGCCAGCAGGCCCTCGGAGGGACCGGGGGGCGCCGCCTGGGCGAAGACGTTTTTCAGCCGACGCTGGGCGTCGGCCTCTGCCTTGCATTTACCGCAGGTCGCGAGATGCGCGAGCACCCGCTCGCGCGCGTCATGCCCCAACTCGCCATCGACCAGGGCCGCAAGGCGGTCGCCGAGATGCTGCTCGGCGGGGGACGGACCGCCGTTGCCGCTCACGCGATTCCGACCTCCTGCGTGGGCACCACGGCCAGCGAGCGCCGCTGCGCGCGCTCTTCGGCGCGACTGGCCGGGGCCCGGTGCTTGAGGGACTTGCGCAGATGGGAGCGGCCACGGTGGATCCGGCTACGGACCGTGCCGAGCTTGACGCCGAGGGTCGCGGCGATCTCCTCGTACGACAACCCCTCGATGTCGCACAGGACGACCGCGGCGCGGAACTCGGGCGCCAGGGTGTCCAGGGCCTGCTGCACATCGGCGTCGAAGTGGGTGTCGTTGAAGTGCTGCTGCGGGGAGGGCTCGCGGCTGGGGAGCCGCTCGGCGGCGTCGTCACCGAGCGCGTCGAAGCGAATGCGCTGCCGGCGCCGGACCATGTCCAGGAAGAGGTTGGTCGTGATGCGGTGCAGCCAGCCCTCGAAGGTGCCGGGGGTGTACGTCGACAGCGAGCGGAAGACGCGGACGAACACCTCCTGGGTGAGATCCTCGGCGTCGTGTTGATTGCCGGTGAGGCGGTAGGCGAGGCGGTAGACCCGTGCACTGTGGGTGCTGACGATCTCCTCCCAGCTGGGCGGAGTCCACTGCGCATCCGCGTCTGCGGCAAAGGTCGCGGTGGTCGCGGAGTCGGCGGTGGAGGCCCCTCCCATGCCCTTCGGGCCATGGGGGCGGAAACGGTCAGCAGTGTTTGTCACGGATTTCGGCTCGGCGAACGACCTTTTCAAGCGCCTCAGCACCCCTCGGTCACCCGCCGCAGCCGCACCTCCCCTGGTGGCTCTGGTGGTGTCCAGTAGAGCCCCTACCATATCCACCTCGCCCGTTAGCTCCGGATAAGCAGTTTTGACCTGCATTTGGTCGTGGTTCACGTCTCGCGCGGTTGTCACCTGCGCCTCCCCCCGTCATCCCGCTACCCCTTCCATAACGTCCGGTCCCATCTGCGGGTTCCCGCACGCAGCGGATACAGTCACGGTTGCGTCAACTACGGGGACAGGAGAGGGCCATTACCGGCAACCGGCAGACGAGCTTGGCATTCGCCGAGGCGTACGGCGCCGGGACCATCGACGACAGCGCCGAGGCCGCTCTGCACTGGTCCCGTGACCGTGCGCGGGAAGCCGGTATCCGCACGGTGACCACCGGCACCGGCTCGGCCCTCCGTCTGCTCGCCGCCGCCGTCGACGCCAAAGCGGTCGCCGAGATCGGCACCGGCACGGGCGTGTCGGGCATCTACCTCCTGCACGGCATGCGGCCCGACGGGGTGCTGACCACCGTGGACCTGGAACCCGAGCGGCAGGCGTTCGCCAAGCAGGCGTTCCGCGCGGCGGGCTTCGCCGGGAACCGCGCCCGCTTCATCCCCGGCCGCGCCCTGGACGTGCTGCCCCGGCTCGCCGACGGCGGATACGACCTCGTGTACTGCGACGGCGACCTGATGGAGTGCCTGGAGTACCTCGCTGAATCGTTGCGGCTGCTGCGCCCCGGCGGCCTGGTGTGCTTCGAGGGCGTCTTCGCCGACGGCCGTACGGTCGATTCGGCGGTGCAGCCCGCGGAGGTGCTGCGGCTGCGGGAGCTGCTGCGGACCGTAAGGGAGAGCACGACGCTCGTGCCGTCCCTGTTGCCGGTCGGCGACGGGCTGCTCTGCGCCGTCAAACGCGGCTGACCCACCGGTACCGGGCGCGCCGGGCCGGACGTACGAAACGGCCCCGGCACGCGGCGCGCCTTCACTGCGCGCCACCTGCCGGGGCCGGGGTTATACGGCTGGGGATACCGGGGTCAGCCCCGGGAAACCGCCGGTTGCGCCGCCCTTGTCAGACGGTGACCTTGTCCAGGGCCTCACCCAGGGCCTTGGCTTCGTCGGGGGTCAGCTCGACGACGAGCCGCCCGCCGCCTTCGAGCGGAACACGCATGACGATGCCCCGCCCCTCCTTGGTCACCTCGAGCGGGCCGTCGCCCGTCCGCGGCTTCATGGCCGCCATGCTCGTTCCCCTTCCTGAAACCAGCTCATCTCAGCCGCCGGCCCGAATAGGCACGTGTCACCGGCATCGAACACATTGCTTCCAGGCCATTATCCCGCATCGAACGACCCGATGACCAACATCGGGGAGCATCCCTTCGGCAACGCGCTCCCGCAAACCCCCTCAATTCGGAGAGGCGGCTGCAATACTGCTCCACCCGCCGACCCCCGGCGCGCCCGCAATCTTTGATGTACGTCACATGCCGATGCCCGTTGATCTCCGGCATCCTGAGCGCTGACTGCCGCTGCCGCGCAGTCCGAGCCGCGACGGAGGGGATTCCCACTATGGCCGACACCGTGCTCTATGACGTGACCGACGGACTCGCGACGATCACGCTCAACCGGCCCGACGCGATGAACGCGCTGAACATCGAGGCGAAGGTCCTGCTGCGGGACACCCTCCAGGAGGCCGCCGCCGATCCCGCCGTGCGCGCCGTGCTGCTGACCGCCACCGGGCGCGCCTTCTGCGTCGGGCAGGACCTCAAGGAGCACATCGGTCTGCTGGCCGAGGACCGGGCCAGTGGCACCGGGAAGACCATGAACACCGTGCGTGAGCACTACAACCCCATCGTGACGGCGCTGACCGAGATGCCCAAGCCCGTGGTGGCGGGCGTCAACGGGGTCGCCGCGGGGGCCGGTGCGGGCTTCGCGATGGCCGCCGACTACCGCGTGGTCGCCGACTCCGCCTCCTTCAACACCTCCTTCGCGGGGGTCGCGCTGACCGCCGACTCCGGGGTGTCCTGGACACTGCCGCGGCTGATCGGCCAGGGCCGGGCCGCCGATCTGCTGCTGTTCCCGCGCAACGTCAGCGCCCAGGAGGCGTACGACCTGGGTATCGCCAACAAGGTGGTGCCGGCCGCGGAGCTCGCGGAGGAGGCGGCGGCCGTCGCCCGGCGGCTGGCCCAGGGCCCGACCGCCGCGTATGCCGCGATCAAGGAGTCGCTGGCCTACGGGGCGGGGCACTCGCTCGGCGAGACCCTCGGCAAGGAGGACGAACTGCAGGGCCGGGCCGGGGCGTCGGAGGACCACACGATCGCGGTGGAGGCGTTCGTGAAGAAGGAGAAGCCGGTCTTCCTGGGCCGCTGACCCGCCCTGGCGCTGCCATACCGGCGCTGCCCTTACCGGCTGCGCCCCGCCCCGGCCGGCCTCGTCGGCCGGTCCGGGTCAGCCGGCCGCCGCCTCCACGGACGCCCGGACGTGGCACTCCGCCAGATGGTCGTTGACCAGGCCGCACGCCTGCATCATCGCGTAGGCGGTGGTCGGGCCGACGAAGCGGAAGCCGCGCTTCTTGAGGTCCTTGGCGAGCGCCGTCGACTCCGGGGTCACCGGCTGGAGATCGCCGATGGTGCGCGGCACCGGCCGGCCCGCCCGGTCGGGGGCGTAGGACCAGATCAGGTCGTCGAGCTCACCGGGGGCCAGCTCGGCGGCGATCCGGGCGTTACCGATCGTCGCGGCGATCTTGGCGCGGTTGCGGATGACGCCCGGGTCGGCCAGCAGCCGCTCGGCGTCCGCGTCCGTGAACCGCGCCACCGCCGGGATGTGGAAGCCGGCGAACGCGGCGCGGAAGCCGGGGCGGCGGCGCAGGATCGTGATCCAGGAGAGCCCGGACTGGAATGCCTCCAGGCTCATCCGCTCGAAGAGCGCGTCGTCGCCGTGGACCGGCAGGCCCCATTCGGTGTCGTGGTAGGCGCGGTAGTCGGCCATCTGCGCCGACTCCATGCCCCACGGGCAGCGCGGGATGCCGTCCGGCTCCCTCACCACGCCGCTCATGACGGCTCCTCGCCTTCCGGTCGCTTCCCGGGCGCTTCCGGTCCGTTCGCGGATTCCTGCTCACCGGGTCCCGGGGCGGGCTCCGCCTCCGGCCCGAGCACCGGCGGGCCGTCCTGTATCAGCCCCGGGCCGCCCATGGCGGAGGCGTGCGCACCGGCCAGCGCGGCCTCCAGCTCGGCGATCCGGGCGTCCCGCTCGGCGAGTTCGGCGCTCAGGCGGTCCAGGACGTCGTCGACGTCGGTCATCCGGTAACCACGGACGGTCACCGGAAGGCGGACGGCGTCCACATCGGCGCGGGCCACCGGGCGGTCCCCCGGCAGCGGGTCGAGCAGCCGGTCCGGCTCGGAATCCCGCAGCCCCCCGCCGTCACCACCGCCGACGACCACGAGCGTGACCGCGGCCACCACCACGACCATCGCGATCAGCAAGAACCAGAACACGACCAACTCCCCGGACTATGTGCCTGCACTGATCGTGCCATGCGGGTGTGACAGTTAGGGTCGCTCCCGGACCACGGAGAGGGAGTCAGGGAATGCTGCGGCTGGGGAATCGCGAGTTCGGCGCGCACGAGCCGGTGATCATGGCGATCGTCAACAGGACGCCGGACTCGTTCTACGACCAGGGCGCCACGTTCCGTGACGAGCCCGCCCTCGCCCGGGTGGAACAGGCGGTGGCCGACGGTGCCGCGATCATCGACATCGGCGGCGTCAAGGCCGGTCCCGGCGAGGAGGTGAGCGCCGAGGAGGAGGCCCGCCGCACGGTCGGGTTCGTCGCCGAGGTCCGCAAGCGCTTCCCCGATGTGGTGATCAGCGTCGACACCTGGCGGCACGAGGTCGGTGAGGCGGTCTGCGAGGCGGGTGCGGATCTGCTCAACGACGCCTGGGGCGGCGTCGATCCACGGCTCGCCGAAGTTGCCGCGCGGTATGACGTCGGTCTGGTGTGCACCCACGCGGGCGGCGCCGAACCGCGTACCCGCCCCCACCGGGTGACGTACGACGACGTGATGGCCGACATCCTGCGGGTGACGCTCGGACTGGCCGAGCGGGCCGCGGAGTTGGGCGTCCGGCGGGACGCGATCATGATCGATCCGGGCCACGACTTCGGGAAGAACACCCGGCACAGCCTGGAGGCGACCCGCAGGCTGGGTGAGATGCGGGACACGGGCTGGCCGGTTCTGGTCTCGCTGTCCAACAAGGACTTCGTCGGCGAGACGCTCGACAGGCCGGTCAAGGAACGGGTGCTCGGCACCCTGGCGACCACCGCCGTCTCGGCCTGGCTGGGCGCCCGGGTCTACCGCGTCCACGAGGTCGCCGAGACCCGCCAGGTGCTGGACATGGTGGCCTCGATCGCCGGCCACCGGCCCCCGGCGGTCGCCCGCCGGGGACTGGCCTGAGGACGGAAAACCGGCCGCCCCGGAGGACCGGGCCTAGATCCCGACCTCCTTGGTGACCAGCGCGATCGCCTCGTCCACGTCCTCGCTGAGGTGGAAGAGCTCCAGATCGTGCATCGACGCCTTGCCCTGGGCGATGAGGGTGTCGCGCAGCCAGTCGACCAGTCCGCTCCAGTAGGCCGTGCCGAACAGCACGATCGGGAAGCGGGTGACCTTACGGGTCTGGACGAGGGTGAGCGCCTCGAAGAGCTCGTCGAGGGTGCCGAGGCCGCCGGGGAGCACCACGAACCCGCGGGCGTACTTCACAAAACACGTCTTGCGGACGAAGAAGTACCGGAAGTCCACGCCGAGGTTCACATACTCGTTCATGCCCTGCTCGAAGGGCAGCTCGATGCCCAGCCCCACGGAGGTCCCCCCGGCCTCGTTGGCGCCCTTGTTGGCCGCCTCCATGGCGCCGGGACCGCCACCGGTGATCACCGCGAACCCGGCCTCCACCAGGGCCCGCCCGATCCGGACGGCGGCGTCGTACTCCTCGCAGTCACGCGGCGTACGGGCCGAGCCGAAGACGCTGACGGCCGGACCCAGCTCGGCCAGCGCGCCGAAGCCCTCGACGAACTCCGACTGGATGCGCATCACGCGCCAGGGGTCGGTGTGCACCCACTCGGAGGGACCTTCGGAGTCCAGCAGCCGCTGGTCCGTGGTGCCGCTCTGCACCTGCTCCTGGCGGCGCAGTACGGGACCCAGCCGCTGCTCCTCCGGGACCGGTGCTCCCTCGGGACTGGCCATGTCGTGCTCCCTCCGCTGGCAGATCGTTGCCGTTTCAGCGTAGATCCGCCGACGTGAAGAGCAGGGGAATTCGGTGGGGAGGGGAGCGGTCGGCGGCGGGCCAGGGGGCGTCAGGCGGTCAGCCAGGCGCGCAGCCGCTCCTCGCAGTGCAGGATGCGGTCGACCTCCACCCGCTCGTCCTTCTTGTGGGCGAGCAGGGAGTAGCCGGGTCCGTAGTTGACGGCCGGGACGCCCAGGGAGCTGAACCGCGAGACATCGGTCCAGCCGAATTTGGGCATCGCACTGCCGCCGACGGACTCCATGAAGGCCTTGGCCGCCGGGTGGGACAGTCCGGGCAGCGCGCCCGGGGAGTGGTCGTCGATGACGAACTCGTCCACGGGGCAGTCCGCGAAGACCTCGCGTACATGGGCCACCGCCTCGTCGGGGGTGCGGTCCGGTGCGTAGCGGAAGTTCACGGTGACCGTGCAGGCGTCCGGGATGACGTTGTTGGCGACGCCGCCCTCGATGCGTACGGCGTTGAGGCCCTCGCGGTATTCGAGGCCGTCGATGACCGGGCGGCGCGGCTCGTACGCGGCGAGCTTCGCCAGGATCGGGGCGGCGGCGTGCAGCGCGTTGTCGCCCATCCAGCTGCGGGCGGAGTGGGCGCGCTCGCCGGTGGTGCGCAGCAGGACCCGGAGGGTGCCCTGGCAGCCGCCCTCCACCTGGCCGTCGGAGGGCTCCAGGAGGACGGCGAAGTCTCCGGCGAGCCAGTCGGGGTGGGCGTCGGCGACATGGCCGAGCCCGTTGAGGTGCGCGGCGACCTCTTCCTGGTCGTAGAAGACGAAGGTCAGGTCACGGTTGGGCGCCGGGACCGTGGCGGCCATCCGCAGCTGGACGGCGACCCCGGACTTCATGTCGCAGGTGCCGCAGCCCCACAGCACGCCGTTCTCGTCCAGCCGGGAGGGGACGTTGCCGGCGATCGGCACGGTGTCGAGGTGCCCGGCGAGCACCACCCGCTCGGCGCGGCCCAGGTGCGTACGGGCCACGACGTTGTTGCCGTAGCGGTCGACGGTCAGGTGCGGGAGCGCGCGCAGCGCGTGCTCGACGGCGTCGGCGAGATCCTTCTCGTTGCCGCTCTCGGAGGGGAAGTCGACGAGCTGCGCGGTGAGTGCGGCGGCGTCGAGCGAGAGGTCGAGGGCGGGGTGGTCTGTGGAGCGCTCCATGGGTCCGACCCTATCCGCCGCACTCCAGTACGGTGGGCCCGTGTCCGCCCCGTCCTCAGCTCCCCGCCGCCGCTCCCGCCTGTGGCGCACCACCGCAGCCGTCGCCGTACTGATCGCACTGGCCGGCTATCTCGCGGTCCAGTACGTGACCGGTGGCCCGGGAGCACCGCAGTGCACGGTCCGCGCCGAGGGCGATGCGCAGCCCTACGAGCTGTCCCCGGAGCAGGCCGCGAACGCCGCGACGATCTCGGCGGTGGCGTCCTCGCGCGGGCTGTCGGAGCGGGCGGTGACCATCGCGCTGGCGACCGCGATGCAGGAGTCGGGACTGCGCAACATCGACTTCGGTGACCGGGATTCGGTGGGGCTCTTCCAGCAGCGGCCGTCGCAGGACTGGGGCACCGTGCGGCAGATCATGGATCCGGTTTATTCGGCCGGGGAGTTCTACCGGCATCTGGCGAAGGTGCCCGGCTACTCCCGGCTGCCGCTGACCGTCGCCGCGCAGAAGGTGCAGCGCAGCGGCTATCCCCAGGCCTACGCGAAGCACGAGGCGAACGCCGCACGGCTGACCGGGGCGCTCACGGGCCGCGATCAGGACGCGCTGACCTGCGCGGAGAGCAGCCCGGTGGACGGGAAGGCGGGCGGCGCCGCGACCGTGCGGGAGCGGCTGGTGCGGGAGTTCGGCCCCGGTGTGCTGCCGCGGGCGGGCGGCG
Organism: Streptomyces tubercidicus; assembly: GCF_027497495.1. Taxonomy (GTDB): domain Bacteria; phylum Actinomycetota; class Actinomycetes; order Streptomycetales; family Streptomycetaceae; genus Streptomyces; species Streptomyces tubercidicus. Next base: position 2,810,873 of record NZ_CP114205.1, read on the forward strand.
GAGGCCGCACCGCGGGCGGCGGGAGCGGGGTGACGATACCGGTCCCGGCGTCCGGCGCGGTGGCCGCGGGCGAGGACGGGCGACGCGGCTGGGAGCTGGCCATGTGGGCGATGGCGCACTCCGCCGAGCTGCACATCGAACAGATCTCTTACGCCGGCCGGATGTGGACGGCGGACGAGGCGGGGAAGGGCTGGCAACGGCAGCCGTCCGGTTCCGCGGCGGCCGCGCATCACGTTCGTATCATCACCGCGCAATAGTTTGCCCGGTCCCCCGGAAGGGGCACCGGCATCAATTCCCTTTTACGGAAGGCGAGTTGGCCGGGCGCAATGCACGCCCTCCGCCAATTCCCTTGCACGCAAAGGGCTGTGACGTTTCCTCGGCACCCCGGCGTGTGCGCATATTGCCCGTCTTTAGCCAGGGCCGATTATGTGACGCGTTACCAACTCTTTACCGGAGTTCACCGCAACCTTCGGGGTTCTGACGCGGTAGTCAGTGCGTCCGCCAGGCGGACCCCATGGCACATCTGTCAGAAGTACGAGTCCTTCTCCGTAAAAGGAGCACCATGTCCCTCCCCGTTACGCGTCGGATCGCCCGAGCCGCCCTGCTCGTTGCAGCGGGTGCCGCTCCCGTGGTCGCTGCGGCCGGCTCCGCTAGCGCTGCGGAGCTGCCCACCAAGGCACTCGGCGGACTGACGGCGCCCCTGGACTCCCAGAACACCAGCGCAACCCTCGACCACACCGCCCGCGACGGTGTCGGCCTGGTGAACGCGGCCGGCAGCAAGGCCGCCACGAAGCTCGCCCCGGCGCTCGTCGAGACCGCGGGCCCCGTCGTGAAGAAGGCCATGCCGCTCACCCAGGGCGCCGTGGACAAGGCCGAGAGCGTGGCCCGCCCGATCGCCAAGAAGGGCGTCTCGACCAGCACGCTGCCGCTCGACGCGGCCAAGGCGGCCACCGGCCTGGTCGGCTCGCCGCAGGGCCTGCTGGCGCCCGCCAAGGGCCTGCTCGGCGGCCTGCCGCTCGGCGGCCGCTGACCGGCCGCCCTCCCGTACGACGCGCAGGGGCCCGGGGAGTTCGCTCTCCCCGGGCCCCTGCGCGTGCGCGTCGTCAGCCGCGGCCTACTCGGCCAGGCGGCGCACCGCGGCGGCCACCCGCTCGTCGGTGGCGGTGAAGGCGATCCGTACGAACCGCTCCCCCGCGGGGCCGTAGAACTCGCCGGGGGCGACGAGGATGCCGCGCTTGGCGAGGTCGCCGACGGTGTCCCAGCAGGGCTCGTCGCGGGTCGCCCAGAGGTAGAGCGCGGCCTCGCTGTGCTCGATACGGAAGCCGGCGGCCTCGAAGGCACCGCGCAGCGCGGCGCGGCGGCGGGCGTAGCGCGCACGCTGCTCGGCGACATGGGCGGTGTCGCCCAGCGCGGCGACGGTGGCGGCCTGGACGGGGGCCCCGATCATCATGCCGCCGTGCTTGCGGATCAGCAGCAGGTCGCCGAGGACCGCGGCGTCGCCGACGAGGAACGCGGAGCGGTAGCCGGCCAGGTTGGAGCGCTTGGAGAGCGAGTGGACGGCGACGATGCCGTCGTGGGAGTCGCCGCAGATGTCCGGGTGCAGCACGGAGACCGGGTCGGCCTCCCAGCCCAGTTCGAGGTAGCACTCGTCGCTGAAGACCAGCACACCGTGCTCGCGTGCCCAGGCGACGGTGCGGCGCAGCTCGTCGGCGCTCAGCACCCGGCCGGTGGGGTTGGACGGCGAGTTCAGCCAGAGCAGCTTCAGACCGCTGGGGTCCAGCTCCGTGGGGTCGTCGTAGACCACCGGTTCGGCGCCGGCCAGACGGGCGCCGACCTCGTAGGTCGGGTAGGCCAGCCGCGGGTAGCCGACCTTGTCGCCGGGGCCGAGGCCCAGCTGGGTCGGCAGCCAGGCCACCAGCTCCTTGGATCCGACGACCGGCAGCACATTGGTGTGCTCCAGGCCGCGGGCGCCGAGGCGTTCGGCGGCCCAGCCGGTGAGCGCGTCACGCAGCGCGGCCGTGCCCCACACCGTCGGGTAGCCGGGGCTGTCGGCCGCGGCGGTCAGCGCCTGCTGGACCAGCGCGGGGACCGGGTCCACCGGGGTGCCGACGGACAGGTCGACGATGCCGTCGGTGTGCGCGGCGGCGGTGGCCTTGTAGGGCTCCAGGCGGTCCCACGGGAAGACGGGAAGCCGGTCGCGGAGCGAGCCGCGAGAAGAATCGGGCCGGGGAGACGATGCTGCGCCCACGGTGCTCTCTTTCTCGGGTGGTGCGGGCCGTCGGCGGAAACGCTTCGGTCCCGTACGGCGGCAGGCCGTACGGGACCGGGGCGGCGCCGTGCGACCTCCCGTGGCTGACACTGGAGGTGCCCCCAACGACATGGGAGCAAGAGGGAGCGGGCAGGCTCCCCCTTGTCCTCGGGTCGTTACTGGTTCTGCGGCGGAAGTTCCGCGATGAAGGGGTGGTCACGCTCGATCAGACCGAGCTTGCTGGCGCCACCGGGCGAGCCGAGCTCGTCGAAGAACTCCACATTCGCCTTGTAGTAGTCCTTCCACTCCTCCGGGGTGTCGTCCTCGTAGAAGATCGCCTCGACCGGGCAGACCGGTTCACAGGCACCACAGTCGACGCATTCGTCCGGGTGGATGTACAAGGACCGGGAGCCCTCGTAGATGCAGTCGACCGGGCACTCCTCGATGCACGCCTTGTCCTTGACGTCGACACAAGGCTGCGCGATGACGTAGGTCACGCTGTCGTTCCTCCTCGGTAGGGCCGGCGGACCGATTGGCAGTACCGCCGCTGGGCGCGCGGGAGCGCGGCGTCGTCGATGCCCGCCATCTAGTATCTCCGTTCCCGGGCGCGAGACGAACAAGAGGGGCGGTTTGAGCGATGGAATTCCTGGCCGGCGGCCGCGCGGAAGTCCGGATCACCCGTGCTGACGTGGGCAAAAGGGTATCCGTCCGGCGTCTGACCGGGGGCGGTGCGGGGGTTCCCCCGTTCACCGACGCGGTCGGCGTTCTCACATCATGGGATCAAGGTGTGCTGAGCATCACACGGCGCAGCGGGGAGATCGTCCGGGTCGAGGAGGCCGCGCTGGTGGCGGCGAAGGTGGTGCCCGACCGTCCCGCCACCGCCCGGCACGGGGGCGCGCGCCCGTCCTCGGGGGAACCGTCCCGCCGGCGGGGACCCGCGGCGAACGCCCGCGAGCTGCAGACCGTCGCGGCCCGCGGCTGGCCCGCCGTCGAGACGGCCCGTCTCGGGGAGTGGACGCTGCGGGCCTCGGGGGGCTTCACCCGGCGCGCCAATTCCGTCCTGCCGCTCGGCGACCCTGGTGTCCCGCTGGAAACGGCGCTGGAGCGGATCGGCCAGTGGTACGACGCGCGCGGCCTGCCGCCGGTGATCGTGGTCGCCACCGGGCGCGCCGACACCGATGAGCGGCTGGCCGCGGAGCTGGCGGAGCGCGGCTGGACGGCCGAGCGGCATACCACGGTCCGGATCGCGGCGCTGGCGCCGCTCGCCGACACCGAGGCGGACACCACTCGCGTCACCCTGTCCCGGGAGCCCGGCGCCGACTGGCTGGCGCTGTACAACCGGACCGGCGAGGACGAGCCGTCGGAGGAGGCCGCGCGGATCGCCCGGCAGGTGCTGACGGGCGGGCCGTCCGTGTGGTTCGCGACGGTGCACGGTGCGGACGGCGGGACGGCGGCCATCGGACGGCTGGTCGTCGACGGGCGCTGGGCGGGCTTCGCGGCGCTGGAGGTGGCCCCGGCCGCCCGGCGGCAGGGGCTGGCCACGCTGGTGATGGCGGCGCTCGCTGGGCGGGCCCTGGAAGAGGGCGCCTCGGCCGCGTACCTCCAGGTCGAGGCCGACAACGCGGGCGCCCTGGCGTTCTACGACCGGCTCGGCTTCACCGAGCACCACGGCTATCACTACCGGCGTGCCGCGCCCGGCAGCCGGCGCTGAAGGGGTCTTTCACCGCCATGCCCCAGCAACCCGAGCCGGAGCGGGAGGACGCCCGCGCCGCACGGCGGCAGCAGTTCGCCGAGGCCGCGCGGGCCGAGCGGCCCGACCTGGCGCTGCTGTGTCTGCTGATCGGCGCCGAGGCCGATCCCGCGCTGGACGAGGCGGGCTGTGACGCCGTCCAGATCGAACTGGACCGGCTGGCCGGGCTGCTCCCGTACGCCCCGGCCGGTGGACCCGGGGCCTGGGCCCGCAATCTCGCCGAGCTGCTCGGCACCCGGTGCGGCTTCGGCGGCTCGCCCGCCGACTACCGGCGGTTGGAGTCCTCGCTGCTGCACGAGGTGCTGCGGCGGCGCCGGGGCCTGCCGATCCTGCTGTCGGTGGTGTGGATGGAGGTGGCCCGGCGGGCCGGGGCCCCGGTGTACGGGGTGGCGCTGCCGGGTCATTTCGTCGTCGGCTTCGGCGATCCGGGTGGCAGTCACGTCCTGGCCGATCCGTTCGCGGGCGGGCGGCAGCTCACCGACGAGGACACCGAGCTGCTGGTCGCGGGGGCGACCGGGGAGCCGCTGAGCGCACAGATGACGACGCCCGCCGATCCGCTGGAGATCGTGCTGCGGATGCTCAACAACATCCGGGCCTGGGCGCAGGCCCGTCCGGAGCACGGCGCGGTGCAGCTGTGGGCGCTGGAGCTGTCGCTGCTGCTGCCGAGCCATCCGGCGCGGCTGCGCCATGAGCGGGCCCAACTGCTCGTACAGCGGGGCGAGTTCCTCGCCGGGGCGGCCGAGCTGACGGAGTACGCCCGGGTGGTGGAGGCCGTCGACCCGGCCGGGGCGCTGGCGATACGGCGTCAGGCGGCCGCGGCGCGGGCCATGCTGAACTGAGTGGTGGCGGGGGCCCGCCGGACGACCAGCGCGGTCGCGTCGTCCTTGAGGTCGCCGTCGGTGAAGCTCTCCAGGTCGGCGCGGAGGGTGCGGGCCAGCTCCGGGGGCTCCAGGTCCGTCCACCCGGCCAGCCGCTCGGCCAGCGGGTAGAACTCCCCGTCCTTGCCGCGCGCCTCGGTCACCCCGTCCGTGCACAGCACGATCCAGTCGTCGGCCTCGGGGTGGATCCGCACGCTGTGCCGGGGCCCGCCGAGCATGCCCAGGCCGAGCGGCAGTCCGCCCTCGCCGTCCTGGCGCTCGGAGACCTCGCCGTGGCGGATCAGGTAGTACGGGATATGGCCGCAGGACAGCACCCGTCCCTGCCGGAAACCGGCCGCGGTGCGGATCTCCATCAGCAGCACGGTGACGAAGCGCTCGTCGACGCCCTGCTCGGCGGAGCGGGCGTTGTGCCGGATCAGCGCCTGCTCCATGCGTTCGGCCACCGACTCCAGGGACTCCTGGTACTGCGCGGCCTCCCGGAACGACGCCAGGACGTCGATGCCCGCCCCGATCGCCGGCATGCCCTTGCCCTGCACATCGCCGATCATCAGCCGCAGGCCGTGCGGGGTGTCGATGGCCTCGTAGATGTCGCCGCCGACCCGGGCGCCCTCCTGGGCGGAGACATAGAAGCCGTACGCCTCCAGGGCCCCGGCGCTGAGCGGCAGCTCGCGCAGCATCGCCCGCTGCACGGTGTCGGCGACCAGCCGCGTCCGGGCGTGCAGGGCCTCGCGCTGCAGCCGGGTGCGGCACAGCATCAGGGAGAAGACGGCCACCAGGCAGGCGCCGAAGATCCCGACGACCCGGCTGGCCGGGGCCCAGTCGGGCACCGTGAAGAGGTCGATGTAGGTCAGGCACACGACGAAGACGACCGCCACCAGGAGCGTCCGCCGGAACGAGCAGCGCAGCGCGGCGTACAGCGGGGCGATGCCCAGGAAGGCCGAGATGTGCAGCTCCGGGCCGGTCGTCGCGTCCAGGGCGGCGACCAGCAGGATCGTCAGGATGAGCAGCAGGGGTGCCCAGAAGCCGCGCTCGGTGAATCGGTCGGGAGGCATAACACTTCAAGCCTGCAAGAATCCGCCGCGGACCGCACCGGGACCGGTGTCCCGGTCTGCGGGGCGGGCACCGGCGCGGGGCCGCGGAGAACGGGGAGAGGCCCCTCGGGGGCCGTCTCGGAAGGACCGAGCAGACACCCTGTGGGGCCTCTCACCTGCGATTTCGCGCGCTACGGCGGTCAGTTGCCGTTGGTGGCGATGGTCTGCACCCGCTCGGCCGGGCTGGTGCCCTGCAGTGCCTTGCCGACGGCGCTCGCCACCTCCTCGACGCTGACCGGGTGCTTGGAGCCGTCGCCCTTGGTGACCATGACGCCGTTGAAGGTGTCGCCGTAGAGCCTCTTGAGGGCCGGCCGGTCGTAGTACGGCACCAGAGCACCGTTGACGATCTTGAACGACAGGAACTTCGGGATGGACTTCTGCGGGCTGAAGGAGACCGTGTGCGCCGCGTCCGTACGGACCGTCACCAGACCGGACATCGCGGGCCGGGCGAACTGCTGCATCGCCCGGTCCACCGCGGCCTTGCTGACCTGCGGCTGCCGGGTGCCGGCGGCCAGCACCACGGGGGCGTCGGTGCCGCTCACCGCGCGCTTGCGGTAGGCGTCGGCGACCTTCTTCTTGGACGCGGCCACATCGATCGCCTTGTGCGGCGCGCCGTAGTGCGCCACCGCCTTGCCGCCCTCGAAGGTGATGCCGCCGTCCTTGGTGGCGCCGCCGGGGCCGGTGGCGTTCTCCAGGGCGATCTGCAGCTTCTCGTCGTCGACGATCACCTCGGGCTCGGCGGTGCGGTGCACGCCGACCAGCGAGCCGATGACGGAGACCGGGTTGTAGTCCCGGCCTGCCGCCTTGCGCACCGTCGCCTGCGGGTCGATGTCCAGTCCTGCCTTGGCGGGCTGGAGGGTCGCGGACTTGCCGTCGACGCTGAGCTTGATCGGCGCGGTGCGGCTGTTCTTGAGCGCCTTCTCCAGCTTCGCGACGGCCTCTTCCTTGGTGCTGCCGCCGATGTCCACACCGAGCGCGGTGGTGTTGTTGGGCACGTCGGCGTGGTCGAGCAGCAGCCCCGCACCGTAGGCGACTCCGGCCAGCACCACGACGGCGACGCCCAGGAGGACGAACTTGTTGCGGCCCGTCTTGGGCGGGTTGATCGGCTCGGGGATCTTGGGCCGCGGCTTGGGGGCGGCGCTGTCGCCCTCACCGGCCGGGGCCTGCGCGAACGGCGACGGGGACGGCGGCTTCTCCTCGCCGGGGATCTTGGGGATGCCGCTGACCAGCGTGTCACCGGACACCCGGTCGCGGCCTGCGGCGGCGCCACCCTGGGGGCCCTTCGGGCCGCGGCCGCCCTTGGGGGCGGTGGGCAGTCCGCCCGTGACGCCGCCGCCGAGGCCGCCGCCCGGCCCTGCGGGCGGCGCCGGCGGCTGCGGGGTGAGCTCCGCGGTGTCGTCGATCCGGGGCGTGCTGCCGGTGCCGGAGTCGCTGAAGCCGGGCGGGAGGTTGAGCGCGGAGCTGCCGCGCGCGGGCCCGGTCGTGGGACCGCTCGGGCCGGCCGCCGGGGAGTCGAACGGGCTGTGGTCCCGGGCGGGGGCGCCGGGGGTGTCGAACGGCGTACCGCTGCCGGGCGTCGCACCGTCGAACGGCGAGGCGCCGGTCCGCGGGCCGCCGTCGAACGGGGAGCCGCCGCCGGACCGGGTACCGCCGTCGAACGGCGAGCCGCCCTCCTGCGGGGCCGGGCTGTCGGAGAAGTACGGCAGGTCGGGGCGCTGCGGCGGGGTGGCGCCCGACGGGCCGCGCGGCGGTGTCGCAGCGCCCGGGGGCGTGGCACCGCCCGGGGCGGGCGGCGCCGCGTGGGAGCCGGTGGACGAGGACGAGCCCGCGCCGGCCCCGCCCTGCGGCTTGCGCGGGGCGAACCAGTCGCTGGTCTTCTCCGGCTTCTGGCCGCCCGCGGGGGCCTCGTTCGCCGGCGCCTCGGGCCGGGGCGTGTTCGCCGTGCGCTCCGCGTTCCGCTCGCCGGAGCGGGGTGTGCTCGGCGTACCGGGGGCGGAACCGCCGGAACCGGCCGGTCCGTTCATGCCGGGCTCCTCACCGACGGGCTTGCGCACGACGACCGGCGGGATGGGGCGCGACCCCGGAATGTTGATCTTGATCCGCGTCGTCAGCGTGGTCTCGGTCTTGGGCTCCTCCGGCTGCGCCGCGGCATCGGACGCCGGCGTGTCGCCGGCCTCTCCCCTGGGCGAGCCGTACGGCGGCGTCCCGGACGGGTACGCGGCTCCGCCACGGCCCTGGGGGCCGGAGGACGAACTGTCAGATTCACGACTCAAAGCAGGTTCTCCCGGTTGGCTCCGCCGCTCGTCAGAGATGATCCCCGGCCACAGGCCAGGAGGTGCCCCCAGGGCGGCGCGACGGCGCGCACCACCATACTGGCCGCCGCGAGCGGCCACCCGGGGAGCGTACGAACACCCACGCCGTGGGCGAACCCCCGGGGCCCGGTTCGTTCACCCGGCTCCGCGCGGCATCCGTCCCGGTATGGACCACGTCATCCGCCAACTCGGCCCGGCCGGAGGCCCGCAGGACGCAGCTGCATCGCGGTGGCGCAGATCACAGCGACCGCGATACCGCCCAGCAGGAAGACATACGAGCCGAGCCCCGCGCCGAAGAGGAAGTCGCCTTCCGGCCGGACGTTGCCGAGCAGCAGGAACACCGTCACCAGCCAGGCCGCGCCGGGCACCAGCACGCCCGCGGAGGTGCCGGTCGCCTTGGCGCCCCCGTAGAAGAGACCGATGACGCCGCCGAGGGCCAGCACCAATCCGCCGGGGAACCAGGCCGCTTGCACCAGCGTTCCGGCGCCCGCCACCAGGACGCCCGCGAGCAGCAGCAGCACGTAGAGGCCGATCCGTCCCGCCGTCAGCGGCGCGGCCGGGGGCCCGGTCACGGGCACCACGGGAGCGCCGGACCGCGCACCGGACGTACCGCCCGAGCCCGCCCGCGACCGCTTCCCGTTGCCGGAGGCCGCGCCGTCATTTCCCTCACCGGCGGTCCCGCCGCCCTTCGCCGTACTCATTCCGCCGCCTCCTCATTCCGGGCACTCTCCTCCATACCCGCCATATCGCCGATGCCCGCGAAGAGATCGTCCTCCCGGACCCCTTCCGCGGCACCCGGGGCGCCGTGCACCAGCCGATAGTGCTCCGTGCCGAACAGCGGCTGACCCAAGTCGTTGGAGAGCGCGAAGAACGGCCCGTCGACCGCGATCTGGGTGTAGTGCGCCCGCATCGCCGCGGCCTTCGCGGCCGCCTGCGCGGGCTCGGCCGTGAGGGATGCCGTGACCTCCGAGTCCGGCACCACCCCCGGCACATCGTCAACGGTGGCCACCCCGGGGAAGCTGTGGCCGGCCGCGCGCAGCCGCGCGAAACCCTCCTCGACCACCGAGCGCGGGTTGCAGTTCCAGTAGATCTTCGCGATCGCGTGCGGACGGCCCAGCTCCGGGCGGAAATCCGGCTGCCCGGCGAGCTCGGCACCGCGCATGGCGACGCGGTGTGCCTGGATGTGATCGGGGTGCCCGTATCCGCCGTTCGGGTCATAGGTGACCAGGACCTGCGGCCTGACCTCGCGGATCACGGCCACCAGCGCACCGGCCGCCTCGTCCAGCGGGGCCTGCCAGAAGGCGTCCGGCCGGTCGTTCTGGGGAGCGCCCATCATCCCGGAGTCCCGGTAGCGGCCCGGCCCGCCGAGGAAGCGGTGGTCGGTGACGCCCAGGGCGGCCATCGCGGTGGCCAGTTCGCGGGCGCGGTACGGGCCGAGGGCGTCGTCGCGGTCCGGTGCGAGCGCGGCGAGCTCGGGCGGGATGACCTCGCCCTCCTCGCCGAGGGTGCAGGTCACCAGGGTGACCAGCGCGCCCTCGGCCGCGTACTTGGCCATGGTCACGCCGTTGTTGATCGACTCGTCGTCGGGGTGCGCATGCACCAGCAGCAGCCGCCGGGAAAAGGCGGCGGGCGAGGCGGTCCCCCCGGCGGGTGGCTGCGGGGGACGGGCGGGCTGATCGGTCATGCCGACAGCCTACGAGCCGCCCCCTCCGCCGCCCGCAGGCGATCCCGTCCGCCGCCCGCGCGCCCAGCAGACGGACGGGTGCCGGGCGGACGGACGGGCACCGGGCGGACGGACGGGCGCCGGGCGGACGGGCACCGGACGGACCGGCACCCGTCGGACGGGCCCGGCCCGCTGCGGCTCAGAACTTGATGTTGCCGAGCATGCCGGCGACGTTCGTCGTCAGCTGCTTGATCGTCGGGGCGATGGACGAGCTGGCCAGATAGAAGCCCAGCAGCATGCAGACCAGGGCATGCGGGGCCTTCAGTCCAGACTTCTTGACAAGCAAGAAGACGATGATCGCCAGCAGCACCACCGCCGAAATCGAGAGTGCCACGGCGGCTCACCTCCAAGTACGCACGGTCCGGACAGAGTTGAGGGTGCCCGGACCGACTTCACGACCCGTGCACCCGGGTATGCCAAGGGCTCTTTACCCCGTACCCACGGCACGCATGGGATCATAACTTTCCGCGCTAGCGCATAAGTCGGAGCACGGAAGCAGAATGGGGGCGCACATGATCTTCACGAGCGCGACGGGCGTGAGCCGGTCCGCCCTCGACATCGGCCGGGCTGTTCCGACCCCGCCACAGCCGCCCGCACAACCTCTAGGCTCGGGGCCATGACCGGACAGCCTTCGTTCCCGCGGCAGTACGCCCGTACGCAGCGCTTCACCCTGGGGGCGCCGCGCAGCTACGCGCTCTCGCCCGACGGGGCGCGCATCGCCTTCCTCCGCTCCGGTTCGGGCACCGACCGCAGCCAGCAGTTGTGGGTGCTCGACCTGGAAGAGGGACGGGAGTTCCCGGCCGCCGACCCGCAGGCCCTGCTGGCCGGTGCGGACGAGGACCTCCCCCCGCAGGAGCGGGCCCGCCGCGAGCGCAGCCGGGAGAGTTCGGCGGGCATCGTCGGCTATGCGACGGACTCCGCCGTGGAGTTGGCGGCGTTCACGCTCTCGGGGCGGCTGTTCGTCTCCGAGCTGCGGGCCGGCACCACCCGTGAACTGCCGGTCCAGGGCCCGGTGGTGGACCCCCGGCCGTCGCCGGACGGGCGGCAGGTGGCCTTCGTGGCGGACGGGCGGCTGCGGGTGGTGCCGGTGGACGGCGCCGTGACCTCGGACGAGGGCGACGGCGACGGCGCGGCGGACGGCGGGCGGGCGGACCGGGTGCTGGCCGAGCCGGACGGGCCCGAAGTGACCTGGGGGCTCGCGGAGTTCATCGCGGCCGAGGAGATGGGGCGCTACCGGGGCTTCTGGTGGTCTCCGGACAGCGACGCGGTGCTGGCCGCACGGGTCGACGAGGCCCCGGTGCAGCGCTGGTGGATCTCCGACCCCGCCCATCCGGACCGGGAGCCCGCCCGGGTCGCGTACCCGGTGGCCGGGACCCGCAACGCCGCGGTCACCCTCACCCTGCTCGGCCTGGACGGCACCCGTACCGACATCGTCTGGGACACCGAGCGCTACCCCTATCTCGCGCGCGTCCACTGGTCGGCGGCCGGGCCGCCGCTGCTGCTCGTCCAGGCCCGCGACCAGCGAGACCAGCGCTATCTGACCGTCGACACCACGACCGGCGCGACCCGGACGGTGCACGAGGACGAGGACGAGGCGTGGGTCGAGCCGTTCCCCGGGGTGCCGGCCTGGACGCCGGACGGCCGGCTGGTGCGGATCGCGGACGAGGGCGGCGCACGCAAGCTGTTCGTCGGCGACCGCCCGCTGACCGGGGCGCCGCTGCACGTCCGGGCCGTCCTGGACATCGGCGAGGACGATGTCCTCTTCTCCGCGAGCGGCGCGGATATGCACGACATCGGCGTCTACCGGGCGTGGTTCCGCGGCAGCGGTGACCAGGGCGGCTGGGAGCGGGTGGGCGAGCGCCCGTATCCGACGGTGTCCTCGGCGGTGCGCGGCGGTGCCTTGACCGTGCTGTCCCAGGCGTCGCTGGAGCGGCCCGGGACGCAGGTGGAGGTGGTGCGGCTCGATCCCGACGGCGGGGAGAAGACGCTCGCGACGATCGGTTCGCATGCCGAGGAGCCGTCCCTGACCGCCCGCCCCCAGCTCGTACTGGCCGGGGAACGGGAGATTCCGTGTGCGGTGCTGCTGCCCAGCGGATATCAGGAGGGTGACGGTCCGCTGCCGGTGCTGATGGACCCGTACGGCGGTCCGCACGGCCAGCGCGTGGTCGCCGCCCACCATGCCCATCTGACCTCGCAGTGGTTCGCCGACCAGGGGTTCGCGGTGATCGTCGCGGACGGCCGGGGCACCCCGGGCCGCTCCCCCGCATGGGAGAAGTCGGTCTCCCGGCGGCTCGCGGAGTACGCACTGGACGACCAGGTGCACGCGCTCCAGGCGCTGGCCGGATCCTTTCCCCTGGACATGGAGCGGGTGGCCATCCGCGGCTGGTCCTTCGGCGGCTATCTCGCCGGGCTCGCCGCACTGCGCCGACCCGATGTCTTCCATGCCGCGGTGGTGGGCGCGCCGGTAACCGATCTCCGCCTGTACGACACCCACTATCAGGAGCGCTACCTCGGCCACCCGGACGAGGAGCCGGCGGTCTACGCGGAGAACTCGCTGCTCACGGACGAGGGGCTGTCGGGAGCGGTGGAGCCGCACCGTCCGATGCTGATCGTGCACGGCCTGGCGGACGACAATGTGGTCGTGGCCCATTCGCTGCGGCTGTCCTCGGCACTGCTGGCGGCGGGCCGCCCGCACGAGGTGCTGCCGCTGTCCGGGGTGACGCATATGGCGTCAGGGGAACAGGTGGCCGAAAACCTGCTGCTGCTCCAAGTGGAGTTCCTCAAGCGGTCGTTGGGGATGGGGGACTGAGCGCGGGGCCGGCCGCGGGGCTGACCGGGACTGGCCGGGCTGGCCGGGACTGGCCGGGACTGGCCGCGGGAATACCCTCCGCCGTCGGCCCGTTGTGGCCCCGTAGGGGGCGCTCCCACCCCCTACGGGATCTGTTCGCCCGCCCCCTAAGGCCCCTCCTCCCCCCTCCCCGCCGTCCCCACCCCGCCCCCTCTCACCAACCGGGCGGCAGCCTGGACGGCGGCGGCGGAGCGTGTGGCGGCCGTGCCTCGTCCGGGGCGGCGCCGTACGCCCGTACCTCGTCCGGATCGGGGGCGGCCGCCGGGACGCCGGGCCGGGCCGCCGTGATCAGCGTGGTCAGGCCGGCGGCCGCCACGAAGGCCGCGGTGCCCACCTCCAGCTGGGCCCGGCCGGGCAGCGCGGCGAAGCGGCCCAGCGCCCCGCTGCGTACGGCGAAGGCGAGCGCGCCGGCCCCGTACGCGGTCAGCAGGGCCGCGGCCATGAGCGCCGCCGGGCGGGCCCAGGCCGCACGGCGCAGCGCGGCGGCCGCGGCACCCAGGGCCAGCAGTGCGAGCGCCAGCGCCTGCCAGTGCACCGGCAGCTGCAGCAGCGCGCGGAAGACGGAGGCGTCGCCGAACAGCCCGTTGCCGTAGAGGTCCCCGCCGAGCCGGGCCCACCAGTGGATCTCCCAGCCGGTGAGGGCGGTTCCGGCAGCGCCCAGGAGGACGGCGGCGGTGACGGCCGGTCCCTTGAACGGCCGGCCGGGCACCCCGGGGCCCGCCACCGGCGGCACCGCGCGGACCACTCCGTACGCCGTGGCCGCCGTCGCCGGGAGCTTGTGCGCCCCGCGCGCGGAGGGCCCGTCCGGCCGCCGCCCCGCCACACTCACCATGATCAGCACGACCGCCAGGGCGAGTTGGGCCAGGACGGTCAGCCGCGCCCGTGCCATGAGCCCGCTGTCCAGTCCTTGGAGCCAGCCCTCGCCCAGCATCCATACGAGCGGGACCCGCAGCAGTACGGTGGCGGCCGCCAGGGAGAGCAGGGCGCCGGTGGCCACGGCCGAGGTGACGGCGGTGCGCAGGGCGGTGACCGCGGCGACGAGCGCGCCGAGCACCAGCAGCGGGTCGAGCGCCGAGGTGGCCCAGGCGGTGAACTCCCGTGGCCGGGGCGTCTCGCCGAGCCAGAACTCCCCGACGTCCGCAGCGTGCTGAGCGACCGTCAGGTCACGGATGATCCAGGCCGTGCCGAGCAGCGCGAGCAGCAGGCAGGCCAGGGCGCCGAGGCCGCGCGCGCCGCGGGTGAGAACGCCGTCCCGCACTGTGGACACGGCTCGCCCCCGTCCGTATCGAAGTATCCGAGTCGTCCGCGGCACCCCGCACAGGAGGCGCCCCCGCAGGTCTACTGCAGTCCCGGCCCGGCGACAACAGACCCGGACGGGGTGGTGGGCGAAACCAGGACAAAGCGATGATCGGCCGGGACGCCGCCTGGCGTCCCGGCCGGTCTACGGCACCCGCACGGCCGTACGTTGTTCATCATGGCGCGTCCGTATATCGGTGTTGCGTCAGTGAAGTTGCCTTCATGTTAAAGCAGTTGGTGGCGATATGTCCCCCATGCCGCTTATTGCGGCACCCTGTCAAGCACGCCTGAGCGTCGATCTGCGCAATCTTCGCTCAAGAAGTAGACGACCTGTTCATGAGCACACCCGATCCCCTTGACTCCGCCATAAATCACTTGCGAAAGTCCGCTCATCCAGCGGTGCGACCAGGTGCCGCTTCACGTTCCAAGAGAACTCGGCGCGGGGGCACTTCGCGATGACTAGTCCATCCCAGACCGCGGCAACCAAGTCCGATCCACCGGGACTTGATTCCAAGGGTCTGAAGAAGACGAAGGACGGCAAGGACGGTGAGCTGATCGGCCGTTCCCCCGGCCAGCTGATGTGGCGGCGCTTCAAGCGCGACCGCACGGGCGTCATCTGCGCTGTCGTGGTGCTGGCCTTCTTCCTCGTGGCCGTGCTCGCCTCGGTGTACGGCAAGAACCCGTACACCTTCTACGGCAACGAGGATCCGAGCCTCTTCGACGAGTTCGGCTATCCGATGGGGGCCAACGGCGGCATCTCCGGCGACTTCTGGTTCGGTATCGAACCCGCCCTCGGCCGGGACCTGTTCACGCTGCTGCTCTACGGCATGCGGACGTCCCTGGGGATCTCCGTGGCGGTGACCATCCTGGTGGTCATCACCGGCACCCTGCTGGGCGTCACCGCGGGCTATCTGGGCGGCAGGACCGACTACTGGCTCGGCCGGCTGATCGACTTCCTGCTCGCCTTCCCCAGCCAGCTGACCTTCGTGGCCTTCATGCCCGTGGTCGTGGCGTTCTTCATCCCGCCGGGCGACGAGACCCCCACCTATGTGCGGGCGGTGGCGCTCATCCTGGTGCAGTGGGCTCTGGGCTGGATGGGTCTGGCCCGTCTGCTGCGCGGCCAGGTGCTGTCGCTGCGTGAGCGGGAGTTCGTCGAGGCCGCGAAGATCACCGGCGCCTCCCCCTGGCGCATCATCCGCAAGGAACTGCTGCCCAACGTGGTCACGCCCATCCTGGTGCAGGCCACCTACATGCTCCCGCTGTTCGTCACGGCGGAGGCCGGTCTGTCCTTCCTGGGCGTCGGCATCATGGAGCCGACCCCGGACTGGGGACGGCTGTTCCACACGGCCGGCATGGTCTACGAGAACGACCCGACCTTCCTTCTCTTCCCCGGCGCCGCAATGGTGATCTTCGTGCTGTGCTTCAACCTGCTCGGGGACTCGGTCCGGGACGCCTTCGATCCCAAGTCCGGGCGCTGATCGTCCATGTGAGGGGGGCAGCTGTCACCCCCGGGCCGGGCTCGTACCGGTTGCGTCAGGCAGCAGATCTGGACACCAACTGACAGGCAGGTGCTTGGACCCAATGAACGCACTATCTACGCGCAGAGCACGCGCCGTGATCGTGGCCCTGGCGGCCGGTTCACTCGCGCTCACCGGCTGCAGCAGCGGCGGCGGTACCGGCAAGGACCAGTCCCAGACGGACAAGGACGCCGCCGCGCAGTCCAAGACCGTCGCGCTCGGCACGGCCGCCGACTCCACCGGCCCGGCCGCCGAGGTCAAGGGCTCCCGCAAGGGCGGCACCCTCCGCGTCTACCAGCGGGACAGCTTCAACCACCTGGACCCGGCGCAGATGTACGTCAGCGACCTGGGCACCCTGTCCAAGCTGATCTTCCGTGGCCTGACCACGTACAAGCAGGACGACGCCGGCAAGAAGACGGTGGTCGGCGACCTCGCCACCGACGCGGGCCAGATGTCCGACGGTGGCAAGACCTGGAAGTACACGCTCAAGGACGGCATCAAGTTCGAGGACGGCAAGCCGATCACCTCGAAGGACATCCGCCACACCTTCGAGCGGATGTACGCCAAGTTCATCACCGACGGCCCCACCTACATGCAGTCGTGGCTGTCGGGCGCGGGCACCTCGTACCGCAAGGCGCTCCCGGACGGTCCGTACAAGGGTGACCACCTGCCCAAGACGGTGCTGGACACCCCGGATGACAAGACCGTCATCTTCCACTTCAAGAAGCCGCAGACGCAGGTGCCCTACGCGCTCGCCATGGCGGGCTACAGCGCCGTCCCCGAGGGCGCCAAGGACACCAAGGAGAACTACGACGTCAAGCCGGTCTGCGCCGGCCCGTACAAGTTCGCCTCCTTCAAGGAGGGCAAGGGCGCCAAGCTGGTGCGCAACACGAACTGGGACCCGAAGACGGACCCGGCGCGGCACCAGTACGTCGACGGCTTCGACATCACCTTCAACCACCAGTTCTCGGACTCCACCAAGCGCCTGCTGGCCGACCAGGGTGAGGCCAAGAACGCGATCAGCTTCAGCAACTCGGTGGAGCCGACGCAGACCAAGCAGGTGCTGGACAACGCCAGCGCCAGCAAGCGCCTGGTGCAGGGCTACCAGCCCTACGTCTGGCAGATGAACATGAACATGGACCGCATCAAGGACAAGAAGATCCGCGATGCGATCACCTACGCCATGCCGAACGCCCAGATCGTCCGCATCAACGGCGGCAGCTACGGCGGTGAGGTCGCCGGCGGTCTGCTCGCCCCGACCGTGGCGGGTTACAAGAAGGGCTACGACCCCTACGGGAAGCTCTCGCACCCCAACGGTGAGCCGGAGAAGGCCAAGAAGCTCCTCAAGGAGGCCGGCAAGACGGGCATGAAGCTCGTCTACGCCTACTCCAACACCGAGATCCGCCAGAAGGAAGCCGCGGTCATCGAGGGCGCCCTGAACAAGGCCGGCTTCGACGTCCAGAAGAAGGAGGTCGACTCCTCCTCCTGGTACCAGCAGATGGGCAAGGTCAAGAACGGCTTCGACATCTACATGACCGGCTGGGGCCAGGACTGGGCGGACGCCTCGACCGTCATCCCGCCGTCGTACGACCCCCGTCAGATCCAGGACGGCGCGGCCAACTACTCGCACATCCGTGACAAGCACGTCAGCGACGAGATCGACCGCATCGAGAAGATCACGGACATCAAGAAGCAGACCGCGGAGTGGCAGAAGCTGCACCAGTACATCGTGGAGAAGGTCAACCCGGCCGCCCCGGTCTTCTACACCAAGGTGCTCCAGCTGTACGGCTCCAACGTGGGCGGTGCCCGCTACAACAGCGACACCAACTACATGGACCTGAACACGCTGTTCCTCAAGAAGTAAGACGCACGACGAAGCACACACCGGAAGGCGGTCCGGAGAGCGCGCGGCACGGCGGAGCGCGCGCTCTCCGGGGCCTTCCCGGCCCCTCCGTCACTCCCCACCGCCGCCGCCGTCCTGAGAGCAGCGAACTGCCATGCTTCCCTTCCTATTCCGCCGGGTCTTCGGCGCGGTCGTCATCCTTCTCCTGCTGAGCGCCTTCACGTTCTTCGTGTTCTTCTCCACCGGTGACCCGGCCATGATGGCGTGCGGCAAGAACTGCACCGCCGACAACGTGGCCCTGATCCATCAGAACCTCGGTCTCGACAAGCCCCTGCCGACGCAGTACTGGGACTTCCTCGTCGGCATCTTCGCGGGCCGCGACTACAGCATCGGGCACTGCAGCGCCCCCTGCTTCGGCTACTCGTTCGCCACCAAGCAGGACGTCTGGGCGACGATGATGGACCGGCTGCCCACCACGGCGTCGCTGGCCGTCGGCGGCGCGATCACCTTCCTGGTGATCGGCCTCGGTGCCGGTCTGCTCGCCGCCTGGAAGAAGGGCTCGGTGCTGGACAAGACCGTCACCGGCGCTTCCATGGTGCTCAGCTCGGTGCAGATCTACATCCTGGGCCCGATCGTCCTCGGCATCTTCGTCTACAGCGGCATCATGGCCTCGCCCAAGTACGTGGAGCTCACCAGCGACCCGGCCGGCTGGTTCATGGGCCTGCTGCTGCCGTGGCTGGTGATGTCGACGATCTTCACCGCGCAGTACACCCGTATGTCGCGCTCGACGATGATCGAGCAGCTCCAGGAGGAGCATGTCCGTACGGCCAAGGCCAAGGGCATGCCGGCGCGGTACGTCTTCCTGCGCTACGCCTGGCGCGGCTCGCTGATCCCGATCGTCACGATCCTCGGTATCGACCTCAGCTCGCTGTTCGGCGGCGCCATGATCACCGAGTACACCTTCTCGCTGGCGGGCCTCGGCCGACTGGCGATCAATTCCGTCACCACCCTCGATCTGCCCATGGTCCTGGGCGTGCTGATCTTCAGCGCCGCCCTGATCCTGGTGTTCAACATCATCGTGGATGCGACGTACGCCCTCATCGACCCGCGCGTGCGCCTGTCCTAGGAGAGCCCAAGTGACCACACTCACCAAGACCGAGGACGCGCCGGAGCCGACCGGCTCTGAACCCTTCCTCTCCGTCCGCGACCTGCATGTGCGGTTCTCCACCGAGGACGGCATCGTCAAGGCGGTCGACGGCCTCTCCTTCAACCTGGAGCGCGGGCAGACGCTCGGCATCGTCGGCGAATCGGGATCCGGCAAGTCCGTCACCAACCTCGCCGTGCTGGGGCTGCACAACCCCAAGTCCACCGAGATCTCCGGTGACATCACGCTGGACGGCCAGAAGCTGACCGGGGCCAAGGAGAAGACCCTGGAGAAGCTCCGCGGCAACAAGATGGCCATGATCTTCCAGGACGCGCTGACCGCGCTGTCGCCGTACTACACGGTCGGCCGGCAGATCGCGGAGCCGTTCATCAAGCACACCGGCGCCAGCAAGCGCGAGGGCCGGCAGCGCGCCATCGAGATGCTGACCAAGGTCGGTATCCCGCAGCCCAACCTGCGGGTGGACGACTATCCGCACCAGTTCTCCGGCGGTATGCGCCAGCGCGCGATGATCGCCATGTCGCTGGTCTGCAACCCCGAGCTGCTGATCGCCGACGAGCCGACCACCGCCCTGGACGTCACCGTCCAGGCGCAGATCCTCGACCTGCTCAAGGACCTCCAGCAGGAGTTCGGCTCCGCGATCATCCTGATCACCCATGACCTCGGGGTGGTCGCCAATACGGCCGACGACCTGCTGGTGATGTACGCGGGCCGGGCCGTGGAGCGGGGCTCCGTCAAGGAGATCCTCACGCAGCCCCAGCACCCGTACACCTGGGGCTTGCTGAGCTCCATGCCCCGGCTCACCTCGGACGTCCACGAGGAGCTGCACCCGATCCCCGGGACGCCGCCGAGCCTGCTCACCCCGCCCTCCGGCTGCGGCTTCCACCCGCGCTGCGGCTTCACCGGCGAGGTCGGCGGGGCCCGCTGCGGCGAGGAGCGGCCGCTGCTGGAGCTGGGGCGCGCGGCCGCGTGCCATCTGAGCGCCGAGCAGAAGCAGACCCTCTTCACCGAGCAGATCAAGCCCCGGCTGGGCTAGGGAGCGACCACCATGTCAGAGAACGTCACCCTCCCGGCGCCCCGTGACGCCGCGCCCGCCCAGGGCGAGCCGCTGCTCACCGCCGAGGGACTCACCAAGCACTTCCCGATCTACGGCGGCTTCCCGTTCAAGCGGAAGGTCGGCGCGGTCCAGGCCGTCGACGGCCTGGACCTGACCGTGCACGCCGGCGAGAGCTTCGGTCTGGTCGGTGAGTCGGGCTGCGGCAAGTCCACCACCGGACGGCTGCTCACCCGGCTCATGGAGCCGACCTCCGGCAAGATCACCTACGCGGGCCAGGACATCACCCACGCGGGCCGCAAGCAACTGGCGCCGATCCGTTCCGAGATCCAGATGATCTTCCAGGACCCGTATGCCTCGCTGAACCCGCGGCAGACGGTCGGCACCATCATCGGCGGCCCGATGGAGATCAACGGGATCAATCCGCCCGGCGGCCGCGAGAAGCGGGTCCAGGAGCTCCTGGAGACCGTCGGTCTCAACCCGGAGCACTACAACCGCTTCCCGCACGAGTTCTCCGGCGGCCAGCGGCAGCGCATCGGGGTGGCCCGTGCGCTCGCCCTGGAGCCGAAGCTGATCGTCGCGGATGAGCCGGTCTCCGCGCTGGACGTCTCCATCCAGGCGCAGGTCGTCAACCTGCTCCAGAAGCTCCAGCGTGAACTGGGCATCGCGTTCCTGTTCATCGCCCACGACCTGGCGATCGTGCGGCACTTCAGCGAGCGGGTCGCGGTGATGTACCTCGGCAAGATCGTCGAGGTGGGCACCCGCGACGAGATCTACAACCGGCCGCGCCACCCGTACACCCATGCGCTGCTCTCGGCGGTGCCCGAGGCCAAGCTGGTGGAGAACGAGGAGGAGGACCGCGAGCGCATCCGCCTCGCCGGTGACGTCCCCTCCCCCGTCAACCCGCCCTCCGGCTGCCGGTTCCGTACCCGGTGCTGGAAGGCGCAGGACAAGTGCGCCACGGAGGAGCCGCCGCTGGTCCGGATCGGCGGGAATGCGGAGGGCCACCTCACGGCCTGTCACTTCCCCGAGGAGCCGACGACCGCGGCGCGGGGCGAGGACATCGTGCTCGACCCGGCGCTGGCGGCGATCGAGGAGGCGGCGGCGGCCGAGGAGTCCGGCACGGACGACTAGCCCACCGCTCGCCGTTCGGAGCCCGCTTCCCCTAAGGGGAGGCGGGCTTCGTCGTCCGTGCCGCGGGGGCGGCTACGGGCCCCTACGGGTGCGGCCGCCGTGCCCGTACGGGTGCGGCTGCGGGTGCGGCCGCCCTCCGGCCCCTACCGCCGTACGGCCCCTACGGCTACTCGCTCGGCACCACATGCCGCTCCTCCGCGAAGTGGCAGGCCGAGGCGTGCCCGGCCGGCCCCGCCGTCTCCCGGAACTCCGCAGGCACGTCCAGCGGCGGTACGACATCGGCGCACAGCTGCTGGGCCTTCCAGCAGCGGGTGCGGAAGCGGCAGCCGGAGGGCGGGTTCGCGGGTGAGGGGACATCGCCCGCCAGCAGGATGCGGTCGCGGTGGCCGCGGGCCTCCGGGTCGGGGACGGGCACCGCGGACAGCAGGGCCTGGGTGTACGGGTGCGTCGGATGCTCGTAGATCTGCTCGCCGGTGCCGGTCTCGGCCAGCCGGCCCAGATACATCACCGCGACGCGGTCGGAGATATGCCGGACGACGGACAGATCGTGCGCGATGAAGACGTACGACAGCTCGAACTCCTGCTGCAACCGCTCCAGCAGATTGACCACTTGGGCCTGGATCGAGACATCCAGCGCGGAGACCGGCTCATCGGCGACGATGATCTCCGGGCGGAGCGCCAGACCGCGGGCGATCCCGATGCGCTGGCGCTGCCCGCCGGAGAACTGGTGCGGATAGCGGTGGATGAACTCGGGGTTGAGCCCCACCACTTCCAGGAGTTCCTGGACCTTTCTGCGGCGGTCCCGCTTGGGGGCCGCCTCGGGGTGGATCTCGTAGGGCTCGCCGATGATGTCCCCGACGGTCATCCGGGGGTTCAGGGAGGTGTAGGGGTCCTGGAACACCATCTGGATGTTGCGCCGTACGGCCTTCAGCGCGCGGGCGGAGAGGGCGCTGATGTCCTCGCCCCGGTAAAGGATCTGACCGGACGTCGGACGTTCGAGGCCGACCAACAGCTTGGCGACGGTGGATTTGCCGCAGCCCGATTCACCGACGATCCCGAGGGTCTCGCCCTGGTGGAGGTCGAAGGAGACACCGTCGACGGCCTTGACCGCGCCGATCTGCTTGTGGAAGAGCACCCCGCGGGTGAGCGGAAAGTGTTTGACCAGGTCGCGGACCTCCAGGACCGGGGTCCCCGCGCCGGTCGCCGGACGGCCGCCGTCACCGTTCGCCATGGAGGGTCTCCTTCCAGAAGTGGCAGGCGCTGGCCCGGCCGGGTCCGGCCTCGTAGAGCGGCGGCGGATCCGTACGGCAGATGTCCTGGGCCAGCGGGCAGCGCGGGTGGAAGGGGCAGCCGGACGGGATGGCCGTCAGGCTGGGCGGCAGACCCTTGATCGCGTACAGCTGCCGGCCCTTGCGGTCCAGGCGGGGGACGGAGTCCAGCAGACCGCGGGTGTAGGGGTGCGCGGGTGCCCGGTAGAGCTGGTGGACGGAGGCGGTCTCGACGATCCGGCCGGCGTACATCACCGCGATGGTGTCGGCGACGTCCGCGACCACGCCCAGGTCATGGGTGATCAGGATCAGGCCCATGGTCAGTTCGCGCTGGAGCTCGGCCAGCAGGTCCATGACCTGGGCCTGCACCGTCACGTCCAGCGCCGTGGTCGGCTCGTCCGCGATGATCAGGTCCGGGCCGAGGGCCAGTGCCATCGCGATCATGATGCGCTGGCGCATACCGCCGGAGAACTGGTGCGGATAGTCGCCCACCCGCTCCCGGGCCGCCGGGATGCCGACCCGCTCCATCAGTTCCACCGCCTTGGCGCGGGCGTCCTTACGGGACATCCCCTCGTGGACCTGGAACATCTCCCCCAGCTGGGCCCCGACGCTGAGGACCGGGTTCAGCGCGGACAGCGCGTCCTGGAAGATCATCGCCATCTTCGCGCCGCGGACCTTGCGCCGTTCGTCCTTGCGCAGGGTCAGCAGATCGCGCCCCTGGAAGACGACCTCGCCGCCGGTGACGTAACCGGGCGGCGAGTCCAGGATGCCCATCACGGCCTGGGCGGTGACGGACTTGCCGGAGCCGGACTCCCCGAGCACCGCCAGCGTCTGTCCGGGCGCCACGCGGTAGCTGACCCCGTTGACGGCCTTGGCGACACCGTCCCGGGTACGGAACTCCACCCGCAGGTCCCGCACATCGAGCAGGGCGGTACCGGCGCCCGTGGCCCGTGTGTCCTGGCTCGTCATCTTCCGGCTCCTCAGCGCAACTTGGGGTCGAGGGCGTCGCGCACCGCGTCGCCGAGCAGGATGAACGCCAGCACCGTGACGCTCAGCGCTCCGGCGGGCCACAGCAGCATGTGCGGCGCGCTGCGGATGTAGGGGGAGGCGGTGGAGATATCGATGCCCCAGGAGACGGTGGGCGGCTTCAGGCCCGCGCCCAGATACGAGAGCGTCGCCTCCAGGGCGATGAAGGTGCCGAGGGCGATGGTGGCGACGACGATGACCGGCGCGACCGCGTTCGGCGCGATATGCCGCAGCAGCAGCCGTCCGTTGCCCGCGCCCAGCGCCCGCGCGGCCTGGACGTAGTCGTTCTGTTTGGCGGTGACGACGGAGCCGCGGGCGATACGGGAGACCTGCGGCCAGCCGAGCAGCACGATGAAGCCGACCACCGGCCAGACCGTGGTGCTGGTGACCATGGAGAGGAAGACCAGACCGCCGAGGATCACCGGGATGCCGAAGAAGATATCGGCGAGCCGGGAGAGCAGGGTGTCGCCCCAGCCGCCGAAGAACCCGGCCAGGCCGCCCAGCAGGCTGCCGAGCAGCGCCGCTCCGGTCGTGGCGCAGACGCCGACGGTGATGGAGGCACGGGCGCCGTAGACGACCCGGGTGTAGACGTCCCTGCCCTGGGTGTCGAAGCCGAAGGGGTGGCCGGGCTGGGAGCCCTGCTGCGCCTTGGCGAGGTCGGCGCGGTAGGGGTTGCCGGTGGCGATCAGCTGCGGCCAGATCGCGATGACCACCAGAAAGAGGATGACCAGGGCGGAGATCACAAAGACCGGGTTGCGGCACAGGTCGTGCCAGGCGTCGCTCCACAGGCTGCGCGGCTTGCCGACGGAGGCGGGTGGCCCGCCGGGCGGGGCTGCCCCGGGCCGCCGTTCCAGCGACTCCGCCTCGCCGATCGCCAGCGCGGCGGACCCGCCGTCGCCATGGCCGATGGCTTCCTTGGGGACGTAGGGCTCAGGCATAGCGGATCCTCGGGTCGAGGACGGCGTACAGCAGGTCGACGAGGAGGTTGGCGAGCAGGAACACCAGCACCAGGATCGTCACAAAGCCCACGACGGTCGGTGAGTTCTGCCGCAGGATGCCCTGGTAGAGCTGGTATCCGACGCCGTGGATGTTGAAGATGCGCTCGGTGACGATCGCGCCGCCCATCAGGGCGCCGATGTCCGTGCCGATGAAGGTGACGACCGGGATCAGCGAATTGCGCAGCAGATGACGGGTGATGACGCGGTGCCGGGGCAGCCCCTTGGCCAGGGCGGTGCGGACGTAGTCGGCGCGGGCGTTCTCCGCGATCGAGGTCCGGGTCAGCCGGGTGACATAGGCGAGCGAGACCAGCGCCAGCACCAGCCCCGGCAGCAGGAGTTCGTTCAGCGGCGCCTCGGGGGCGACGGACGGCGCGGCCCAGGCCCACTGCACCCCGAAGACCAGCTGCAGCAGATAGCCGCTGACGAAGGTCGGGATGGACACCACGACGAGGGTGAGGACCAGCACCGTGGTGTCGATGTCCCGGCCGCGCCGCAGCCCGCTGAGCACCCCCAGCACGATGCCCACGACCATCTCGATGGCGATGGCGACGAGGGTCAGCCGGAGCGTCACGGGAAAGGCGGAGGCCATCAGTTCGGTGACCGACTGGCCGTTGAAGGCGGTGCCGAAGTTCCCCTGGAAGATCTGCCCCATGTAGTGCAGATACTGCTTCCACAGCGGCTCATCGAGGTAGAGGTCCCGGCGGATCCGGGCGGCGGTGGCGGGGTCGGGCGCCCGGTCGCCGAACATCGCGGCCACGGGGTCGCCCAGGGCGTACACCATGAAGAAGATGAGGAAGGTGCTGCCGATGAACACCGGGATCATCTGGAGCAGCCGACGGATCACATACCGTCCCATGCAGCACCGCCCTCCCTCGTCCCTCGGCCCGTCGGCACGGTCAGTTGACCTTGATCTCGTTGTAGACCGGCACGCTGAACGGATTCAGGGCCACATTGCTGATCCGGTCGGAATAGCCGCCGCTGCCGTTCTGGTACCAGAGCGGAATGGCCGGCATCTGGGCGGCGAGGACCTTCTCCGCGTCCTGGAAGGTCGAGACGGCCTTCGCCGCGTCCGTTTCCGCGTTCGCCTCGTTGACCAGCTTGTCGAAGGAGGCATTGCTGAACTTGCCGTCGTTGGAGGAGGCGTTGGTGTAATACAGCGGCTGCAGGAAGTTCTGGATGAGTGGATAGTCCATCTGCCAGCCGGCCCGGAACGGGCCGCTCATCCGCCTGGCGGTGATCTTGTTCCGGAAGTCGGCGAAGGTGCCGATGGGGTCCCCGACACATGCCTGGTCCTCTCCCAGCGACTTGTTGATGCTGTTGCAGATGGCATCGATCCAGTCCTTGTGGGAGCCCGTATCGGCGTTGTAGGCGAGGGTGATGCGGCCGCCGGGGAGCCCGCCGCCCTCCTTGATCAGCTGCTTCGCCTTCGCCGGGTTGAACTCACAGGCCGCGCCGCACAGCCCGGCCTTGTAGCCGCCGTCCGCGCCCAGCACCGGCGAGGTCCAGTCCGTGGCGGGCGTCCGGGTCCGCTGGAAGATCTCCCGGGTGATCTGGTCGCGGTCGATGGCCATCGACAGGCCGCGGCGCACCTTCTCCGCGCCCGGCCGCCCCCACCGCTTGTCGTACATGGGAAAGGCGAGGGTCTGGATGATCCCGGCGGGCTGATTGATGTAACGGCCGCCCAGATCCGCTTTCACATTCTTGAGCTGTGCGGCCGGCACATCGTCGACCAGATCGAGATTGCCCGCCTGCAGATCCGTATAGGCCGTGTTGCTGTCCGTATAGACCCGCAGATCGATACCGCCGTTACGCGCCGGATCGTCCCCCGGATAATTGCCCCACTTCCGCATCCGCAGCACGGACCCCTTTTCATAGGAGTCCACGGTGTACGGGCCGTTCCCGACCGGCTTGGCGATCCACGCGTCATGGTCCCGGAAGAACGACTGCGGCAGCGGCATGAAGGCCGAATAGCCCAGGGTGTCCGGCCAGCTGGAGAACTTCTGGTTGAGCCTGACGGTGAAGGTCTTCTCGTCCTTCACCACCAGCCCCGACAGGGTCTTGGCCCGCGGGCTCCCCCGGTCCGGATGCACCTGCGCGAAGCCGTCGATGTACTGGAAGAACGAGGCGTTCTTCTGCTTGTTGGTGAGCAGCGCGCCATAATTCCAGGCGTCCACGAAGGACTTGGCGGTGACCTTTTCCCCGTTGCTGAAGGTCCAGCCGTCCTTCAGGGTCACCGTGAAATTCTGCGAATCCGCGGTCGCGATACGGTCCGCGATCACATCCTCCGCGGCGCCCGTCTTCGGGTTGTAGCGCTTGAGCCCCCGGAACAGCATTTCCAGGACCTTGCCGCCCTGGACCTCATTGGTGTTCGCCGGCTCCAGCGGATTCTGCGGATCCCCCCAGGAGGCGCTGACCACCCCGGAACGGCTCGCCCCGCTCCCGCCCCCGCACCCCGCGGTCACGAGGGCGACGGCGACGGCGGATGCGCCCCACTTGGCGCAGGTGGCTCTCCGCATGACGCCTCCTCAGCTCCGGGACATGCCTAGGGCCACATAAGACCGCACAGCGGGACGTACCGCACTCCGGCGGCGTCCGCCACTGCTCCGGAAACCTGAGAAACCCCTCGGATGCCCGATCGGGGAGGGAGCGGGGGCACCCCCGCGGAGACGCCCCGGCGAGCCCTATATGTGATGCACGGACTCCACCGCGAACAGCCGCGGATCGAACCCCTCCGACAGCGCGGCGGCCTCCGTCATGTGCTCCCGCGCCTCCGGATCGGCCAGCATCGCGCGGAAGTGCGCCTCGCTCTCCCACTGCGCGTAATTGACGACCCGTTCCCCGTCCGCGCTCGCGTGGATGTTCGCCGAGATGAACCCCGGCCGGTCCTTCATCGTCTCCTCGGTGGCGCGGCTGAGCACCGCCACCAGCTCCGCCTGCCGCTCCGGCCGGACGGTGAACACATTGATGAGCGTCGCGATCTCGCGCCCTGCCTCGATCTTCGATGTAGCTGCCATATCGAGAGTCTCCACCCGACCACTGACAACGCGGTCGCCGAGCGGATCCGGAGGCTTCCGGGGACGGCAAAGGGCGCCCCTCACGCGGAGGGACGCCCCATGGCAGCGGGCCGGACTACCGGCGCCGGCCGTTACCGCTTGGCGCGGGACGCGGTGCGGCCGCGCTCCTTCTGGCCCAGGACGACCTTGCGGATACGCACGGCCTCCGGGGTCACCTCGACGCACTCGTCGTCGCGGCAGAACTCCAGGGACTGCTCCAGCGACAGCTTCCGCGGCGGCACGATCGCCTCGAAGGAGTCGGCCGAGGAGGAGCGCATGTTGGTGAGCTTCTTCTCCTTGGTGATGTTCACGTCCATGTCGTCGGCGCGGGAGTTCTCGCCGACGATCATGCCCTCGTACACCTCGGTGCCGGGCTCGGTGAAGAGCACCCCGCGCTCCTGGAGGTTCGTCATCGCGAAGGCGGTGACGGCACCGGAGCGGTCGGCGACCAGCGAGCCGTTGTTACGGGTCGACAGCGTGCCGAACCACGGCTCGTGGCCCTCGTGGATCGAGTGCGCGATACCGGTACCGCGGGTGTTGGTCAGGAACTCCGTACGGAAGCCGATCAGACCGCGGGACGGGACGACGAACTCCATGCGGACCCAGCCGGAGCCGTGGTTGGACATGTTGTCCATCCGGCCCTTGCGGACACCCATCAGCTGGGTGACGGCGCCCATGTGCTCCTCGGGCACGTCGATGGTCATGCGCTCGACGGGCTCGTACGTCTTGCCGTCGACCTCCTTGGTGACCACCTGCGGCTTGCCGATGGTCATCTCGAAGCCCTCGCGGCGCATCTGCTCGACCAGGATGGCCAGCGCCAGCTCACCGCGGCCCTGCACCTCCCAGGCGTCGGGACGCTCGGTCTCCAGGACGCGCAGCGAGACGTTACCGATCAGCTCGCGCTCCAGGCGGTCCTTGACCTGGCGGGCGGTGACCTTGCGGTCCTTGACCGCGGCCTTGGCGTCCGCGCCCTTGCCCGTGCCGCCCCGGCCGACCAGCGGCGAGGTGTTGGTGCCGATGGTCATGGAGATCGCCGGCTCGTCGACGGTGATCAGCGGCAGCGCGACCGGGTTCTCCGGGTCCGCCAGCGTCTCGCCGATCATGATGTCGGGGATACCGGCGACCGCGCAGATGTCGCCCGGACCGGCCTTCTCGGCGGGCTTGCGGGTGAGCGCCTCGGTCATCATCAGCTCGGTGATGCGGACGTTGGCGATGGTGCCGTCCCGCTTGATCCACGCGACGCTCTGGCCCTTGGCCAGCTCGCCCTGCTCGACACGGAGCAGCGCGATACGGCCGAGGAAGTTGTCCGCGTCCAGGTTGGTGACGTGGGCCTGGAGGGGGGCGTCCGCGTCGTACTGGGGGGCCGGGACGGTGTCCAGGAGCGTGGTGAAGAACGGCTCCAGGTTGGCGCTGTCGGCCGGGACGGTGCCGTCCTGCGGCTTGGTCAGCGAGGCGACGCCGTCACGGGCGCAGGCGTAGACGATCGGGAACTCGATCTGGTCCTCGTCCGCGTCCAGGTCCAGGAACAGGTCGTAGGTCTCGTTGACGACCTCGTCGATCCGGGAGTCGGGGCGGTCGGTCTTGTTGATGCACAGGATGACCGGCATCCGGGCCGCGAGGGCCTTACGGAGCACGAAGCGGGTCTGCGGCAGCGGGCCCTCGGAGGCGTCGACCAGCAGGACGACCGCGTCGACCATCGACAGACCGCGCTCGACCTCACCACCGAAGTCGGCGTGGCCGGGGGTGTCGATGATGTTGATCGTGATCGGGTCCCCGCCGTCCTTGGGGTGATACTTCACCGCCGTGTTCTTGGCGAGGATCGTGATGCCCTTCTCACGCTCCAGGTCGTTGGAGTCCATCATCCGGTCGTCGAGCTTCTCGGCGGCGTGTTCGGCGAACGAACCGGCCTGCTTGAGCATGGCGTCGACGAGGGTGGTCTTCCCGTGGTCGACGTGGGCGACGATGGCGACGTTACGAATGTCGTGGCGGGTGGGCATACTGGCGGCGCTTCTCCCGGAATCGTGGGTGGCGACGCGTCCATTCGGTACGCGCGCCCGCCGGGCATAACGAAGCCACGGCCTCACCCCATCGTACGGGGCCGCGGCGGCAATAGCCGCCGCGGCCCGTACATATGCGCTATGACCTGCGGATTCTTACCTTTTATTCGCCCGGAGCACCGCTCTACTTCTGGTAGCCGATGTCCTGGAAGCGGGGTGTGGCGAAGCCGAAGGCGCCGACGTTGGCAAGCGACTTCTTCGTCGCGACCAGTTCGGGCCGCTGGTAGAGCGGGATCGACCCGGCGGCCGCCCAGATCCGGGCGTCGGCCTGTGCCACGAGGGTGTGCGAGGCGCCCTCGTCCAGCTCGGAGGCGGCCTGGTCGAAGAGCTGGTCGATGTGGTCGGTGCCGACCCGGGTGTAGTTCTGCTCGACGGTCAGCGAGCCGTCGGGCGCGGGCTGCGGCTTGGCGTAGATCGGGCGGGCGTCGGTCGCCGGGTAGGCGGTGCCGGGCCAGGAGTACAGCGCCAGGTCGTAGTCGCCGGAGGCGATGTGGTCCTGGAAGTAGCTGGCGTCGGAGACCCGCTGGAGGGAGGTCTGGACGCCGATCTTGCCGAGCATCGAGGCGATCCGCCGCCCCACGGTGCGCAGCTGCTCGGAGCCGGCGCCGTCGGGGAGCACGAAGCGCAGGGTGAGCGGCTTGCCGTTCTTCTTGACGGCGGCGACCCGGGAGGCCCTGTCGCCGGCCGGTTGCGGTGCGGCCGCCGCGTCGGCGGCCCGCTCGACGGCGGCGTGCCGGGCGCCCGGGTGCCCGCCGGACCCCGGCAGCTGCCGGCCCTGTCCGGTCTCGATCAGCTCGGCGGCACCGAGCGCCTCCGCCGCCCGCTTCTTGTACCGCTTGTACTTGGCGTACGCCGCCGACTCGGTGTCGCCGTCCGCCGCGGACTTCTCGCTGGCGGCCGCCTGCTTGTAGAACGAGGCGCTCTGCCGCAGCAGGGCGGACTGCTGGACCTCCGAGCCGACCGCGCCGGTGAAGGACAGCGGGGCCTCGGCGGCGGTGGGCCGGTCACCCCGGCCGGGCGCGGCGGCCCGGACGCCGTCGGCGCGGGCCGGGTTGCGGTCGTCGGAGCCGCCGCCGGAGCGGTCGTCCTCCGCGGACTCGTCCCCGTAGCGGTCACCGGCGTACCGGTCGTCCGGCCGCTCGTTCCCGTCCGGGTATCCGCCGGGCGCCGGGGCGCCCGCCTTCTGGCCGGCCTGCTGGCGGTCGGTGCCGTCGCTCTTCCAGCCGGCGTCCGCGAGCAGCTCCTTGGCCGCCCCGGCGTCCTGCTCGCCGAGCGCGTCGCTGTGGTCCGCGTAGCCGTACTGCCCGGCCATCAGCAGATGGCTGCCGAGCGGCTTGGACGGCAGGTCGAGCGGCTTGAGGACGGTGTCCGCGAGCGCCTGCCGGTCCAGGGCACGGGCCACCGCCCGGCGCACCCGGTCGTCGGCCAGCGGCCCGCTGCTGCCGTTGAGGGCGAGCTGGGTGTAGGCGGGCTCCAGCGCCTTGCGGATGGTGTAGCCGCGCAGCGCGGAGCTCTCGGCCGCGGCGGCCTTGGCGTCCGTACGGGCACCGGTGCGGGCGCCGCCCTGCGGGCCCGCGTGGCCGTCGGCTCCGGGCGAGCCGGGGCCTGCCGGGCGCCGGGCGGAGGCGACCCGCTTCGCGGCGACCTGGTCGACCGCGGCGACATCGACGCTCCCCTCGGCCAGCGCCGCGGCCCGCTTGTCACCGGGCAGCGACTGCAGCACGATCCGCTGGAGCTTGGCGGTGTCGCCCCACCACTCCGGATTGCGGACGAGGACGACGCGGCCCTCCTTGACGTCCCGCTTCTGGACGAGGAAGGGGCCGGCGCCGACCTTGAGCTGCTCCCGTGCGCCGTCGTTGAAGGCGTCGGCGCTGCCCATCACGCTCTGGGGGTAGAGCGGGGTGAACAGCGAGCGCCAGTCGGCGTAGGGCCGCGCGAAGGTGACCTTGACCTCGTGGGCGTTCGCGCCCTGCTCGACCTTGCCGATCCGGTCGTAGCCGGCGTTACGGGCGGTCCAGTAGGCGTTGTTCTTGCCGCGCAGCGCGGTCCACTGGGCGATGAAGTCGGCGGCGGTGACCGCCCGGCCGTCGCTCCACCGCGCCTTGGGGTTGATCTTGTACGTGACGACCTGCTTGGGGTCGCGGGTGCTGACGTCCGCGGCGTCGAGGAAGTCGGCGTTGCGCTGCGGTCTGCCGCTCGCGTCGATGGTGAACATGCTGGGCAGCACCGCACCGGCGATCCGCGCGGTGGTCGCGTCGGCGTCGGACTGGAAGGCGTTGAGGGTGCCGGGCATCGCGTCGACGGCCCAGCGCAGGGTGCCGCCGTCCTTCAGCTCGCCGCGGGGTGCGGGGGCGATGTCCTGGGACGCCGCGACGGATGCCTCCCGGGCGTCGTCGCTGCATCCGGTCAGGGCCGGCAGCGGGAGCAGCACCCCCGCCGCGATGAGCGCGGCACAGCGGCGTCTGCGGCACACCGCGCGGCGGCCTGCGGGGTGATCGTGGTCGGTCATGACGGTTACCTCCGGGCTCGCCCGCGCCGCACCGAACACCGCCTGGGGCTGACCGGCGCACCACGTTCGGCCGATTTTGCGGCTCATCACATCTATGGCACCCCTACTGAAAGCGACCGCGCCCGGACCGGCGGCCCGACACGGCGGCCACCGCACCAAGGCCACCCGCCCGGCCCAACACAGAGCCCCCGGCGCGGGTCACGGCGGGGTTCAGAGCCGGGTTCACGGGGGTGCGGGCAGCCCTCCGCGCGCCCCCTGTCCCGTATCGGCGTTCGACCCCCGCCGGGGCGCATGGTTGCCGGAACGCACCGGTTCGAGTCGTAATCGCGCTGGACCCCTTCCCAACGCCTACTGTGACGCGCGACACTCTCGGGCGCATGAGATCGCCCACCACACCTTCAAAAGTGAGGGCACGTTATATGTCCCTTCAGGACGCAATGACGGCGGTTGAGCGCAGCCTGGACGACCTGGTCCGGTCGGTGGGCACACTGGAGACGCAGCTCGGCGCCGGGCTGGACATCCGCCGGGTCCGTACGGACACCGACCATCTGCGCGAGAGTCTCACCCTGCTGAAGCAGAGCGTGGCGGCCGCTCCCCCCGCCCACCGGCGCACGCCCGAGGTCGAGATGGTGCCGATCTCCGACGCCCCGTACGACTCCGCGCTGTGGACCGACGCCCAGGACGAGGGCCTCGGGTGCCGGAACGGGCATGCGCCCTAGGCGGACAGGCCCTAGGGGAAATCCCCTGGTGGAGGCCCCTTAGGGGGTGGCTTCGCCCCACTCAGACCCCTACCCCGTTGCCGCCCTGGCGGAAGCATTCCGGCCGCTTTGGACGGAAGCGGTCCAGCCCGAGCGCCCTTCACGGAGACCGACGTTGGCCACTGGCACCGAACCCTCATCGCAAGCGGGCGCGAACGGCGTGCACACCGCCTCGCGCGCCGCCATCCCCGCCCGTCATCTGCGCACCGACCGCTGGTGGCTGGCGCCGGCCGGCACCGCCGCCGGACTGCTCGCATTCATCGTCTACTCGACCTGGCGGGCGTTCTCGAACGCCGACTACTACGCCGCGCCCTATGTCTCGCCGTTCTACTCACCGTGTCTGGCGGAGAACTGCCACACCATGCGCGGCGGCCCCAACTGGGAGATCTTCGGCAGCTGGTGGGTCCTGTCCCCCTCCCTGCTGATCCTGATCTTCCCGCTGGGCTTCCGGCTGACCTGCTACTACTACCGCAAGGCCTACTACCGCGGCTTCTGGGCCTCGCCCCCGGCCTGCGCGGTCGCCGAACCGCACACGAAGTACACCGGTGAGACCCGCTTCCCGCTGATCCTGCAGAACATCCACCGCTACTTCTTCTACTTCGCGATCCTGGTCGCCGGTGTCCTGACCTACGACACCGCGCTGACCTTCCGCGACGAGAACTACGCCTGGGGCCATATGGGCCTGGGCAGCCTCATCTTCCTCGTCAACATCGCGCTGATCTGGGCGTACACCCTCTCCTGCCACTCCTGCCGGCACATCATCGGCGGCCGGCTGCGGCACTTCTCCAAGCACCCGGTGCGCTACCGGATGTGGGGCTGGGTCGGCAGGCTCAACGAGCGGCACATGGTGCTCGCGTGGTCCTCGCTGATCAGCGTGGCCGTCGCGGACTTCTATGTCTTCCTTCTGGCCAGCGGGGCGTTCGCGGACCCGCGCTTCTTCTGACGACAGCAACTCCTAAGGAAAGGTGTGCCCTCTGATGGCGCATGTGGACCGGCAGGCATGGGACGTGGTCGTGGTGGGCGCCGGCGGCGCCGGACTGCGGGCCGCGATCGAGGCCCGCGAAGCCGGTATGCGGACGGCCGTGATCTGCAAGTCCCTGTTCGGCAAGGCCCATACGGTGATGGCCGAGGGCGGTATCGCGGCCAGCATGGGCAACGCCAACGAGCATGACAACTGGCAGGTCCACTTCCGGGACACCATGCGCGGCGGCAAGTTCCTCAACCAGTGGCGGATGGCCGAGCTGCACGCCCGGGAGGCGCCCGACCGGGTGTGGGAGCTGGAGACCTGGGGCGCGCTCTTCGACCGGACCGCGGACGGCCGGATCTCCCAGCGCAACTTCGGCGGCCATGAGTACCCGCGCCTGGCGCATGTCGGCGACCGTACGGGCCTGGAGCTGATCCGCACCCTCCAGCAGAAGATCGTCTCGCTGCAACAGGAGGACGAGAAGGAGTTCGGCGCGCACGACGCCCGGTTGAAGGTCTTCCAGGAGTGCACCGTCACCCGCGTCCTCAAGACAGACGGCCGGGTCTCCGGCGCCTTCTGCTACGAGCGGGAGTCCGGCCGCTTCTTCGTACTGGAGGCGCCCGCGGTGGTGCTGGCCACCGGCGGTATCGGCAAGTCCTTCAAGGTGACCTCGAACTCCTGGGAGTACACCGGCGACGGTCATGCGCTGGCGCTGCTGGCCGGGGCGCCGCTGATCAACATGGAGTTCGTGCAGTTCCACCCCACCGGCATGGTCTGGCCGCCTTCGGTGAAGGGCATCCTGGTCACCGAGTCCGTCCGCGGCGACGGCGGGGTGCTGCGCAACAGCGACGGCAAGCGCTTCATGTTCGACTACATCCCGGACGTCTTCAAGGAGAAGTACGCGCAGACCGAGGACGAAGGCGACCGCTGGTACGAGGACCCGGACCGCAACCGCCGCCCGCCCGAGCTGCTGCCCCGCGACGAGGTGGCGCGGGCCATCAACGCCGAGGTCAAGGCGGGCCGCGGCTCCCCGCACGGCGGCGTCTATCTGGATGTCTCCACCCGGATGCCGGCCGAGGTGATCAAGCGCCGGCTGCCCTCGATGCACCACCAGTTCAAGGAACTGGCGGATGTGGACATCACCGCCGAGCCGATGGAGGTCGGCCCGACCTGTCACTACGTGATGGGCGGGGTGGACGTGGACCCGGACACCGCGGCGGCGACCGGCGTGCCGGGCCTGTTCGCGGCCGGCGAGGTGGCCGGCGGGATGCACGGCTCCAACCGGCTCGGCGGCAACTCACTGTCCGATCTGCTGGTCTTCGGCCGCCGGGCCGGACTGCACGCGGCCGAGTACGCGGCGTCGCTCACCGACCGGCCGGTCCCCGATCCGCTCCAGATCGACACGGCCGAGGCGGAGGCGCTGCGCCCGTTCAGCGCCGAGGACACCGCGGACGGCGCGGACGGCGGCCGGGTCCCGGCCGAGAACCCGTACTCCCTGCACCAGGAGCTCCAGCAGGCGATGAACGACCTGGTCGGCATCATCCGCAAGGAGGGCGAGATGTTCGAGGCCCTCAAGCGGCTGGCCGATCTGCGGGTACGGGCCCGGCGGGCCGGTGTCGAGGGGCACCGGCAGTACAACCCGGGCTGGCATCTCTCGCTCGATCTGCGGAACATGCTGCTGGTCAGCGAGTGTGTGGCACGGGCGGCGCTGGAGCGCGAGGAGAGCCGCGGCGGGCACACCCGGGACGACCATCCGGCGATGGACCGGCACTGGCGCCAGATCAACCTGGTCTGCGAACTCGCCGATCCGCAGGGCGATTCACGGGCCGCGGACCCGGCGCTGGGCCAGATCCGGCTGTCCCGCCGGGAGAACCCGCCGATCCGCCGCGATCTGCTGGAACTGTTCGAGAAGGACGAGCTGGCGAAGTATCTGACCGACGAGGAGCTGAGCCGGTGAGCCAGGCGCAGACAGAGCAGCAGTCCGGGACCTACCAGGCGCACTTCCGGGTGTGGCGGGGCGACGCGGACGCCGGGGACCTGGCGGATTTCACCGTCGAGGTGCACGAGGGCGAGGTGGTGCTGGACATCATCCACCGCCTCCAGGCGACCCAGGCACCCGATCTCGCCGTGCGCTGGAACTGCAAGGCGGGCAAGTGCGGTTCGTGCAGCGCGGAGATCAACGGGCGGCCGCGGCTGATGTGTATGACCCGGATGTCGGTGTTCGACCGTACGGAGACGATCACGGTCACCCCGATGCGGGCCTTCCCGGTCGTCCGTGACCTGGTCACCGATGTGTCCTTCAACTACACCAAGGCCCGTGAGATCCCGTCGTTCATGCCGCCGCCGGAGCTGGCGCCGGGTGAGTACCGCATGCAGCAGGAGGACGTCGGCCGCTCGCAGGAGTTCCGTAAGTGCATCGAGTGCTTTCTGTGCCAGGACACCTGCCATGTGGTGCGTGACCACGAGGAGAACAAGACCGCGTTCGCCGGTCCGCGCTTCCTGATGCGGATCGCCGAACTCGATATGCATCCGCTGGACGCGGCGCCGGAGTCGGGTGTCGACCGCAAGGCCACCGCCCAGGACGAGCACGGTCTGGGCTACTGCAACATCACCAAGTGCTGCACCGAGGTCTGCCCCGAGCACATCAAGATCACCGACAATGCGCTGATCCCGCTCAAGGAGCGCGCCGCGGACCGTAAGTACGACCCGCTGGTGTGGCTCGGGAACAAGATCCGGCGCCGTAGCGAATGACCTGACGGGCGGCGCGCGGGGCCGGTGTCACACCCGGCCCCCGCGCCGCCCGACCGGTGCTCAGAACAGGCTCAGCAGGGCCTCCGCCGGATCCACCGGCGCCGACTCCCCGTCGGGCAGGGCGAGTTCGAACCATACGGTCTTGCCGCGCGGGGTCCGGCGGCTGCCCCAGCCCTCGCTCAGCAGGCCGACCAGCTGGAGTCCGCGGCCGCCCTCGTCGGTGTCGCGGGCCCGGCGGCGGCGCGGCTGGGCGAGATCGGCGTCCCAGACCTCGCAGACCAGTGAGCGGTCCAGCAGCAGACGCAGCCGGATCTCGCCGTGGCCGTGCCGCAGCGCATTGGTCACCAGCTCGCTGACCAGCAGCTCCGTGGTGTCGACCAGATCCTGCAGACCCCAGTCCGTGAGCTGGTCGCGGGCCAGCTCCCGGGCGCGGGCCACCGAACGCGCCTCCGGCGCCAGATTCCAGTCGCCCACCGCGTCCTTGGGCAGCCCCTGCACCCGCGCCATCAGCAGCGCGATGTCGTCCTCACCGTGCGAGGTGTCCAGGGCGTTCAGGACGTGGTCGCAGGCGTCCTCCAGCGGGCGGTCGGCGCCCGAGAGGGCCGTACGGAACGCCCGCAGCCCCTCGTCCAGCGGATGGTGGCGGGACTCCACCAGCCCGTCGGTGTAGAGGGCCAGCAGCGCGCCGTCCGGCA
Organism: Streptomyces tubercidicus; assembly: GCF_027497495.1. Lineage (GTDB taxonomy): Bacteria > Actinomycetota > Actinomycetes > Streptomycetales > Streptomycetaceae > Streptomyces > Streptomyces tubercidicus. Next base: position 2,847,808 of record NZ_CP114205.1, read on the forward strand.
GCTCGACCTCGATCTCCTCGAACGGCTCCCCGCCGACCCCCAGCGGCATCCCCGGGGGGACGTCGAGCAGCAGCGCGTCCTCGCCGTCCTCGACCAGCACCGGCGGCAGATGCCCGGCGTTGGCGAACGTACAGCGCCGGCTGACCGGGTCGTAGACGGCGTAGACGCAGGTGGCGAGGTAGACCTCGGAGAGGTCGGCGGTACGGGCGGAGCGGTCCCTCTCGGCCGTGCCCTCGGCGTTCGCGGACCGGCCGCGGGCGGACCGGGGGTTGGACCGGCCGTCGCCGTCGCCGCCGAGCCCGCGGGCGATCTCGTCCAGCGCCGACAGCACCTCGGCCGGTTCCAGGTCCAGCAGCGCCAGGGTCCGTACGGCGGTGCGCAGTTCGCCCATGGCCACGGCGGCGCGCAGTCCGCGCCCCATGACGTCGCCGACGACCAGTGCCGTGCGGTGACCGGGAAGCTCGATGACATCGAACCAGTCGCCGCCGACCTCGGTGGCGGTGGTGCCGGGCAGATAGCGGCAGGCGATGTCCAGACCGGCCGCCTCCGGGTCGCCGGGCGGCAGCAGACTGCGCTGCAATATCAGCGCGCGCTCGTGCTCCCGGCGGTAGAGGCGGGCGTTGTCGATACAGACCGCGGCGCGCGCGGCCAGCTCGACGGCGAGCGCGGTGTCACGCTCACCGAACGGCTCGCTGCCCTTCGTACGGGAGAACTGCACCAGCCCGACGACGGTGTCCCTGGCGACCATCGGCACGGCGAGGGTGGAGTGCACCACGGCGCCCAGCTCCGGCCCGTCGTCGCTCTCCCGGCCCGGGATGATCTGTGCGTGGGCGGTCCGCAGGGCGCTCGCGCAGGGGGAGTTGAAGGGGTAGCGGTGGACGGCGCCGACCGCGACCGGGTCCGGCGTGCCGCCGAGGGCACCGGGGGCGGTGGCGAGCGGGGCGTCCGAGACGGCGCTGGCGAAGGCGACCCGGCGCAGCTCGGCGCTGCCGTCGCTGGTGCCGGGCGGGGCCTCGTCCCCGGACAGCAGGCCCTGGTAGAGGTCCACCGAGGCCAGATCGCAGAACTGCGGGACGGCGACGTCCAGCAGGGTGCGGGCGGTGGTCTCCAGATCGAGGGAGTTGCCTATCCGGGCGCCGGCCTCGTTGAGCAGGGCGAGGTTACGGCGGGCGTTGGCGGCCTCCCGCTCGGCCCGGCGCCGGCCGGTCACATCGGCGGCGAGCGCCGCGACCCCTATGGGGCGGCCGCTGGCCCCGTGCAGCCGGTAGAGCGACACCGACCAGCGGCGGCGGTCCTCGTCCTCGGACGGCAGACCGACCAGCTGCATCTCGGCGACCGGCTCGCCGGTGTCCAGGACGCGGCGCAGCGCGGCGGTCATCCGCTCGGCCTCGGACCGCGGCAGGAAGTCATGCGGACCGCAGCCGCGGTACTTGCTCGCCGGACCGCCGAAGACCGAGGCGAACCGCTCGTTGACCCGCAGCAGCCTCAGGTCCGTGCCGAACAGCGTGAAGCCCATGGGAGATTGACCGAAAACAGCCTGCGAGGCGGCGAGGTCGGTTTCGATACCGCGCAGCGCCCGGACATCGACGACCAGACAGACCGCGGCCCGCTCCCCGTCCTCGTTGCGCGACGGCATCACATAGATCTCGGCGAGCCCGTCGGCCTCGCCGGTGGTCTCCCTGCGGTAGGGCACCAGGCCGGTCCACTCCCGGCCGTCGAGGATCTCGGACACCTTGCGGTGCCCGGTCTCCCGCAACTCCCGGGGGACGAACGCCGCTATCGGGTCCTTGCCCAGCGCATATCGGGCGGGGATGCCGAGCATCTGCTCCGCCCGCTCGCTCCACTGCTCGATCCGCCCGTCGGGACCGAGCGAGAACGAGGCCACCCGGATGTAGTCGTAGATCGATCCGGGCCGGCTGCTCTGCCATACGGGCGGACCCTGCAGTTCGCGCACGGGCGGACGGCCACCTGGGTCGCCGGGGGTGTCCGCACCGCCCTGACCCTCGGCCTGCGCGGGTTCTGCCCCGCCAGATGACATCTTGCTCACGAGCCCCGTCCCCTCCAGCTCATCGTGCCCGGACCGGACCAGCTTCGAGTATCCAATACCCGGGCTATCCGGAACACGGTCTTCACGATCACAGCACAGTCTCGATCGCAGCCCAGCGACGGGATGTCGATGGAATGGCAACGATCAGGACTTCATCTGTCTCCTAACCAGCCACCGACAGCTCGAACCACACTGTCTTACCGCTCTTTCCGCGCCGCGTCCCCCAGCGCCGCGAACTGCATGCGACCAGCTGCAATCCCCTCCCTCCCTCGTCATCGGGGGCGGCGTCGCGCTCCAGCGGCGGGTCCGGCAGCGGATCGGAGACCTCGACGAGCAGCCCGTCGGAGCTGAGCAGCACCATACGGACGCCGATCGGGCCGCTCGCATGGCGCAGGGAGTTGGTGACGAGCTCGCTGACGAGTAGTACGGCCATATCGGCGGCGCCGTTCAGACCCCAGTCATCCATGACCCGCCGGACCGCCGTACGGGCGGTGCGCACCGCTCCGGGATCGGCCGGAAAGCTCCATTCGGCGGTGGCGGCACCGGCTGCCTTGCCGCGCCTGCGCGCACTGCCGGAGCCGGGCTCAGGGACCCCTGCCGCTGCGCTGTCGCTCACGCCGATCACATCCCAGCACGATGGCGTCCCCGTCGCCTTGTCCGCGTTTTACCTGCGTTCGATGGGGTCAATCAGGACATACCCGGTATCCCACCCCACATATCGCTTGCGGCGGTGCACTGTGGCACAAATGAAACATATTGCTGCGGGAGAGGACGGGCGCAGCGTGCGGGTACAGGCGGGCGCCGACGGGGTCAGGGGGGTCAGCGCGTACGCGGCCCGCCGGGGCGCGGCCAGGGGCGGCCAGGCGCGGCCAGGGGTAGTCGTTACGGCCGTACGCCCGTCGCTCCGGCCGTGGCGGCCAGTCGGCGCATCGCCTCGGCGACCGCCGGGCGGTCCTGATCCAGCCAGTCGACCTGGTTCTCCTCGCCCGGAAGCAGCCAGCGCAGCTCGTCGTGATCCTCCAGCGGCCGCGGCACCCCGGACACCAGCCGGGCCGTCCACACCTGGAGGACATAGCCGGGGCGCAGCACCCACTCGCCGGGAATCCGCTCCAGGGCCGCGGCCTCGACACCCAGCTCCTCGCGCAGCTCACGCTCCAGCGCCTGCTGGGGTGTTTCGTCGTCCTCCACCTTGCCGCCGGGCAGCTCCCAGCGGCCGGCCAGCGCGGGCGGTGCGCTGCGCCGTGCGGCCAGCAGCCGCCCGCGCTCGCACACCGCTCCGCCCACCACTACGCGCACGGTCGTCATGCGCGGCAGCCTACGTCCCCCGCTCTGCTCCCGCTCCTCGCCCGCCGCCCCTCAGGTCGCCGCCCGGTCGGCCTTCTCGACCACATAGAGCTGCTGGCGGCCACGCGTTTCGAGCCGGTCGGCCACCCGCTGCGCCTCCGCTCGGGTGGCATACCGGCCCACGCGATACCGGTTGCCCCCTTCGTCCTGGCGGATGACGAGCCAGGGGAGCACCGCTCCACCGTCAGTCATCGCGCCCCTCCGTCCGCCGGATAGCGCGCCGTCACGCGCCCCTTGTCGGCTGATGCCGAAATCGCAATCCGCATATGCCCGACCTTACGCCCGACCTTCACTCAGCGGATATGGATTTACACAAAGAGGTACCGAACCGGCCACCCGCGGGCCCCGGCGAACCGGAAGCGGCCTGCGAGTGGCCGGTGGTGCCCGAGGGGCTCGGGCGTTGGTATGGAACGGCGCCGGACGGCGCGGGGCGGGCCGGGCTCAGGCCCCGACGGAAGCCTTGGCCCCTTCGGTCTCCCCGGCCTCGGCAGCCGCCTCGGCCGCGCGCATCTCGCTCTCGGCCTGGACCAGCGTCGGGTTGCGCCAGGAGCTGCGCACGCCCCAGTAGTAGAAGGCGAGTCCGATCACGGCGACCAGGGCGATGTCCCAGCCCTCGGGCAGATAGCCCTTGCCGCCGAACTCCTTGCCACCCAGATACGAGACGGTGGCCATGACCAGCAGATACGCCACCATCCAGGCACCGGCCTTCAGATGCGGGCGCAGCTCGGCCCACGGCTTGCGGCCCTGGGTCAGCGGCTTGCCGATCTCGTACCAGGCCCAGACCGGGAGTCCGACGGCCATGATCAGAATGACCTTGCCGGTCAGCGGCCAGCGGCCCCAGTACAGAACCAGCGAGCCGAAGATCATCGCGATCGGGGCGATCACCGGCATCGCCTTCAGCTTCACCGGGCGCTTGAGGTCCGGGGAGACGCGGCGCAGCGACATCACCGCGACCGGGCCGGTGATGTACGAGATGACCGTGGCCACCGAGACGATCTCGGCGAGCGAGCCCCAGCCGCGGAAGATCGCGAGGAAGAGGAAGGCGATCACGAGGTTGAGCAGCAGCGCCGGACGCGGCACACCGGTCTTCTTGTCCACCTTGCCGAAGATGCCCGGCAGATGACCGTTCTCCTGCACACCCTGGATCATGCGGGAGGTGGTGGCGGCGTAGATCATGCCGGTGCCGGACGGGGAGACAAAGGCGTCCGCGTACAGCAGCAGCGCCAGCCAGTTCAGGCCCCAGGCGATGGCGAGGTCGGCGAGCGGCGAGTTGAAGCCGAGACCGGCCCAGCCGCCGCCGGCGGCCAGCTTGTCGCCGGGCACCGCCATCAGGAACGCGACCTGCAGCGCGACATAGATGACCAGCGCGATCAGGATCGACCAGACCACGGCCTTGGGCAGCGAACGGCCGGGGTTGCGGGCCTCGGCGGCGAGGTTCAGCGGGGACTGGAAGCCGTTGTAGGCCCAGACGATGCCGGAGACGGCGACGGCGGTGAAGACCGAGCTCCAGCCGTTGGGCGTGAAACCGCCGTGGTGGACGATGTTGTCGGTGTCGAAGTGCGCCAGCATCAGCGCGCTCGCGGTCAGCGCCGGGACGACGACCTTGAAGACCGTGATCGCGGTGTTGGTCTTCGCGAACAGCGAGATCGCGAACCAGTTGAGGAAGAAGTAGAAGATCAGCAGCACGCTGGCGAGGCCGACGCCGGTGCCGGTCAGCTCCTTGCCGTCGTACAGCGCCTGCGCCCAGCCGAAGTCCCAGGAACTCATGTACTGGACGGAGGCGGTGGCCTCACCCGGGATGACCGAGACGATCGCGATCCAGTTGGCCCAGGCGGCGAGGTAGCCGGCGAGCGAGCCGTGGGAGTACTGGCCGTAGCGGACCATGCCGCCGGCCTTGGGGAACATCGAGCCGAGCTCGGTGTAGGTGAGGGCGATCGTCAGCGCGACGAGCGCGCCGATGACCCAGGCGAGGATCGCGGCAGGGCCGGCGATGGCGGCGGCCCGCTCGGCTCCGAAGAGCCAGCCGGAACCGATGATGGACCCGAGACCAGTGGCGGTCAGGGCGATGGTCCCGAGGGACCGACGGTAGTTCGAGTGCGCGCCCTGCTCCGCACTCGGGGTCTTCGTCGTGCTCACGTGCTGGTCTCCTGGTCTTCCCCCGTGCCGTGCACAAACTTCGCCATCGTAAGAGCGAATCGCACCGTCGGCTTCCCTCACTCGGGCAAAAATCCCGCCCGGGTGAGGGTCTGTGGGGTATCCCACACCGGATAGTGGGCGGCATTTAGCAACAAAGCGGTCGAAATGGGGCGCCGACCTGAGAACCAAAGGCAGGCTCTGTGCGTCTAGGCGACACACAGAGGGCACCGAACCAACACACCATCTACTTCACAGGCAAGTGATAGGCGACCCGATAGCGGTCCGCGAGGGTGATGACATCGGCCGTCTCGACCGGCCGGCCGCCCGCGAAGTACGTCCGCGAGACGACCAGCACCGCATGCCCCGGCACCCCGCCCAGCGTCATCGCCTCCTCCGCCAGCGCCGGCCGGGCACCGACCTCCTCGGTGACGTTGTCCACCACCACATCGATGGCCGCCATCCGTTCGACCACCCCGCGGCCCGCCAGCGGCCCCTCCTCCGGCAGCATCACGGGCGTCCGTCCCGTCACCTCCAGGGGCTCCCACGAGGTCGAGAGCATCGACGGCTCCCCCTCCGCCCGGAAGACATAGCGCGTCCGCATCACCTTGGCCCCGTGCGGAATGCGCAGCCGGGCGGCGACCACCGCACCGGCCACCTCCTGCTCGCTGCTGGACTCCCAGGTGCCCCGCACCCGCTCGTCCGTCTGCTCCTGCCGGAAGGGCGTACAGCCACCGGCCGCATGGAATCCGACCCGGGCGATACGGCGCGGGACGGGCTGTTCGCGCACATAGGTCCCCGATCCCGAGCGGCCCTCGACCAGCCCCTCGGCCATCAGGACCTTGCGCGCTTCCAGGGCGACGGTGTCCGAGACGCCGTACTCCTCGCGGATGCGCGCCTGGGAGGGAAGGCGGGTGTGCGGCGGCAGCACCCCGTCGACGATTTTCTGGCGCAGGTCGCCGGCGACGCGGAGGTACGCGGGCTGCTCACCGAAAGGCACGTGCCCCTCCCAACAGCTTGACAGTCAGCAACAGCGTGACAACCGCGTGTTGCTGTCCGCAACCTTGGGCCAGATGTTCACCTGATGTGATGAAACCCAGCTCAGCACGTGTATCGAGCGAGATCGGGCTCCTACGGCCCCCACATCCCCACCCCGCGCCACCCCACTGTTTCTCTCCACCCGGGTGGACGCGACCCATACATGTCACGATCGAAACGGGACCACGTTCGAAGGACACGTCCGAAACGGCATACCGAATACGGCACGGCACGAAGACGCCGCACCAGGAATGTGGGACGCGGCACCAGGACGGGAAGGAAGGCACCCCATGCCCGTCGAACCCCAGCTCTCCCCCATGCCCAGGGACTGGCAGCGGGCGCTCGCCGTCGTCGCCCACCCGGACGACCTCGAATACGGCGCCGCGGCCGCCATCGCCGAATGGACCACCGCGGGTCGCCAGGTCAGCTATCTCCTGGTCACCCGCGGCGAGGCCGGTATCGACGGGCTCGCCCCCGCCGAGTGCGCCCCGGTCCGCGAGACCGAGCAACGGGCCGGTGCCGCGCTCGTCGGCGTCCACACCGTGGAATTCCTCGACGACCACCACGACGGTGTCATCGAGGCCGGCCCGGCGCTGCGCCGCGATCTGGCCGCGGCCATCCGCCGCCACCGCCCGGAGCTGCTGATCGCCCTCAACCACCACGACACCTGGGGCGGCGTCCAGTGGAACAGCGCGGACCACCGGGTGGTGGGCCGCGCCGTCCTGGACGCGGCGGGCGACGCCGGCAACCGCTGGATCTTCCCCGAACTCGCCGGGGCCCAGGGCCTGGCGCCCTGGAACGGCGTGCGCTGGGTGGCCGTGGCGGGCTCCCCGTACCCCACACACGCCGCCGAGGTCGGCCCCGGCATCGACCGCGCGGTCGACTCGCTGGCGGCCCACAGCACCTACATCAAGGGCCTGGGCGGCTCCGGAACGGACCCCCACGCCTACGCCCGCAACTTCATCGAACAGACACTGCGCAACGGCGGCGAACGCTACCGGGGCCGCCCCGCGACGCTCTTCCAGCTCTTCCCCCGCTGAGGTTCACACCCCCCGGGCAAGCCCGCGCACGAACCCGGACACCAGCTCCGCGATCCCCTCCGGCCGTTCCGGCGGCATCGCGCCCTCCCGGCACCCGATTAACCCCTCCCTGTCCATTCTGTCCACCTATCGACACTGCGCCGGGAGTCTGCTGCACACCTCGGGAGCACGGGCCGAAGGGCCGCCGGGGTCACTCCGGGGACCGCCGCGGGCCGCCGACCGGACCGCTCCTGTGGGCCGTCGGTGGCACAGCGGGCCACCCCCGCTTGCGCCTCCCGCCCCGCTCCCCCGCCACGCAGAACAATCGCCCAGGCCAGGACGTACGCATACGTACGCATACGTCTCCGCGGACTGAGGGGAACGACCGATGGACGGAGCGAGACATCCGGACCGCAGAGCCCTGCTCGCCGGCGGACTGTTCGTCGCCACGGCGGCACTTTCGGGGTGCTCATCGAAGAGCACCACCCCGGCGGCGGCCGGCGCTTCACCACAGGCCCGGCCGACCATGCAGCCCACCACACGGCCGACCACCCCCGAAGCGGCCTTCACCCGCCTGATGGAGGGCAACCAGCGCTGGGTGAGCGGCAACCTCCAGCACCCCGACCGTGATCCCGACCGGCGCGAGTTCGTGGCCCAGAAACAGCAGCCCTTCGGCTCGGTCCTCGCCTGCATCGACTCCCGGGTCCCGCCGGAACTCCTCTTCGACACCGGCCTGGGCGACCTCTACGTGATGCGCACGGGCGGGGAGGCGGTCGGCCCTGTGGTTACGGGTTCCGTGGAGTACGGACCGATGACCAGCGGCACCCCGCTCATCGTGATCCTCGGCCACCAACGCTGCGGCGCCATCGAGGCTTCCTACTCCTCCCTCCGCGACGGCAAGCCACTGCCCGGCAACCTGGAGGCAATCGCCCGAGCCCTACGCCCGGCATACGACCAGGCAGTCCGCGAAGGCGGCCCCGACCCTGTAGACACCATGGCCCGCGCCCAGGTCACCCTGACCGCAACCAACCTCCGCTCCAACCAGGACCTCGCTCCCCTCGTAAAGAAGGGCACCCTGGCCGTGATCGGCGCCTACTACTCCCTCGACACCGGCAAGGTGGAGGTCTTGTCGGGGGCACCGTCTTAAGCGGGTGTGGGAAAGGCCAGGACCGCGTCGACTCCACGGCACCAATGGGCTGGGCTCAACAGAAGCCTGGCCCATTGGCCTGTATACGCACCAGACCACTCAGGCCCGGAACGCAGCTGTCAGACGTTGAACCGGAACTCCACCACATCCCCGTCCTGCATCACATACTCCTTGCCCTCCATGCGGGCCTTGCCGGCCGCGCGGGCCTCGGCTACCGAGCCGGTTTCCACCAGGTCGGCGAAGGAGATGATCTCGGCCTTGATGAAGCCCTTTTGGAAGTCGGTGTGGATGACGCCGGCGGCCTCGGGGGCGGTGGCGTTCTTCTTGATGGTCCAGGCTCGGGTTTCCTTGGGGCCGGCCGTCAGGTAGGTCTGCAGGCCGAGGGTGTTGAAGCCGACGTGGGCGAGGGTGGCGAGGCCGGGTTCTTCCTGGCCTACGGACTGGAGGAGTTCCAGGGCCTCGTCCTCGTCCAGTTCGGCGAGGTCGGCCTCCAGCTTGGCGTTCAGGAAGATGGCCTCGGCGGGGGCGACCAGGGCGCGCTGTTCGTTCTTGAAGTCCTCGTCGGTCAGCTCGTCCTCGTCGACGTTGAAGACGTAGAGGAAGGGCTTGGTGGTGAGGAGGTGGAGGTCGTGCAGGAGCTCTTCGTTGCCGGAGCCCTGGACGATGCCGGCGGAGAAGAGGGTGTCGCCCTTCTCCAGGATGGCCTTGGCCTCCTCCACTGCCTTGACCTTGGGAGCCACGTCCTTCTTGATGCGCGACTCCTTCTGGAGGCGCGGCAGGACCTTCTCGATGGTCTGGAGGTCGGCGAGGATCAGCTCGGTGTTGATGGTCTCGATGTCGTCCCGGGGCGAGACCTTGCCGTCGACGTGGACGACGTTCTCGTCCTTGAAGGCGCGGATGACCTGGCAGATCGCATCGGACTCGCGGATGTTCGCGAGGAACTTGTTGCCCAGGCCCTCGCCCTCGGAGGCGCCGCGGACGATGCCCGCGATGTCGACGAAGTCGACGGTGGCGGGGAGGATCTTCTGGGAGGAGAAGATCTCGGCGAGCTTGGCGAGGCGGGGGTCGGGGACGCCGACGACGCCGACGTTCGGCTCGATGGTGGCGAACGGGTAGTTGGCCGCCAGCACGTCGTTCTTGGTCAGGGCGTTGAACATGGTCGACTTGCCGACATTCGGCAGACCGACGATTCCGATCGTGAGCGACACGTGGCGACTCGACTTCCGAGCGAGGTGGTGGGGTGGGCACGGCCCCGGGAGGGCCGATCCACCAGTCTACGGGGCGGCGCGGGCCGAGCGGCCGCCACCGGGACCGGCCCGCCACCGGCCCGTAGCGAACTCGGCCGCAAGCTCGGCCAAAGCGCGTGTCCCGCGACCGGTTAATACCACTTAGCGGCCTACCGTGGCCGGGTGGAGCAACACGAAGCGCGCACGCCCCAGCACAGCCCGCCGCGGTCCGGACGACCGCCCGCGGGCCAGGACGCCCGGCTCCCGCGCCCCGCGGAGGCCGTGACCCCCGATCCCGACGACGCCTTTCTGTCCGCGATGCGGGCCTCCGGGTTCGCGGCCGTACCGGCCTCCGCCACCGCCGCCGTACACGCCCCGCCGCGCGGCCCCGCGTCGGCCGGGGCCGGGGCCGGTGCCCTCCGGCCGCCCAGCCGGCAGGCGGCGGCCGCGGGCGCCGGGCACGCCCCGGCTCCTCCGGTGGACGGGGAGTCCTCCGCTGTCTACCGGGCGCGGACCCGGCGCCCGGTAGAGGCCCCGCCCACCGGCCCGCGGCGCCGGATGCCCGCCGCCAAACTGACCGGTCTCGGCTGCTGGCTGCTGGCGACGCTGGTGCTGCTGGCGTTCGCCTTGGTGGACCGGCTGCTGTTCGGCGGCGCACCGACCGCGTACGGCGTCTGCTACCTGCTGGTGGGCATCGGTGCGGCGGTGTGGGTCAGGCCGTACGACCTGGTCTGTGCGCCGGTCACGCTGCCGATCGCCTTCACGCTCGGTGCGCTGCCGATCCAGCGGGGCGGGGAGGGGTTCGAGGGGCTGCTGATGGGCGTCTTCACCGTCCTCGCGCTGAACGCGGGCTGGCTCTACGCCGGCACGCTGGTCTGCGCGCTGCTCGCGATCGTCCGGCGGGCGCTGTTCATCGCCCGGCGTCGGGCCAGCCGACCGGTGAGTCGACCGCAGAGCGCACCGCGCGGGCAGAGGAACCGGCCGCCGTCGCGGGCCGCCGACCGTCCCCGGCCCCGGCCGGGGAACCGTCCGCGGCAGGTGGCTCGCCAGCCCGAGCGGCGTGCGCAGCCATCGCGGCCCCCACAATCCCCGCATTGTTCTGAAGCTGAGCCGGCACGATCTCGGCCCTGATGCCCTCGATCAGCGGCAGGAACTTCTCCGCCTTGCGGCTCACCCCGCCGCCGATCACGAACAGCTCGGGCGAGAAGAGCATCTCCACATGGGCGAGGTACTTCTGGACCCGGTGCGCCCAGTGGTGCCAGCTCAGCCCCTCGTCCTCCTTGGCCTTGGTGGAGGCGCGCTTCTCGGCGTCATGGCCGTGCAGCTCCAGATGGCCGAACTCGGTGTTGGGGACGAGGCGGCCGTCGCTGAAGACGGCGCTGCCGATGCCGGTGCCGAGGGTGAGCACGATGACCGTGCCGGTCCGGCCGCTGCCCGCGCCGTAGCGCATCTCGGCGAGACCGGCCGCGTCCGCGTCGTTCAGCAGCGTGACGGGCCGGCCCGCGGCCTCGCCGCCCAGCCGGCCGGTGAGCAGGGCCTCGGCGCCGAGTCCGATCCAGCCCTGGTCGACATTGGCGGCCGTACGGGTCGTACCGTCCGTGACCACACCGGGGAAGGTCGCACCGACCGGCCCCGACCACCCGAAGTGGTCCACGACCTCCCTGACACAGTCCGCGACCGCTTCCGGGGTGGCCGGGTGCGGGGTCAGTACCTTGTGGCGCTCCTCGGCGAGGTCGCCGCGCGCCAGATCCACCGGGGCACCTTTGATGCCCGATCCGCCGATGTCCACACCGAAGACCCTCATGGGAAAAGGCTAGGCGCGGACGGGGCGGCTCGCCCCCGGGATGAGCTGACTCATGGCCCGGACGGCGAACCGGTTGCGGCGGATGTCAGCCCTCGGTGGCGGACTTGGCCTCGGCGCGCAGGTCCCGGCGGAGTTCCTTGGGCAGCGAGAAGTGGATGGACTCCTCGGCGGCCGTGAGGGTCTCGACGTCCTCGTAGCCGCGCGCGGCGAGCCAGTCCAGGACGCCGTGGACGAGGACCTCGGGGACGGAGGCGCCGGAGGTGACGCCGACCGTGCCGACGCCCTCCAGCCAGGACTCGTCGATCTCCTCGGCGTAGTCGACCAGATGGGCGTCGCGGGCGCCGGCGCCCAGCGCCACCTCGACCAGGCGCACGGAGTTCGAGGAGTTCTTGGAGCCGACGACGATGACCAGATCGGCCTCGGCGCCCATCTGCTTCACCGCGGTCTGGCGGTTCTGGGTGGCGTAGCAGATGTCGTCGCTGGGGGGCGAGAGGAGGTTGGGGTAGCGGCCCTTGAGGGCGTCGACGGTCTCCATGGTCTCGTCGACCGAGAGCGTGGTCTGGGAGAGCCAGACGACCTTGTCGGGGTCGCGGACCTCGACGTTCTCGACGTCCTTGGGGCCGTCGACGAGGGTGATGTGCTCGGGCGCCTCACCGCTGGTGCCGATGACCTCTTCGTGGCCCTCGTGGCCGATCAGGAGGATGTCGTAGTCCTCCTTGGCGTAGCGGACGGCTTCCTTGTGGACCTTGGTGACGAGCGGGCAGGTCGCGTCGATGGTGGCGAGCTTGCCGCGCTTGGCCTCTTCGTGGACCACCGGGGCGACGCCGTGCGCGGAGAAGATGACGATGTTGCCCTCGGGCACCTCTTCCGTCTCCTCGACGAAGATCGCGCCCTTCTTCTCCAGGGTCTTCACGACGTACTTGTTGTGGACGATCTCGTGGCGTACGTAGACGGGCGCGCCGTACTGCTCAAGTGCCTTCTCGACGGCGATGACGGCGCGGTCCACGCCCGCGCAGTAACCACGGGGGGCGGCGAGCAGGACCCTGCGGCGCGAAGCGGCTTCGCCCGGGGTGGTGGCGGGAGTCGGGCTGGGCGAGGAAGTCATGCGTCCCATCGTAAAGGCGTGCCACCGCCCTCGAAGATCGCACCGTTGGCCCAGACTGAGGGCGGCAGGCAGCGAGGAGGCACAGATGCCGGGCACGGGCGGCGACGGGGAGGGGGGCACGGAGGACGGCGGCACGGAGGACGGCCGAGCGGACGGCGGGGCATACGGGGGCGCCGGCGGGGGCTCCGGCCCTCCCGGGGCGCTGCGGCGGACGCTGAGCTTCCGGGATCTGCTCGTCTACGGTCTGCTGTTCATCGCCCCGATGGCGCCGGTCGGGCTCTTCGGCACGCTGCAGGCCAGGTCGCAGGGGGCGGTCACCGCCGTCTACCTGGTCGCGACCGTCGCGATGGCGTTCACCGCCTCCTCGTACGGCCTGATGGTGCGGGTCGCCCCACGGGCCGGGTCGGTCTACGCGTACGCCCGGCTGGGGCTGGGCGAGGGCGCGGGGTTCGTCGCCGGGTGGATGGCGATGCTGGACTATCTGCTGATTCCGGCGGTGGCGTATCTGTTCTCCGGTTTTGCGCTGCATGCGCTGGTGCCGGCCGTGCACCCGTGGGTGTGGACGGCGCTGGCAGTAGTGGTGACGACGCTGCTGAATCTGTCCGGCGTACGGACCGCGGCCCGGGTCGGGTTCGCGGTGCTGGCGATGGAGATCGTGGTGCTCGCGGTGTTCGTGGTGGCGGCGGTCGTGGTGCTGGTCGTACACGGGCCGCAGCGGGGCTGGGCCGCGCCGCTGACCGGGGAGGGCGCGTTCTCGGCCGGGGCGGTGCTGGCCGCGGTGTCGGTGGCGGTGCTGTCCTATCTGGGCTTCGATGCGATCGCGTCGTTCGCGGAGGAGGCCGGGGGCGGGCCCGGCCGGGTGGCGCGGGCGCTGTTCACCTGTCTGGTGGTGGCCGGTGTGCTGTTCGCGGTGCAGACGTATCTGGCGGCGCTGCTGATGCCGGTGAGCGCGGCGGAGCTGGCGGCCCGGCCCGCGGAGCAGGGCGCGGCGTTCTACACCGCGGTCGACTCGGCGGCGGGCCGGTGGCTGGAGGTTCTGGTGGCGGTGAGCAAGGCGGTCGGCGCGGCGTTCGCGGCGCTGGCGGGGCAGGCCGCGGCCGGTCGGCTGCTGTTCGCGATGGCTCGGGACCGGCGGCTGCCGGGGGCGATGGCGAAGGTGGACGCGGGCAGCGGGGCGCCGCGCCGGGCGCTGCTGGGGGCGGCGCTGGTGACGCTGGTGGCGGCGGTGGGCGCGGCCCGTCGGGACGACGGTCTCGATCAGCTGTCGTCGATCGTGAACGTGGGGGCGCTGACGGCGTTCGGCCTGCTGCACGCCTCGGTGATCGGCTGGTTCTGGTTCCGGGGAGGGCGGGGGCGCCCGCCGGCCGGGCGGGGCCGGGAGGCCGCGGGCGGACGGGAGGCCGCGGGCGGACGGGAGGCCGGGCGCGGCGGGCCCGGTGTGCTGCGGCATGCGGTGGTGCCGTTGCTGGGGCTGGCGGTGGTGGTCGCGGTGGTCGTCGAGGCGTCCGGCACCGCGCTGCTGGTGGGCGGGGTGTGGCTGGTGGCGGGGCTCGTGGTGGTGGGGGTGCAGCGCGGGGGGCGGGTGCGGGGGTGACGGACCGCGCGGGCGCGGCGGGCATGGCGGGTGCGGGCAGGGTGCCGGCCGGCCGCCACTGTCAGTGGCCGCCGTTACTCTCGCTCGTATGGCTGTTTCTACGTCTCCGGAAACGCCGATCCCGGTCGGCGAGGTGTCCCGGCTCATCGGCGGCTGGATCGAGCGGCTCGGCGCGGTGTGGGTCGAGGGGCAGATCACCCAGCTCTCGCGGCGCCCCGGCGCGGGGGTGGTCTTTCTGACCCTGCGTGACCCGTCGTACGACATCTCGGTGAGCGTGACGTGCTACCGCCAGGTCTTCGACAAGGTCGCCGAGGTGGTCAGCGAGGGCGCCCGGGTGGTGGTGCACGCCAAACCGGAGTGGTATGCCCCGCGCGGCCAGCTGTCGCTGCGGGCCGCCGAGATCAAGCCGGTCGGGGTCGGTGAACTCCTCGCCCGTCTGGAGCAGTTGAAGAAGTCGCTGTCCTCGGAGGGCCTGTTCGCGGCGGACCGCAAGAAGCCGCTGCCGTTTCTGCCGCAGCTGATCGGGCTGGTCTGCGGCCGGGCGAGCGCCGCGGAGCGGGACGTCCTGGAGAACGCCCGGCATCGCTGGCCGGCCGTCCGCTTCGCGGTGCGCAATGTGCCGGTGCAGGGGGTGCATGCGGTCCCGCAGGTGATCGCGGCGGTCCAGGAGCTGGATGCGCTGCCCGAGGTGGACGTGATCATCGTGGCCCGGGGCGGCGGCAGCGTGGAGGACCTGCTGCCGTTCTCCGACGAACAGCTCGTACGGGCCGTGGGCGCGGCCGTCACCCCCGTCGTCTCGGCGATCGGCCATGAGCCGGACAGCCCGCTGCTGGATCTCGTCGCCGACCTGCGCGCCTCGACTCCGACGGACGCGGCGAAGAAGGTGGTGCCCGATGTCGGCGAGGAGCTGGCCCGGGTCCAGCAGCTGCGGGAGCGGGCGCGGCGGGCGATCGACGGCTTCGTCCAGCGGGAGGAGCGGGGGCTGGCCGCGGCGCTCCACCGGCCCTCCATACAGCGCCCGCATCGGATGGTGGAGGAGCGCGAGGAGCAGATCACGGCGCTGCTGGAGCGCGGCCGGCGGACCCTGGGCCATCTGCTGGACCGCGCCGACTCGGAGCTGTCGCACACCCTGGCGCGGGTGGTCGCGCTCTCCCCCAAGGCCACGCTGGAGCGCGGTTATGCGGTCCTGCAGAAGCCGGACGGGACGGCGGTGCGCTCCCCCGGGGAGGTCACCGCGGAGGACAGCTTGCGGGCCCGGGTCGCCGAGGGCGAGTTCCGGGTGCGGGTGAACGGCGCCCCGGGCGCTGCCACGGCCGCCGAATAGTGCACGGACGGACTCTTAGGGTGGGAGACATGGCGAAGGCGAAGACGGACGACGCGGCGGACGCGGAGCAGGGTGCGGCGGCCGGGGTGACCCAGGTGCCCCCGGTGGATTCCACGCTCGGCTACGAGCAGGCGCGGGACGAGCTGATCGAGGTCGTCCGCAGCCTGGAGGCGGGCGGCACGACGCTGGAGGAGTCGCTGGCGCTGTGGGAGCGCGGCGAGGCGCTGGCGAAGGTCTGCCGTCGCTGGCTGGACGGTGCGCGGGCCCGGCTGGACGCGGCACTGGCGGAGCCGTCGGACGAGGCGGGAGCGGAGCGCGCGTAAGGCCGCAGCCCGCTCGCCGAGATCGTCACCCCCTGTGAACCGCCTCACACCACCCTCAATTTAGTTGAAACTTAATCTATCCCGTTTACAGTAGATGCCGTAACGTCCTGCGACGGCACCGCACCCATCGGTGCCCACCTGACCGCAGAGCCCAACCCCCCATCTGACGCACGAGGTTGCTTATGTCTCTCGCCCTTGACGCCGCCGCGCAGGACCTCCTGTTCCGTGAGGCCCAGACCGCCAACACGTTCACGGACGAGCCGGTGACGGACGAGCAGATCCAGGCCATCTACGACCTGGTGAAGTACGGCCCGACCGCCTTCAACCAGACGCCGCTGCGGATCACCCTGGTCCGTTCCGAGGAGGCCCGTCAGCGCCTGGTGCAGCACGCCATGGGCGCCAACGGCCCGAAGACCCTCAGCGCCCCGCTGACCGCGGTCCTCTCCGTCGACCTGGACTTCCACGAGAAGCTGCCGACGCTCTTCCCGGCCGCCCCCGGCATCAAGGACTCGTTCTTCTCCGAGGCCGCGGCCCGCCAGGTGGCCGGCACCCAGAACGCCACCCTCCAGGCCGGCTACTTCATCGTCGGCGTCCGCGCCGCCGGTCTGGCTGCCGGCCCGATGACCGGCTTCGACTTCACCGGCATCGACAAGGAGTTCTTCGGCGACGGCAAGCAGAAGTCCTTCCTCGTCATCAACATCGGCAAGCCGGGCACCGACGCCTTCCACCCGCGCTCGCCGCGGCTGTCCTTCGACGAGGCCGTCACCGCCGTCTGAGCCCACCCCGGCGACGCGCCCCCGGCAACGCAGCCCCGGATACGCAGCCGCCGGCACGCATGAGGCCGCCGCACCCCTCCCGGGTGCGGCGGCCTCATCGGTCTCGCGGGCTCAGCGCCCTTCTTCGTCCTCAGGTCTTCTTCGCCACCAGTGCGGCGGCCAGATCGGCGAGCCGCCCGTACGGCGCGGTGCCGGTGACGACCGTGGTCACCCCGGACTCCTCACGGACCAGCGCCCGGTACTTGTCGCCCTGGTAGCGGTCCCACTTCTTGCTGCCGACGGCCTGCTTGCCCTCGACCTTGGTCGCGCCGAGGGTCACTTCCTTGATGAACTTCCGCGGCAGCGCATCGCTCTGCTCGACGGCCGCGTACTGCTGCTCCGGGTCGAGCATGCCCAGATGCCAGGCGCCGCCCTTGCCGTCGTCGCTCGCCTTGTACGAGACCGAGGTGGCGCGCCAGGTCTTGGGCAGCCCCTCGGGCGCGGCGACCGCGTACGGCGCCGTCCGCCGGGCCGTGATCAGTTCGACGCGGTAGTCGACCCGCTTGACCGCGCTCCGCGCCGCCTCCGCGCCCTCGTCGTGCGGGATGAAAATGTAGATCGCCCCGACGAGGATGCCGATCACCGCCAGTGACAGGACCATGTCCCGCACCGTTTGCCTGCCTCGCATACCTGCCACGTCCCTATGGTCCCCTATCGCCGCCGCGGACCCGACAGGCCCCCCGGTTACGACGCTGACCTGCGCAAACGTCCGGCACCCGGTTTCGTCGCGGCCGCTCATGCGTGGGGCCCTCTGCTCATTTTGGCGAGGTACGGATAAGGTCGGTATCACCCTCATCCTTCACGGCCGTCGCCGTACAGAAAGGTGCGCTCGATGACCGAGCATCATCTCCCGTCCCAACTAGAGGTCAGCCCTGAGGCCCCGGACCGCAACCTCGCCCTGGAGCTCGTCCGGGTGACCGAGGCCGGCGCCATGGCCTCGGGCCGCTGGGTGGGGCGAGGTGACAAGAACGGCGCCGACGGCGCGGCGGTCAAGGCCATGCGCGCCTTGATCCACACCGTCTCGATGAACGGCGTCGTGGTCATCGGGGAGGGCGAGAAGGACAACGCCCCGATGCTCTACAACGGCGAGCGGGTCGGCGACGGGACCGGCGCGGAGTGCGATGTGGCCGTGGACCCGGTGGACGGGACGACGCTGACCGCCAAGGGCATGGCGAACGCCGTCTCCGTCATGGCGGTGGCCGAGCGCGGCTCGATGTTCGACCCGTCCGCGGTCTTCTACATGGACAAGCTCGCCACGGGCCCGGAGGCCGCCGACTTCGTCGACATCACGGCGCCGGTCGCCGTGAACATCAAGCGGATCGCCAAGGCGAAGCGGTCCGCGGTCGAGGACGTCACGGTGGTCATCCTGGACCGTCCGCGCCACGACGGCCTGGTCAAGGAGGTCCGGGAGGCCGGGGCCCGGATCAAGTTCATCTCCGACGGCGATGTCGCGGGCGCGATCATGGCGGCCCGTGAGGGCACCGGTGTGGACCTGCTGCTGGGCATCGGCGGGACGCCCGAGGGCATCATCGCGGCCTGCGCACTGAAGTGCCTGGGCGGCACCTTCCAGGGCAGGCTGTGGCCCAAGGACGACCAGGAGCGGCAGCGCGCGCTGGACGCCGGGCACGACCTGGACAAGGTGCTGGAGATCGACGACCTGGTCCGCGGTGACAATGTCTTCTTCGTCGCCACCGGCATCACCGACGGTGAGCTGCTCCGCGGTGTCCGTTACCGCGCCGAGAACGCCTACACCCAGTCCCTGGTGATGCGTTCCAAGTCCGGCACCATCCGCCAGATCGACTCCCAGCACCGGCTGTCGAAGCTGCGCGCCTACAGCTCGGTGGACTTCGAGCGCCCCAGCTAGCAGTGCCCCGGCGGGCCCATACCGCCCGCGCCCGTGCACACACTTCGCCCCCGTCGGAGAGTCTCCGGCGGGGGCGAAGTGACCCCTACGTCCTGTGCTGCGGCGTACGGGCCGAAGCCGGTGCCGCGGTGGTCAGCCCGCCGCGGGCATATGGGCGGCGCGCTGGAGCTCGCTCTCCCGGCGCCGCCGGCGGGTCAGCACGACCCGGCGCTCGGCCGCGGTCAGACCTCCCCAGACGCCGTACGGCTCGGGCTGGAGCAGCGCGTGCTCGCGGCACTCGACCATCACGGGGCAGCGGGCACACACCCGCTTCGCGGCCTCTTCTCTGGCCAGCCGGGCAGCGGTGGGCTCCTTGGACGGGGCGAAGAACAGCCCGGCTTCGTCCCGGCGGCACACCGCCTCCGAATGCCAGGGGCCGGCCTCATCGCGAGCAGGCTCTCGCTGGGACGGAACGACAGCGGCATCCTGCAGGGGCTGATGCGGTAGCAGCACGGTCTACTCCTGACGACGGCTTCGGCGAGAGAGTCACCCTTGCCCGTCTCGCTGCGCACGGCCTTTTTCCGCACCCCGCAGCCGTGCGCGAGACGATGCACCAGCCCTACCCGCTGTGCGCACGCTTATGCACACCGTGGCGATCGTGCGACAACGAGAAGAACGTCAGCGGACGAGCCCTCCGGCAAGACCGGCGGCCGACCCTCCGGAACCGGCTGCTGACCGTGACTCCGCGGCCCCGCCGTCGTCCGCCGCCCCCGTCAGCCGCCGCGTCAGCCGTCCATGTCCTTACGGAACGGGTCCCGGCGCTCGCGGCGTTCCGAGCGCCGGCGCTCGTGCCATTCGCGCCGGTCCTCCCGCAGCTGCTGCCGGTACTCGCGGTGCTCCTCCCACACCTGCTGGCGCAGCTCCCGGTGCCCCTGGCGCAGCCGGTCGCGCAGATCGCGTATCCAGGCGCCGCGCTTGGGCTTGGCCTCCACACTGCCCAGCACGGCATAGCCGTTGACCAGGACCTGCGGGGCGTCGGTGTCCTCCGCGTCATGGGTCTCGACCTCGAAGCTGCCGAGGATGCCGGAGCCGCTGCTGCGCAGCGTGATGTTCTCCGGGACCCGGATCTCCACGCTGCCGAAGACCGCGGTGACATTGATCTGGATCTGCTGCTGCGGGAAAACCGCCTCGGTCAGATCGATCTCGACGCTGCCGAAGAACGCCACGGCGTTGATCCGCGCCGGGGCCCGCCAGCGGCCCTTGCGGACGGCGGCGCTGAAGATCGCGACGAGGTTCTGGTCGGGAACCGGGGCGCCGGGACCGGAGGCGTACCCGCCCGGGTCCGGCCGCGGGCCGCGGCCGCCCGCGGCGGGCAGATCCTGTACGACGGGCTCCAGTTCGCCCAGGGTCTTGGCGCGGTAGACCGTGTCGATCCGCTCCGCGTGCTCCTCCGGGTCCAGCCGGCCCTCCGCCAGCGCCTCGCGGAGGATCTCGGCGACCCGGTCGCGGTCCGCGTCGGAGGCCCGGATATCGCGTTCGGCCACCGCGGGCGATGCCGCCGCCCCGGCCGCCGGTTTGGTCATGTTCAGCGGTTGCCGCTTCTGGAGCCGGTCCTGCTCCTGTAGCGGTCCGGGCGGGGTTTCAGGGCCCGGACGTCCCCCGTTGTCTGCATCCACCGCCCCAGGGTACCGAAACGCGATAGATCGCGACCAGGGATCGAACGGACCCGGCCACGGGCCGACTGAGCCTTACCTCACAGCGGCGTCCGCGCGCCAGGGTTCTACGCTGTGCAGGCGCTGCCGTAGATGCCAGCCGGACCTCTCCGAGTAAGGAATGACCTTCAATGCCGGAATTCGCCTACACCGACCTGCTCCCCGTAGGTGAGGACAACACCCCGTACCGTCTCGTCACTTCGGAGGGCGTGAGCACCTTCGAGGCCGACGGCCGTACGTTCCTCAAGGTCGAGCCGGAGGCGCTGCGCAAGCTGGCCGCCGAGGCGATGCACGACATTTCGCACTATCTGCGCCCGGCGCACCTCGCCCAACTCCGCAAGATCCTGGACGACCCCGAGGCCAGCGCCAACGACCGCTTCGTCGCGCTCGACCTGCTCAAGAACGCCAACATCGCCGCCGCGGGCGTCCTGCCCATGTGCCAGGACACCGGCACCGCGATCGTGATGGGCAAGCGCGGCCAGCACGTGCTGACCCAGGGCGGCGACGAGGAAGCGCTCTCCCGCGGCATCTACGACGCCTACACCCAGCTGAACCTGCGCTACTCGCAGATGGCCCCGCTGACCATGTGGGACGAGAAGAACACCGGCTCCAACCTGCCGGCCCAGATCGAGCTGTACGCGACCGACGGCGGCGCCTACAAGTTCCTCTTCATGGCCAAGGGCGGCGGCAGCGCCAACAAGTCCTTCCTCTTCCAGGAGACCAAGGCGGTCCTCAACGAGGGCTCCATGATGAAGTTCCTGGAGCAGAAGATCCGTTCGCTGGGCACCGCGGCCTGCCCGCCGTACCACCTGGCGATCGTCGTCGGCGGCACCAGCGCCGAGTACGCGATGAAGACCGCCAAGTACGCCTCCGCGCACTACCTCGACGAGCTGCCCGCCGAGGGCTCCCCCACCGGCCACGGCTTCCGGGACAAGGAGCTGGAGGAGAAGGTCTTCGAGCTGACGCAGAAGATCGGCATCGGCGCCCAGTTCGGCGGCAAGTACTTCTGCCATGACGTCCGCGTCGTCCGGCTGCCCCGTCACGGCGCGTCCTGCCCGGTCGCCATCGCGGTCTCCTGCTCCGCGGACCGCCAGGCCGTCGCGAAGATCACCGCCGAGGGCGTCTTCCTGGAGCAGCTGGAGACCGACCCGGCCCGTTTCCTCCCGGAGACGACGGACGACGAGCTGACCGAGGGCGCGGGCGCGGACCTCGACGCGGTGGCCATCGACCTCAACCGGCCCATGGACGACGTCCTGGCCGAGCTGACCAAGCACCCGGTCAAGACCCGCCTCTCCCTCACCGGCACCCTGGTCGTCGCCCGCGACATCGCCCACGCCAAGATCAAGGAACGGCTGGACGCCGGCGAGGAGATGCCGGAGTACCTGAAGAACCACCCCGTCTACTACGCGGGCCCGGCCAAGACCCCCGAGGGCTACGCCTCCGGCTCCTTCGGCCCGACCACCGCGGGCCGGATGGACGCCTACGTCGAGCAGTTCCAGGCCGCCGGCGGCTCCAAGATCATGCTCGCCAAGGGCAACCGCTCCCAGCAGGTCACCGAGGCCTGCGGCACCCACGGCGGCTTCTACCTCGGCTCCATCGGCGGCCCCGCGGCCCGCCTGGCCCAGGACTGCATCAAGAAGGTCGAGGTCCTCGAATACGAGGAGCTGGGCATGGAAGCGGTCTGGAAAATCGAGGTCGAAGACTTCCCCGCCTTCATCGTCGTAGACGACAAGGGCAACGACTTCTTCCAGGACCCGGCACCGGCGCCTACGTTTACGAGCATTCCGGTGCGGTCGGGAAGCTGACGGACCGGCAGGACCCTGAAGAGCCCCTGACGTTTCGTCGGGGGCTCTTGTACTGGCCTCCTCTCGGGCCGACCCGCTTTCCTGTTGTGGAAACCGGAACCTCTTGCGCCTCTGGTGCTTTGCTCGCGAGGATCGACCAAGACGCGACGCAGCAGGCCAAGAAGGGAACCGTGTGAAGGTCACCAAGCTTGTGAGTACCTGCGACCTCAAGGATTGCCCGACCATCTACGCCACCGATCGGGGCACTCTGCTGGTGCAGGGCGAGACCCCTACCGACCACGGGTTACAGATGCCCTCGCACGAAACCGTGGTAGAGATCCCGGCGGAACTCATGCTTGCCCTCGTCCGGAAGAGCCACCATGGCGCCTAAGAAACTCGGCGAAATGTTCGACAGCTTCGAGCGCGAGGCATTCCGACTGGAGACGCTGGACGACTACAGCAAGTCGGGAAATGTAGGCGCCTATCAGGCATTTCTTGCCGGGGAGCCGCAACCGTCCGACTACAACGAAGCATGGGTTTCGGAAATCCGTTCCCACACCAGCCAGGGGAAACGCATCTATCGCGTTCACATCCTGTCTCGGCCCCTTACTCCGTATCTACGGTTCGAACTCGGTTGGGGCTACCAGAAGAACAGGACCGGCGGCGAAGAGTTCTTCATCCTCGATATTACAGAGAATCCGAACCCCCTCCAAGGGGTGCCGGACTACTGGCAATTCGATAGCGTCACCACGGGCGTCATGAGCTACACGGAGGACGGTGCGTTCCTCGGCGCCGACGTACTCCCCGAAGGACGGGCAGGAGAATTCCGCCACTACCGGGATACAGCCATGGCTCACGCTGTGCCGTTCGCCGAATGGTGGGCGAAGTACGGGGAGTGAACAGAGGAGAGCTAGGGGTCGCGCTGCGGGCGCTTCGGCAGGCATCCGGAAAAGAGGCCAAGGCCGTCGCCCGCAGCGCTGTGATGTCGGCAAGCAAGCTGAGCAAGATTGAAACGGCGAAGACCACTCCGTCCCTCGCAGATGCTGAGCGCATCCTGACCGCCATCGGAGTATCCGATGAGGTCAAGGCAGAGTATCTAGAGGCAGTCAGAGCAGAAGCAACGGAGACAACGGCTTGGCGCCTTGTCCGACGCTTGGGCGTACACAAGGCACAGCAGCAAACGAGAGCACTAGAGGCTCACATGGCGTTGCTGCGGCTCTTTCAGCCGGCCTTGATCCCTGGCCTTCTACAGACCCCCGAATATATCCGGGCAATCCTTTCTCGGCACGAACTCGGCGAAGACGTTCTCACCCGGACCATCAGCGCCCGGATGGAGCGGCAGCAGGCTCTCTTCGACTCAGCCAAGGAACTCCACTTCCTGATCACTGAGCCTGTATTGCGGTGGCGCATCGTGTCGGCCGCCAGGATGGCGGAACAAATAGACCGACTCATCTCTCTTTCCCGACTTACCCCACATGGACATTCGCATCATTCCCCTGTCAGCGCGACAACAGGACATCGCGAATCACTCGTTCGTTATCCGGGATGACAGGACGGTCACTGTCGAGACCGTCCACGCAGAGATCGTCGTGACCGACCCCAGAGACGTTGCCCTGTATGTAGACAAGTTCGAGAGGTTCGCCTCCATGGCCCTGGCCGGTGACGCCATGCGCACCATGCTCGAAGGGGTCCGAAATGACTTCTTGCGCGAACAGGAAACCGGCTGGGCGGAGTGACCTCGGCGCGGAACCATGGGACTTCAGCCCATCTCATGAAAGGGGCACAACCGAATGCCCGTCATGCTCGAAGTCCCGAGCCGCACGACACACCGCGATCCCCGGGCGCTTCTGAACGCGGTACGTCCGTACGTCAAGGAGTGCACCTACAACGTATTCGAGAGTCCCGGTTCCGGCGAGGATCTATGGAATCGGGAGATCGCGCTTCTGAAGCGGGACAACTCACTCATGCTCGATGGCACGGCGGGACGTATCCTCGACAATGCCGTGGCCTATCTGGTCACAGCCATGGAGCGGCCGGAACTTCATCAGGGAATGTACAAAGGCGGTTTCGCGGGCAAGGCTCTGTTCACCTACCGCTACAGCTACACCCCCCGGAAGTGGAAAAGCCTGCTCCGCGGGGCAGGCTTCGCGGAAGCCGGGGCTCAGGTTCTCGACGCACCGGAGCCCGGCCATATCGGCACCCTGCTGGTGCGTGCGATCGCGCCCTGAGCCCGGCCGTCCGCCGTTCCCGCGTGGCGGACGGCCGGGCCTGGACTCATGGCTGAGCCCGCCGGGCCGTGCTCCGCCGGATCCGGGCCCGTACCGCCCGCTGGGCGACCGGGCCCAGGTCCTCCAGTACACCGACCAGCCCGGACAGTTGCTCCAGTGCGTCGAGGGCCGCCAGCGCCCCCTCCGGGTCCACGCCCTCGTACAGTTCCAGGCCGACGAAACCCGCCGCGAGGGCACGGGACAGGCCGGGGACGTCCACGAAGGCGGCGATCGGTGTCCCGGCCAGCACCCGCGCCAGCACCTGTTCGATCTCGTCGATCCACTGGGCCAGGCCGGCGGCGGTCGCGGGGGCCAGGCGGGGCTGGGTCTGGGCGCCGGCCAGGAGTTGGGCGAGGACGGCTACGTGGCCGGCGGCTCGTTCCTCGGCGTGTAGTTCGCGGCCCAGTTCCAGGAATTCGGTGAGGCTGCCGACCCGGGCGAAGCGTTCGCGGTAGTGGGCGACGCGTTGCTCCGCGCCGTAGCGGCAGGCGGCGGCGAGGAGTTCGTCGACACTGCCGAAGTGGTAGAAGACCAGGGCCTGGTTGACGCCGGCGGTGGCGGCGATGGTGCGGGCCGAGGTCTTGGCGAGGCCCTGTTCGGTGAGCGTGCGCAGCGCACCGGCGAGGAGTTTCGTACGGGTGTCGGCGCTCACGCCCGCGCCTCCTCGCGCACCGGCCGCAGCCCGGCGCGCACTCCCCGCTCGGTGGCGTTCACGAACTCGGCGGAGAAGGACCCCTCGTAGCCGAAGAGCGGGCCGAACCGCCGGTTGCCGACCCGCACCTGGATACGGAAGCACCCGGCGGCGTCGTCGTACGACTCACGGACCACGGCGTCGCCCCCGATCAGGTCCGGCACCCGGACGTCGACCGGCCCCTCCCGGAAGCGGTGTTCGCCGGAGCGGATGACCAGGGCTCCGCTGTCGTCCACCGTGAAGTGCAGGTCGGTGGCGAGGTGCTGGTGGGTGCCGAGGTAGTCGACGACGCAGCCGCGTTCGGGGCTGTAGACCATGGTGGCGTCGAAGCGGCGGGGGCGGCCCGGGAAGGCGAAGGTACGGACGAAGGTGACGGTTTCGCGGCCGAAGGAGTCCGTATACGGGACGTTCTCGATGACGAAGGGGACGTTCCGGCCGGCTTGCGGGACGAGGATGTTGCGGCTGCCACCGAGGGCCAGGAACGGCCGGACGAAGCTGCGGCCGTGCCAGATCCGGTCCATCGTGCCCCGCCCGATGCACGCCTCACCGCTGTCGAGCCCTACGGAGAAGCGCCGCCGGACCTGCGGGTGGAGGCGGTCGAAGTCGGCGCCCAGGACGCGCCGGAATATCGAGGTCATGAGTGTTCCAAGGTGGCTAGGAGGGCGGTGGGGGCGGCGGTGCTTGCGCTGCGTCGCCCGGCGGCCCGTTCCGGTGGGCGGCGGAGACAGCGGCGGGCGGCCGGGGTGACGGGCAGCGGCGGCAGCAGCAGCGCGGCGCCTGCCACGGCGAGGACGGGGCCCACGGCCGCGGCGACGGGGACCACGGCTGCGGTGGCGAGGACGGCGGCCACGACTGCGGCGATGCGGGCGGCCAGCTCCGCGAGGGCGTGGCACAGCGACCGTTCGGGAGTGATCCCGCGCTCGCACCACAGTCGCAGCCGGTCGAAGGACCAGGCGGTGGCCCAGCCCATGAGCGGCCGGAAGAGGAGCCGGTCGACGAGGCGGCCGAAGCGTCCCCAGCGCGGCCGGTAGTCGTATCCGGTGAGGAACCGCAGCTCCTCGCCGTCCGGGATGTACCGCCAGTACCCGCGGCCCTCCTCGATGAGGGACAGCGGGTGCGCGGAGGAGAAGCGGAGGGCGGAAGTCCGGGTGCCGTCGGGCCGGTTGCGCTCACCGGCCGAGACGCCGGTGCCGTCGACCGTGAGCAGCGGCAGGACGCGGGTGGCGTAGCGGAAGTGCTGCGGCTCACCCGGCGCGCACGGCAGATAGTCGATCTCGGTGAAGCGCAGGTCCCAGCGCTGATGCCGGTCGGGCAACTGACTGCGGTCCCATACCTCGTCGAGCCCGGCGCGGATGCGCGCCTCCACGTAAAGCCCCATACGGCTTCCCCCGTCCCAGACGTTTGAGCGACTGCTCAAAACGCAGCGTAGGTCTTTTTGAGCAGTCGCTCAAGGCCGTTGAAGGGGACGGAGGGTGCTCCGGCGGGGAATCGGGGCGCGGGTCCGGGACGCGGGGTGCGGGTCCGGGAAGCGGCCCAGGGCCACGCGCGGCTGCACGACGGCGGCCTGCTGTCCGTACGCACCCTGACCGGGCGGGCGCGGCGGCACGCAACGGGCGCCGGGGCTGATGCCCCGGCGCCCGTCGGCTTCTGTGACCACGCCTGACTCAGCCGGCGTTCGTGGCGGGGGGCCGCGGGCTCACCCGGTAGAGCACGGTGCCGCCGGCCGGAACGGTGGCGCTGATGGTGCCGTCGGTGCTGACCTGGCTGGAGTGCGCCCACAGGTCGTTGAGGTGGTAGCCAGTGCTGTTCGCCGGGAGGCCGACGGCCGCAGCGGTGGTGGAGATGACGGCCTGTGAGGACGTTTCGTTGAACAGGGCCACGGCGACGTCGCCGTTGGCCAGCGGGCGACGCAGCACGTTGAGGCCGTTCCCGGTGGTGACCGCCGTGCCCTGTTCGCCACGGCTGTCCTGATTGACAGCGATGACGTCCTTGTTGAGGTAGACGCTCAGGTCCTGGTCGCTGATGGGGAAGCCGGAACTGCCGGATGCCGCGGGGGTACGCAGGTCGGCACCGGAGATCAGCGGGGCCGCGAGCACTGCGGCGACCGAGAGCTCGGACTTCTCCTGGTCATACGTCAGGCGCTTGCTGGGGTCGTTGGAACCCGACGCATAGGCGTAGTTGCCGGTCCCCAGCATGTCGATGTCGTTCCATCCGCCGGGGCCGGCCCACTTCGCCTTGTCCAAGTCGGTGTGGATGAGGCGTCTGAGGCCGTCGAAGGAGGCGTCCCGGTCCCCGTCGATGCGCCACATGTTGGCCACGCTCTTGCCCCACTCCCAGGGGGACTCGCCCTGGGCCGCGGGCTGGAGCGAGAGGCTGAAGACGATCGGACGGCCGGTTCGCTCAAGGGCGTCGCGCATGGTGCTGTCCCGGGCTTCCAGCGGCAGCTTTTCGTCGCCGGGCCGCTGGTCGGGGTCGCTGGCCGTGCAGTTGTCGTACTTGAGGAAGTCCACGCCCCACGAGGCGAAGGTGTCGGCGTCCTTCTGCTCATGACCAAGACTTCCGGGGAAGCCCTGACACGTGTGGTACGTCGGGCTCTCGTAGACGCCGAACTTCAGGCCCTTGCCATGCACATACGCGGCGAGTTCGCCCAGGCCGTGGGGGTACTTGGCCGCATCGGGGACGAGGCGGCCTTCGGAGTCGCGGGACCGTTCCATCCAGCAGTCGTCGATGGTGAGGTACTGGTAACCGGCGTCGCGCATGCCGCTGGACACCATGAAGTCGGCGGTGTCCTTGACGATTTGCTCGGTCGCGTTGCAGCCGAAGGTGTTCCAGCTGTTCCAGCCCATCGGCGGGGTGCGGGCCAGGTCGTTGTCCAGGGCCTGCGCGGGGCCCGCGGTGAGCAGGGGGGCGCCGAGCAGAGGGGGCAGGAGGGAGAGGGTGAACAGTAAACGGGAGAGCACACGCATGGAGGCCTCCAGCAGGGAATCGGCCGAGTGGCCGTCACCTCCAGCAGGGTGACCGTGCCCACCTCGGTCCGGGTGGTTGCGCCGGTGGAGCAGTCGGTGCGCCGCATCCGATGTCTGACACGGTGCGCGCGAGCAAGCGCACCAAAATCAACATAAACAGTCAATGACGGCGGCAATTCACCGGGATTAATCCAGCCAGTTCAAACAAGAGGAAACGGAACTCAACGTCTGTACTGCCTGCGGCGGCCGCCTCCGAACGCTCGGGGGCAACTGTTGCGGTATGCGGACCCTCGGCCGGCACCCCGGCAGGCGATCGCCGTGACGGCTGGTCAGGTTCGTTCGTAACGGCCGGCCAGGACGGCCCGTGACGGCTGGTCAGGACCGTTCCGCGACCGGCGGACCCCGGAGGCCCGCAACGGTCATGATCACTACACTGTTCGAGTGACACCAGACCTGTGTCACACCACTCATTTCATGACCACATGGGGGATACGCACCATGCGCAAAATGAGCCGTTCGCTGGCAGTCGCCGTCACATCCGCGGCGGTTGCCGGTATCGCCTTCGCCGGGGTCGCGCCGGCCAGTGCCGCTCCGGTGAGTGCCGCGGCGTGGAGCCGCGCCAAGTGCATAGCCGTCGACAAGTCCATCGGGCAGCACAAGATGGCGGGCGACAGGTACGAGGGACTCGCCAAGAAGGAAGCCGGGAAGGCTCACCCGGACATGGACAAGGTCCGCCAGTACAACGCGAAGGCGAGCGACGAGTTCACCATCGCGCGGGCGCAGGAGCTGGAGCTGCAGAAGCAGTGCAGGCGGTGACCTCGCTGCGATGACGTACCAGGGCCCGGCTCTTCGGAGCCGGGCTCTCGTGCGTCCGCCGTTAGGTGAGCGAACGTCCGTATCCGGGAACAGATCACGATTCCCGGGCACTGACATAGGTATGAGTGACAACAGCGCAATCGGCGACTCCGGCGGCTTTCGGACCGAGCACGACTCCATGGGGGAGGTGCGGGTTCCGGCGGACGCCAAATGGCGGGCGCAGACGCAGCGGGCGGTGGAGAACTTTCCGGTGTCCGGGCAGCGGCTGGAGCGGGCGCACATCGCGGCGCTGGCCCGGATCAAGGGGGCGGCCGCCCTGGTCAACGGCGAGCTGGGGGTGCTGGACAAGGACATCGCGGCGGCCGTGCAGGAGGCCGCGGCCGAGGTGGCCGAG
The DNA here is from genome assembly GCF_027497495.1 of Streptomyces tubercidicus. Taxonomy (GTDB): domain Bacteria; phylum Actinomycetota; class Actinomycetes; order Streptomycetales; family Streptomycetaceae; genus Streptomyces; species Streptomyces tubercidicus. The sequence goes on from NZ_CP114205.1 coordinate 2,877,200, forward strand.
GGGCGGTGGGACGAGCACTTCCCCGTCGATGTGTTCCAGACGGGGTCCGGGACGTCGTCGAACATGAACACCAACGAGGTCATCGCGACGCTGGCGGGTGAGCGGCTGGGGCGCGAGGTGCATCCGAACGATCACGTGAACGCCAGCCAGTCGTCCAACGACGTCTTCCCGTCGTCGATCCATATCGCGGCGACCTCGGCGGTGCTGGACGATCTGATTCCGGCGCTGGAGCATCTGGCGGAGAGCCTGGAGCGGAAGGCCGAGGAGTTCGCCGAGGTCGTGAAGTCGGGGCGGACCCATCTGATGGATGCCACGCCGGTGACGCTGGGGCAGGAGTTCGGCGGCTATGCCGCCCAGGTGCGATACGGCGTCGAGCGGCTGCGGGCCTCGCTGCCGCGGCTGGCGGAACTCCCGCTGGGCGGCACGGCGGTGGGGACGGGGATCAACACCCCGCCCGGGTTCTCGGCCGCGGTCATCGCGGAAGTGGCGCGGGCGACGGGACTGCCGCTGACCGAGGCGCGCAATCACTTCGAGGCGCAGGGGGCGCGGGACGCGATCGTCGAGATCAGTGGGCAGCTGCGGACGATCGGGGTCGGGCTGACGAAGATCGCCAACGATCTGCGGTGGATGGCCTCGGGGCCGCGGACCGGGCTCGCCGAGATCGCGCTGCCGGACCTCCAGCCGGGTTCGTCGATCATGCCGGGGAAGGTCAACCCGGTGATCCCGGAGGCGGTGCTGATGGTGGCGGCACAGGTCACCGGCAATGACGCGACGGTGGCGGCGGCCGGGGCGGCCGGCAACTTCGAGCTGAATGTGATGCTGCCGGTGATCGCGAAGAATGTGCTGGAGTCGGTGCGGCTGCTGGCCAATGTGTCGCGGCTGCTGGCGGACCGTACGGTCGACGGGATCACCGCGAACGCCGAACGGGCCCGGGAGTACGCGGAGTCGTCGCCGTCGGTCGTCACTCCGCTCAACAAGTACCTCGGCTACGAGGAGGCGGCGAAGGTCGCCAAGAAGTCCCTCGCCGAGCGGAAGACGATTCGTCAGGTGGTCCTGGAAGGCGGCTATGTCGAGCGGGGGTTGCTGACCGAGGAGCAGTTGGACGAGGCGCTGGATGTGCTGCGCATGACGCGTCCCTGACGCGCGGCGGCGCAGGATACCGCGTTCGTCACGCCCGGTGCGGCTCACGTCACGGCGCGCGTCGGGCCACGCCTCTAAGATCTGCGCATGACAGCGGACATGGTGGACACGACGGAAGGCGGGGCGGCCGACGGTCGCGGGACGGCCGGGGCGAAGCGGGCGGCGGACGGGGCGCGCTGGGCGCCGGGGGACCACATCCTCTGGCGCTATCGCGACAACGCCGATACCGGGCGGTTCCACATCTGCCGGCCGATGACCGTTGTCCAGGACACCGATGAGCTGCTGGCGGTGTGGATGGCGCCCGGCACCGCCTGCATCAAGCCGGTGCTCGCCGACGGCACTCCGGTGCATCGCGAGCCGCTGTCCACCCGCTACACCAAGCCGCGCCGCACGGCCCGTGACCACTGGTTCGGCACGGGGGTGCTGAAGCTGGCCCGGCCCGGTGACCCGTGGTCGGTGTGGCTGTTCTGGGAGCGCGGCTGGCAGTTCAAGAACTGGTACGTCAATCTGGAGGAGCCGCGCCGCCGTTGGTCGGGCGGCATTGACTCCGAGGACCACTTTCTCGACATCTGTGTCTATCCGGACCGGCACTGGGAGTGGCGGGACGAGGACGAGTTCGCCCAGGCGCAGCGGGACGGGCTGATGACGGAGGCCCAGGCGGCCGAGGTCAGATCGGCGGGCCGGGCCGCGATCGCACAGATCACGGCCTGGCGCGGCCCGTACGCCGACGGCTGGGAGGACTGGCGACCCGATCCGGCCTGGGGTGTTCCCCGGCTCCCGGAGGACTGGGACCGCGCACCGGAGCATTTGCGGTCGTGAGGGAGTGAACTGAAACGACGTGAGTGAAGGGGGCGAACCGTGGAAAGCTGCGCCTATGGGCAAAGCTGTTTCCCGCCGGGCGGGAGGCGGGGCCGAGCCCCCTTGCTGCGCCCCGGGCCTTCAAACGTAGGATCGTCCTCCGCAAGACTGCACAGGCGCAACTCCAGAACTGGAAAATGAACTTGACCGCGGTCGCAGGAGGGGCGAGGTCGTGAGCGCGACGAGCTACGACGGATATGAGGGGCTGAACCGGTTAACACTGGACCGGGCCGGCCAGGCCGAGGCGTTCAACGCCATCGGTGACCGGTACGACAACGCCTTCCCGCACAAGGAGGGCCAGCTGGCCTCGGGCGCCTGGCTGGCCGACACCCTGCCGGCCGGTTCGCGCGTCCTGGACCTCGGATGCGGTACCGGCCTGCCGAGCGCCCGCCAGCTCGTGGACTCCGGGCACCGTGTCGTCGGTATCGATCTCTCCCCCTCGATGGTCAGACTGGCCCGGCAGAACGTCCCGGACGCCGACTTCCACCGGCTGGACATCGCCGATCTGCGCGGCGGCCGGCTCGGCGGCACCGGCTCCTTCGACGGTATTGCCGCTTTTTTCTCCCTGCTGATGCTGCCCCGTGCCGAAATCCCTTACGCACTGGGCATGCTGCATGATCTGCTACGTCCTGAGGGGCTGCTCGCCCTGTCGATGGTCGAGGCGGATGTGGACGACTTCACGATTCCGTTCCTGGGCAACTCGGTCCGGGTATCGGGTTACCTGCGGGACGATCTGCGCCGGGTCGTACACGACGCGGGTTTTGACGTCGTCGGGGAAGATGCCTACGCATACGCCCCGTCAAGTACGGACGTACCACCCGAGATCCAGCTCTTTCTGCACCTGCGACGCGCTTGAGACGCAGCGCGTCGGGCGTGGCCGCACGGGCGGCGCGCTCGCAACGCGGCGCGTCGGGCGCACAGCCCCGGACGGATGGAATCCCACGCGTGACGGAGCACCCCACCTCCCACGAATCGCGGCAGTCGGCCCCGACCGCCGCGTCCTCGCTGTCCCCTGCCCGGGGACCGGCCGGGACGGCGCCGCTCGGCGCGGTCCCCGACCCGCGCAGCGCCCCGCGGCAGCCCGGCCCGGCCGGCTGCATTCCGGTGCCCGGCACCGGTTTCGCGGTGCGCGGCGGTGACGACATAGGTCTCGCCGGTGTCACCGTCACGGCCTCGGCGGGCACGCCGGCCGGCCATGACGACGGCGAGCCGGCCGCGGACCACGGCACGGCGCGGCGGGACCCGTCGGCGGACGCGGACCGCGCCGCCGCCGGGCACTCCGGCGGGCGTGCCACCGAGCACACCGCCACGCACCGCGGCGGCCATCCCGCCGCACGCGACGCCTCGGTCCCGTATGGGGAGGCGTACGGCGACTCGTACGGGGAGGTTTCCATGGCTGCGAGCGGACGGCCGGACGGCGCGGACCGGGAGACGGCCCGTGCCGGACGGCGGGTGGCGCAGGGCGCGGTGGGCCGCGCCGAGGCGCCCGAGCCGGGCGAGGAGCCGCGCCACGGGCCGCGCCCGCGCCATGGGGGTGAGGGCGTGGGGCGGCCGCGGGAGGCCACCGGGGCGCAGCCGTCCGCACCGGCCGGGCCGCCGCCGGTTCCGCCGGCCCGGTCCGCGCATCCGGGCGAGAGCGGTGAGGTGGCCGCGGCCCGTCAGGCCGGCGGCGACCGGCTGCGCTTCATCGGGGCGGCCACCCGGCGGATCGCCCGGGGTATCGACCTCGACGAGATCGTGCTGGGGCTGTGCCGGGCGACGGTGCCGACGTTCGCCGACGCGATCCTGGTCTATCTGCGCGATCCGCTGCCGGTGGGCGATGAGCGGCCGACCGGGCCGGTGGTGCTGCGGCTGCGCCGTACCGACCGGATTCCGGAGGAGCCGGACACCAATGGCGCCCGGCTGCCGGTGCTGCCCGCGCAGCCCGATCTGGGCCCGGCGATGGGCGGCAGCGCGGCGGAGCTGGCCGAGGTGGAGCCCGGCGGTCCGCTGGCCGAGGTGCTGCGCGGCGTACGGCCGCTGTTCGGGGAGGCGCAGGCGGCGCGGACGGCGCTGCCGGAGCTGCTGGGGCCGGATCCGCGGCTGCCCGGCGGGCACCGGGTGATCCTGGCGCCGCTGCGCGGCCGCCGCCGGGTGATCGGCGCGGCGGTGTTCCTGCGCCGCCCGGACCGGCCGGCGTTCGAGCCGGACGATCTGCTGGTCGCGGCGCAGCTGGCGACGCACACCGCGCTGGGTGTGGACAAGGCGGTGCTCTACGGCCGTGAGGCGTACATCGCCGACGCGCTGCAGCGCACGATGCTGCCGGACTCGCTGCCGCAGCCCACCGGCGTCCGGCTGGCCAGCCGCTATCTCCCGGCCGCCGAGACGGCCCGGGTGGGCGGCGACTGGTACGACGCGATCCCGCTGCCGGGCAGCCGGGTGGCGCTGGTCGTCGGCGATGTCATGGGGCATTCGATGACCTCGGCCGCGATCATGGGCCAGCTGCGGACCACGGCCCAGACGCTGGCCGGGCTGGATCTGCCGCCGCAGGAGGTGCTGCACCATCTCGACGAGCAGGCCCAGCGGCTGGGCACGGACCGCATGGCGACCTGCATGTACGCGGTCTACGACCCGGTCGCGCACCGGATCACCATCGCCAACGCGGGGCATCCGCCGCCGGTGATGCTGCACCGCGGCGGGCGCGCCGAGGTGCTGCGGGTGCCGTCGGGTGCGCCGATCGGTGTCGGCGGGGTGGACTTCGAGGCGGTGGAGCTGGACGCCCCGGCGGGCGCCACGCTGGTCCTGTATACGGACGGTCTGGTCGAGTCGCGTATCCGGGACGTGTGGACCGGCATCGAGCAGCTGCGGGAGCGGCTGGCGGAGACGGCCCGGCTGACGGGTCCCAATCCGCCGCCGCTGGAGCCGATGTGCGACGAGGTGCTGGACATGCTGGGCCCCGGCGACCGCGATGACGACATCGCGCTGCTGGCGGCCCGGTTCGACGGGATCGCGCCCAGCGATGTCGCGTACTGGTATCTGGACCCGAAGGCGCAGACGGCCGGTCAGGCCCGGCGGCTGGCCCGGCGGGCGCTGGCGCGCTGGGGGCTGGAGGAGCTGACCGATCAGCTGGAGCTGCTGGTCAGCGAGGTGGTGACGAATGCGGTGCGGTATGCGGAGCGGCCGATCACGCTGCGGTTGCTGCGAACGGACGTACTGCGCTGCGAGGTCGGTGACGACGTACCGCAGCTGCCGCGGCTGCGGCAGGCCCGGCCGTCGGACGAGGGCGGGCGGGGTCTGTATCTGGTGAACCGGATGGCGCGGCGCTGGGGCGCGACCCGTCTGAGCATGGGAAAGGTCGTCTGGTTCGAGCTGTCGATGCCGCCGGGGACGCCGCGCCGCTGAGGTCTGCCGGGCGCCCGGCACCCGTCCCATATGTTGGACCCCGTCTGAGACCGGACGGGGTCCAACTCTTGCCGACATGCCGTCGGAGGAGTTGACTGCTTGGGTGAGCGTAAGGGACTGACTGCCCCAAAACGGGACTGACCGACCCTCGCTCCCCGTCGTCGAAACAGGAGGCGCTCCTCCATGACCAGCACCGCGCACAACGTCCCGCGCACAACGAACAACGCCGGCGTTCCGGTGGAGAGCGATGAGCACTCGCTCACTGTGAGTCCCGACGGCCCCATCCTGCTCCAGGATCACTACCTCATCGAGAAGATGGCCCAGTTCAACCGCGAACGGGTACCCGAGCGGGTGGTGCACGCCAAGGGCGCCGGTGCGTACGGCTTCTTCCAGGTCACCAACGACGTCAGCCAGTTCACCAGGGCGGATCTCTTCCAGCCGGGCAAGACCACCGAGATGCTGGCCCGCTTCTCGACCGTCGCGGGTGAGCAGGGCTCCCCCGACACCTGGCGCGACCCCCGCGGCTTCGCGCTGAAGTTCTACACCGAGGACGGCAACTACGACCTGGTGGGGAACAACACCCCGGTCTTCTTCGTCCGGGACACGATCAAGTTCCAGGACTTCATCCGCTCGCAGAAGCGCCGTCCGGACAACGGGATGCGCGACAACGACATGCAGTGGGACTTCTGGACGCTCTCGCCGGAGTCCGCGCACCAGGTGACCTGGCTGATGGGCGACCGCGGCATCCCCAAGAGCTACCGCCACATGAACGGCTACGGCTCGCACACGTATATGTGGGTCAACGCCGGCGGCGAGCGGTTCTGGATCAAGTACCACTTCAAGACCGACCAGGGCATCGACTTCCTCACCCAGGAGGACGCGGACCGGATCGCCGGCGAGGACGGCGACTACCACCGGCGTGATCTCTTCGAGGCCATCGATGGCGGCAACGCCCCGTCGTGGACGCTGTATGTGCAGGTCATGCCGTTCGCGGACGCCCCGGACTACCGGTTCAACCCGTTCGATCTGACCAAGGTGTGGCCGCATGGCGACTACCCGCTGATCGAGGTCGGGCGGATGACGCTCAACAAGAACCCCGAGGACTACTTCATCCACATCGAGCAGGCGGCGTTCGAGCCGTCCAACATGGTGCCGGGTGTCGGTCCCTCACCCGACAAGATGCTGCTGGGCCGGCTCTTCTCGTACGCGGACACCCACCGGTACCGCATCGGCCCGAACTACGCCCAGCTGCCGCCCAACCGGCCGCATGTGCCGGTCCACTCGTACGCGAAGGACGGCCCGATGCGGTACGAGCCCTCCCGCGCGGCCCGGCCGTACGCCCCGAACAGCTACGGCGGCCCGGCGGCGGACACCCTGCGCTACGGGGAGCCCGCGGGCTGGGAGACCGGCGGCGAGATGGTCCGCGAGGCGTACACGCTGCGCCGTGACGACGACGACTTCGGCCAGCCGGGCACGATGGTCCGCCAGGTCCTCGACGACGCGGCCCGCGACCGGCTGGTCGGCAATGTGTCCGGCCATCTCCTCAACGGCGTCAGCCGTCCGGTGCTGGACCGCGCGCTCCAGTACTGGCGCAATATCGACAAGAACGTCGGCGACCGGATCGCCCACAAGGTGAACGGCGGCTGATACCCCGCTTCCCCGCGTACGCAGACAACCGCGGCCCCCACCGGCGAGGTGGGGGCCGCGGTGCGGTGTGCCGGGACCGGCGTCAGTTGAAGTCGGTGAAGCTGTTGGGCTTGTTGCCGACGTCGGCGCCCCCGCCCGGCGGCTTTTCGGTGTTGCCGCCGTTTTCACCGCCGTCTTCCCCGCCGGGCGGCGAGGAGCCCGGGTCGCTCGGGGTGGCCGGGTCGGACGGCTTGCCGCTCGCGGTGTCCGTCGGACGCCCGCTCGGGCTCGACGGGGTCCCCGACGGCGTCTGGCTCGGCTTGTCGGACGGCGTCGGGGAGGTCGACGGGGTGTCGCTCGGCGTCGGCGGAGGGGTCGACGGGATCGCGGCACCGAGATCGGTGTCGAGGTCGAATTCCGCTCCGGCGTCGCCGCCCAGCGCCGACTCCGTGTAGTCGGCCCACACCCGGGCCGGGTAGCCGCCGCCGTTGACCCGGCCGCCGCCACCGGTGCCCTTGAGGCTGACCTGGGCGCCGCCCTTGGGGGACTCACCGAACATGCCGACCGCGGTGACCAGCTTCGGCGTGTAGCCGACGAACCACGCCGACTTGTTGTCGTCGGAGGTACCGGTCTTGCCGGCCGCCTCGTACGCCGTGTTCCGCACGGCCTCCGAGGCGGTGCCGTCGCTGACCACACCGGTCAGGACCGAGGTGAGGGTGTCGGCGGTGCGGCGGCTGAGGACCTGGTCGCCGATCGGGTCCTTGAGCGGGACCTCGGTCTCCACGCCGTTGACCGGGTGCACCGCCTTCTTGACCAGGGTCGGGGTGACCTTCTTGCCGTGGTTGTCGAGCGTGGCGTAGACCCCGGCCATCTGGAGCGGGCTGGCGCCCATGGTGCCCAGGGTCATCGCGGGCTTGGTGTCGATCTTGGAGCCGTCCATGCCCAGGCTGACCGCGGTCTTCTTGATCTCCTCCAGGCCGACATCCGCGCCCATCTGCGCGAAGACCGCGTTGACGGAGTTGTTCATCGCCGTCTGGACGCTGATCTTCCCGTACGTGTGCTCGTCCTCGTTGGGCGGTGCGAAGCCGATGTCCCCGCCGACGACCGGGCGGCGGTTACGGCCGTCGTAGATCGTGTTCGGGGTGATCGGGTTGCCGTCCTGGGTGACCTCGTTGTTCTCCATGGCCGACGCCAGGATCAGCGGCTTGAAGGTGGAGGCGGGCTGGTAGTCGGAGCGCGTGGCGTTGTTCGTGTAGTGCTTGGGAGGGCCGTCGCCGCCGTACATCGCCACGATATGGCCGGACTTGGGGTCCACCGAGGTGGCCCCGAGCTGGGCGTCCGCGTCGACCTTGCGCTTCTTGGGGTCGAGGTCGTCGCTGAGCTTGTGCTTGACGGACTTCTCCAGCGCCTGCTGCTTTTTCTTGTCGATGCCGAGGGTGACGGTCCAGCCGCCGGCCTCGAATTCGGTCTCGTCGACGCCCTGGGCGAAGAGCTCCTGCTTGGCCTGCTTGACCAGGTAGCTGGTCTGGCCGCTCAGGCCGGGCAGCGGCTTGGGGGGCTTGGGGTTGACGAAGGTCTGCTTGGCACGGTCCGCCGCGGAGAGCCACTTCATCTCGACCATGTTGTCGAGGGTGTACGCCCAGCGCTCCTTGACCCGCTTCTTGCCGGCCGGGGTCGCGGTGGAGATGTCGTACTGGCTCGGCGCCTGGAGCAGCGAGGCGAGGTAGGCGCCCTCCGAGACGGTGAGCTTCTCGACGTCCTTGCCGTAGTACGCCTGGGCCGCGGCCTGGATGCCATAGGCGCCGCGGCCGTAGTAGCTGGTGTTGATGTAGCCCGCGAGGATGGCGTCCTTCTTGAACTTCTGGTCCACCTTGAGCGAGATGACGATTTCCTGGAGCTTGCGGGAGACCGTCTGCTCCTGGCTCAGGTAGTAGTTCTTGACGTACTGCTGGGTGATCGTCGAGCCACCCTGCTTGCCCTGGCCCCGCAGGGTGTTGAGCACACCGCGCAGGGTGCCCTTCAGGTCGACGCCGGAGTCGTCGTAGAAGGATTTGTTCTCCGCGGCGACGAAGGTGCGCTGGACGTCCTTGGGTATGCGGTCGAGCGGGACGGTCTCCCGGTTGACGTCGCCGACCCGCGCCATGACCTTGCCGTCGGCGTACTTGAAGACATTGGACTGCAGCTTGGCGGCGCTGTTGCCCTTGGGGATGTCCACGTACAGATACAGGCCGATGAAACCGAGGATGCCCAGCAGGCACACCCCGAGGAAGGCTCCGAGGAGCTTCTTCCAAGTGAAGAAGCGGCGTATGCCGGACTTCTTGTCTTTCGGCTCGGTCCGGCGGGCGCTCCCCTGCCGCGCCCGTCTCGCTTCCGCTCGGCCCATCGCTTCAGCAACTCCAGTCGTTCCGCCCCCAGCTAACTCAGCTGTTGAAGCTAACACCGCATCTATAAACAAATACTCATCGATCAAGGCTTTTCCTGACGTGACAAACAGCACCTCTCACGACGGAACCATCGGGTCGGTATTGCCCGTCGCCGCCCCCTCACCTGGGGCCTTGTCGCGCAGACCTGCCGCAGACCTGCCGCAGAGCACTGGACGCCGACGCTCGACGGCGGTTAAAGTGTTATCACTTTGCTAGACCAGTGACATCGCCAAATGCGGTGGACATCACCCACCGCGCCTGGAGAAACGGGGGACCCCTATGTCCGAGCAGACACCGGCCGACCGCACCGGCGGCCCCGGCGACGACCTCACCGTCGACGCCCCCGAAATGCCCCGACCACAGGTCCGGGAGGTCCCGGCACACAGCATCGGCGGCGGGCTGGGACTGCTGCTGACCGTGCTCGGTGTCGCGCTGGGCATCTGCCTGGCGGCCGTCGGCGGCATACTCGGCTCCGGCGGCAATGACGCGGCCGCCATCCCGATGGCCATCGGCGGCGTCGTGCTCGTGCTCACCTCGTTGTTCTGCATGACCGGCGTGAAGATGGTCGAGCCCGGCGAGGCCCGTGTCATCCAGCTCTTCGGGCGCTATGTCGGCACCATCCGCACCGACGGACTGCGCTGGGTCAACCCGCTCACCAGCGCACGGGAGATCTCCACCCGGGTGCGCAACCACGAGACCGCGGTCCTGAAGGTCAACGACGCCTACGGCAACCCCATCGAGCTGGCCGCGATCGTGGTCTGGCAGGTCGAGGACACCGCCCAGGCGCTCTTCGAGGTCGACGACTTCCTGGAGTTCGTCGCCACCCAGACCGAGGCGGCCGTCCGGCACATCGCGATCGAGTACCCCTATGACGCACACGATGAGGACGCCCTCTCACTGCGCGGCAACGCCGAGGAGATCACCGAGAAGCTGGCCCTGGAGCTGACCGCCCGGGTCCAGGCCGCCGGCGTACGGATCATCGAGTCCCGCTTCAGCCACCTCGCCTACGCCCCCGAGATCGCCTCCGCGATGCTCCAGCGCCAGCAGGCCGGTGCGGTGGTCGCGGCCCGCCAGCAGATCGTCGAGGGCGCGGTCGGCATGGTCGAGCAGGCGCTGGCGCGGATCAACGAGCAGGGCATCGTCGAGCTGGATGAGGAGCGCAAGGCGGCCATGGTGAGCAATCTGATGGTGGTGCTGTGCGGCGACCGGGCCGCGCAGCCCGTGCTGAACACGGGCTCGCTGTACCAGTGAGTGACGACGCCCCGGAGGGGCCCGGCGCCGAGAGCGAGCGGGCCCCCGCGCGACGGCCGCAGCAGCGCAAGCAGGTGCTGCTGCGGCTGGACCCGTTGATCCATGACGCACTGGCCCGCTGGGCCGGGGACGAACTGCGCAGCGCCAACGCGCAGATCGAGTTCCTGCTGCGCAAGGCACTGTCGGAGGCGGGGCGGCTCCCCCGGGGCGCGGGGGCGATCCCGCGGCGCGGGCGGCCACCCAAGACGCAGGAGCCGGACCCGCCCAAGACGCAGGAGCCGGAGGCGCCCCAGGGCTGATCCGGTGTCGGCGCGCCCGGCGGCCGCACCCCCTCCCTCCCCCCTCTTCCCTCCGCTCCCCTCCGCGAAGGCCGCACCCGCCACGGAGCATCACACCTATACATCACGTGTATACACCTCATGTAGAGTGCTCGGCATGCCCACAGGACACACAGGGCGATGCCCCCTGCCCGCACTCCCGGAGGCCCTCGGATGACCTCGTCCGGTTCCCTGCTCGACGCCCGCGCGCTGCACAAGGCGTACGGCGCCACCCCCGCGCTCGCCGGCGCGGACTTCTCCCTCCACCCCGGCGAGGTCGTCGCCGTCATGGGCCCCTCCGGCTCCGGCAAGTCGACCCTGCTGCACTGCCTCGCCGGCGTCATCCGTCCGGACTCCGGCACCATCCGCTACGGCGAGCGTGAACTGACCGCCATGAGCGACGCCCGGCGCAGCGCCCTGCGCCGCACCGACTTCGGCTTCGTCTTCCAATTCGGCCAACTCGTACCGGAGTTGACCGCAGTGGAGAACGTCGCACTCCCCCTGCGCCTGAACGGCACCCCACGCAAGGACGCCGAACGCCGGGCCCGCGAGTGGCTGGAGCGCCTGGAGGTCGACGACGTCCGGGGCAAGCGGCCCGGCGAGGTCTCCGGCGGACAGGGCCAGCGGGTCGCCGTCGCCCGTGCCCTGGCCGGCACCCCCCGGGTGGTCTTCGCCGACGAGCCCACCGGCGCCCTGGACTCGCTCAACGGTGAGCGGGTGATGACCCTGCTGACCGAGGCCGCCCGCGACACCGGGGCCGCCGTCGTCCTGGTCACCCACGAGGCCCGGGTCGCCGCCTACGCCGACCGGGAGATCGTCGTCCGCGACGGCGTGGCCCGGGAGACGGCGGGTGCGGTATGAGGGCCCGCAGCCTTGCCATGGGCGTACGCTTCGCGGCCGGCGGCGGCCGCGAGGGCTGGGTCCGTACGGTCCTGACGGCCATCGGGGTGGGCCTGGGGGTGATGCTGCTGCTCGGCGCCGCCTCGGTCCCGCACATCCTCGACGCCCGGGAACAGCGCGGCGAGGCCCGGACGGCCGTCTCCAACAAGCAGCCGGTCAAGCGCTCCGACTCGACCCTGCTGTACGGCGGCGCCGAAACCTCCTTCCGCGGCCGGCGGATCACGGGCGCGCTGCTGCGCCCCGACGGTCCCCGCGCCCCCGCCCCGCCCGGCGTACGCGAACTGCCGCGCAACGGCGAGATGGTGGTCTCCCCCGCGCTCGCGGAACTGCTCTCCTCGCCGGAGGGCAAGCTGCTGCGCGAGCGGCTGCACTTCACCACCGTCGGCACCATCGCCGAGCCGGGCCTGGTCGGGCCGGGCGAGCTGGCGTATTACGCGGTCAGCGACGCCCTCACCACCGAGCGCGGCGCCCACCGTATCGACGGATTCGGCAGCCGGAGCGAGTCCCCGACGATGAATCCGGTGCTGCTGGTGCTGATCATCGTGGCCTGTGTGGTGCTGCTGATGCCGGTGGCCATCTTCATCGCCACCGCGGTCCGCTTCGGCGGCGAGCGGCGCGACCGACGGCTGGCGGCGCTGCGGCTGATCGGAGCCGACACCCGGACGGTGCGCTGGACGGCCGCCGGGGAGGCGCTGTTCGGCGCGGTCTGCGGGCTGCTGCTGGGCACCGCGATGTTCCTGGCCGTACGGCCGGCGGTCGGCTCGCTCACCTTGTGGAACGTCAACGCCTTCCCCGGCGACATCACGCCGACCCCGGCCCTGGCGGCGCTGGTCGCCCTCGCCGTCCCGCTCTGCGCCGTCGGCGTCACCCTCTTCGCACTGCGCGGGGTGGCCATCGAACCGCTGGGTGTGGTGCGCAACAGCGCCGGACCGCGGCGCCGGCTGCGGTGGCGGCTGCCGGTGCCGCTCGTGGGCATCGCCCTGCTGCTGGCCAACGGGCCGGTCGGCGACGGCGACGGCGGAGGGATCAACCCGTATCTGATCGCGGGCGGCGCGGTGCTGATGCTGTTCGGCATCGCGCTGCTTCTGCCGTGGGTCGTCGAGGCGGCGGTGGGGCGCTTCACCGGCGGCCCGGTGCCCTGGCAACTGGCCACCCGCAGGCTCCAGCTGGGCAGCGGAGCCGCGGCCCGCGCGGTCGGCGGCATCACCGTCGCGGTCGCCGGGGCCATCGCCCTCCAGCTGTTCGTCTCCGCGAACCAGCAGGACTTCATGAAGGTCACCGGGCAGGATCCCCACCGGGCTCAGCTGAGTGTGACGCTGCCGTCCCACGACGTCGCCACGGCCCGGAAGATGATCGACCAGCTCCGCCGCACCGAGGGCGTACGCGGCGTCATCGCGACCATCGAGGCATACGTCTGGCGGCCCGGCCCGTTGCGCAAGGGCGAGGACTTCGCCCCGATCACTTCGCTCACCGTCGGCGACTGCCCCACCCTGGGCGAGCTGGCGCACACCGGCTCCTGCAAGGACGGCGATGTCTTCGTCGTCAAGGACGGCAGCGGCCTGGTCGACAGCGACTGGATCTTCAAGACCGCGCGGCCCGGCGCCCGGGTGCAGCTGAACGACGCGGACGTGCACACCGGCGAACACGACCGCGGCAGGCGACTGTGGACCATTCCGAAGTCCGCCCGCATCATCGACTCCCGCAAGGACCCCTCGGGCGAGACGGCCTCGGGCGTCTTCGCGACCCCGGGCGCCCTGGACACCACCGCACTGGACACCACCGCGCTGGACGACCCGACGGCCCGCGCGATGGTGAAGACCGATCCGCGGGTCGGCGACGCCGCCGAGTACGTACGCAACACCGCCGCCCGGATCGACCCGCTGATGAGCGTCGGCACGCTGCAGAATTTGGAGCGCGACAAGCAGTACTCCAGTGTGCGCACCGGGCTGCTGGTCGCCGCCGCCGCGACGCTGGCGCTGATCGCCGCCAGCATGCTGGTGACGACGCTGGAACAACTGCGCGAGCGGCGCCAGCTGCTGTCGGTGCTGGTGGCCTTCGGCACCCGGCGGGCGACGCTCGGCTGGTCGGTGCTGTGGCAGACCGCGGTCCCCGTCGCCCTGGGGCTCGCGCTGGCGCTGGCGGGCGGTGCCGGGCTGGGCGTGGTGCTCGTCAGGATGGCGGGCAAGTCGACCTTCGACTGGTCGGTGGTCTGGCCGCTGCCCGCGGCCGGCGCCGCACTCGTCCTGCTGGTCACCCTCTTCAGCCTGCCGCCGCTGTGGCGGATGATGCGCCCCGACGGGCTGCGGACGGAGTGACCGGTGTCCCGGGGCCCGCAGAGAAGGGCCCCGGGACCACCTCTATACAGCGCGTGTATACACCGGTGAAACACCCCCGAGTAAGGTGGTCCGCATGTCAATCGGTCATACGCTGCTGGGCCTCCTGGAGTCCGGCCCCCGCCATGGCTACGACCTCAAGCGGGCCTTCGACGAAAACTTCGGCCAGGACCGCCCATTGCACTACGGGCAGGTCTACTCCACGATGTCCCGGCTGCTGAAGAACGGGCTGGTCGAGGTGGACGCCGTGGAGGCCGGCGCCGGCCCGGAGCGCAAGCGGTACGCGATCACCGACGCCGGTGTCACCGACGTCGCCCAGTGGCTGGCCCGCCCGGAAAAGCCCGAGCCGTACCTCCAGTCGACGCTCTACACCAAGATCGTGCTGGCCCTGATGACCGACCGCAACGCCGCCGAGCTGCTGGACACCCAACGCACCGAGCATCTGCGGCTGATGCGCGGACTGACCGAGCGCAAGCGCAGCGGCGACCTCGCCGACCAGCTGATCTGCGACCACGCCCTGTTCCATCTCGAAGCCGATCTGCGCTGGCTGGAGCTGACCGCCGCACGGCTGGACAAGCTGGCGGAAGCGGTCCGCCCGTGACACCGGAGGGATCTCTGCTCGCGGCGGAGGGGCTGCACAAGGCGTACGGGGAGACACCGGCGCTGGACGGCGCGGAGTTCTCCATCCACCCCGGCGAGGTCGTCGCCGTCATGGGGCCGTCCGGCTCCGGCAAATCGACCCTGCTGCACTGTCTGGCCGGGATCATCAGCCCGGACGCCGGCACCGTCCGCTACGGCCCGTACGAGCTGACCGGCCTCAGCGACGCACAGCGCAGCGCCCTGCGCCGTACCGACTTCGGCTTCGTCTTCCAATTCGGCCAGCTGGTACCGGAGTTGACCGCGCTGGAGAATGTCGCACTGCCGCTGCGGCTGAACGGCACCAAGCGCAAGGAGGCCGAGCGGCAGGCCCGCGAGTGGCTGGAGCGCCTGGAGGTCGACGACGTCCGGGGCAAGCGGCCCGGCGAGATATCCGGCGGCCAGGGCCAGCGGATCGCGGTCGCCCGCGCCCTCGCCACCCGCCCGCGGGTCGTCTTCGCGGACGAGCCCACCGGCGCTCTGGACTCCCTCAACGGCGAACGCGTGCTGACCCTGCTGACCGACGCCGCCCGGGAGACCCACGCCGCGGTGGTCCTGGTCACTCACGAGGCCCGGGTCGCCGCCTACTCCGACCGGGAGATCGTCGTCCGCGACGGCAGAATCAAGGACATGCTGGCGGGCTTGATATGAGCCCGCTGCGCCCGCCCGCCCAAGACGGCGGCGGGCACGGCGACCACGGCGCGCCCGCCACACCCCCGCCCGCGTCCGCCCCGCGCTCCGGCCCCGGCGCCTGGGCCCGTGACCTGACGATGGGGATGCGGTTCGCGGCCGGCGGCGGCCGCGAGGGCTGGATCCGTACGGCGCTGACCGCCGCCGGTGTCGCGCTGGGCGTGGCCGTGCTGCTGCTCGGCGCGTCCGTGCCGGGCCTGATGGACGCCTGGCACGGCCGGGAGAAGGCCCGCGAGAACCTGGGCCAGGCGCACGAACCGCCGCCCGCCGACGACACCCTCCGCTACACCTCGACCGACACCGTCTTCCACGGTGCGCCGGTCCGTGGCCGCCTGGTGCGCCCGGACGGCGCCCATCCGCCGGTGCCGCCCGGCATCCGGCAACTCCCCGGCCCCGGCCGGATGGTGGTCTCCCCGGCGCTCAAGGAACTGCTGGACTCCCCCGGGGGCGCGCTGCTGCGCGAGCGGCTGCCGTACCGGGTGGCCGGCATCATCGGCGACGAGGGGCTGCGCGGCCCGCAGGAGCTCACCTATCTCGCCGGGAGCGCCACCCCCCTCGCCGCGCCCGACAGCTATCGCATCGACCACTTCGGCAAGGAGTGGGACCCGCAGCCGATGCGGGCGCCCGCCGTGGTCCTGGTGATCATGACGTGTGTGGCGCTGATGACGCCGGTGCTGGTCTTCATCGGCACCTCCGTACGGTTCGGCAACGAGCGCCGGGAGCGCCGGCTGGCCGCGCTCCGGCTGGTCGGCGCCGATGTCCGGACGACCCGCCGGATCGCCTCCGGGGAGGCGCTGTTCGGCTCGCTGCTGGGGGTGGTGGCGGGCGGGGCGCTGTTCCTGGCCGGCCGGCAGTGCGCTTCGGTGATCACGCTGTGGGACATCAATGTCTTCCCCTCGGACGTGACCCCGGCGCCGCCCGCCGTGGCGCTGATCGCGCTGCTGGTGCCGACGGCGGCGGTAGCGGTGACGCTGTTCGCGCAGCGCGGTGTCACCATCGAGCCGCTGGGCATCATGCGCCGCCGCCCGCCGGTCCGCCGCCGGCTGTGGTGGCGGGTGGCGCTGCCCGCCGTGGGCACCCTGCTGCTGGTGCCGCTGGCCTGGGCGTCCCCCTGGCGGGACACCCCGGTCAACACCGTCCGGCTCGCGGCCGGTGCGATGCTGCTGCTGCTCGGCGTCACCGCGCTGCTGCCCTGGCTGGTCGACGCGGTGGTCGGGCGGCTGCGCGGCGGCCCGGTCTCCTGGCAACTCGCCGTCCGCCGCCTCCAGTTGAACAGCAGCTCGGCCACCCGCGCGGTCAGCGGCATCACCGTCGCGGTGGCCGGTGCCATCGCGATCCATATGCTGCTGACGGGCATGCAGTCCGGTTTCGCCCAGGCGTACGCCGAGTCCGGCAGGCAGCCGCGGATCGGTCTGTGGGGCACGGCCCACGACTGGCCGCACACCCAGCGGGCGCTCACCGCACTGCGCGCCACCCCCGGCGTGACGGCGGCCCGCGGCACGATCGACACGAACGCCAACCTGCTGACCGCTCCCGGGCGGCCCCGGCCCGTCAACCGCGTCGTGACGATCGCCATCGGCAGCTGCGCCGAGCTGCGCACCCTGGCCCGGCTGGACTCCTGCCGGGACGGCGAGGTCTTCCTCACCGGCGCCCGCGGCCGGGTCCGGGGCCCCGCCCTCACGCCCGGCGCGACCCTCGACCTCAACCCCCCGTACACCGAGGGCGATCCGGTACGGCCGGACCCCTGGAAGATCCCCACGGCGTCGGGCGACGCCCGGCTGCGCCACTCCGGGCGCGCCCCCGGCAGCATCCTGTACGACCTGCTGGCCACCCCCGCCGCGGTCGACATCGGCCGCTTCCGGTACCCCAGCGCGGAGTACCAGGTCGACTTCGACCGCGGCACTCCGGACGCGGTGGAGCACATCCGCAACACCGCGGCCCGTATCGACCCGGCGATGGCCGAGCACTCCTCGGTCGACAACCCGCATGACGCGCAGTACTCCAGCGTCCGCAACGGCCTGTTCGCGGGCGCCGCGATCACCCTGCTGCTGATCGGCTCGGGCCTGATCATCTCCACCGTCGAACGGTTCCAGGAGCGCCGCCGGGTGCTGTCCACCCTCGATGCGTACGGCACCCGGCGCAGCACCCTGGGCCTCGCGGTGCTCTGGCAGACCGCCCTCCCGGTCGTCCTGGGCCTGGGCCTGGCGCTGGTCTGCGGGCTGGCGCTGGGGGCGCTGCTGCTGACGATGACCGGCAGCGCGGTGACGGTGGACATCCCGGTGGTGGCGGGCATGGCCGGCATCGGCGGCGGCGTGATCCTGTTCGTGACGGCGCTGAGCCTGCCGCCGCTGTGGCGCCTGATGCGGCCGGATGGCCTGCGTACGGAGTGAATCTGCGAGATCATTCCGGCACCGCAGTGCACACCAACTGCCCAAGGGGGGCCCTCCATGCGCCGACTCGTCTACTGCATCGCTTCCAGTCTCGACGGCTTCATCGCCGGCCCCGACGGCGCGGACCCGACCGGTCCGGACGGCTTCTGGCCGATCGCCGACGACTACGTCAAGCACCTGGCCGCCGAACTCCCGGAAGTCCTGCCCGTCCACGCGCGGTCGGCGCTCGGCATCACCGACGAGGCCACCCGCTTCGACACCGTCCTGGAGGGCCGCCGCACCTATGACATCGGCCTCCGGGCCGGGATCACCGACGCCTACCCCCACCTGCGGCATCTGGTCTTCTCCCGGACCCTGACCGAGAGCCCGGACCCGGCGGTGGAGCTGGTGGCCACCGACCCGGTGGCGAAGGTACGCGAGCTGAAGGGCGCGGACGGCAAGGACATCTGGCTGCTGGGCGGCAGCGAACTCGCCGGTGCGCTCTACCCGGAGATCGACCAGCTGATCGTCAAGCTGAGCCCGCTCACCCTCGGCAGCGGCATCCCGCTCTTCTCCCGGGACACCCCCTTCGATCCGCAGACCTGGGAACTGACCGAACACACCGTCCTGCAGAGCGGCGCGGCCTTCCTGACGTACACGCGCCCCTGACCCTCACCCCTGCACGATCCGCACCGGCAGCCCCCGCAGCGCCTCCCGCAGCGCCGCCGCGAACTCCTCGAACTCCTGTTGGCGGGCGGCGCCCGTCCGCATGGCCAGGGCGATGGTCCGCGAGGGGGCCGGATCGGCGAAGTAGCCGGTGGTGAGCTGGTCGTTGCGGCCGGTCTCGACGCGGAGCGCGGTGCGGGGCAGCAGGGTGACGCCGAGTCCGCCGGCGACCAGCTGTACGAGGGTGGACAGGCCCGCCGCGCTGGTCGTCACCGGGGTGTTCTCGTCGCGGCCGGCCTCCCGGCAGATGTCCAGCGCCTGGTCGCGCATGCAGTGGCCCTCGTCGAGCAGCAGCAGATCCAGTTCCTGGAGGGCCTGGCGCGGGATGTCACCGCGGCCGCCGAGCCAGTGGTCCTTGGGGGCGACCAGCACGAAGTCCTCGTCGAAGAGCGGGAGTTCGGCGACCTGCGGGACGCCGAGGGGGACGGCGAGCAGCAGCAGGTCGAGGCGGCCATGGGCCAGGCCGTCCAGGAGGGAGGCGGTCTGCTCCTCGTGCACCTGGAGGTCCAGGTCGGGGTAGGTCTCATGGACCAGCCGCAGCACGGCCGGCAGCAGATACGGGGCGACGGTCGGGATGACGCCGAGCCGCAGGACGCCGGTGAACGGCGCGCGGGCCGCCTCCGCCTCCTCCATCAGATCCCCGACGGCCTCCAGGACCACCCGGGCCCGCGCGGCCACCCGCTCCCCCGCGGGCGACAGCAGCACCTTGCGCGTCGTACGCTCCAGAAGCTGCACTCCCAGGGTCTCCTCCAGTGTGGAGACCGCTCCGGACAGCGCGGGCTGGCTCATCCCGATCTCGGCCGCCGCCTCCCGGAAATGCAGATGCTCGGCCACCGCCGCGAACGCCCGCAGCTGGGACAGGCTGGGCAGGCGCGGCCGGCCGCCCTGACTCGCCGGTGAAGCCACTGATAACCACCTCCGATCAACATCAACCAGTCTAGCTATTTCCCTGATCAATGCCTCTTGTGCCACTGTGTGAGCCGTCCAAGCCTCAAGGAGAGTCCCCAAAAAGGACTTTCTGCGCAACAAGGAGAGTACGTGCTCACTGTCGGTGACAAGTTCCCCGAGTTCGACCTGACCGCCTGCGTCTCGCTGGAGAAGGGCGCGGAGTTCGAGCAGATCAACCACAAGACCTACGAGGGCAAGTGGAAGATCGTCTTCGCGTGGCCCAAGGACTTCACCTTCGTGTGCCCGACCGAGATCGCCGCCTTCGGCAAGCTGAACGACGAGTTCGCCGACCGTGACGCCCAGATCCTCGGCTTCTCCGGCGACTCCGAGTTCGTGCACCACGCCTGGCGCAAGGACCACCCGGACCTGACCGACCTGCCCTTCCCCATGCTCGCCGACTCGAAGCACGAGCTCATGCGCGACCTGGGCATCGAGGGCGAGGACGGCTTCGCGCAGCGCGCCGTCTTCATCGTCGACCAGAACAACGAGATCCAGTTCACCATGGTGACCGCCGGCTCCGTCGGCCGTAACCCCAAGGAGGTCCTGCGGGTCCTGGACGCCCTGCAGACCGACGAGCTGTGCCCCTGCAACTGGTCCAAGGGCGACGACACCCTCGACCCGGTCGCGCTGCTCTCGGGCGAGTGACACTCCGCTAGCGAACTGGAGGCTGATCTGACATGGCTCTCGACGAACTGAAGTCCGCGGTCCCGGACTACGCCAAGGACCTCAAGCTGAACCTCGGCTCGGTCATCGGCAACAGTGACCTGCCGCAGCAGCAGCTCTGGGGCACCGTGCTGGCCTGCGCGATCGCCTCGCGCTCGCCGAAGGTGCTGCGCGAGCTGGAGCCGGAGGCGAAGGCCAACCTCTCCGCCGAGGCGTACGGCGCCGCCAAGTCGGCCGCGGCCATCATGGCGATGAACAACGTCTTCTACCGGACCCGGCACCTGCTGTCGGACCCGGAGTACGGCAACCTGCGCGCCGGTCTGCGGATGAACGTCATCGGCAACCCGGGCGTGGACAAGGTCGACTTCGAGCTGTGGTCGCTGGCCGTCTCGGCCATCAACGGCTGCGGTATGTGCCTGGACTCGCATGAGCAGGTGCTCCGCAAGGCCGGTGTGGACCGCGAGACGATCCAGGAGGCCGTCAAGATCGCGTCCGTCCTGCAGGCCGTCGGCGCCACCCTCGACGCCGAAGCCGCGCTCGCCGAGTAATTCGGTACCCGCGGACCCCCGCAGCACAGAACCCCCGCAGACCTGGTGTCTGCGGGGGTTCTGTGCGTCCGGCGGGCGCCGGGGCTACTCGCGGGGCCCCTCGGCCGGGCGGGGCGCCGGGGGCGGCGTGGGGGCCACGCTGATCGCGGTGGCGCCGCGCGGGGCCACCGACATCCGCAGCGCCTGCTCCCTGGAGTACGAACGGAGGTAGCCGACCACCGTGTTGGTGACCGCCACCAGGGGCACCGCGACGACCGCCCCGCCGATGCCCGCGATCAGCCCGCCGGCGGCCACCGAGAGGATCACCGCCAGCGGATGCACCCGGACCGCCCGGCCCAGGATGAACGGCTGCAGGACATGGCCCTCGATCTGCTGGACGGCCAGCACCACCGCCAGCACCATCAGCGCGGTGAACACCCCGTTGGCGACCAGCGCGATGACACAGGCCAGCGCGCCCGAGACCACCGCACCGACCAGCGGGATGAACGCGAACAGGAAGATGAAGACGGCGAGCGGGACGGCCAGCGGCACATTGAGGAAGTAGAGCCCGATGCCGATGAAGATGGCGTCGATCAGGGCGACGACGACCGTGCCGCGCACATAGGCGGTCAGGGTGCGCCAGGCCCGCGGCCCGGCCCCGGCGACCCCCTCGCGGGCCGCGCTCGGGACCAGCTTGAGCAGCCAGTTCCAGATCCGGCGGCCGTCGTAGAGCAGGAAGAGCGTGGTGAACATCGCGAGCAGGATGCCGGTGAACACCTCCAGGATGACGGTGACACCCTCCAGCCCGGCCGAGGTGATCGCCTCGGTGTTGGCGCCGACCGCATCCTGCAGATTCGTCGCGATGTGGTTGATCTGACTCTCGGTCACATGGAACGGGCTCTTCAGCAGCCATTCCTTGAGCTCGGTGATGCCCTCCTGGATGCGGCTGGAGACCGAGTCGATGTTGTCCTGGACCTGCCACACGACGAACCAGCCGACCAGGCCCATGATCACGAACCCGCTGATGAAGGTCAGCGCGGTCGCCGGGCCGCGCGGCAGCCCGCGGGCGCGCAGCCAGCCCACGCTGGGCTGGAGCATCGCGGTGATCAGCGTGGCCGCGATGAAGGCCAGCACGACCAGTTCGATGGTGGTGATGGCGCGCGCCAGCACCCACAGCGTCGCGGCCAGTACCAGCAGCCGCCAGCCCGCCTCCGCGGCGACGCGTACGCCCCACGGCACCGCGTCGACCGGATCGGGGCGGGCCGTAACGGCCGGGGCGTACGCGGGCGGTGCGGGCACCGACTCCGGCGGGGGGCTCGCGGCCGGCCGGGGCTCCTGCTCCACCCCGGGCCCCGGCACCCCGTCGCCTGCCGTCGGCAGCTGCGTACGGGGGACGGTGAGCGTGCCCACCGGACGGTCACCCACCGGATGTTCGGCCACCTGGCCGTCGTTCGCCGGGCCATCGGCCGCGGGGGCGTCCGCGTGCCCGGCACGCCTCAGCTCATCCGTGTCGCCGGCGGAAGCCGCCGCAGCCTCCGCGCGGCGGCGCTGGTCCTCCAGCCGCTGCGAGAGCCGCGTCAGACCGGCGCCGAGGCCACCGACCCACTGAGGCAATCTGGACATGTCCTTCCTCTTCCCCTCCCACGCGCCACAACCTGACGGCACGACGTTACCTGTGCTGCACGCGCGAAACCCCCGACGCGGGCGCGTTCGGGGGTTTCGGAAGTGCTGTGGTGCGGCTTACGGCCTAGTACCAGCTGTTGGCCTGCCAGAACGACCAGGCACCGCACGGGCTGCCGTAACGGTCGTTCATGTAGTTCAGGCCCCACTTGATCTGGGTGGCCGGGTTGGTCTGCCAGTCAGCACCGGCCGAGGCCATCTTGGAGCCCGGCAGCGCCTGGACCAGCCCGTAGGCGCCCGAGCCCGCGTTGGTGGCCTTGTAGTTCCAGCCGGACTCGTGGTCCACGATGTTGCTGAAGCACTGGAACTGGTCGCTCGCCATCATCTGGCGGGCGATGCCCTGCGTCTCGGCGATGCTGTAGGAGCCCTTGGAGACGAAGTCGCTCGCGTCGCGCGTGGCGGAGCGGGATGCGACCTGCTCCTTCTCACGCTTCTTGGCTTCCTTCTTCGCCTTCGCCTCGTCCGCGGCGTCCTTCTTGTTCTGCGCGGTCTCAGCGGCTGCCTTACGGGCCGACTCCTGCGCAGACTTCAGCGCTGCCGCGTCCGCCTGGGTGGACTGGTCGTCCGCCTGCTGCGTCAGGGAAGCCGTCTGCACCTGTGCCTGTGCGCCCGCGGGGATATCAGCGATCGTCGCGTCGGCAGCGGCCGCCTCGGTGTCGTCGACCGAGACGCCCTCGTTGCCTGACGCGACGCCGACCACGGCGCCGACGGCGGTGACCGCGGTGGCGGATGCCACGGCGAATCCCCGGACCGAGATCCGGCTCACACGTTTTCCTTCCAGCGTCGCCCGCATAGGTGACCTCGCGGACGCAATCGTGCCCCTGACGCTGGCCTCCCCTTGTTCCGGGCCCGGTTGAACGGATGGGTCCGGCTGGTCACGGGAGGCACTGGCCCGGTACGTCCCCCTCGGGGTCCGCGTGGTTCTTCGGGCGGCATACGGCGACTCGCTATGAAGTTTCTGGTTGGTGCTACGCCCTCCGGTTTCACCTTCGTTCGACCGGAGGCACCCCCTGAGGGGCATGGGTTGCCGTATGCGGGGCCTGACAGGACCCAGACTCTGCCCGACCCGGACGGCGCGAGGCAATTCCCCGCTGGGTGTGAAAGCTCACACCTCGTTTACGGCAAACTATTTTCGGATATCCACGCGCAGCACGACGCCGCCCGGCTAAGCTCCTTCGCTTCGCCGGGCGGCGCCGTCTTCACCGCCGGTCAAATCCGGCCGTCCTCCAGCATTTCGGTCACCAGCGCCGCGATCGGCGAGCGCTCCGAGCGGTTCAGCGTGACGTGGGCGAACAGCGGATGCCCCTTCAGCTTCTCGACGACCGCGACCACGCCGTCGTACCGCCCGACCCGGAGGTTGTCGCGCTGCGCGACGTCATGGGTCAGCACCACCCGGGAGTTGGCGCCGATACGGGACAGAACCGTCAAAAGGACGTTCCGCTCCAGCGACT
Organism: Streptomyces tubercidicus; assembly: GCF_027497495.1. Classification (GTDB taxonomy): domain Bacteria; phylum Actinomycetota; class Actinomycetes; order Streptomycetales; family Streptomycetaceae; genus Streptomyces; species Streptomyces tubercidicus. The sequence continues at coordinate 2,901,119 of NZ_CP114205.1, forward strand.
GGGCCTCGTCCACGATGACGAACGCGTCATGCAGCGACCGCCCGCGGATATGGGTGAGCGGCAGGACCTCCAACATGCCGCGCCCCACGACCTCTTCGATGACGTCCTTGCTGGTCACCGCGGACAGTGTGTCGAAGACGGCCTGCGCCCAGGGGCTCATCTTCTCCGCCTCGCTGCCCGGCAGATAGCCCAGCTCCTGCCCGCCGACGGCGTACAGCGGGCGGAACACCATCACCTTGCGGTGCTGCCGGCGCTCCAACACGGCCTCCAGGCCCGCGCACAGCGCCAGCGCCGACTTGCCCGTACCGGCCCGGCCGCCCATCGAGACGATGCCGACATCCGGGTCCAGCAGCAGGTCCAGCGCGATCCGCTGCTCGGCGCTGCGGCCGTGGATCCCGAAGACCTCCCGGTCGCCGCGCACCAGCCGGACCCCGCCGTCCGAGGTGACCCGGCCGAGCGCCTTGCCGCGCTCGGACTGGAGCACCAGCCCGGTATGCACCGGAAGTTCGGAGACTTCCGGAACATGAGCGGTCTCGGCGGCGAAGAGATCGTCGACCTGTTCGGCGGAGATGGTGAGTTCGGCCATCCCCGTCCAGCCGGAGTCGGTGATCGCCAGCTCGGCGCGGTACTCCTCGGCCAGCAGCCCGACCGAGGACGCCTTGATGCGCAGCGGCAGGTCCTTGGAGACCACCGTGACGTCGTACCCCTCGGCCTGCAGATTGCGCGCCACCGCGAGGATCCGCGAGTCGTTGTCGCCGAGCCGGAAGCCCGCGGGCAGGATCCCGGGGTCGGAGTGGTTCAGCTCGACCCGGAGTGACCCGCCCAGATCCCCGATGGGGATGGGCGAGTCCAGCCGCCCGAACTGCACCCGGTACTCGTCCAGCAGGCGCAGCGCCTGCCGGGCGAAGTAGCCGAGCTCGGGGTGGTGCCGCTTGGCCTCCAGTTCGGTGACCACCACGACCGGCAGCACGACTTCGTGCTCGTCGAAGCGGGCCATGGCGCCTGGGTCTGCCAGCAGGACACTGGTGTCGAGGACATAAGTGCGCCGGTCGTTCTCACGGCGCTGCTTGATGTTCACCACGGATGGACGAACCCCCTCGGATGAGGTTGGGGTGCGACGGCGTCGCGGGGCGGTGTGCTCCCGGGGTCACCGCTTCGGGGCGGCGTCCTCGGGACCGGACCGGGCTCGGGCCACGATGCGCGGGCCGAGCGCCGGCCCTCCGCGTCGACCGTGCGGTGCGCACGGACCTCCGTGATGTGCAAAGGGCCTCCCGGGCGAGCGGCCCCATGCCGCCCGCTGAGATGCGGCGCCTGATGGCTGGTTCCTGACGCCGACCTGGAAGGGATATTCCCTCGAACCTCCGTAGCCATGCCATGGCATATGACGCACGGACGGTGAACCTTGGGTAACGCGTGATCGCCGAGCGGCTGCGGCATTCGGGTGAGTCGCGAGGGGATGGTGCGTCAGAAGAGGCCCCGCCGGAGGTGCATGGGCCGGCGGGGCCTGGTGACGTACCGTGACAACAGGGGATGTCCGGGACGCATGAGAGCGTATGGGATGTAACACGCCTGGCGGAACGGAAGGGGCTCTCGGGAGGATGTGCCCCGGGGCCGGTCGGACCCGGTCTAGAAGCCGTAGCGCCGGTGCCGGGCCGCGTAGTCACGCAGCGCGCGCAGGAAGTCGACCTTCCGGAACGCCGGCCAGAAGACCTCGCAGAAGTAGTACTCCGAATGGGCGCTCTGCCACAGCATGAAGCCCGACAGCCGCTGCTCTCCGCTCGTACGGATCACCAGGTCCGGATCGGGCTGGCCGCGGGTGTAGAGGTGCTCGGAGATCAGGTCGATGTCGACGACCTCGGCGAGCTCCTCGAAGGAGGTGCCGCGCTCGGCGTGGTCCAGCAGCAGCGAGCGCACCGCGTCGGCGATCTCCTGCCGGCCGCCGTAACCGATCGCGACGTTCACCAGCACGCCGGTGTTGTCGCGGGTGGTCTGCTCGGACTCCTTGAGCACCTGCTGGGTCGCGGTGGGCAGCAGATCGCGGTTGCCGACGTGGTGCACCCGCCAGCGGCCGTCGGCGGCCAGATCCCGGACGGTGTTCTCGATGATGCCCAGCAGCGGCTTCAGCTCGGCCTCGGGCCGGTCGAGGTTGTCCGTCGACAGCAGCCACAGCGTGACCACCTCGACATCGGTCTCCTCGCACCAGCCGAGCAGCTCACTGATCTTGGCCGCACCGGCCTGGTGGCCCTGTTCGGTCGTCCGCCCGTCGGCCCGCGCCCAGCGCCGGTTGCCGTCCAGGATGACGCCGATGTGCTTGGGCACCTGGGTGTGATCCAGGCGACCCTCCACCCTGCGCGCGTACAGCCGATAGACCAGATTGCGCAGTGCAGGCGGATAAGGGATGCGCATCCCGGAAGATCGCAGCATGTGTGGTCCAGCCCCTCCGTGCCAATGGCGGTCGCCCCGTCGCCTCAAGTGGGCAACTTTACGTCTCGGCTGTCTCGACAGCCCAATCAGGTCGGTCACAAGTACGTGATAGGGAGATGAGCATGACTGGCACCGACTACCGTGCAGCGGAATCCCGCTACGACTCGATGAAGTACCGGCGAACGGGTCGCAGCGGACTCAAACTCCCCGCAATCTCCCTTGGACTCTGGCACAACTTCGGGGACGACCGCACCCTGAGCTCCCAGCGCGCCATCCTGCGCCGCGCCTTCGACCTGGGCGTGACCCACTTCGATCTGGCCAACAACTACGGTCCGCCACCCGGGTCCGCCGAGCTGAACTTCGGAAAGATCTTTGCACAGGACTTCCGCGGCTACCGCAACGAGATGATTCTGTCGACGAAGGCCGGATATCTGATGCACCCCGGCCCCTACGGCGAATGGGGTTCGCGGAAATATCTCCTCTCATCGCTGGATGCCTCACTGCGGCGGATGGGCGTCGATTACGTCGATATCTTCTACTCGCACCGCTTCGATCCCGAGACCCCGCTTGAGGAGACGATGGGCGCGCTGGCGTCCGCCGTCCAGCAGGGCAAGGCCCTGTATGCCGGTGTTTCCTCGTACAGCGCCGAGCAGACCAGGGAAGCGGCCGGCATCCTGCGCGCGATGGGCGTACCGGCGCTGATACACCAGCCCTCGTACTCCATGATCAACCGCTGGACCGAGGACGATCTGCTGCTGGACACCCTGGAGGCGGAGGGCATGGGCTGCATCTCTTTCGCGCCACTGGCACAGGGGATGCTGACGGACAAATACCTCCAGGGCATCCCCGAGGGCTCGCGCGCCGCCCAGGGCAAGTCGCTGGACCCGAATCTGCTGTCCGACGAGGTCGTACGCCGGCTCCGGGGCCTCAATGAGATCGCCGCCCGCCGTGGCCAGTCGCTGGCCCAGCTCGCTCTGCGCTGGGTGCTGCGCGACGAGCGGATGACCTCCGCCCTGATCGGCGCCAGCAGCGTCGCCCAGCTGGAGGCCAATATCGCGGCCCTGGACGCGCCCGCGATCACGGAGGCGGAGCTGGCCGAGATCGATGAGTTCGCGAAGACGACGGATGGCGTGAACATCTGGGCGCGGCGGTAGGCGCTCCGCGGGGAGCGGCGCGCGGTGCCGTCCTGTAGCTGCGGCTCCGTCCGGCGGCTGCGGCGCCGTCGTGGCTGGTCGCGCAGTTCCCCGCGCCCCCTGAGGGGCGCTTTCCAGCCGCCCTGGCGTGCGCCGTCGGTGCGGGCACAAAAAAGCGGGCCGGTCCGTGGGGGGGATACGGACCGGCCCGAGGGGGGGTTTCCACCATAACCCCGCAGGAGGGGTGCTGCGTGCACCGGCGCGCGCGGCGGCGTGGCTCGGGCGGGACGGGTGGCACCGGAGGCTCCGGCACAGGGCGGATCAGGCCACCGCGGCGGCGCCCAGGAGCAGCCCGCAGAACGCCCCGATGATCATGAAGGGCCCCAGCGGCATGGCCGTATCCCGCGCCCCGCGCCGTACGAGCAGCAGCCCCGCGCCGTAGAGCGCACCGATCAGCACCCCCGCCGCGCCGCCCGTGACCAGGGTGCGCCAGCCGTACCACCCCAGGGCGATCCCCAGCCCGACCGCGAGCTTGACGTCACCCAGCCCGATCCCCCGCGGGTTCGCGAGATAGAGCACCAGATAGAACGCGCCCAGCAGCAGGCCGCCCAGCAGGGCCCGTCGCCATGCCGCGGTCTCCCCCGTGAGCCAGCCGCCGAGCCCCAGCAGCACCGCTCCCGCCGCGGCCAGCGGCAGCGTCAGCACGTCCGGCAGGCGCCGGACCCGCCGGTCGACGGCGGCCAGCAGCACCGCGACCGGCGTCATCACCAGCCAGGCGACGAGTTCCGGCCGTGGCCCGGTGGCCGCCGCCAGCGCCGCGCAGACCAGCGCGGTGGCCGCCGCCGTGGGCAGCGCACCCGGCCCGTACGCCCCGCACTCCGGGCAGTGCCCGCGCCCCAGCCAGCCCCGGCCCGGCCCGGCGATCGCATGCCCCCCGGGACAGACCGCCCGCCACTCCTCCTCGGGCTCGACGGCCATCCGGTGGGCGGGCCGCGGCAGCAGCAGCCCGGCCGCGGCCCCGTAGGCGGCGGCGAGAACCATCAGCATCACTGGCACGCGTCGAGCCTAGAAGCCGCCCGGCGGCGCTCGCCGGGAAAGAGCCGGAGCGGTGGGAGCTGATAGAACGCTGTCCATGGCGCGTTGGGAGAACGGTGCGGGAGTCCTGTACGGCGCGGAGGGCGGCATTCCGTTGGAGATCGCGGCGTCCTACCGCGCCCGCGCACGCGGGCTGTTGGGGCGGGACGGCATCGACGGCGCACTGCTGCTGACCCCGGCAAGCGGGGTGCACACCTTCCGGATGCGCTTCGCGATCGATGTCGCCTACCTGAGCCGGGACTTGACCGTACTGGCCGTACGGACCATGCGCCCGGGACGACTGGGGCTCCCCCGCCTGCGCGCCCGGCATGTCCTGGAGACGGAGGCGGGGGCGATGGCGCGGTGGGGCGTGCGCCCCGGGCTGCGGCTGGGTGTGGAAGTCAGCGGCTGACGGCGGCCGGTGGGCCGCTGCCGGTGTCAAGTTGCTGCCGTACGCCCCCGGATGGTCACATGCGCGGCATGAACGTGACACCGACACCCGAGCAGATACTTCCGGCGGGGCCCGCGTACCCCGGGTCTCCGGCGGCGCAGGGTCCGGCTCCGGGGGTGCTCGGCAACCAGGGGCTGCGGCTGCTCGCGCTGCTCATCGATTCGGCGCTGGCCATCGGGGTCCTGTTCCTGGTCAGCCTGGGTGCGGGCCTGGTCGTCACGTTCGGCGGCAGCAGCGACAACACCCCGTTTTACGCCACGGTCCTGGTGGCCCTGGCACTGCTCTTCGTCTACTCACCGCTGTGGACGGCCCGCTGGGGCGGTACGGCAGGCAAGCTGCTGTGCGGGCTGAGCGTCGTACGGCTCGCCGACGGGAGGCCGCTGTCCTACGGGGCCGCCCTGGGGCGGCATCTGGCGCATCTGGGGATGTGGGTGGTGCCGGTGCTCTCCCTGCTGGACCCGCTGTCCTGCCTCTGGGACGGGCTCCGCCGGTGTCTGCACGACAAGGTGGTGGGCAGTGTGGTCATCCGTCGCCGTATGCGGCCGGCCCCGGCGGCCGCCGTGCCCCGGTCATGAGGCGCGCGGGAAGCTGACCTCCACCCGGCGGTTCTTCTTGCGGCCTTCCTCGGTGGAGTTGTCGGCGATCGGGTACTGCTCGCCGTAGCCGCGGATCTGGAAGCTGACGGAGGAGCCGAGGTCCTTGGCCAGTTCCTGCTGGACGGCGTTGGCGCGCTTCTTGGACAGGACCAGGCCGTGGCTCGCCGAGCCCAGATTGTCGGTGAAGCCGAAGACCCGCAGGCTGGTGGCGTTCTGCTTCTTGATCTCCGAGGCGATGGTGTCGATACGGGACACCGCGTCCGAGGACAGCTCGGCGCTGTCCTTGTCGAACAGGACCTCCGCCTGAAGCGCGAAAGTCACATTGTCGTTGGTGTCCTGGCGGCGCTCGGAGCCGTCGTCCGCCTCGACGATCGATTTGATGTTGAGGACCTTGGACGGGGCGAGCTTGGCGCCCTGGACCATCCGCAGATCGGGGTCGCCGGGGTCGATGTGCACCGGCGGGCTGGAGTTCTCGGTCACGCCCGGCGGATCGGCGTGCGCGACGGGGGCCGTCAGCGCCGCGGTGAGCAGCAGCGCGGCGGCGGCGGTGGCGGCGCTGCGGGGCGCTCGGCGCACCCGGCGGCCTCGGGGCATCTGGGTCGCGGTCATCGGTGCCCGCTCAGTCCGTGATCCGCACGCTGGCCGGCGGCAGGGTCGGCAGCTGGAAGTCGACCTCGGTCACCTTGGCGGGCGGCGCCGGGAACTGCGCGAAGATCGGGCGGCTGGCCCCCGGCATCAGTCCGCTGAGGCCGGTCGTGCACAGGCATTCGCCGTTGGTGTCGCGCAGCACCAGATAGCGCTTCTTGCCCGCCTTGTCGACGAGGGTCGCCCCGGAGATGGACGAACGGGACCGCAGCTCGGTCTCGTTGGAGCGCCAGTCGATGGCGTTGAAGGCGCGGGTGCCGCGGTTGGTGACCGTGCCGTTGACCGTGACGAAGCCGCCGGAGTCCCGGACGACGGAGTGCAAGGTGACCACCACACCGTCCGGCCCCTTCATCTCCCCGATCACCTTGTCGGAGTCGGCCGCCGGGGCCCCGGGGCCGCTGTCCTTGGGGGCGGTGCTGCGGGCCGGTGGCTTGTCGCCGTCCGTCCCCTTCGCACCGCCGCTGTCACCACCACAGCCGGCCACGACGAGCGCAAGGCCGAGCGCGCTCGCCATGGCGACCGCTCCCCTGGCGGCCTTCGTGGTGCGCCGAATGCTCATGGGATGCAGTTCCTTTGATCGTCGTCTGGTCGTCTCAAGGGGGGTGGTCGGTGCGGGCGGTCAATGGGCGAGGCGTACGGAGAACAGGTCGGCGGCTTCGGGCAGTTCCTGGAGGTGGCGGGGGTCGAGCGTCCAGCGCTTGCCGTCGCAGGTGATCTCGACGGGGGCGGGGGTGTCGTCGTCCTTGTCGTGCTTGCCGCCCTTGCCCCCGTCGTCGGCGCCTCCGCCGCCGTCCTTGCCGCCCTTGTCGTCCGTCCCGCCGGTGTCGTCCGTGGCGGGGTCGAGGGTGCAGCGGGGGCCGACGACGGACTTGGCCTCGGCCGAGGCATGGGTGCCGCTGGTCTTCGGGATGACCGAATTCCCCACGGTCTTGAGGGTGGTGACCTGGACGGCGAACGAGGTGGGCCAGGAGTCGGGGGTGCAGCGGGGGCCGGAGAGCTCGGCCCCGTTCCGTCCGGCGAACCAGTCCGCGCTCTGGCAGGCCGCTTCGGACGGGGTGCCGCGCCCGTTCAGCAGCTCCTCCCAGGCCGTCGGATCGGTGAGATAGCTGCCGTCACGGAGGCCGTCGAGCAGGCTCTTGAGCAGCAGGTCGCGGTATTTCTGGCCGGCGGCGAGGGCGGCCGCGTCGGCGGCGGTCTGCGCGCCGTTGCGGGTGGCCGCCGCCTGTCCGACGGCGAAGAAGGCGAGCGCGAGAAAGAGCAGGCCCCCGACCGCGACGATATAGAGCGGGAATGCCTGCCCTGCGTCGCGCCGGCGGCTGCGTGGGGTCGTGGCCGGCACGGTGATGGCGGTGCGGGCTAAATGCCGACGACGTCGGAGATCTTGTTGGCGATGGCGTTCGCGATCTGGCTGCCGAAGTCCGTGGTCGACAGGACCAGGACGATCGCCACGACCACCGCGATGATGCCGAGGTACTCGATCGAGGTCTGTCCCCGGTCGTTCCCCAAAATCCGCTTCGCCATCGTCTTCCCCTCCGTGGGCGGCCGTACCGCTCTGGTCCGGCTGGTCTGTCCCCGTAGTGTCGGCGCGTTCGGCCGCGCTCACGACACCAGAAAAGTACGCCGGAACAGCATGCCCGGAACAGGGAATCCGTACCGAATCCTCTTTCGGGAACCCGGATGACAGGCACAACGTCGTCTTTCGGCCACTCAGTCGCACTCTATCCACCCCCGCTCCCCCTCCGGGACCGTGCCCCGTTCCCTGCCCGTACAGACCGGACGATCCTGCCGCACCTTAGTGGGAGCGCAACTGTCTGCCCACCCACTGTGACACAACTCGTTGCTGTTGCGAAGGAGTTGACGGGAAGGCGGGGCCGCGGATGGGCACTGTCACACCGGTCACCTGCCCATCAGTGAGCCGAAGTTGGTGCCCGAGCCCAGGAAGAATCCGGCGATGAGCAGGATCATCGTGGCCGGAACCATAAAGGTGGTGACGACCATGGTGGCCTTGGGGACCGCGCGGGCGGCCCGGCGCCGGGCGTTCTGGGCATCGGTCCGGCGCATGTCGTCGGCGATCTGGATCAGCGTCTCGACGATCGGCGCGCCCAGCTCCTCGCCCTGCTGGAGGGCGGTGACGAACTGCGCGACCTGTTCGGAGTCGTTGCGTTTGCGCAGTTCCTCGAACGCCGCCCGGCGGCTGACGCCCATGTCCATTTGCCGCAGGGTGATCCGGAGTTCATCGGCCCACGGCCCCTCGTACTTCTCCGCGACCCGGTCCAGCGCCTGACGGAAGCCCAGACCGGCGCTGACCACGACGGCCAGCACATCCAGAAAGTCCGGAAGGGTGCGTTCGATGGTGTCCTTGCGCTGCCGGATGGCGGCCCAGATGCCGACCTCGGTCCAGAAGAGGCCGAAGAGCACCATCAGCACACCGAGCAGCGGCTGGCCGCGCAGAAACATCACCAGCGCGCCGAAGAGGCCGAGGGCCCCGTAGACGGCGCGCCGGGCGGCGTACCGGTCGACGGTCAGCCCGCCCGGATTGCCCGCCAGGTCGATCCGGCGGCGGACCCGGGCGGTGCGCTTGTTGCCCATCAGCCGCAGCACCAGCGGCGCGTAGCGCATCCCGGTGCGGTCCACCGCCGAACCGACCACCGTGGTGCGGGTCGCGCCGACCTCCAGGGACAGTGCCAGGTCGGGCGGCAGCCGGGCCTCGCGCCGGTAGAGCGCGATGCCGCAGCAGATACCGGCGACCGAGAGGGCGAAGGCGAGGGCCAGCAGGATTCCGAGTGCCATGGCGATACCGATACCTAGACGTCGATCTTGGACAGGCGGCGGATGAAGAAGAACCCGAGCCCGTAGAGGGCGAAGGCCACCACGACCGCGAGCTGGCCGAGGAAGGAGGAGGTCATCCGGTCGATGGCGCCCGGCGCGATCCGGTTCATCAGCAGCAGGGTGCCGATGCCGAGCAGCGGGACGACATACGCGGTGACCACGACCTGGGAGAGCTGGGTGCGGACCTCCCGGCGGGTCTCCTTGCGCTCCTCCAGGGTCTTGGTGAGGTTGCGCAGCGAGCCGACGACCGTGCCGCCGGCCCGGTTGGCGAGCACCAGCGTGGTGACGAGCACGACGAGTTCGCGGGACGGCAGGCATTCGGCCAGCTCGCCGAGGGCCTCGTCGACGGAGTGACCGACGGCAAGCTTGTCGGAGACCTTGGCCAGCTCCTCACCCGCCGGTGCCTCCAGCTCCTCGGCCGCCATGCCCAGCGCGGTCCGCAGCGCGAGCCCGGCCTGGGTGGCGTTGGCGAGGATCCGGGAGAGTTCGGGCAGCTGGTTGATGAACCTCTCGATGCGCTTCTGCCGCTGCCAGTTGAGGAAGGCGAACGCCGCCCAGACGGCGACCAGCGCGGCGATCGGGCCGAAGAACGGGGCGAGGGTGGCCTGGGCGAGCAGCCACAGCACCAGGACCGCGCCGAGCAGATAGACGACGAACTCGCCGGGGGTGACGTCCAGGCCGGTGGCGGTCAGCCGCAGTTCGAGACGGCGTCCGAAGCGGGTACCGCGCAGCGCCCGGTCGACGGACGGGAAGCGGCGCCGCCCGGACACCGGCAGTCCGCGCTCGTCGGCCAGCCGGTCGACGATGGCCTGCCGCTGGGCGCGCCCGGCCGCGTACGTCCGGGCGCCGGCGATCGCGAGCAGCCCGCACAGCAGGGTGGCGCCGATGGCGAGCAGGGCGAGGTCGTTCCCGCCGGTCATGAGGTGGCCTTCCGGGTGGCGAGTTGGTCGTCGTGGGTGGCGACGCCGAAGGCGGGCGGAGTGGGCTCGCTCGCCATGAAGAGGCGTTCGGCGACCCGGCGCGGCAGCGGGAAGTAGCGGAACCGGCCGTGCACGATGCGGTCGGCGCCCATCGGCTCGGCGTCGAAGCGGCAGACCGTGGCGATCCGGTAATCCTCGTGGCCGCGGGAGTCGAGGATGGCGATCTCGCTGATCCGGCGGGAGCCGTCGGCGTGCCGGGTGAGCTGGACGAGGCAGTCGACGGCGCTGTTGATCTGGTCCCGCAGCGCCTCGAAGGGGATCTTGACGTCCGACATGGAGGCCAGGGTCTGCAGCCGCATCAGCGCGTCCTCGGCGCTGTTGGCGTGCACGGTCGCCAGCGAGCCGTCGTGGCCGGTCGACATCGCCTGGAGCATGTCGAGGGTCTCACCGCCACGCACCTCGCCGACGATGATGCGGTCGGGGCGCATGCGCAGGGAGTTGCGTACGAGATCGCGGATGGTGATCCGGCCCTTGCCCTCGACGTTGGGCGGCCGGGACTCCAGCCGGATGACATGGCTCTGCTGGAGCTGGAGTTCGGCGGCGTCCTCGACGGTGATGATCCGCTCGCCGTCCGGGATCAGCCCGGACAGCGCGTTGAGGAGGGTGGTCTTGCCCGCACCCGTGGCCCCGGAGACCACCACGTTGAACTTGGCCCGCACCAGCCCCGCCAGCAGCATCAGCATCTGCTCGTCCAGCGTGCCCATGCCGATGAGTTCGGCGAGGGTGTAGGCGCGCGGGAAGCGGCGGATGGTGAGGGTGGCGCCGTTCAGCGCGAGCGGCGGGATGATGACATTGACGCGTTCGCCGGACGGCAGCCGGGCGTCGACCATCGGATTGGACTCGTCGACCCGCCGGTTGACGGTGGAGACGATCCGTTCGATGGTCTGCATCAGCTGCTCGTGCGAGGCGAAGCGGACGGGCAGCAGCTCGACCCGGCCGGCCCGCTCGACGTACACCTGGTCCGGGCCGTTGACCATGATCTCGGTGATCGAGGCGTCCTCCAGCAGCGGCTCCAGCACGCCGAGGCCCAGCGCCTCGTCCACCACCCGGCGGATGAGCTGGGCGCGTTCGGCGGTGGAGAGCACCGGGCCCTCACGGCTGATGATGTGGCCGAGTACGCGCTCCAGCCGCGAGCGGCGCTCGGCCGCGGCCAGCGAGGACATCTCGGCGAGGTCGATCTCTTCGAGCAGCTTGGCGCGGTAGACGGCCACCATATGGCTGTCCTCGCGCGCCTCACCGGCCGGTTCGGGTGCGACGATCCGGGCTTTCAGGCTCATCGCGGGGGTGCTCCTTCGTACGGGGCCGCGGCGGGCCTAAGGCCCAGCGCGCCGGGTTCCTGCGGGCGGGGCATGGTGGCGCTGCGGGAGGCGGTGCCGAAGTCGGCGACGCCGGGCACCAGCGAGGGGATGGTGACGCGCACGGTCGCGCTGACCGCGTCGCCCCCGCCGCCGTCCACCGAGACCTGCGCGTCGCGGGCGACCCAGCCGGTCATCGCGGCCCGGCCGGCGGCCTGCGGGTCGGGCGGGTGGTCGGTCTCGTCCATCGAGGCGGTACGGGCCGCGGCGCGGGCTCCCGTACCGGCCTGCTGGACGGCGAAGGCGGCGAGGCCGAGCTGGACCACGGCCAGCCCGACGACCAGCAGGATCGGCAGGAAGCCGAGGAATTCGATGGATACCGTGCCCCGGTCGCGGCCGGGGCCGCGGAGCCGGGCGGGAAGGCGTAGCCGCCTGGGGAGCCGGAGCCGGGCGGACGGCCGGAGCCGGCTGAGGAGACGTACGGCACTCACCCGGCGTCCTCCTTCGCGGCGCCGGCCGAGCCGGTGACCGTCCAGGGGTAGTTGCCCGCGCCCGGGAAGAGCACCGGGACCTTGATCCGGACGGTTGCCTTCCACAGGCCCGACTCCGTTCCGCAGGAGGTCGCGGCGCCCGCGCGCCAGGAACTGGGCAGCTGGTCCTCGGCGGCGGTACGGCAGGCGCCCGCGCCGCCGCCCTCGGTGGCGGTGGCGGCCCGCGCGCCGCGGTCGGCGGAGTGCGCGGCGAGCGAGTAGGTGTACCCGACCAGCACCAGCTGCCAGAGCAGGGCGAGGACCAGCAGGATCAGCGGGAGCAGCCCCATGAATTCCACGGCCACCTGCCCCCGGTCGTCGCCGCCCAGCGGGCGCCGCACCGCTCAGCCCTCCTCGTACGGGCCGGACGGGTCGAACGGCCCCTGGCCGCCGGACGCCGCCGCGGAGCCGCGCCGGGCACCGAACCGGGCACCGGCACCCGGGCCCGCCCCGGAGGCCGCCCCTGATGTCTGGCCCGGAATTCCCCCGGAACCGGGAGCCGCCCCCGGCGTTATGGCCTTGCGCTTGCGCCCGGTCAGCGTGGGGCGGGCCCGGTGGCTGCCGCGGCCCTGCCGTACGGACGGCGCGTCGACCAGGCCGAGTTCGCCGGCCAGCGCGCACAGTGCCTGCTTGACCGTGGACCGGTTGTCCAGATCCTGCATCCGGCCCGCGTCGACACAGGGCTGGAGTTCCTTGAAGGCGGCCGGCACATGGGTCCGGGCGACCTGGGTGCCGGTGGCCTTGGCGACCAGCGGCGGCTGGATCTCGGTGCTCCGGGTGAGGCGGTTGACCACGGTCGTGGTGTCCTCCGCCTTACGGATCTGCAGCCGGTCCCACAGCCTGACCTGCCGTTTGGCGGCCCGTACGGCCACCACGTCCGGGGTGGTCACCAGCAGCGCCAGATCGGCGAGTTCGACGGCCGCGGCATTGGCGGACTGCATCTGGGAGCCGCAGTCGACCAGCACCACTTCGTAGCGGGAGCGCAGCGCGCCGATGATCTGCCGGGCCGCCCGGTCGTCGACCTCCTCCCCGCGCTCCCCCTCCTCGGGCGCCAGCAGCAGGCCGAGGCCCGTGTGGTGATCGTGCACGGCATCCTGGAGCACCCGTACGGAGATGTCCTGAATGCCCGCCAGATCGACGACCGAGCGGCGGAACTGCACGTCCAGATAGGAGGCCACATCACCGGACTGGAGGTCCAGGTCCACCAGCGCGACGCTGCGGCCCGCGGCCCGCGCCGCCAGCGCCAGCTGGACGGCGGTGACGGTGGTGCCGACCCCGCCCTTGGCGCCCGTCACGGTCACCAGCGTGCCGGCCGGCCCGGGAGCCGCCTCCGGGTTGCCCCCTAGGTGGACCCGTACACCCGCCGACCACTGAGCGGCGGCCTGCACCCGGGCGGCCAACTCCTCGTAGCCGAGCGGCAGTCCGACGATGCCACGGGCCCCGGCATCCATCGCCGCGGAGAACAGCGCGGGCCCGGCGTCCGTGGTGATCAGCACGACGCCGACGGCGGGGAAGCGCAGCGCCACCTCACGGATCAGCTCCAGCGCCGGTGTCGGCCCGATCCGCTCGTGGACCAGCACGACCTCGGGGAGCGCCTCCACGGCGGACGGCTGGCCCGCGGCGGGCGGGGCACCCGCACCCGGGGCCGCTGCCCCGGCCCCCTGCGCGGCGGCACCGGCCAGCGCATGGAGCAGCGCTGCGGAGTCCGCGACCGTGGGCGCGGGCTCGGCGTCCGGCAGCTGGTGGAGCAGGGAGGACACGGCGCGTGCGGCGTCGGGGTCACCGATGGCCGGGAGGATGCGGATGGTCACCTGAGGCTCCGGGTCACTTGTCGCCGTCGAGGGTGTAGCTGCGCTGGCCGGGCGGTATGGCGTGCTCGCTGCCGGGGGCGAGCAGGGCGAGCCGTACGTGGGAGGCGAAGGACTCGGCGTAGGCGACCCGTTGGGCGTCCTGGGTGTTCAGCGCGAAGGTGATCGGGACGGCCTCACCGGCCTGCCGGGCGGGGGTGGTGTCGCCCGGGTCCTTGGCCTCCAGCGGCGTCAGCTTGCCGACGTCGATGACCTGGGCCCCCGCGACGATGACCCGGGAGACCGGCTTGTCCTCGGGACGCTTGCCCTCGAACGTGGCGTAGATGTTCACCCGGGCACCGGGGTTGATCTTGCCGGCCACCCCGGTGGCGGCGTCGATCATGATGGCGATCTCCTGCTGCCCGGCCTTCAGCGCGGGCCGCTCGACAATCATGTCGTCCTGGAGCAGCGACCCCTTCTTCAGCGGCGTCACCGCGATCCTGCCACTGAGCTGGTCCAGGTCGGTCACGGCGGTGGGCGGCAGCCACCGCTCCGGCATCCGCACCTTCTCGAACTGCCCGGGGTTCAGGGGTTTATAGGCCGCGACATCGGTCTTCAGCCGGTAGGCCGTCTTCTCCGGGCCGACCTTGGACTCGACGTTCTTGATCACCGACAGCACGCCGACGAACGCGCCGACCGCACAGAGAACCGACAGGAGCAGCAGGATCACTCCGCGGCGCTGGCGTGAGTTCATGGGGGAGGGACCTCGATCGGGACGGGGGGAAGGGGCGGGCGGTCGGACAAGGCATCAGGGGCGGGCGGTCGCCGGGCGGGACCACCCGGGCGGGCGGCCGACGCCGGTCCGGCAGGCCGGCGGGGTGGGGCGGGGCCATGGCGGCCCGGTCGGGCTCAGCGCACGTGGGCCACCGTCCGGGGGGTGCCGGGGGTGCCGGGGGTGTCCGGGTGACCGGCGAGATCCGGATGGCCGGGATAGGCGGGATGAGCGGCATGAGCGGGATGAGGGGCGAAGTCGGGGTGGCCGGGCAGGTCCCACTGGCCGGGGGCGCAGGGGGTGTCGGACGCGTAGGGGTTTCCGGGCACCGGCTGGCCGGACCCGTACGGGTTTCCCGGTACGGGGCGGCCGGAGCCGTGCGGGATTCCCGGTACGGGGCTGCCGGAACCGTGCGGGATTCCCGGTACGGCCGGGCCGCCCGCGGTGAGATCCGGTCCGCGTACGTCCAGTTGGCCGGGTCCGCCACGTCCGTTGGGGCCACGTCCGTTGGAGCCATGTCCGTTGGAGCCATGTCCGTTGGGGCCACGGCCACTGGGGCTGTCCTGAGCATGCGCGCCGCCCCGCACCGGCGAACCCGGCCCGGATTGCGGCCCGGATACCGGCGCGGACACGGACCCGGCCGTCGGCCCGGATACCGGCCCACCTATGGCCGTCGGCCCCTGGCCCGAGCCGCCACCCCCCGTCGCCCGTTCCCTCGCCAGCGGGGCCGCGCAGAACGCACAGCGGTCGCCGAGGAGTTCGAGACCGCACCAGCCGCACTGCTCGCGGCGTACGGACGTCACCAACTGGTAGAGGACCGACACGTCCGGTATGGCCGCCGCGAATTCGATCAGCTTCGGTGTTCCCCACCACCGGGCGGACTCGGCCGGCAGCCGGGCCTCGTACACCCCCTGCGTCTGCCAGGCCGGAGCGAGCGCGCCGGTCACCCACTCCGAGGTGAGCTGGCCGCGGGCGACCGCGAGCTGGGTGGCGAAGCCGGGCCCCGGAAGTCCGGCCTCGGTGCTGTGCCGGTCCAGGTGCAGCAACTGCGGCTCGGGATGGGCCAGCACCGCGAAATGCGCGCCGGGAAGCCAGGACTTCATATGCGCCCGCAGATCGACCTCGACCCGGTCCAGGCCGCTGACGCTGCCCAGCAGGGCGCCCGCGTGAATGTAATGCGTCAGCAGCCGGGCCGCACTGGCCAGCACCCCCGGGCTGATCTCACACAACGACAACTGCCGCAGCTGACGGGCGAGTAAGGCCACGCCGAGCGGCGGCAGGGACAGCGGCACGATGGCGATCCGGTCGCTCTCCAGTACGGCACGCAGGGTGTGCAGCCGGCGGATGTGTTCCGGCGGACAGGCGGAGGAGTACAGCGCGATGAGATGGCCGTGGTGTTCCAGTACCGCGCTGGTCTCCGTCAGGGCGTCGTCCAGCGGCTGGAGTTGTGGTGCCTGGAGGACGACGGCGGCGGGTGTCTGCCGGTCGGTCGACGGCAGCGCGAGGTCCGGACTGGTGACTGCAATCGCGGTCGGCACGTCGCTCCCCCACTCCCTCCGGCCGCCGGGGGTCCCGGGACCGCGGATCGGCACAGCTCTGCGCCATCGGCGCCATTCGCTCAGCACTTTATCCACAGAGATACGTCCCAGAGAACACGTTCTGGGCTACTCGTCACGACCATCACCCCGCAGGGAATCGGCAGATACCGGCCAAGCGCCCCGCAGAGGAACACCCGCCCAGGCGGCCGGAAGTCGCCCCCTCCCCCTTCCCTCCGAGGTTGCGCACCCTCGGTGCCGTGCCCGTGCGGCGGGCCGCCCCCGCCGAGACGGGAGCGGCTGACGCGGAGCGCATGTCGATGACCGGGATGACGCGTGCTAGGCGGCGGCGACGGCTCGCAGGGGGCTGAGGGCAGCGACCCGTCGGGCGGGCAAGGCGGCCGCGACCGCGCCGACGGCGAGCGAGAGCAGGACCACGAGGGCGAGGGTGGGCCAGGGCAGTGAGTAGGAGTACTGCGGGATCGCGCCGTTGAACAGACCGCTGACCTTCCACGCCCCGAACAGCCCGCCGGCCAGTCCGAGCAGGGTGCCGAAGGCGGCGACGCAGATGGCCTCCAGGCGGATCATGCGGCTGATGTCGGTCTTGGACCTTCAGCAGCGGGCTGTTGCTCACGGCGTCGCGCAGCTGCTTCTCCCGGTCCTTGGAGACCGTGCCGTCGGTGGTGCGGACCAGGACGCGCTGCACGGAGTCGCGCAGCAAGCTGTGCTTCTGCACCTCGGTGCGGGAGCCGAGGACGTCCTGGGCGGTGGGGTTGTCCTGGTAGACGCCGACGACGGTGTAGGGCTGGTCGCGGGTGCCGGTTCCGGGGCCGATGCTCGTCTTGATCGCCTCGGACGGCCAGACGTGGACCTCAGGACGATCCGGGACTCTGCCGACTCTGCCTTTTGACAGAGGCGGTGGGTGCGGGACGGCGGATGTGGGGGAGGGTCCGACCCGTTGGGGGCCGGAGGCGGCCGCCCCACCACCAGGCCCCGCGCAGCGCGTGCACGGGGCCTGGGGTGTGGCTCCTGCTTCAGCTCAGTGGCGCGTGGCCTTCGGCTTCGGCAGGACGCAGCCCTCGGCGTTCAGGTCGAGCTTGTTGCCGTCGCCGAAGCACTTGGGTATCTGGTACGTCTCCTGGGCGTAGCCGATGCCCTTGCGCACCGTGGTCTTGCCGTTCTCGTCCACCTCACAGGGGTTGTTGAGCGTGCACTTCTCGCCGCTCTCGTTGCTGGTGTTGTTGATGGCCGTGACCTTGCCGGTCGCGGTGTCGACCACCGGCGAGCCGGACGTACCGCCGATGATCTTGCACTCCGGGGTGTAGCGGACCGAGTCCTTCCAGGTCCACTCGCCCTCCTTGAGGGTGGGGGCGAACCCGTCGATGCCGCAGGAGTAGACCTTCTTCCAGTAGCCGGAGACGACGCTGATCTTCGCGTCCTTGGCCGGGTGCTCGGTGGCCATCTCCAACGGCTTGACCTTGAACTTCTTCTCGATCTCGGCGTAGGTCGAGTCGGTCTCGTAGAACGAGACATCAGTGTCGGTCATCGTGGCGTAGGCGACCTTGGTGGCCTTGATCGTGCCCAGCTCACCGGCCGACTTGTCCAGCAGGGTGAAGCTGCGGCTGGACGGCTTGTCGACGACGACGTCACCGGCGCCGGGCATATCGCCTTCCAGACAGTGCCCGTTGGACATCACCAGCGCCGGGTCGTCGGCCTTCGAGCCGGGCATCCGGACGACCGAGCCGGAGCAGTTGCTCAGCGCGACGGTGCCGGCGAAGTCCGCCGCCTTGGTCTTGTGCTGCTTGGTCTTGTGCTGCGTGGGGTGCGGGGCACTGTTCTGCGGCGCGGCGTACGCCGTTCCGACGGTGCCCAGCAGGGTTGCGGCGCCCAGTGCGGCCGTGGCCAGGGTGCCGACGAGAGGTCGATTCATGTGGGGGTCCTCTCAGCGTCTGTTCACCGAAGTCCTTCCGAGGGGCTTCGGTTTGTCGTGCGCATTGTTGGCGACTCGGCACCGCCTGGCAATCAATTTCCGCCTGTCACGGGGAAGTTGAGGGATTCGCCACTTTCCGGTGGCCGGTTCCGACCGCCCCCACATTTGGCCGCCCGACGTCTTGTCCCGAGCATGACACCGCCCAAAACTGACGCCGTCGCTTCGCCTCACACCCCACAGGAGACCGCATGCGACCACGTATCCGCGGCGGACGCACGACAGTCCTCGCCGCGCTCCTCTCCCTCACCCTCGCCGCCCCGATCGCCGCCGCCCAGGCGCAGGACACGCCACCCTCCCGTCCCGCCCCGGGCGCCGCGCAAAGCGCCGAAGTCCCCCGCCAGTACGAGGTCACCGGCCCCTCCACCCCCACGGAGCGCACCGCCCTCACCTCGACCGGCGTCAGCATCGACGAGGTCCACACCCGCGCGGTCGTCATCACCGCGACCCGCGCCCAGGCGGCCGGGGTACGCCAACTCGGCTATGGACTGCGCACGTTGCCCGCCCCGCCGAAAGACACCGCGTCCCCCCACAAGCCGCGCGTCAACGACTTCCCGGCCGGCTACACGAAGTACCACACCTACGACGAGGCCACGAAGGAGATCGACGCCCTCGTCGCCAAGCACCCGGACATCCTGAGCAAGCAGGTCATCGGCACCTCCCACGAGGGCCGCGACCTCCTCGCCCTCAAACTCAGCAAGAACGTCACCAAGGACGAACAGGAACCCGAAGTCCTCTTCACCGCCCACCAGCACGCCCGGGAACACCTCACCGTCGAGATGGCCCTCTACCTCCTCAACGAGTTCACCTCGAAATACGGCAGCGACTCCCGCGTCACCAAGATGCTCGACTCCCGCGAGATCTGGATCATCCCCGACCTGAACCCCGACGGCGGCGCGTACGACATCGCCTCCGGCGACTTCCGCAGCTGGCGCAAGAACCGCCAGCCCAACGCCGGAACCGACGAGGTCGGCACCGACCTCAACCGCAACTGGGACTTCAAGTGGGGCTGCTGCGACGGCTCTTCGACCAACCCGGGCGACGAGACCTATCGCGGCGCCTCCGCCGCCTCCGCCCCCGAGGTCAAGGTCGTCTCGAAATTCGTCCACGGCCGCAAAGTCGGCGGCAAACAGCAGATCAAGGCCGCCATCGACTTCCACACCTACAGCGA
Organism: Streptomyces tubercidicus; assembly: GCF_027497495.1. Lineage (GTDB taxonomy): Bacteria > Actinomycetota > Actinomycetes > Streptomycetales > Streptomycetaceae > Streptomyces > Streptomyces tubercidicus. The sequence continues at coordinate 2,920,328 of NZ_CP114205.1, forward strand.
ACTCGTCCTCTGGCCCTTCGGCTTCACCAACGACGACACCGGCCCCGGCATGACCCAGGACGACCACGACGCCTTCGCCACCATCGGCAAAAACATGGCCGCCACCAACGGCTACACCCCCGAACAGTCCAGCGACCTCTACATCACCGACGGCGCCATCGACGACTGGCTGTGGGGCGACCAGCGCATCTTCGCGTACACCTTCGAGATGTACCCGTCATCCTTCGGCTCCGGCGGCTTCTACCCGAAGGACTCGGTAATCCCGAAGGAAACAGCCCGCAACCGCGAGGCGGTCCTCCAACTCCTGGAGATCGCCGACTGTCCTTACCGGGCGATCGGGAAGGAAGGGCAGTACTGCAAGGGAAGTTGACCCAGCCACTGCCGTGACGAGAGGCGGGCCGCGCCGCTGCGGCGCGGCCCGCCGAGCGACGCCGGCCAGGATGGTTTACCGCCCCATTGCCCGCCGCATTCCAAGAATTTCCCCCCTTGCCGCGACTTTAACGCGCGCGCGTATCCGCCTCACCTCGGAAACCGTTAGCTTGTTCGGGGGAAAATCATGTTCGCGACAGGGGGCCGCTATGACGCATGAACACTTCAGTGTCCACCCGGACAAACTCCGGACGCTGTCCACGGATTTCAAGCATGTGAACGACCGACTCGAAGGGCAAGTCAAGCAATTTGCCGATAAGGCCGAGAATGTTGATTCTGCGTTTGGGGTGCTCAGCGAATCCACTGAAGCTCTTGCCAAATATGTCGATATGACGCGAGCCACTGTCACCAGCCTGCAGCAGCTGCGCAAACAACTTTCCGGTTATGCCGCCGGATTGAATCACACAGCCGCAAACTACGAGCACACCGATGCCGGCCAGGCGAACGCATTCAAGGGCGCGTGACATGGCCGAGCAGCAGCAGATCGAGAAGAGCTTCCACATCCTTAAGCCCGGCGGCAACCCAGAGGTGCTGCGCAAGTGTGCCGAGGCGTGGCGGGAGATGGCCCATGACCTGAAGTCGGCGGGGGCGGACCTTGGTCGGCAGGTCGATGAGTTAAGCGAGTCGGAGTGGGGCGGCCAGGCCGCCACGGGGTTCCGCGAGCACTGGACGCACACCAAGGAGCAGATCGACCAAGCGCTGCCCCGCTTTCATGCTGTCGCCAAGGAGTTGGAGCAGGCAGCCGACCACATCGAGGACACCAATACACAAGTGGAGCACGTTCTTGAGGAGCTCGCGGTCACTGCGGCCGTGGGCGTCGGGCTGACCGTGATCACCGCGGGCTTCTCCGACTTGGTTGCCGCCGGGAGCGCGGCGGCCGAAGTCGCCGAGGCCGGAGCCGTCGTTGCGAGGCTCGCCAAAGTCCTCAAGACGATCGAATCGGCTCTTGAGTCCCTACGTGGTCTCATGGCGGGTAACAAATTCTTGAAGTTCGGTATGGAGTTCGCCACGAACGTGGGTGGCAACTTCACCGGCAACGTGCTGGGACAGGTGTTCACCGGCCAGAAGGTCACCTGGGGCCAGGACTTCCAGGACGCGGCGGTGGCCGGGGGCGTCGGCACCGCACTGGGGGCGGGTGGCCGGACATTGGGCCAGAAGATGCCCAACGCACTCGGCGATGTGATCTCAGGTAACGGACTCGCCGGGAAGATGACCACGGGCGCCGCCACCAGCGCGGGCGGCCAGATGGCTGCTGACGGGGTCGACATCGCCCAGGGCAGCAAGACGGGTGCCAACATCATCCCGGACCTGATCACCAGCGCCGCCGGCGGCGCGGCGGGCGGCGCGTCGGTACACGGCGGCGAGGCCCGGTATGAGCACGGCGGAGGGGGACGGCACCGAGACCCCGAGTCCGGTCCGACCTTCGGCCCGGGGCGGCAGGCTGGTGCCAATGGCGTGGTGTACGGGGATGCCAACGCCAACGAGACCGACCGCACCGCCGACCACCCCCAGAGCCCCTTCGACAAACCCCGCTCGGCGCTGACCGACCCGGACGGCGCATATGAGGGCTGAGGGGAGACCGTAGGCATGTGGCAGGTCAGGAAGAGCATCCGCAAATATCGCGAAGACCCTGAATGGCATCACTACCGGAAAAGGGAATCCCGCCACTGGGTGGACATGTTCGGTCGCCCCGGCTACCCCTTCGGCGTACTCGGAAATCACGCCACACATGTACTGGAAGGACAGGTCCGCAGTTACGCCACGACGCTCTTCCACCTGGCTGCCGTGCACAGAGGCGGACGCTACGTTACCGACGTCAACTACTATTCTGTTGCAGTCCTTTCCCTGCCGAAAAGCCTTCCCGACACCGCGGTCTCCGTCGAGGCGTTGGTCCGCTCGCTTCACACGGACCCTTTTCCACCTCGCGCGGGAAGCCCCGTTCGCCTCCCCCCTGGTCGCCACCCCCGCATGGTCAAATGCTCCGTTGACCCTGCATTCGCCGAGCTGGTCATCACGGAGCAGGTCGGCAGAATGACTGCGGACGCGAAGATGGGGTGGCGGCTGCACCAGAATCAGATGATCGGGTGGCTAAAGGAAAGGAGGCCCCACGAGAAGGTCGTCGGCCTCGCGGAGGTCATGGCCGACGTTGTCGCCGAGTTCCCGGACTCGGTATGGACCGGCCCCTGAACCAGGGTACGTCGGCAGTGCGGCCGGAGGAGCAGCGAATGGCCCGCCCCTGACAGCAAGTGCCTCAAGGAGCGGGCCCGCACCGCCACGGAGCGGCGCGGGCCCGCGAGATTTCACAGCAGGTGATCGGCCTTGCCTGCCTTGATGTCACGGATGAGCGTGCGGAGCGCTTCACGCGTGTCGGTCACGTAAGCGTCCTCAGCGCCCGCTACGGCGATATAGGCGTTGCCGTCTTCGTCGGTGCCGAGGCGGAAGCAGTTGTTTCCTTCGCCGCAGTAGGGCTCTTCCCAGTTGATGTTTTGCATGGTGACCTTCCTTTCCAGAGTGAGCGCTCGATGTGGCAGCAGAACGACAGCAGCAGATCACCCGCGCCGGCAGGAGCGAAAGAGCGCCATCGCGCCACCGCCTACCGAGCCCTTACAGCAGGTGGTCGGCCTTGCCGGCCTTGATGTCACAGGTGAGAGTGCGGAGCGCTTCACGCGTGTCGGTCACGTAGGCGTCCTCGGCACCCGCCACGGCGACATAGGCGTTGCCGTGATCGTCAGTACCTATGCGAAAACAGTTGTTGCCTTCCGCGCAAAAGGGATCTTCCCAAGAGATCTGAGCCATGTGACCCTCCTCAGAGCTGACGGACGATGTGGTGAATGAATTCGCGGGATTCGCGCGCCGCGAGCGTACGCGCGTGCATCCAGTCCATGTGCTCCCGGTACTTGGCGAGTTGTGCATCAGCATGAGTGAACTCGGGACCATGAGGCGAGTCGTTTCTGGCGCTCTGTGGGCGTGGCCCTGGTGGGCATCGGCACCCTCCCTCCCCACTCCTGGCCTACAGCCTCACTCTTCCCGCCGCGCTCGCCAGTCCGGCCGTAGCGCGCTCTGCCGCCCGTACGATCCTGGAGGCACACGGCCTGTGCGATGTGACCGCCGCCGCGGTTCAGGTGATCGGTGAACTCGCAACGTCTGCCTGTATGTTCACTCCGGCCGACAGTGTCTATCTGTCACTGCGCTATCGCGACGACGCGCTCCGCATCAGCCTTTACGACGGGCACCCGCGCCATACCCACCGCCGCACGCGGTGTGACCCGACGGGGTGTCCGATGCCATGCCGGGCGCCCCGTCCACGACTGCCGGGTCGGATGGGAAACAGTGCGGGCATGGCCATGCTCACCGAATTTCACTGCCCGTTACGCGTGAATGTGCATGCCTTATTGGCGGTTTTCTCTGTGTACTTCACGAGTTCGGGCTCATGACCTTCGATGCCGCTCCCGGCCTGGTCGACGATGCCTGTGACCTGCCAAGGTTGCCGTAGTGCACCGGGGTTCGGACCGGGAGAGGGGGTCGGGCGAAAGAATTACGAGGTTTTCCGCGCCCCTCCGACCACAGAGTTAAGCCATCTCCCAGCGGGTGCATCTTTCGATGTAGGGCAGTTCGTCTGCGCTCACGAGGAATGTCGGCCGGGACGCGTTGATGATGACGTCATGACCCAGACACTGCGCTCACCGGCCCTTTCTTCCGATACCGGAGGTGGCCGGCTCCCGCTGCTCGACGTACTGCGCGGAACCGCGATCCTCGGCACGCTGATGACCAACGTCTGGGTCTTCGCCAGTCCCGGCGCCGAGTGGGGGTTCCTGCAGAACAGCTCCGGGCACGCCGGATACGGTTCCGTTCCGGCGGCGGCCGAGAGCCTGTTCCAACTCGTGGCGAACGGCAAGTCCTTCTCGATGCTGACGATCCTGTTCGGGGTCGGCCTGGCCATCCAGTTCGACGCCGCCGCCCGGCGCGGACAGCCCTGGCCGGGCCGCTACAAGTGGCGGGCGCTGTTCTTGTTCGCCGAGGGCACCCTGCACTTCGTCCTCGTCTTCGCCTGGGACGTCCTGATGGGCTACGCGGTCACCGCGCTCCTCGTCGCCTGGCTGCTGGCCCGGTCGGAGCGCACACGACGGCGCGCCATGTGGTGGGCGGCCGGGCTGCACCTGGCCTTGATGGTTGCGCTCACCGCGCTGCTCGTCGGAGACGGCCGGAACGCAGGCGTCGGCGGAGGCGGCGTGTCCCAGCGGATCGTCGACCTGTACGCGCACGGAAGCTACCTCGACCAGATCGCGTTCCGGCTGGAGACCGGTATCGCGCTGCGCCTGGAGCCGGTGCTCGCCTTCGGGCTCATGGTCTTCCTGTTCCTGCTCGGGGTACGGCTGTTCCGGGCGGGCGCGTTCGCGATGGACGGGACGGGCCGGCGGATCCGGGCGCGGATGCTCGGCTGGGGCCTCGGTCTCGGGGCACCGCTCACCGCCGCGACCGCCGTGGGCGGCAGCGACCTCTTCTTTCTGGACCGGTACTGCGCCGCTCCGCTGTTGGCGGTCGGGTTCATCGGCCTGATCGGCGCGGTGGTGAGCCGGGTGCGCCGCCCGGGTCCACTCACCACCGGCCTCACCTCTGTCGGCCGTACGGCTCTCTCCGCGTACGTGCTGCAGAACCTGCTGTGCATGCTGCTCTGCTACGGCATCGGACTCGGCCTCACCGCCCGCTGGGGAGACACCGGCCGCCCCTGGTGGGTGATGGGGCTGTGGGCCGGGGTGTGCGCTGTCCTCATGGTGGGCTCCACGCTGTGGCTGCGCCGCTTCGCCACCGGTCCGTTGGAGTCCGTGCAGAAGTGGGCACTGCGGCGCTGAGCCGTCCCGCCCTGGCCGGGGGCTTCTCCGAAAGGGCCCCTCAGTCCGCCCTGGCCGGGGGGCTCTCCGAAAGGGCCCCTCAGTCCGCCCTGCCAGTCGCTGCCACGGTCACACCCAGGCCGATCATCGCGAAGCCGCCCGCCCCGCCGACCATGGACAGACGACGGTCCGAGCGGGCGAACCAGGAACGGGCTGCCGAGGCGCCCAGGCCCCAGAGGGTGTCCGTGATCATGCCGATGCCGACCGGGACCAGGCCCAACACCATCATCTGGGAGGGCACATGACCCGCGGCGTGGTCCACGAACTGGGGCAGTACCGCCGCGAAGAAGACGAGGCCCTTGGGGTTGGTGACGCCCACGAAAATGCCGTCCAGGACTGTGCGCAGATCGCTGCGCTGCCCGCCCGCGGGCGCCTCCATATCCGCCGCGCGCATCTCCTTGCGGTGCCGGAACGCCTGCACACCGAGGTAGACGAGATAGGCCGCACCGGCCAGCTTCACGCCCATGAAGACCGCCGCCGAGGTCTCCACCAGCGCGCCGAGGCCCCATGCCACGGCGCTCACCAGGACGTACGAGCCGATCAGGTTGCCGAGGACGGTCGCGAGCGCGGTGCGGCGGCCGTGCGCGAGAGCCCTGCCGATCACGAACAGCACACTCGGCCCCGGAATCACGATCACCAGTAGCGACATCGCCGCGAACGCGAGGATGCTCTCCGTGGACACCATGTGTCCGTCACCTCCTGGAATGCCTGCCGGGGGCTCATTCAAACAGAGGAGGGAATACCGGCTCCAGGCTCACCCACATGCTGATACGCAAGGCCGCGAGCCTGCAGCGAGCCGGCGAGCCGAAGCGCACGGCGAGTGCTGCTGCCGACGGTGATGAGGCGCCGGAAGGTCCGGACGATCGGCGAGGCCCTTGGCGCTACACGAAGATGCTGACCAGCGCCGCCACCGCGAACCCCGTGACCGACAGCACGGATTCCAGCACCGTCCAGGACTTGAGGGTGTCGCGTTCCGAGATGCCGAAGTACGTGGACACCATCCAGAAGCCTCCGTCGTTCACGTGCGAAGCGAAGATCGATCCGGCTGAGATGGCCATGATGATCAGGGCCAGGTGGGCCGGGGGGAGGCTCTGGCCGTCGACTAGGGGGACGACGATGCCGGCCGTGGTGACGATGGCGACCGTGGCGGAGCCCTGGGCGACGCGGAGGACGAGGGAGAGGAGGTAGGCGAGGACGATGAGGGGGAGGCCGACGTGGTGGAAGGTGTCGGAGAGGACGGTGGCGACGCCGCTGCCCTTGAGGACGGCGCCGAAGATGCCGCCGGCGCCGACCACCAGAATGATGTTGCCGACCGGCTTGAGCGAGGCGGTGGAGACCGTCTCCAGGGACTTGCGGGACCAGCCGCGGCGGAGGCCCAGCAGGTAGTACGACAGCAGCAGGGCGATCGTCAGGGCCACGAAGGGGTGGCCGAAGAACTCGATCACCGAGCGGCCGGGTGAGGGAGCCAGGGCGATGGAGGAGAAGGTCGCCAGGAGGATGAGGAGCAGGGGGGTGCCGATGATGGTGAGGACGGTGCGGAGGGCGACCGGCGCCTCGTGTGCGGTGATACCGGCCGCGCCCTTCCCCGCCGCGACACCGGCCGCGCCCTTCCCCGCGGTGACCGCGGCCCTGGCCTCCTCGGCGGCCTCGACCATGTCCTGTGGGACGGGGACGAAGAGGCGCCTGCCGATCCAGGCCGCGTAGCCCCAGGCGGCGAGCACCGCCGGGATGCCGCAGACGAGGCCCATGAGGATGATCCAGCCCAGGTCGACCTTGAAGAGACCGGCGGCGGCGACCGGGCCGGGGTGCGGCGGCAGGAAGGCATGCGTCATGGAGAGGCCCGCGAGGAGCGGCATGCAGTAGAGGAGGATCGACTTGCCACTGCGCTTGGCCGCCGCGTAGACGATCGGGGCGAGGACGAAGATACCGACGTCGAAGAAGACCGGGATGCCGAAGATCAGGCCGGTCAGGCCCATGGCGAGGGGTTCGCGCCGCTCGCCGAAGAGGCGCAGCAGCCGGGCACTCAACACCTCGGCGCCGCCGGAGACTTCGAGGATCGCGCCGAGCATGGTGCCCAGGCCGATGATGATGGCGACGTGTCCGAGGATGCCGCCCATACCGGTTTCGATCAGGGAGACGGCGTCGGACTTCTGGACCGTGCCGAAGAGTTCGGTGACCGAGAGCCCGGCGGCCAGGCCGACCGCGATGGAGACGGTCAGCAGCGCGACGAACGGCTGCAGCCGGACCTTGATGATCAGGACGAGCAGCAGCGCGATGCCCAGTGCGGCGACCGTCAGAAGCCCGGCGGTGCCCGGTATCAGGGCGAGCAGTCCACCGGTGTGCGGTGGTGAGGGAGGTGCCCCCTGCTCCTCAAGAGCTTGGGGGAAGGTGACCGGGGCGGCGGTCGTGGCGGCGAGGTACATGGGCGAACTCCGGTGGCAGACAGCGGATTTCCATGCAGGGGGGACCGCGGCAGGGCGCCCCGGCGGTGCGGGGTGCCCTGCCGTGCGGCAGATGGCGCGGAGGTACTGGCAGACGTGCCAGGGGAGGATCTAAAGGCACAGGGGGTGGCTCAGCTCAGGACGGCGAGGGCGTCGATCTCGATGAGGAGGCCCTTGGGCAGACCGACGTAGACGGTGGTGCGGGCGGCGGGGGCCTCCTTGAGGCCCTGCTCCTCGAAGTAGGCGTTGTAGATCTCGTTCATCTCGGCGAAGTGCGCCACATCGGTGAGGTAGACGCGGATCATCATCGCGTCGTCCCAACTGGCGCCGCCCTCTTCGAGGATGGCCTTGACGTTGGCGAGGGTCTGCAGGGTCTGCTCGCGCAGGGTGGGGCCGGCCGGGGTGGGGGCCTGGCCCTCGACCGCGGGGAGGAAGCCGACCTGGCCGGCGACCTGGAGGATGTTGCCCTTCTTGACGCCGTGGGAGAACTTCGCGGGCGGGGTGGTGTGGGTGGCCGGGGTGAGGGCGGTCTTCTCGGTCATGGGGTTCGCCTTTCTGTACGGGGTCAGTTGAGGCAGTTCCGGTTCAGTGGGGGGCAAGGGCCGGCGGGGGAACGGCGGTTCCGGAGTACTCGCGGCTGATCGCGTCGGCGGTGCGGCGGACCAGCGGGAGCAGCCGGAGGAGTTCCTCGGCGGTGACGACGACGTTCGGTGCGGAGACCGACATGGCGGCGACCAGGCGTCCGTCCGCGCCACGGACCGGTGCCGCGACGCAGTTGATGGACTCCTCGTGGCCGCCGAGATCGGTGGCCCAACCCTGTTCGCGGACCGTGGCCAGTTCGGCGAGGAACGCCGTGGCGTCGGTGGTCGAACGGGACGTGTAGTGGGGGTAGTCGAGCTTCTCGGCGAGGGCGCGGCGCTCGGGTTCCGGGAGGTCGGCGAGGAGCAGCTTGGCGACCGCGGCGACCGTGATCGCGACGGGTTTGCCGATCCGTGAGTACATCCGGACCGGGTAGCGGCTCTCCACCTTGTCGATGTAGAGCACCTCGTTCTCCTCGTGGACCGCGAGGTGGACGGTGTGTCCGCATTTCTCGTTGAGTTCGACGAGGTGGGGGTGGGCGATCTCGCGTACGTCGAGGCTTTCGACGGCCTGCTGGGCGAGGGCGAACAGCCGGGCTCCGAGGCGGTAGCGCTGATCGGACTGGCGGTAGACGAAGCCGTGTTCATGGAGGGTACGCAGCAGCCGCAGGGCCGTGGACTTGTGGACGCCGAGCCGGTCGGCAACCTGGCCCAGGTCGGCGGGCCCCTCGGCGAGCAGCGGCAGAATGCTCAGCGCCCGGTCGACGGTCTGACTCATTCCGGCACCTCGCTTCGCCCGACCGCCCCGTCGTCACCCGGGGCGCACCTCTCGCTGGTCCTCTCGCTGATCCTCTCGCTGGTCCTCTCGATGCTTCTCTCGCGTGGGTCGTTCACTGGGTGGGTACCTCCTCGTCGGCCCGCCGGCCGGATGTGTCGGAGTCGGGGTCGGCGTCGGGCTCGGCCTCGGGGTCGGCGTCGGCGTCGGCGTCGGCGTCGGTCCAGCCGGGAGCGAGGTGCAGCCTCTCCCAGGCCGGGTCGTCGAGGGCGGCCAGGCGGTCCGCGTACGGACGGCTCGGCGGAGTGGCGAGATCGCCGGGGACGGTGAGGGCGGCGGCGGCCCACAGATGGCCGTACCGGAGGCGGGTGCGGTCCGGCAGCCCGCGGAGGGTGGCGGAGAGGAACCCGGCGGCGAACGCGTCTCCGGCACCGGTGGCTGCCACGAGGCCGACTCGCAGGGCGGGAACGAAGGTAGCGGTGTCGGTGTCGGTGTCGGTGGCACTGCCGGTCGCGGTGGCGGCGTCGCGACGGCCGCCCGGCTCCCGCATAAGCCCGCCCGACTCCCGCGTACGCCCGACCGGCTCCCGCGTAAGCCCGCGCGGCTCCCGCGTACGCCGGAACACGGTGGCGCCGTCCCTGCCCTGCTTGACGACCACGGTGTGTGCTTCCGGCAGCGCCTCGCGGATGGCCCGGGGGCCGTGCAGCCCCCATGCGTCCCGGGCCTCGTCATCGCCCACGAACACGAGGTCGGCGCCGCGGGCGAGTTCGAGCAGCACCCGGGCCTGTGCGGGGTCGCGCCACAGCCCCGGCCGGTAGTTGACGTCGAAGGAGACGAGCGGACGGCCGGGGCGGCGGGCGGTCAGCTCCCGCAGCAGGCCGAGGCAGTCCGCGGAGAGCGCCGCCGTGATGCCGGACAGATGGAGGATCCGGCCGGTGTGGAGGGCGGCCGGGTCCAGGTCGGCCGCCGTCATGGCGGAGGCGGCGGAACCCGTGCGGTAGTAGGCGACTTCATGGGTGTCGGTGGCGCGGTCGCCGGCGGTGCGGAAGTAGACGCCGGTGGGGCGCAGCGGGTCGCGCCGGACGTGGCCGACGTCGACACCGCAGTCGGCGATCGCGGCCAGGAGGTGATCGCCGAAGCCGTCGGTGCCGACCCGGGAGATCCAGCGGGTGCTGTGGCCGGTGCGGGCGAGGGTGCAGGCGACATTGGATTCGGCACCGCCGATGGCGCGGTCGAAGGAGGGGATATCGGCGAGCCGCCCGGGGAGACGCGGCAGGAAGGTGACCATGGACTCGCCGAGGCAGACCACATCGACGTCAGGTGCGGGTCCGCCGTCCGGAACGGGTACGTCGTCCGGGGCCGGGCCGCCGCCGGTGTTCGAGGGCCTGGTCACGATCGGATGCGCTCCTTCGCTGTACGGCTCACCCGGGCGCGGCCGGGGCGGCGGGCCCGGGTCCCGTCCGGGGTGTGGGCCCAGGTCTCGTCCGGGTGCGGGTCCGGGTACCGTCCGGGTGTCATCCGGGTCGGCATCCGGATGGAGTCCGGGTCGGTGTCCGGGTGCAGTCCGGGTCCGTATCCGGGTGCAGTCCGGGGCGCTGTCCAGGGCCCCTTCCGGCCCGTTTCCCGCGATGCTTCACACCATTGACCGGGCGATGGCCCGGATGTTAGACAGCGGCAAGCGATACGCGCAATGAGTGTTGCAGAGGATGCAACAGGATTTTTGGAGGAGTGCCGATGACCGGCGAGCGGCTCGCGCAGGGACTCAAGGGACTCGCGGATGAACGGGTCGATCACCGCTTCAAGGCACTCCCGCCGGACGCCGAAGGGCTGACCGTCAGGGAACTGGCCGCTCAGCGCCGCAACCTCTTCGACGGCGGCTTCACCACCCCCGTACTCGCCCTCTCCGCCGAGTCGGTCGAGCACAACCTCGCCCTGATGGAGACCTACGCCGACCGGCACGGCCTCGCCTTCGCCCCGCACGGCAAGACCTGTATGGCCCCGCAGCTCTTCGCCCGGCAGCTGGAGCACGGCGCCTGGGGCATCACCGCCGCCGTCCCCCACCAGGTCCGCGTCTACCGCGCGTACGGCATCCAGAAGATCTTCCTCGCCAACGAGGTCGTGGACCCGGCCGCACTGCGCTGGCTCGCCGCCGAACTCGCCGGCGACCCCGACTTCCACCTCATCTGCTACGTCGACTCGCTGCGCGGCATCGAGCTGATGGACCACGCGCTGCGGGAGGCCGGTGCCACCCGCCCCGTGGACGTGGTCGTCGAACTGTGCGCCGGAGAGGGCGCGCGTACCGGCGTCCGCACCGAGAGCGAGTGCCTGGAACTGGCCGATGCCCTCGCGGGGGTGGACACCCTGCGCCTGGTGGGCGTCGCCGGTTACGAGGGCGAGGTGCCCGAGGCCACCCCGGAGCGGGTGGCCGCCTACCTGCGCCGACTGGTCGCGCTGGCCGTGGAGTTCGACAAGGCGGGCCGGTTCACCGACCTCGACCAGATCGTGGTCAGCGCCGGCGGCAGCGCCTGGTTCGACACGGTCGCCGAGGTCTTCGCGGACATTCCGGAGCTGTCGGCCCCGGTCCTCAAGCTGCTGCGCTCGGGCGCGTATGTCTCGCACGACGACGCCCACTACCGCCGGCTCACCCCCTTCAACCGCGTCCCGGAGGAGGGCGCCCTGCACCCCGCCTTCCGGCTGTGGGCGCAGGTCGTCTCCCGTCCCACGATCGACCAGGCATTCCTCAACGCGGGCAAGCGCGATGCGGCGTACGACCTGGATCTGCCGCAGGCCCAGGTCGTACGGTCCGGCCGGGACGGCACCCAACTGGCGGCGGACGGCCTGACCGTCACCAAGCTGTCCGACCAGCACGCCTGGGTCACCACCGAGCGCGCCGGCGACCTGGAGGTCGGCGACTGGGTCGCCCTCGGCCTGTCGCACCCCTGCACCATCTTCGACAAGTGGCAGCTGATCCCCCTCGTCGAACAGGACGGCACGGTCACGGACTTCATCCGGACGTTCTTCTAGGACCTGCCCGGTGGGGCCACTCCTGGCCCCGCCCGGCTTCCCCGGGCCGGAGTTCCGCTCCCGCCCCCGGGCGCCGGTGGTGCGCGCCGATCCCCCGCGGCGCGCGCCGCCGGCTTCCCGCCTCTGCCACCCCGCGACCCCACGACCGCACGTCCCCCGGGCGCCGACGCACCGCGGCACCGTGGCCCCGCGGCCCCGAGAGAGGCAGGCCCAGCCATGGACACCGTCTTCCGCGATGTACGCGTCATCGACGGCTCCGGCTGCGCGTCCTACCGCGCCGATGTCGCCCTCTCCGGCGGCCGGATCGCCGCAATCCACCGCGAGACGGACAGCGGCCCGCGTCCCGGCGCCGCCCGCGTAGTGGAGGGCCACGGCCTCGCCCTCTCCCCCGGTTTCATCGATATGCACGCGCACAGCGATCTGGCGCTGCTGCGGGACCCCGGCCACGAGGCGAAGGCCGCCCAGGGGGTCACCCTCGAAGTCCTCGGCCAGGACGGCCTGTCGTACGCACCGGTCGACGACCGGACCCTCGCCGAGGTCCGCGCCCAGATCACCGGCTGGAACGGCGGAGCGCCCGGCGACGACTCCATCGACTTCAGCTGGCGCACCGTAGGCGGCTACCTCGACCGCCTCGACCACGGCTTCGACGGCCAGGGCATCGCCGTCAACGCCGCCTATCTCATCCCGCAGGGCACCGTACGGATGCTCGCCCTCGGCTGGGACGACCGCGCGGCCACCCCCGACGAGCTGGCCCGGATGCGGCAGCTGGTCGCCGAGGGCCTGGAACAGGGCGCGGTCGGGATGTCCTCCGGGCTGACCTACACCCCCGGCATGTACGCCTCCGACACCGAACTGACCGAATTGTGCCGGGTGGTGGCCCGCTACGACGGCTACTACTGCCCGCACCACCGCTCCTACGGCGCCGGTGCCCTCCAGGCGTACGAAGAGATGCTGGCCCTCACCCGCGAGGCCGGCTGTGCGCTGCATCTGGCGCACGCCACCATGAACTTCGGCGTCAACGAAGGACGCGCGCCCGAGCTGCTCGCCCTCCTGGACGACGCGCTGGACGCCGGCGCTGACCTCACCCTCGACACCTATCCGTACACCCCCGGCTGTACGACCCTGGTCGCCATGCTGCCCAGCTGGGCGAGCGAGGGCGGCCCCGGCGTGATCCTGGCCCGCCTCCGGGACGACGCGACGGCCGCCCGCATCCGGCACGTCATGGAGGTGGAGGGCGCCGACGGCTGCCATGGGGTGCCCATCGACTGGGACACCATCGAGATCTCCGGGGTGTCGCACCCCGCGCTGGCGGACCACGTCGGCAAGACCGTCGCCCGCAGTGCCGCGGAGCGCGGTGAGGAGCCGTGGCACACCGCCCGCCGACTGCTGATCGAGGACCGCCTGGGCGCGACGATCCTGCAGCACGTCGGCCACGAGGACAACGTCCGCCGGATCATGCGCCACCGGGTGCACACCGGCGGCAGCGACGGCATCCTCCAGGGCGACAAACCGCATCCACGCGCCTACGGCACCTTCCCCCAGTACCTCGGCAAGTACGTCCGCGAGCTGGGGGTGCTGTCGCTGGAGGAGTGCGTCGCCCACCTGACGGGCCGCCCGGCCGCCCGGCTGCGCCTCCCCGACCGCGGCCTGGTACACGAGGGCTACCGCGCCGACCTGGTCCTCTTCGACCCGGAGACGGTCGCCGCCGGGTCCACCTTCGCCGCCCCGCGCACCCTGCCCACCGGCATTCCGCACGTACTGATCGACGGCCGGTTCGTGATGGAGGACGGCCGACGGACTAGCGTGCTCGCGGGGCGGGCGGTGCGGCGGACACCTGGCCGCAGCTGAGGTCAGACGGGCGGCGGCAGCTCCCCCTCGGCCGCGCGCAGCACCAGCCGCTCGACCTCCGCCCCGCCCCTCGCCAGGTGGGCCCCCAACTCCCGTGCCAGTGCGGCCCGTTCCGGGGTGACCCGGCCCGCGTAGAAGATGACCGGACCGGTGTAGCGGCCCTCGCTCCGCAGCCGCCCGATGTGCTCCAGCCCCTCCCGCCGATTGGCGCCCCGGGCGATGTCGGAGACGAGCACGGTCGGCGACTCGACGGCGAGGGCGGCGTCCGCAGCCTGCGAGTCCTCGGCGATCCGCACCACGGCGCCCGCCGCCCGGAAGGTGTTGACCAGCTTCTCGTTGTTCCGCGGATGGTCGTCCACCCACAGGAGACGCACCCCGCGCAGCACCGCGTCGTCCACACGGGCGTCCACGCCCCGGGCCGCCTGCGCGGCACCATACGAGGGCGCCGCGCCGTACGGGGACGCCGTGCCGTACTGGGGCGCCGCACCGTACGCGGGCGTCGTGCCGTAGGACAGCGACGGGAGATACGGGGCGGGCTCCGGCTGCACGGGAGCCGGGAGTTCAGCCCCTTCGCGCAGCCGCCGCAGCAGCTCCTCGGAGCGCGGCAGCGCCACCAGGCCGTCGATCAGCGAGGTGAACTCCTGGTCGGTCACCATCTCCGGGAACCCGCTGGGGAGTTGGCGCTCCAGCCGCCCCAGCGTCTCGGCTCCGGCGGCCCCGGTCTGTTCCGGCAGGTCGTGTTCGAGGAGGAAGCGGTTCACCCGGGCCAGCTCGGCCTCGGGGATCGGCTCCGGCGACCGCAGCAGCCGTCGCACCTGCTGGTACGTACGGAACTCCGCGATCACATCGCCCGCACCGGGCCCCGGCACCCCGGCCACCATCCGGTAGAAGTCGGGGTAGAAGTACTGCAACAGCAGCGTCCTGACCACCGCCTCGGGCGGGAAGCCCTCCCACATCGGATTGAGCGTCGCCTCCAGCACGAAGCCGTTCACCAGGCGCTTGATCCGGCGCGGATTACGGGCCGAGCGCTCCGCGAGCAAGGTGGTCAGCCGCTCGTCCAGCAGCTGGTCGATCCCGACGGCGCGGGCGCAGCGGTCGATGTACTCGCGGACGCCCTGCTGGTCCGCGACCGGAATCCGATAGCTGGTCTGGAAGATCTTTTCCATGAACGCGGAGGCGGCGGGCGACAGATCACGCAGCAGCCCGTTGGGCGCCAGCGCCGAACGGTCACAACCGATGACGAACGCCAGCCCCGGCACGTCCAGATAGACCTTCACCGCCTCACACACGGCGAGCACGTTCTCGTCCGAGCAGCGGTCGAGATCGTCGATGAAGACGACCAGGAGGCGGCGCGGCCGGAAGTCGGCGGTCTCGGACCACTCCTGCACCAGTTCGCCGATCGCCTGGCGCATCCCGTTGCGGGCCTGCGAGTTGACGGACAGGCCGCGCCACAGCTCGTCGACCAGACCGGCCACCCCGAGCGGCCCGGCGGCGACCGTCGTCGCGGCCCGTACGGCCCGCAAAAGCGCCCGCCGGTCGGAGATCCGCTGCAGTCCACGCCGCAGCACCCGCCGGTCGAAGCGCATCAGTACGGATTTGATCAGCCCTTCCAGCGCATCGGCGCCGGTCGAGGTCCAGGCGTTGTACCAGACGGTGTGCACCTCGGGGGCCTGCGCCAGCTCCGCGTCGACCAGCCGCATCAGGCTGCTCTTCCCCATGCCCCAGCCGGCGTCGACGGCGAGGGTGAAGGGGGTGGCGGCGCGGGAGGCGACCAGGAGTCCGGCGAGCCGGCGGGCGGCGCGTCCGGCGCCGAGCAGATCGGCGCCGGGTTCGGCCACCGGCTCGTCGTTGAGCAGCGCGAACGGGCCGTGCAGCGGGGGCGCGGAGGGCGCGGCCGCGTCCGGGGGTAACGGTGCCGAGGTGGACATGTGCCGGAGCGTAGCGGCGCGCACACCCGCGCGTGAGGCGGTCACGGATTCCGCACCACGGCACCGCGACCTCGTTACCAGGCGTGAGGAAATCCACACCGTCCGCCGATCAACGTGGGGAAAAACACCGGGCGGCCGCCGAAACGCGCCCGTAAGGTGACGGACATGCAGGTGATCCAGTCAACGAAGCTCGCCAACGTCTGCTACGAGATCCGTGGCCCGGTGCTCGAAGAGGCCATGCGGCTGGAGGCGGCGGGTCATCGCATCCTCAAGCTCAATACGGGCAACCCGGCGGCGTTCGGCTTCGAGTGCCCGCCCGAGATCCTGGAGGACATCCTCCGCACGGTCGGGACGGCGCACGGCTACGGGGACGCCAAGGGCCTGCTCTCCGCCCGCCGCGCGGTGATGCAGCACTACCAGACCCAGGGCATCGAGCTCTCCGTCGACGACATCTACCTGGGCAACGGCGTCTCCGAGCTGATCCAGATGTCGATGCAGGCGCTGCTGGACGATGGCGACGAGGTGCTGGTGCCGGCCCCGGACTACCCGCTGTGGACGGCGTCCGTCTCGCTCTCCGGCGGTACGGCCGTGCACTACCGCTGCGATGAGCAGGCGGACTGGATGCCGGACCTCGCCGATATCGAGCGCAAGGTCACCGACCGCACCAAGGCCATCGTCGTCATCAACCCCAACAACCCCACGGGTGCCGTCTACGACGACGAGCTGCTGCGCGGGATCGCGGAGCTCGCCCGGCGGCACAACCTGATCGTCTGCGCCGACGAGATCTACGACAAGATCCTCTACGACGGTGTCACCCACACCCCGTTCGCCTCGCTCGCCCCTGACCTGCTGACACTGACCTTCAACGGGCTGTCGAAGTCGTACCGGGTGGCGGGCTACCGCAGCGGCTGGATGGCGGTCTGCGGCCCGAAGGCGCACGCCTCTTCGTACATCGAGGGGCTGACGATCCTCGCCAACATGCGGCTGTGCGCCAATATGCCGGCCCAGCACGCGGTCGCCACCGCCCTCGGCGGCCGTCAGTCGATCAATGATCTGGTGCTGCCCGGCGGACGGCTGCTGGAGCAGCGCGATACGGCGTATGAGCTGCTGACGCAGATCCCCGGCGTCAGCTGCGTCAAGCCGAAGGGCGCGCTGTACGCCTTCCCGCGGCTGGATCCCAAGGTCTACAAGGTCAAGGACGACCGGGAGATGGTGCTGGATCTGCTGCGCGCGGAGAAGATCATGATCGTGCACGGCACCGGCTTCAACTGGCCGGAGCCCGATCACTTCCGCCTGGTCACGCTGCCCAGCAAGGACGATCTGGCGGATGCCGTCACCCGGATCGGCTCCTTCCTCGACGGTTACGGACAGTACTGACCCGGGATAATTTTCTGTACGAGCCACAACTTTAGACAGCGTCTAAGCTAGGATGGTCTCCTGAACGTCTTCAGGAGGCCGTCCCATGTACGAACCGATCCGCACCAAGTCGGTCCACACCATGGCCGACCCGGAGATCCCGCACCGCTCGCGCGAGCAGGAGCTGGACATCCGGCTCGCCGGACAGCTGACCGCGCTGCTCACCGTCACCGATGAGCTGCATGCGCTGGCGAGGCGGATGGAGGGCGGGGGGCCGCAGGACGCCGGGGTGGACGGTGCCGGGGTGGATGGCGCTGAGCTGGATGGCGACGGGCTCCACGGGAGCGCGCTGGATGGCACCGCGCTGGCCGCCGCTGCCGAGCGCATCGCCGAGCAGGTGGCGCGGCTGAGCGGCGGCCACTATCCGCTGCGCGCCGAGCCCACCGACAGCGGCGCCCCCTCCCGCATAGAGGCCCTCCAGCAGCGCGCCCACACCCTCGCCGGGAACGCCCTGGCGGTCGCCACCACCCGCGGCGACGAGGCGGCGAGGGAGCTGGCCGCCGAGCGGATGGCAGCACACGCCGCGCCCCTCCGGGATCTCGCCACGGCGTGAGCCATCGGGGCGGAGTCCCACCGCGAGGCCGCCCCGGCTCACCCGACCGGCTCAACCCGCCCGCGTCACTTCACCTCACCCACAGCTACGAGCCGGGGCCCCGCACGTCCTGTGCGGGGCCCCGGCCGGTATGCGCTACGGGTGATCAGCCGAGCCGCTGGACCAGCGCGCGGTACTCGTCCCACAGCTCCTTCGGCGTGTGGTCACCAAAGGTGTTGAGGTGCTCGGGGATCAGCGCCGCCTCCTCGCGCCACACGTCCTTGTCGACGGTGAGCAGGAAGTCCAGGTCGGCGTCGTCGAGGTCGAGACCCTCGGTGTCCAGCGACGCCTTCGTGGGCAGCACGCCGATGGGGGTTTCGACGCCCTCGGCCTTGCCGTCCAGCCGCTCGACGATCCACTTGAGCACCCGGCCGTTCTCGCCGAAGCCCGGCCACACGAAGCGGCCCTTGTCGTCCTTGCGGAACCAGTTGACGTAGTAGATCTTCGGCAGCTTGGCCGGGTCCTTGTCGGCACCGACCTTGACCCAGTGGCCCATGTAGTCGCCCATGTTGTAACCGCAGAACGGCAGCATGGCGAACGGGTCCCGGCGCAGCTCGCCGACCTTGCCCTCGGCCGCGGCGGTCTTCTCGCTGGCGACGTTGGCGCCGAGGAAGACGCCGTGCTGCCAGGTCAGCGACTCGGTCACCAGCGGCACGGCGCTGGCGCGGCGGCCACCGAAGAGGATCGCCGAAATCGGCACGCCCTTGGGGTCCTCCCACTCGGGCGCGATGATCGGGCACTGACCGGCCGGGACGGTGAAGCGGGCGTTGGGGTGGGCGGCCGGGGTCCCGGACTCCGGGGTCCAGTCGTTGCCCTTCCAGTCGGTCAGATGGGCGGGCTTCTCCTCGGTCATGCCCTCCCACCAGACATCGCCGTCGTCGGTGAGCGCGACATTGGTGAAGACGGAGTTGCCCCACATCGTCTTCATGGCATTGGCGTTGGTGTGCTCGCCGGTGCCGGGCGCGACACCGAAGAAGCCGGCCTCGGGGTTGATGGCGTAGAGGCGGCCGTCCTCACCGAAGCGCATCCAGGCGATGTCGTCGCCGATGGTCTCGACGGTCCAGCCGGAGATCGTCGGCTCCAGCATCGCGAGGTTGGTCTTGCCGCAGGCGCTCGGGAAGGCGGCGGCGACGTACTTGGACTCGCCCTGCGGCGGGGTGAGTTTGAGGATCAGCATGTGCTCGGCGAGCCAGCCCTCGTCGCGCGCCATGACGGAGGCGATCCGCAGCGCGTAGCACTTCTTGCCGAGCAGGGCGTTGCCGCCGTAGCCGGAGCCGTAGGACCAGATCTCCCGGTCCTCGGGGAAGTGCGAGATGTACTTGGTGGAGTTGCACGGCCACGGCACATCGGCCTCGCCCTCGGCCAGCGGCGCGCCGAGCGAGTGCACCGCCTTGACGAAGAAGCCGTCCTCGCCGAGCTCGTCGAGGACCGGCTGCCCCATGCGCGTCATGGTGCGCATCGAGACCGCGACATAGGCGGAGTCGGTGATCTCCACACCGATCGCGGAGAGCGGGGAGCCGAGCGGGCCCATACAGAACGGGACGACATACATCGTCCGGCCGCGCATCGAACCACGGAAGATGCCCTGCTCACCGGCGACGCCGCCGTCTCCCCCGGTAAAGATGGCCCGCATCTCGGCGGGGTCCTTCCAGTGGTTCGTCGGGCCGGCGTCCTCCTCCTTCTCGGAGCAGATGAACGTCCGGTCCTCGACCCGCGCCACATCCGAGGGGTCGGAGGCCGCGTAGTACGAGTTGGGGCGCTTGATCGGGTCGAGCTTCTTGAACGTGCCCTTGTCGACGAGCTCCTCGCACAGACGCTCGTACTCCGCCTCCGAGCCGTCACACCAGACGACCCGGTCGGGCTGGGTGATCGCTGCGATCTCGTCAACCCAGGAGATGAGCCCCTGGTGACGGGTGAGGACGGGGGGAGCCGCGTTGTCGCGCGCCACGATCGCTCCTAGATGAGGGTATGGACAGATTTATGCCCGATTTGGACGGGAAAATCCGCTTCTTTTGATGTCTGCCCCTTGGGGGCTGCGACCCGGATGCTTCGTGACCGCTCATCCGGTGCCGACCGCACTCATTTGATCATCCGACCGTTAGGGTGTTCTGTCCAGAGGGCGCTTTCGTGACCGTCACCACTTCGACATGAATCAGTAACTTACGGTCGCGTAGGTAGCATTGCGCCATGACTTCCGCGCCCGACGCCGCCGAGAGCGACCCCTCCTCCGCGCCGCCCGCGATCGCGGCGGTCACCGCCGCGGCCGCACCCCTCAAGCCCAAACTCCGCGGCTGGCTGCACGCCGGAATGTTCCCCGCCGTGCTCCTCTCCGGCGTGGTGCTCACCGCCCTCGCCGACAGCCCCCGCGGCCGCCTGGCCTGCGCCATTTACACCCTGACCGCATGCCTGCTCTTCGGCGTCAGCGCCCTTTACCACCGCGGCAATTGGGGCCCGCGGGCCGATGGCGTACTGCGCCGGCTCGACCACGCCAATATCTTTCTGATCATCGCGGGCACCTATACGCCGCTGACCATGCTGCTGATGCCCGGCTCCCGCGGAGAGGCACTGCTCTGGGCGGTCTGGGTGGCCGCACTGGCCGGAATTCTCTTCCGGGTCTTCTGGGTCGGTGCCCCACGCTGGCTCTACACCCCCTGCTACATCGCCATGGGCTGGGCCGCCGTCTTCTTCCTGCCCGACTTCCTGCGCACCGGCGGCGTCGCCGTTCTCGTCCTCGTCATCGTCGGCGGACTGCTCTACAGCGCCGGCGGCGTGATCTACGGACTCAAGCGCCCCAACCCCTCACCCCGATGGTTCGGCTTCCACGAGGTCTTCCACTCCTTCACCCTGGCCGCCTTCGTCGTGCACTACGTCGGCATCTCCCTGGTGGCCTACACGCACGCCTGAGACCGAGCGTCACCCGCTGCATCTCCCCACACACACCTCCATCGTCACTCACAGTAATCATTCCCACGTGGCATCGTGACACACCCCACTGACAATCGGAGCTGGGCTTCGCGCTGCGGGACGCCGGACCTGCTCGTGGGCGCCCGGCCACGGCGTCCCGGGTGGCGTCTCCGTCGTGGCGTCTCCGTCGTGGCGTCCCGGCGGTGGCCTCTCGGCTGGCGTCCCGGCCGAGGCGTGTCCGGACCGTGGCCTTCCGTGCTCCTGATGCCTGACAATGCTGCGCATGGTCTCCGCACGTACCTCTGCCGCAGCACCGCCCGGGACAGCAAAGATCGGGCTGCGGGAGCGGAAGAAGATCCAGACCCGCGAGGCGATCCGGCGGGCCGCCTACCGGCTCTTCGAGGAGCAGGGGTACGACGCGACCCCCATCGATCAGATCGCCGAGGCCGCCGATGTCTCGCCGAGCACGGTCTTCCGCTACTTCCCGACCAAGGAAGACATCGTGTTCACGGACGAGTACGACGCCGTCTGGGAGGCCGGGCTGCGGGCCCGTCCCACGGACGAGCCGATGGTCGAGTCGATGCGGCAGGTGACGGTCGAGGCGCTGCGCGAGATCACCGCTGCGGACCGTGCTGAACTCGTCCAGCGCATCCGGCTGATCCGTGAAGTACCCGCCATCCGGGGCCGTACGGCGGAGAACACCGCCCGGGACGCCGCGATGATCAGCGCGGTGCTGGCGGAGCGCACCGGCCGCCCGGCCGATGATCTGGAGCTTCGGGTGATCAGCGCCGCGATCCTGGCCGCGCTCCAAGAGGCCATGCTGAACTGGGTCGAGGGCGGTCAGACCACCGAACTGGAGGCGCTGATCGACCAGACGATGGATGTGCTGGCGCGGGGCCTCACGCTCTGAGGACGGGGGCCTCCGGGGCCGGGGCGGCCGCCAGCCGGAAGAGGGGGCCGCTGTCCGCCCCGGCACGTACCGAGCCGCCTGGCGTGGCCGCCCCGGTCTGCCCGGTCTGCCCACCCTGCCCGGTCGGCCCGCCCCGCCCGGTCGGGTCCATCACCTCGGTGCCCGGTTCGCCCAGGCGTGCCGCGAGTCGCGCCCGCAGGCTCGACAGCTGCGCGATACGGGCGTCCAGGTCCGCGAGCCGGCGCCGGGCCACCGTCTCCGCCTCCGCGGCCGAACAGCGGCCCGCGCAGGATTCCCCGGCGAGAAGATCCGGCACCCCGTCGGCCGGCACCGTGCGCAACAGGTGGGCGAAGGCCCGCACATCACCGACCGTCAGCCCCGCGTCCCGCAGTTCACGCACCGCCTTCAGCCGGCGGATGTCCTCCTCGTCGTACACCCGCTGACCGGACGGCGTCCTCCGGGCCGTCACCAACCCCTGCTGCTCGTAGTAGCGCAGCGCCCGCGGTGTCATGCCGGCCGCCGCCGCGGCGTCCCCGATGCGCATCTCCCCCACCTTCGTCGCAGTGCTCAGCCGGTCCGCTCCGGAACCGGGCGGCCGTCCTCGTTCCGCACGTGCTCGTTCCGCGCTTCCCCGTTCGGCACGTCCTCGTTCCGCGCCTCCCCGTTCCGCGCGTCCCCGTTCGGCACGTCCTCGTTCCGCGCGTCCCCGTTCCGCGCCTCCCCATGGAGTACGTCCTCATTCCGGCCGTCCCCAGCGAGTACCTGTTCGATCCCCGCCGCCCCGTGAAGCAGCCCCTCGTCCGCGCCGGTTTCGCCGATGAGTTGGAGTCCGAGCGGCAGCCCGTTGGCGGCGTGGCCCGCGGGCAGGCTGACGGACGGCAGCCCGGCGTTGCTCCACGGCAGGCACATGATCGAGGTGCCAGTGCTGCTGAGGCCGGCGGGCGCGGGACCGGTGGCCGACGGGGCGATCCACAGGTCGACACCGGCCGCCGCACGGTCCGCCGCGAGCCGTTCGCGGAAGGCATGGCGCCATACCCGGGCCGCCTCGTAGGCGACGCCCCCGATCGTCCGGCCCTCCTGGATGGCGGCCGTGGTCTCGGGGCGGTAGCGGTCGCCGAAGCGGGCGAACCAGTCGCGGTGCGCATGGGCCACTTCGTAGCGGTTCATCGTGAACAGCTGCTCGACGATCTGCGCGAAGTCGGCCATCACCGGCACCTCGTGGACGGTGTACCCGGCGGACCGCAGCAGCTCCTGCTGCTCCTCGAAGGCGCGCAGCGCCTCCTCCTCGGCGCGCTCCAGGTAGGGGCCGACCGGCACGCCCAGCACCGGGCGCGGCCCGCACCCCACGAGGCCCGGGGGCCGCCGTCCGTCGACCAGCACCGACGCCGCCAGCGCCACACCCGCCACGTCCGTGGCGTAACAGCCGACCGTGTCGAAGCTAGCGGCATTGGAGATCACCCCGTCGACCGGTATCCGCCCGTAGCTCGCCTTGAACCCGACCACTCCGCAGTACGCGGCGGGCCGGATCATCGAGCCGACGGTCTGCGTCCCGATGGCCAGCGGCACCATCCCGGCGGCGACCGCGGCGGCCGATCCGCTGCTCGAACCGCCCGGCGTGTGGGCCGGGTTGTGCGGATTGCGGGTCGGTCCCGGGGCCGTGACCGCGAACTCCGCGGTCACGGTCTTGCCCGCGATCAGCGCCCCGGCGGCGCACAGCCGGTCGACGACGGTGGCCTGCGGGCCGCCGAGAACTTCGGGCGGCAGCGCCGAGCCCGCCCGGGTGGGCAGCCCGTCGACCCGCACGATGTCCTTGATGCCCACGGGGATGCCATGGAGGGCGGCCCGGCCGGCGGGGTCCCGCGCACCGGCGGCCGCCCGCCGCGCCGCCTCCAGGAGCCGCGCACGCCGCCCCTCTTCGGGCACGAAGGCCCGCACCTGTGGATCGACCGCGTCGATCCGGTCGCATGAGCGGTTGACCGCGTCGACGGGGTCATCCGTGCCGTCCCGCAGCGCCGCGGCTTCCCGAACAAGGGATCGCTTCCCGAGCAAGGTCCTCACACCCGGAGGCTACAACCGGCCTCTGACAGCGGGGGGTTCCGGCAGCCCCGCGAGGTCAAGGGCACCGCGCCTCACAACTCCACTACTACGGCGCCGAGATGACGCCCTTCG
Organism: Streptomyces tubercidicus; assembly: GCF_027497495.1. Classification (GTDB taxonomy): domain Bacteria; phylum Actinomycetota; class Actinomycetes; order Streptomycetales; family Streptomycetaceae; genus Streptomyces; species Streptomyces tubercidicus. Next base: position 2,944,231 of record NZ_CP114205.1, read on the forward strand.
GTCAGCTCACGCAGCGCCCGCGGCGCCTGCTCGATGCCGTGCAGCCGGGTGTGCGGGAAGGTGAGGGTGCCGTCCCGCAGGCCCTCGGCGAACCGCTGGTGCCACTCGGGAACCAGGTCCCGGTGCGTGTGCAGGGCGACACCGCGCAAGGTGATGCTGCGGGAGAGCAGCGAGAGCGTGTCGATCTCGACCGTCTGCGGCTTGCCGTCCTCGGACAGCTGGCTGGACAGCGCCCCTACGAGGGCGAGCCGGGCGCCCTCATTGGCGACGGCGATGGCGGCCTGGAGCTGTTCGCCGCCCACGTTGTCGAAGAGCGCGTCGATGCCCTCCGGGGCCGCCGCCCGCAGCTGCTCCTCGATGGGACCGGCGCCGCGGATCACCATCGCGTCATAGCCGAATTCCTTGATCAGCCGGTCCGCCTTCTCCGGCGATCCCGTACTGCCGATGATCCGGGCGGCGCCGCGCAGCCGGGCGATCTGACCGGCCAGGGAGCCCACGCCGCCCGCCGCCCCCGTAATGAAGACGGTGTCCCCGGGGCGTACTTCGGCGCCGCGCACGATGCCCATCCAGGCGGTGGGCCCCTGGGAGAGGTAGGCGGCCGGGTCGGGCATCAGGCCGGGGTCGTGCCGTTGTACCCGGTCGGCGTCCAGCAGGGCGTATTCGCGCCAGCCGAGCCAGTGCTCTACCAGGTCGCCAGGGTTGAGACCGGTCCCCGGGGCGGCGACCACCTCGCCGAGGGCGGGCCCGGTCAGCGCCTCGCCGACCTGATAGGCGGGCACCGGCACGACGCTGCTCTCGTCCATCAGCGTGCGCATCACGGCGGCGACGCCCATCACGGTGTTGCGTACCAGCACCTGGCCGGGTCCGGGTTCTGGGACCGGTGCCTCCACGATCTCGAAGAGGTCATCGGTGACCGGCCCCTGGGGGCGGGCGGTCAGGCGGACTTCGCGGTGCATGCGGAGTGTCATGCGCCGAGGCTAGAACTTGACGCGCACGTCAAGGGCAACTCCATCACTGGTCCCGGAAACAGCGGCGGGCCCCTGGGACGGCCGCTGCGCCGTACGTCCCAGGGGCCCGCCGCCAGGCGAAGCGCCGTGAACCGCGCCCGGTCCTGGCCGGTTCACCGACTGCTGTTCACGCGCCACTCATCCGCCGCTCATCCGCCGCTCATCCGCCGAGCCGCACCGTCAGCTCCTCCGGGTCGGTCGTCGGCCGCTCGCAGGTGAAGTGGCGGCAGACGTAGGCGGCTGGTTGGCCATCGACCAGGGGACGGTCTCGGAGGAGCGGCACCTCGTCGGCCCCGGGGGCGCCCAGTGCGACGACCGCCCCGGGGGCGGTGCCGAGCAGCGCGGCACGGTGCAGCGCGACGGTGGCCGGATCCCCCTGCGCGCCGACGACGGCGACCTCACGCGGCCCGTCCAGTGCGGCCTCGGCGACGGCCAGGCCCCATCCGATGAAGCGCGGGGCCCGCCCGGCGAGCGCGGTCACGATGCCCAGGGCCCGTTCCGCGGCGTCCCGGTGGAGGCCGCTGCCGGTGAGCGCCGCATACGAGAGCAGGGCACCGGCCGCCGCGGTCCACCCGGAGGGCGTCGCGTTGTCGGTCGGGTCCTGGGGGCGGCGGATCAGCGCCTCGGCATCGGCGGCGGTGTCGTAGAGCGCACCGTCCTCACTGGTGAACTGGAGCAGCACGGTGTCCAGGAAGAAGCCCGCGAACTCCACCCAGACGCCTTCCCCGGTGACCGAGGCCAGGGTGAGGAAGCCCTCCGCGACATTGGCGTAGTCCTCCAGGACACCGGAGTTGGCGCCCGGGGCGCCGTCGCGGGAGGTGCGGTGCAGCCGGGCATGCCAGTCCATGTGGACGCGGACCAGCAGGTCGGCGGCGTCGGTGGCGGCCTGGATCAGATCCGGCCGGTCGAAGTAGGCACCGGTCTCGGCGAGCGCCGCGATGGCCAGCCCGTTCCAGGAGGCGACGACCTTGTCGTCGCGCCCCGGGCGCGGCCGCTCGTCCCGCGCCGCGAGCAGCCGCCGCTTGACGGAGGCCACGCGTTCGGCGTCCACCAGCCCCTCGGTGTCCGGGAGCTGGAGGACCGAGGCGCCCTCCTCGAAGGTGCCCTCCTCGGTGACGCCGAAGTAGGTGGCGGCGAACTCCGCGTCCTCGTCGCCCAGTACGGCCCGCAGCTGCTCGGGCGTCCAGACGTAGTAGGCGCCCTCGACGTGCTTCCCGGTGCCGTCGTCGCTGTCCGCGTCCAGTGCGGAGGCGAAGCCGCCCTGCTCGGTACGGAGCTCGCGGACCATGAAGTCGGCCGTCTCGACGGCGATCCGCCGGGCCAGGTCCGAGCCGGTGGACCGCCACAGATGGGCATAGGTCCGGCACAACAGGGCGTTGTCGTAGAGCATCTTCTCGAAGTGCGGCACGGTCCAGGTGGCATCCACCGCATAGCGCGCGAAACCGCCACCGAGCTGGTCGTAAATGCCACCACGGGCCATCGCCGCGCCGGTCGCCTGCACCATCTCCAGCGCCGCTTCGGAGCCGGTGCGCGCATGATGGCGAAGCAGGAATTCCAGCACCATGGACGGCGGGAACTTGGGCGCACCGCCGAATCCGCCGTGCACCGCGTCGAATTCACGGGTCAGCCCCATCAGCGCGCCGAGCAGCTCCTCGGGCCCCGGCGGCCGCCGGTCCGCGGGCATCGCCCCGGCCAGGGAACGCCCGGCGAGATCGGCGACGATCCGTCCGGCGACCTCACCCACCTCATCCCGCCGGTCGGCCCACGCGCTGCGCACCCCCTCCAGGATCTGCCCGAACGACGGCATGCCGTGCCGCGGCGCAGGCGGAAAGTACGTCCCGAAGTAGAACGGCTCGGCGTCGGGAGTGAGAAAGACGGTCATCGGCCAGCCACCCTGCCCCGTGGCGGCCTGCACAGCCTCCATGTAAACGGCGTCGACGTCCGGCCGCTCCTCACGGTCGACCTTGACGGCCACGAAGTGCTCGTTGATCAGCTCAGCGGTGGCCTGATCCTCAAAGCTTTCGTGAGCCATCACGTGACACCAGTGACACGCGGAGTAACCGACCGACAGCAGTACGGGCACATCACGCCGCCGCGCTTCCTCGAAAGCCTCCGACGTCCAGGGCCACCAGTCCACCGGATTTTCAGCGTGCTGAAGCAGATAAGGCGAGGTCACACCAGCCAGCCGGTTCATACGGCCCAGCCTCTCACAATGCCCAAGCCTGTCGGCGAAGCCCGCGCGGCTCTGTCTCGCCTGGCCGATCGTTCACTTAGGCGCCATCACGTGGTGGACAGTGATTGCCTCATCATCCGGCCGTCCAGCCGCTTCCGTCCTCGCAAGGGGCACAGGCGCAGCGCTTGCACAAACTCCCCGCCAAAGTGCGACAGTTCATGGCGACGCATCGCAGGACCATGATCCATCAGCCAAGATCGTTTGACGACAGACCCTAGGTGGACGCCGGCACGAAGACCATCTGCGAGGTGGCCGACTGGAAGTGGTCGTCGACGCTGAAGGCGGCCCGGTAGTAGCCGGCACCGCTCTTTTCGAGGTCCGCTGCGAATGCGTTGCCGCTGCCTCCCCAGGAAGCCTCGACCGTGGTGAGCTTCGACCAGTTCACGCCGTCGGGCGAGTACTCGATGTGGACGTTGATCGGGGCGGGCGTCCACCCGTCGGGGAAGTCGATGAGCCCCTCGGCGTGGACCTGACCCGTGTCGGAGCGGGCGGCCGTGAAGGCCGTGAACTTCGACGCCCGGTGTACGTGGACGACGTCGCTCCTACCGGTGCCGGCCTGGAGGAACGGGTCGTCCGAGGTGTCCAGGCCGAGCTGGAAGTAGCCGCCTCGCCACGGCGTGTACTCCATGGTGAAGGTGCCGTCGTCAGCGGTGGTGAAGCGGCCCACATCGTCGGTCTGGACATCGTCGGGGCCGAACAGGACGCCCCCGGAGCGCCCGGCCAGCGGTACCCAGCCGTCCGCGGTCTTCTGCTCGGCCTTGACGCTCACCGTGACCGGCTTGCCGAAGTCGACGCCGGTCGAACTCACCGTGGACGTGAACCGGGTGGGAATCTGGTCGACGCCGATCTGCACCGGCTTGGACTCCCCGTACAGAGCCTCCGGCTTGCCGCCGTCCATACGGAACACTGCCTGGACGGACGCGGCGGCATCGAGCCGCGCAGAGGCGGTGAAGTGACCCCGGGCATCAGTGGTCACAGTGGTCTGCGTCCCGAAGTCGACATTGATCTCGACCTGGCGTGCCGCAAGGGGCTTCACCTGACGGGTCGGCCACCGCCCGTACAGCGTCCCCTCGACATGCACGTCACGGTGTTCCCGGTCGATGGCGTTGCGGTCGACGGTCAGCACGCCGAATTGCGCCACGACGTAGTAGGCGAAGTCCCCCGCGGACTTCTGCAGCACGTGGCCGCCGTCCGCATCTGTCGCGTCCACGTCGATGCGGTAGGAGCCGAACTCGGGCAGCTTCAATGGCTTCTTGGTGCGCCAGCTTCCGTCCTGGCGAGTGCCGGAAGAGAGCCGGAAGTCCTTGGTCCCGATCTTGGCGACTTCGGTCTGGGAGGCGTCCGAGACCAGGTGTGCCGTGATGCTCTTGATGCCGGCCGCGGAGCGGGCATTGATCTGCAGGATCCCGAGATCGCCCGACACGCTCCCCGCGTACGTGACCTCCGGCTGGTCCGCGGCGTGCGCGGTTGTCACGCCTGCCGTGCCGAGCGCGGCAGCCGCGACGGCGACCGTGACCCATCTTCGTATTCTCCGAAGCAACACTGTCGATCCCCACCCCTGACGCTTGGAGACGGCGGGGGCCCCTCCGGACCGCCCGCCCGGCCATTCGCCTTTATATCGACCGTTCAGCGCGGACGCACGACATTAAGGAATGCGCGGGGCTTCAGCAGGACAAGTGCTCCCGGGCAGTGCGGACTTGTCCCTCCCCGACGGCAAGTCATCCGGGCCGTCGGCCAGCTCACCGCCGAGGGGACATGACCGTGAGAAGGAAAGCCGTTGGATCGTCGAGGCGTCCACTGGGGTGGAGCTGTCCGTCAGGGGCTGCGACGGGCGCCCCGTGCGTTCTGGAGAGCTGACGGTACGTCCTCTCCAAAAACGGCGTGCGTGGTCCGGCCCGGCAAGGTGGGCAGCTCGGCCCAGTGGGTCACGGTTTCGGCACTGGCACGACCGCTGGGCAGACGGATGACACCGTCGGAGTCGACGAAGCAGTCGCGGTGTTCTGCCCCGTCCTCGCTCCAGTGGAGAGTCGTGAAGTACATGGGCCGCACCAGCCAGAACTCCTCACCCAGCGCGTCAGCAGGCTCGTTGGCGCCGTCGACCGGGTACCGTCCGGTGATCGCCGCTGCCACCGGTGTACCGCTCCGAGGCAGCGTCTCGTGTGCGTCCACCCACGTCACGACGGTGTTCGGATTCGTCATCTCCACCCTCACTCAGGCACTTGGCACGTCGTCTTCCACCCATACGCCGGTGGGTCGGCAAGGCGTTGCCTCGCGCTGACTCGGCATCCGGCAAGACCACGCGGCGCTCGCGGAGGTTGCTTGGCGCCGGGCCTCCTCGAATGCGGCGTGCTGGAGCAGATACGGGGAAGTCTCTTGGGCCAGGCCGTTCGGCATGGGCCGTTCTCTCCCGATGGGGGCCGGTGAGCCGGGAGCGGAGGGAGTTATCCACAGCCCTGCCGGAATGCGTGCGGACACGAAACACTGTGCGTGCGGCGGCGATCACCGCCGGAGACTGCTGGAACTGCTGGAACTGCTGGAGGGGGATGGGCATGCCGGGCTCACTGGCGGTGCTGCGCGACGGCCATCGGGCGGAAGCGGAAGCGCTGTTGACCAGGGCGATCGAGGAAGAGGTACGGCGCTCGGGCGGGCGGCTCGACGGGGACACGCTGCTCAGCAGGGCGCGGTCGGCGCTGGAGGAGCTGGCGGGCAGCGCCGCCGAGGAGTACTCCGCGTATGTGCGGGCGCTGGACGAGGCCGCCGACGGCCGGCCCTCGCTGGGCAGGCGGCTCTCCCGCAAGGAGCTGGGGACGCCCGCGGCGGCGACGGCAGCGGCGGCGGTGGCGGCCTGCGCCGCGGACCTCGCGTACGGCACGGGCGCGGGCGCGGCGCTGGGAGTAGGGGCCGTCGTGGTGGTGGCGGGGGCGGCGGCCACGGTCCTGAAGCTGACCGCGGGGCACTGGCCGGCGGCCCACCAGGAGGCCGGGAGGCGCGGCCAGCCGGGCGGCGCCCAGCAGTTGCGGCTGGAGTGGCTGACGGCGCTGGAGGTGCGGGGCATCCGGCCGTTCCTGGACCAGCAGCGGATGCTGACGGCGGCGGCCCGTAGTGGCGGCGCGGCATCCGCGCCGGCCTCCTCGACGGCCACCCGCGGGCCGCAGTTGCGCGGCGCGGACCGCAGCGCGGCGGCCCGCCAGCGGTCCGTACTGGAGCATTCCTTCGCCCAGCTCCCGCGCCCGGACGGCCCGTTCGCCGGGCGCAAGGCGGAGCTGACGCAGATCGCCCAGTGGGTGCACGCGGCCCGTGCGAGCACGGAAACCAAGCCGACGGTGGTGGTGCTGCACGGCGAGCCGGGCTCGGGCCGGACGGCGCTGGCCGTCCGGGCCACCCACCAGCTGCGCGATCAGTTCCGCGGTGCGTGTGTGGTGGATCTGCGCAGTGACACCCCCGGAGAGGTGCCGCTGCCGACCCGGGACGCGCTGCTGCATCTGCTCAACCGGCTGGGTGCGCCGCGTGAGCAACTGCTGTTCCGCGAGCGGCCGTCCCAGGAGCAGCAGGTCAAGCGGCTCACCGAGCTGTATCACCACCATCTGACCGGGCTGCCGGTGACGGTGCTGCTGGACGACGCCGCGGATCCGGAGCAGGTGCGCACGCTGCTGCCGGAGCGCTCCGACAGCCTGGTGCTGGTCACCTCCCGTACGCCGCTGGAGCTGCCCGACGACCTCCAGGCATGGGTGCATCAGCTGCCGGTGGGGCCGCTGGACGCCGCGGGCACCGAAGAGCTGCTGCGGGCCACCGCCGAGAGCGGCAGTGAGGCGGCGGACGCGGCGGGCCCCTACGACTCGCAGGCGATCGACGCGATCTCCGGGCTGTGCGCGGGGCTGCCGCTGGCGCTGCGGGTGGCGGGCTCCTCGCTCGGTGCGCGCAGCGCCACCACGCTGGCGGCGGACCTGGCGGCCCATGAACAGCGGTCACCGGTGGAGCGTGCGCTGTGGCTGCGCTACTCCGACCAGTCGGAGACGGCCCGGCGACTGCTGCGCCGGCTGGCGCTGGTCGGCCGGGCAAGCCTGGGGGCGGCGGCCTCGGCGGCGCTGCTGGGCGTCGAACAGGCCGAGGCAGCACGGCAGTTGACGACGCTGGCCCGCGCGGGGCTGATCGAGCATGTCCGCGGCGAGCGCTACCGCCTGCATGCCCTGGTGCACAGCTTCGCGCATGCCCGGCTGGTGGACGAGGAGGAGCCGGGCGAGCGCGGCGCGGCCCAGGAACGGCTGATCCGCGGCTATGCGGAGCTGGCCGACTCGGTCATCCGGCTGGTGGACGGCCGTACGTCCACCCGTGCCGACCGCTTCGGATCGCACGGCTTCACCTCCCTGGACGCGGCCCTCCAGTGGCTGGACGACGAGAGCAGCTTCATCACGTCCGCGCTGCGCCATGCCGACCACGGTGTGGACCAGGCGGCGGTCTCGCATCTGCTGGGCGCGCTGGCCGACTACTGCCTGCTGCGCGGCGATCTCTACCGGCTGGGCGAACTCAGCGAGCTGACCCGGGCCGTCGGGGAGGGGCTGCTGGTCCGCTCGGTGCAGTGGCGTACGGGCGTCGCGGCCCGCCAGCTCGGTGAGCTGGACAAGGCGCGCACGACGCTGTCGTCGGTGGTCGATCTGTATTTCGAGGCCCAGCATCCGGCGGGCGCCGCCCGTGCGCTGCGCGATCTGGGCATCACGCTCCAGCAGCAGGGCAATCTCACCGAGGCCGCGGCCAAGCTCCGTGAGGCGCTGGAGCTGCAGTCCGGCGCGGATATGCACGGCGACCGGGCGTGGACGCTGCACGCCCTGGCGGCGGTGGAGCGGGACCGTGCGCAGATCGCCGAGGCCGTCGCCATGCTGCGCGAGGCGCTGGAGCTCCACGAGGAGAGCGAGAGCGTGCACGGCCAGGCCTGGGCGCACTTCCAGCTCGGCCAGGTGCATCTGCGGAGGGGCGATGTGCCGGGTGCGGAGCGTGCCCTGCAGGCGGCGATGGAGCTCTACGGGCGGACGCACGACGAGCGCGGGGAGGCGTGGGCGATGACGCAGCTGGCGCGCGCCCGGCTGGTGGACGGCGATCCGGGGCCCGCGGTGGACCAGCTGCGCCAGGCGCTGCCGCTGCACCATCAGCACGAGGACGCCCGTGGTGAGGCGTGGACGATGTACTACCTGGGCCAGGCGCTGGAGGAGCGCGGCGAACACGATGCGGCGCTGCGGCAGCTGGAGCGGTCCCGGACGATGTTCAGCCGGATGCAGGACGCCTACGGACTCGCCTGCGCCCGGCATCATTCCGGCCGGGTCACCCGCGATCTGCGGGCCGAGCAGACGGGCTCGCTGCGCAACAGCGGCTTCGCCCGGCAGCTGCTCCAGGATGCCCGTAAGGACTTCCAGCGGATCGGGGTGCCTCACGGGGAGGCGTGGTCCTGCCTGGAGTTGCTGATCATCGACGCCGGGAACGGCCGGGCGGCGCAGGCGCTGGAACTGGCCGACGAGGCGGCGCGACTCTTCGCCGGCTACGGCGACCGGCGCGGGGAGGACTGGGCGCGGTTCCTGCGCTGCACACTGCTGCCGCTCGCCTCGCCGGGCGGTTCGGTGGTGGGCACGGCCGTCGCCCAGGAGGAGCTGGCGCAGCTGGTCCGGGAGAAGCATGCGGCCCGGGACGCCAAGCTGGAGGACTGCGCGGAGTCGTTCGCGCTGCTGCTGGAGCGCGGGGTGGAGCCGGAGTCGGGCTGGCAGGCATGGCGGCTGGGCATGGTGCCGAACCGCCATGCGCGCGAGGTCATGGGCGTACTGATCGCACCGGGCGGTGCGGAGTGACGGCGGCGGCTAACGCCATCAACCGCTCAGGCACAGCCCGCCGGCCACTCGGGCCCGGCCCGCCGGCCGCTCGGACCGACGAGCCGCCGGGCCGGTCAGCCGGCCTTGGCCGTCGGCCGACCGTCGACCGCGACCCGGTCCCTGCGGACCACCCGGCCCGCGTGGAGCGGCCGGCCTCATGGGCCGAGCGCTCCGGGCTGCGGACCAGCCGGTCCAACCGTCAGCTGGTCTTCGGCTCAGGTGCCGTCGCGGCGGAGGAGGCGGTGGTGCCTGCCTCGCCGCCCTCCGGCTGCTCCTCGAAGTCCACCTTCTTCATGTGCTTGTTCATGGACTTCATCAGCAGCCACACGGCGCCGCCGATGACCGCGAAGACGATGAAGCCAAGGACGCCGGGGGTCACCTTGTTCTTGTCGAAGCTGTCGGCAAGGGTGACGAAGTGCGTCAGGGCGAGGGTGCTGGTCGCGCTCATCATGGGGTCAATTGTTGCGGATGCCCGCGAAGAGGTCGTCCTCGGGGAGGGAAGTGTCCACAAGCGACTTCGCGAGCTCGTACTCCTCCGTCGGCCAGACCTCGCGCTGGATGTCCATCGGCACCCGGAACCACCCGCCGTCGGGGTCGATCTGGGTGGCGTGGGCGATCAGCGCCTTGTCACGGATCTCAAAGAAGTCGGCGCACGGAACATAGGTGGTCAGCGTGCGCTCGCGCTGCTCGAACTGCTTCCAGCGCTCCAGCCACTCGCCGTAGGGCGAGTCCATCCCGCGCTCCAGCAGCGCCTCGTGCAGCGCGACCGTACGGGGGCGGTTGAAGCCCTGGTTGTAGTAGAGCTTCTGGGGCTGCCAGGGCTCACCGGCCTCCGGGTACTTCTCCGGGTCGCCGGCCGCCTCGAAGGCCACCATCGTGATCTTGTGGGTCATGATGTGGTCCGGGTGCGGATAGCCGCCGTTCTCGTCGTAGGTCGTGATGACCTGCGGCTTGAACGTCCGGATCAGCCGTACGAGCGGCTCGGCCGCCGCCTCGACATCCTGCAAGGCGAAGCAACCCTCGGGCAGCGGCGGCAGCGGGTCGCCCTCGGGCAGCCCGGAGTCGACAAAGCCCAGCCACTCCTGCTTGACGCCCAGGATCTCCCGGGCCTCGTCCATTTCCTTCTTCCGTACCTCGTGAATGTTCTCCTCGATGTACGGGTCGCCCTGGAGTTTGGGGTTGAGGATGGATCCTCGCTCACCGCCTGTGCAGGTGACGACCACCACGTCCACCCCCTCGGACACGTACTTGGCCATGGTGGCCGCACCCTTGCTCGACTCATCGTCGGGGTGGGCGTGAACCGCCATCAATCGCAGCTGCTCAGTCAAGACTCGATCCTCAATGAAGGGCCGGAGAAGATGCCTCCTATAGTGACCGAAGCGAGGGGGCGCTGTATTCCCAGGGGCGGGGACCCCCCGGGGGTTCATGAGTGAGATCCCCGTACCCAGGAGGATGGATCATGACCGCGGTGCGCGAAGGGCTCCCCGACGGACGCTACGGCCGTTCCGCGGATCAGCGCGCGGACCGCAAGCTCAAGGTCATCGGCGCGGTGCTCGGCGTCGCGCTGCTGGGCGTGATCGGCTGGTCCGGTATCTCGTACATCTCCGGGCAGGACCTCAGCGGCCGGGTGATCGCCTGGGACGCGGTCTCCGACCACGCGGTCAAGGTGCATCTGGAAGTCGTCAAGGACACCGGCGCCAAGGGTGTGTGCACGCTCCGCTCGCAGGCCGAGGACGGCTCCGAGGTCGGCCGTAAGGACATCACCGTCGACCAGCACTCGGGCCAGGTGGACACCGAGGTCACGCTGCGGACCACCAAGCGGGCGACCAATGCCGTACTCGTCGGCTGTACGGCGTCCGGCACCGGCTGAGGCCGCCACTACCGGCTGACCGGGCCGCCGCCACCGGCTGACCCGTCTGCCACCATCGGCCCCACGCCCCTCCCGGCCCACCCGGCCCGGCCCCACTCGGCCCGGCCCCTCCCGGCGCCCCTCCCGGCCCGGCGCGTGTCGTGAACGCCTCTGACCAGGCATGATGCGCTGCTGTGTGGTCGCTGTGAATTTCCTCTTCCCCGTTTTGTGCCGGAATTGTTAGGCTCGTGGTTTCGCCCACCTGTGAAGGCGCAAACCTTCCTGGTAGGGCGTTTGATTTATCCCCAGTACCGACGAGGAGCACCTGTGACCCAGACCAGCGAGAACGTCACCTGGCTGACCCAGGAGGCGTATGACCAGCTCAAGGCCGAGCTGGAGCACCTGTCTGGTCCCGCACGCGCCGAGATCACCGAAAAGATCGCGGCCGCCCGCGAGGAAGGTGACCTGAAGGAGAACGCCGGGTACCACGCGGCCAAGGAAGAGCAGGGCAAGCAGGAACTGCGCGTCCGCCAGCTCACCCAGCTGCTGCAGACCGCCAAGGTCGGCGAGGCCCCTGCCGCGACCGGCGTCGTCGCTCCCGGCATGGTCGTCACCATCGCGTTCGACGGGGACCCGGATGACACGCTGTCCTTCCTTCTGGCCTCCCGGGAGTACGCGAGCTCGGACATCGAGACCTACTCCCCCCAGTCGCCGCTGGGCACCGGCGTGAACGGCAAGAAGGTCGGCACCGAGGCGGAGTACGAGCTCCCCAACGGCAAGACGGCGACCGTGAAGATCCTCGACGCCAAGCCGTACACCGGCTGACCCGAGGCACCACAGACGGCGAAGCGGCCCGGAGCGTGACGCTCCGGGCCGCTTTTCCGTGCCGCACGCCGGTCGGGCCGACTACTCAGGCCAGCTGACCGCTCAGGCGGCCCGCCGACCGCTCAGACCGCCGCTTCCTCAGGCCGCCGCCGACCGATACTTGCGGACGGCCAGTGTCCGGAAGACCGCGATGATCACCAGGGACCAGATCACCGAGGCCACCACCGGATGCTCCATCGGCCAGGCACCGGTCACCGACTTCGGTACGTTCGGCATCGTGTTCCCGAACAGCTCACGGGCACCCGCCACTGTCGCGCTGAACGGGTTCCACTCCGCGATGTGCTGCAGGAACGCGGGCATGCCGTTGACCGGCACGAACGCATTGGAGATGAAGGTCAGCGGGAAGAGCCAGATCAGCCCGCCGGACGTGGCCGCCTCGGGCGTGCGCACCGTAAGGCCGATCAGCGCGCCGATCCAGGAGAAGGCGTAGCCGAGCAGGAGCAGCAGCAGGAAGCCGCAGATCACCATGCCGATGTTCTCGTGGGTGCGCCAGCCGACGAGCAGGGCGACGCCCGCGAGCACCACGATGGTCAGCGAGGTCTGCACCAGGTCGGCCAGGGTGCGGCCGGTGAGGACCGCGCCACGGGCCATGGGCAGCGACCGGAAGCGGTCGATGAGCCCCTTGTGCATGTCGTCGGCGATGCCCGCGCCCGCACCTGCTGTAGCGAAGGTGACGGTCTGCGCGAAGATGCCCGCCATCAGGAACTCTTTGTAGAGCTTCGGGTCGGTGGAGCCGCCGATGCTGATGGAGCCACCGAAGACGTAGGTGAACAGCACCACGAACATGATCGGCTGGATAAGCCCAAAAAGGACAATCTCGGGAATCCGGGTCATGCGAATCAAGTTCCGCCGGGCGACGACCAGGGAATCCCGGATCGACCGGCTGACGCCACTGCGGGGCTGCGGGGGCCGGACGGGCACACCCTCGGCCGCTTCGGTCACGGTGGTCACTTCACGCCCTCCCTGTCGGTCGTGACGGCCGCATCGGCGTTCACGTCTGCGGCCACGGAACCGGCCCCGGCCCCGGCATCGGCCGCCGCACCATCCGTCCGGCGCTTCGTCTGCCGTCCGACCGCACCATTGCCGTCCGCAGTCTCCGCGGCATGCCCCGTCAGCGAGATGAACACATCGTCGAGCGTCGGCCGCCGCAGCCCGATGTCATCTATCTCCACGCCGCGCAGGTCCAGTTCGCGGATGACCTCGGCGAGCAGCTTGGCGCCGCCGGTCACCGGGATCGTGAGCTTGCGGGTGTGCGGTTCGACGGTGCCCTCGCCCTTGGCGTAGCCGCGCAGGACCTCGTCGGCGGCGGTGAGGTGCTCGGGGGCGTGCACGACGACCTCGACGCGCTCGCCGCCGGTGCGCGCCTTGAGCTGGTCGGAGGTGCCGCGGGCGATGACCTTGCCGTGGTCGACGACGCAGATGTCATGGGCGAGGCGGTCGGCCTCCTCCAGATACTGCGTGGTGAGCAGCAGGGTGGTGCCGCCGGCGACCAGCTCCTGAATGACGTCCCACAGACCTTGGCGGTTACGGGGGTCCAGTCCGGTGGTGGGCTCGTCCATGAACATCACGGGCGGGCTGACGACCAGTGCGGCCGCGAGGTCGAGCCGGCGGCGCATACCGCCGGAGTAGGTCTTGGCGGTGCGGTCCGCGGCGTCGCCGAGATGGAAGCGTTCCAGCAGTTCAGCGGCTCGCCGCTTGGCGTCGCGCCCGCTCATCTGGTAGAGCTGGCCGACCATTATCAGGTTCTCGCGGCCGGTCAAGTACTCGTCGACGGCGGCGAATTGACCGGACAGTCCTATGGAGTGCCGCACCTTGTCGGGGTGGGCGAGGACATCGATTCCGGCGACCACCGCCTTGCCCCGGTCGGGCTGGAGCAGGGTCGTCAGGACCCGTACGGCGGTGGTTTTGCCGGCTCCGTTGGGGCCGAGCATTCCGAGGACGGTTCCTTCGGGGACGTCGAGGTCGACGCCGTCCAGTGCCCTCACATCACCGAAGGTCTTCACCAGTCCCTCGGCGTAAATGGCGCCTGGCATAGGGGTACTCCCATGACTTGAGTCAGTTCCAGGTCGAATATTACGGTTGGCGGCCTATGCCTGCTCTGTGGGCATTTGTCCGCAACGGGACGCCCAGGACACAGCGGCACCCCGCAGCCGTGACATTACGGCGAGACGCGATACGTCGCGATGCAATTTTCTGGATTCCGCGCGCACCGGCGGAGGGGAACAGACGTTCGTCGACGCGTGTGGGGCGCCACCGTATACCCGTGACACCCGCCGGCCCATCCCCTTGCAGCATCTATCGCGGCAGGTTCACTCCGTGACGAAGTACCCGGCCTCGCGCAGCGCCGCCCGCAGTTCGTCGCAGTGCGCCGGCCCCTTGGTCTCCAGTTGGAGCTCCACCTCTACCTCGGTCAAACCCAGCCGCGGGTCGGTGCGCACATGGCCCACATCGAGGACGTTCGCATCGGCCGCCGACAGCACCCCCAGCAGCGTCGCCAGCGCCCCCGGCCGGTCCGTCAGCCGCAGCCGCAGCGAGAGATAGCGCCCGCCGGCGGCCATACCGTGCCGCAGGGTGCGCTGCAGCAGCAGCGGATCGACATTGCCGCCGGACAGCACCGCGACCACCGGCCCCTCGAAGGACTCCGGGTCGGCGAGCAGCGCCGCCACCGGGCTCGCCCCGGCCGGCTCCACCACCAGTTTGGCCCGCTCCAGGCACAGCAGCAGCGCACTGGAGAGCTGGTTCTCGGTGACCGTACGCACCTCGTCCACCAGCTTCTCGACCAGCTCGAAGGTCACCTCGCCGGGCCGCCCGACCTTGATGCCGTCGGCCATCGTCGACAGCCCCTCGATCGCCACCGGACGCCCGGCCGCCAGCGACGGCGGATAGCAGGCCGCGCCCGCCGCCTGCACCCCGACGACCTTCACATCCGGCCGCAGCGCCTTCACCGCCAGCGCGATCCCGGCCACCAGCCCGCCGCCGCCGACCCCGACGACGATGGTCCGTACCTCCGGGCACTGTTCGAGGATCTCCAGACCGACCGTGCCCTGCCCGGCGATGATGTCGTGGTGATCGAAGGGGTGGATGAAGACCGCGCCGGTCTCGCGCGCGTGCTCCTGGGCGGCGGCCAGCGTCTCGTCCACCACATGGCCCTGGAGCCGTACCTCCGCCCCGTATTCACGGGTCGCGGCGACCTTCGGCAACGGGGCGCCGACCGGCATGAACACCGTCGAGCGCACCCCCAGCAGGGACGCCGCCAGCGCCACCCCCTGGGCATGGTTGCCGGCGCTCGCGGCCACTACACCGGCCGCCCGCTCCTCCGCGGAGAGCCCGGCGATCCGTACGTACGCGCCGCGGATCTTGAAGGAGCCGGTGCGCTGGAGGTTCTCGCACTTGAGGTGTACGGGCGCGCCGACCAGCCCGGACAGATAGCGGCTGCCCTCCATGGCGGTGGCCCGTGAGACACCGGAGAGCATCTTGTGCGCCGCCCGGATGTCCTCGACCGTGAGCGCGTCCACGGGGCCACCGGCCGGAGGCGCGGCGGCAGCGGTCTCGTGTGGCGTACGAGGCGTGTGGTCGGCCATGCCGTCAGTCTGGCAGTTCGCCCACCGGAGGGCCTTTTCTGCCCGAATGGTGATCAGGCCCGCCGCGGGCGCGGCTACGGCGGTGCCCTCTGCGACCGCCGGGGTTACCCGGCCTGAACGGAATGAGCAGCACAGGTACGCTCCCCGCCGGGTCCGCGTACGCTGTCCTCTCATCCATACGCACTTCCATCGAAGCGAGCTCCCGGCCATGCCCACCTCTTCGGACATGACGACCCACACCGACTCCGCTCTCCTCGACGCGCTGCAGCACCAAGTGGCCGTCTTCGCCCGCCGCGCAGAACAGAGCCGGCTCGGCGGCGTCGGGCAGGCGCGCAACTCCATGGACCGCGCCGCGTATCTGCTGCTCAACCGCCTGGACCAGGAAGGCCCGATGGGCGTCAAGGCCCTGGCCGCCGGTATGGGCATCGACTCCTCGACGGTCACCCGGCAGGTCGCCCCGCTGGTCGACTCCGGTCTGGTCAGCCGCGCCACCCACCCCGAGGACGGCCGCGCCGTGGTGCTCCAGCTCTCCGAGCGCGGGCGCGCCCGTCTGGACGAGGTGCGCACCTCACGCCGTGCGCTGATGGCCCTGGTGACGGACCAGTGGTCCGAGGAGGAGCGCGCCTCCTTCACCACGCTCCTGACGCGCTTCAACGCCTCCCTCAGCGACATCACCGCGTCCTTGACGCCGCCCGGCCCGGCGTCCTGACGCCTGCGCAGACCGGCGGGGCGGTGCCCCCTCGCGCACACCACCCGGCGCACACCACCCCTCGCGTGGAGGGGTGGTGAACAGCGAGGCCGGGACTCGTTCCGTCAGCCCAGCGCCTGCTTGAGGTCGGCCAGCAGGTCGTCGACGGACTCGATGCCGACCGAGAGGCGCACGAGGTCGGCGGGGACCTCCAGCAGCGAACCGGCCGTCGAGGCGTGCGTCATCCGCCCCGGGTGCTCGATCAGCGACTCGACGCCGCCCAGCGACTCACCGAGGGTGAACAACTTGGCCCGGTTGCAGACCTCCACCGCCGCCTGCTCGCCGCCCGCGACACGGAACGACACCATGCCGCCGTAGGACCGCATCTGCTTGGTGGCGACCTCGTGGCCCGGGTGCTCGGCCAGCCCCGGGTAGTAGACCTGGGTCACCTTGTCGTGGGAACTCAGCAGCTCCGCGATCCGCTCCGCGTTGGCACTGTGCCGGTCCATACGGACGGCGAGCGTCTTGATACCGCGCATCACCAGCCAGGCGTCGAACGGGCCGGCGACCGCGCCCATCGCGTTCTGGTGGTAGGCGAGTTCCTCACCGAGGGTCTCGTCATTGACGACCAGCGCGCCGCCGACCACGTCCGAGTGGCCGCCCATGTACTTGGTCGTGGAGTAGACCACCACATCGGCGCCGAGGGCGAGCGGCTGCTGCAGGTAGGGGCTGGCGAAGGTGTTGTCAACGACGAGCTTGACCCCGGCGTCCCGGGCAACGCCGGCGAGCGCCTCGATGTCCGTGATGCCGAGCAGCGGGTTGGAGGGCGTCTCCACCCAGATCGCCTTCGTACGGGGCCGCAGCGCGGCGCGTACGGCCTCCGGGTCGGAGGTGTCGGCCACCGACCACTCCACACCCCAGCGCTCGACGACCTTGGAGATGAGGCGGAACGTACCGCCGTAGGCGTCATTGGGGATGACGACATGGTCGCCGGGGGTCAGCAGGGTGCGCAGCAGGCAGTCCTCGGCGGCGAGGCCGGAGGCGAAGGCCAGGCCGCGGCGGCCGCCGTCCAGCGCCGCGAGGTTGTCTTCCAGGGCGGTACGGGTCGGGTTGGCGCTGCGGCTGTACTCGTAGCCGCCGCGGAGCCCGCCCACGCCGTCCTGCTTGTAGGTGGATACCTGGTAGATGGGAGGTACCACCGCGCCGGTCGCCTCGTCAGGCTCCTGACCTGCGTGGATGGCAAGGGTTTCGAAATGCTGGTGGCGCTCTTCGCGCTGATCGCTCATGCCTGCCGAGGGTAGTCGTCCGCGCAACCGAACTTTCCGGAACTTTCTGGTTGGCTGGATAGTGGATATAGGTGGAGCCCCGCACGCCGGTTCCCTCCGTCAGCCCCGCCGCACACGGCCCACAGCCCCTCCGCCCGCCCCTGCGCCCCTCCCGCCCCACTCCCCCGCCCCCAGGCAGCCGTTACAAGAATTTCAGGTACAGGACACTCCACATGGACGCTCTGCTGGTTCTCTTCGCCGCGCTCGCGCTCGGCGGCCTCGTCTTCCTGCCCTGGATGCGACGCCGACGGGCCGTGCAGCACACCCGGCAGGGCCTGGTGGTGGCCTCCGACCCGATGGCGGGCTACGGCTTCGTACCGCTGGAGGAGCTCGACGTACGCCTGCCCGGCCCGGACCAGGAGCTGGCCGACGCGCTCGCCGAGATGCGCCGGACGCATGACTGGCGCCCGGCCGCCGAGCTGCTGAAGTCCACCGGTGACGACTGGGAGCGCCGCTGGCAGCGGGTGCAGACACTGGCCGGCGCCGCCGCCTTCGAGCTGGCCGCGGAGGAGGCGTCGGAGCAGCAGCGGCGCGGTACGGCCCCCGGGTACGGCGACGGCGGGCGGACCGGCGGGATCTGGCTGCGCACCTGGCGCTCGGAGGCGCCCAAGGACCCCGGCGGCGCCCAGACGCACGCCCAGTTCCTCGCCGTCCAGGCGCTGCGCGATCCGGGCTCCCAGGACTTCCGCATGATCCTGGAGGAGGCCCGTACGGTCTGCCGGGAAGCGGCGCTGCTGGCCCCCGGCAGCCCGATCCCGTACATCACCGAGCTGGCGGTCGCCCGCGGTCTGCACGACCGCCCCGCCGACTACGAGGAACTCTGGACCAAGGTCGCCCAGCGCGCCCCGCAACACATGGGCGCCCACCTCGCCGCGCTCCCCTACTGGTCGCAGAAGTGGCACGGCTCCCGTGAGCAGGCCGAGTCCTTCGCCGAACGCGCCGCGGCCGCCGCCCCCGCAGGGACCCTCCTCCCGGCCCTCCCCCTCTTCGCGGTCTACGAGCACCTCCCCGAGGCCAACATGGTCCGCAGCCTGTACCAGAGCGCGGTCGTCGAGCGCGCCATAGAGGGCGCTCACTTCGCGCTCCGCAAGGCCCCCGCCGACCACCCCATGGCGCCGCACGTCCGCCATCTCCTGGTCTGGTTCCTGGTACGCGCCGAGCGCTACGCCGAGGCCATGGAACAGCTCCGCCTCGTCGACGGCCACGTGGGCGCCGTCCCCTGGTCCTACGGCCACAGCCCCGCCGCCGAATACGCCGCCTACCGCGCCCTGGCCATCGCGGGCTGGGAACAACTCGGCGGCACCTCCGCGGGCTTCCCGCCACCCGGAAACTGAGCTGCCCGGCCGGAATGCCTCCGGCTTTTCCGGCGTTCCCGTCAATGCACACCCTCCGGTCCGCTCGCCCTCCCCAGGAGACTGATCCACATGCTGTTCTCCCGCTTCAAGAACCAGCTCCCCACCCCGGAGGAGGCACTCGAAGGCCGCCCCGAGCGGGCCTTCGCCGTCCCCGACCGGCACACCGTCCTCGGGAACCCGCTGCTCGGCCCGTACCCGGACGGCCTGGAGATCGCCGACTTCGGCCTGGGCTGCTTCTGGGGCGCCGAGCGGAAGTTCTGGCAGACCAAGGGCGTCTGGACCACCCTCGTCGGCTACCAGGGCGGCCACACCCCGAACCCCACCTACGAAGAGGTCTGCAGCGGCCACACCGGCCACACCGAAGCCGTCCGCGTCGTCTACGACCCCGCAGTCGTCCCCTACACCACCCTCCTGAAGCTCTTCTGGGAGTCCCACGACCCGACCCAGGGCTTCCGCCAGGGCAACGACGTCGGCACCCAATACCGCTCCGCCATCTACACCCACTCCCCCGCCCAACAACAGTCCGCCGAAGCCTCCCGCGACGCCTACGCCCCCATCCTCCACAACGCCGGCCACAACAACATCACCACCGAAATCCTCCCCGCCACCGGCCGCCCCTTCTACCCGGCTGAGCCTTACCACCAGCAGTACCTGGACAAGAACCCGACGGGGTACTGCGGGATCGGGGGGACGGGGGTGAGCTGCCCGGTGGGGGTGGCTCCGGCCGGCGAATGAGCCTCGCTCTCGACCGCGAGCATCTCTCCGCGCTGTGGCAGCGGCAGTGGCCCATGGGACCGCCCGTCGCCCATGAGTTACGCGCTGCCTACAGCGACCGCTGGGTGCGCTTCCACCACCTCCCCGACTCGAAGCGCTACCCGGATACCGAGGACGAATACGCCGTGGTCCTGGACCGGAACAACACGGTCCTGGATGAGCTCTTCGCCGGCACCGACGTGTACGTGCTGACCATGGCTTGGTCCAGCGAACCGACTGGCCCGGAACTCCCCACGCAGCGGCGCGAGGTGCACCCCGACGGCTCCCTCTGGATGACCATCGCCAACGAAGCCGACCCCGACCCCGAGTTCCACACGTACACACACCTCTACGCCGACCGCCGCCCCTGGCAACGAGGCAGCATCGACGGAATCCTCTGGGAAGTCGCGCACGACGTACTCAGCGGCGTGATCATCACCGACACCGGACTCCAGCGCATCCACCACCCCTACGACGGCGGCGCGGACGTCATCCTGACGACTCCCGAGGAGCGCAACCGGGTCCGGAACCGTCATACGGACTGGCTCGCCCAGCATCCGAACGACCTGTGAGACACGGTGCCAGAGACAGCCCACAAAGATCTGGACGATCAAGCAATCTCGCGACTTCGCACGTGGTCGTCCCTCTCTGAGTAGCAAGCGACTAGGGACACCAGCAGTACCTGGACAAGAACCCGACCGGGTACTGCGGGACGGGGATCAAGCTAAGTGAGCCGTCGGGGACGAACTGGGGACGGTCCTGCCCGACGGGGATCGCACCGGCGCCGGACGCGCCGACGGACTAGACAGCAGCACAGCTTCGTGAGCTGCGCCATCCCGTCAGTGGCTCATACGGAGGCCGGGGCGGCACACCGTCGGGTCGGATGCTATCGACCCTCAGCCGCCCTAAGGCCCCTTTTAGCCAATGGACCCTTCCGAAGCATGCTTCGGCCCACAGCACGCCACGAATCAAGGCATGGCATCTTCGGGGGCGAGGCGGAGCAATCTTGGTGGCTTGGGGCAGTGGTGGGGAGTCCTGGCCGGCGTCCTACTGATCGCAGCTTGGATCAACAGGGCAGCCGGGCCAGCAGTGGTGATCACGCTCTCAGCCGTCGTCCTACTCTGGTGCGCCTTCCAGGCACCGGTCACATGTGGCGCACCGGTACGGAGGCGCGAAGACGGCTGCCGCAACAACGCATCGGGACTCCTTCTCGGTTGCCACATCCGGCAACACCGCTGGCAGAAGCTCAAGATGCTGATCGTCCGCCGCCAAGTCCGGGCCTTCTGCTCAGGACTGTTCTCAGACGGCAAAGCCACCGTCGTCACCCTCGCTGGAATCGGCAGTTTCATCTCCGGGCTGGTCGCCCTCGTTCCCGGCGTGGTCGTCCACTGACCAACGTGTAAGGGTGCGCGACGTAAGCATCGGGGTCGGCAAACGGAGCCCCGTGACTACTGGATGACTCGTCTCCCCCTCGCCACGGGCCGGACTGCCTCTAGCTACCCGGTCACTCGGGATCGTCCCCTTCCGCCTCGGCCAATGCCTGCACCAAAGGCTCGGCAGAGGCGTGCAGGCGAAAGCCTGACGCCTTCACGTAACTGTAGTTGGGATCGTAGACAGCCTGTAGGAGTGGAGCGACGTGATCGGGCAGCAGCCCCGCAGCTTGAAGCTCCATAGTGAACCGGCTGATGGGACGCACCAGGCCGTTCAGTTTGGCCTCCGGGGAGTAGTGACACAGCTCCCTGATCGTCTCGTGGCTCACGAATCCTTCGTTGTCTGCAGCCCATCTGATGACGGCGGCACGGTCCTCATAGCCACCCGAAACAAGTTTCTCAAGCAGTGCTTCTACAGCCGACGGATTCCACAAGCCCTGCAGAGTCTCGGCGACCTCCTCCGTCACTTCCTCCCGCGAGCGATCCACACGGTCGATATCATCCAATCCCGTCTCAGCTGCATCGATGGCAAAGACAGACGCACCGAGAGCCGTGAATTGGCGCGGCGTAAGCATGTACAGTCGGGTGCCAGCCTCGCAGGACATTTCATCAATCAACTCTTGCCTTGGCCCGCTAGCTTGTCGGTTATCCCTTCGCCACCAGTCCTCCTTCACGTCACCGGTGACGAGCAAGACATCGCACTTGCGGAGGCGCGCCTCATCGAGGATCTGGCTCCACACCAAGAAGTCTCCGACGGCGTTGTCCCCCTTGCCGGCATCCATGTAACCTGGCGGGATCTTTTGTGTGACGCGGCGCTGTCCCTCCAGGGCGACCTCTTTGTACCTTTCTGGCGACAGAGGAGCCCCGACGCGAGCCGCCAGGGCCTTCTCCAGAGCCGCGACGACCGGATCTGCTGCAGTGTCACGGTCGGCAGGCCCTGCATGCTTCACGACAAGATCATCCACTGCCTTGGTTGCCGCCTCGAACCCGCTATTGAGATCCTCAAAGATCCTTTTCAACTCATCTTCTGGAAGGGCGAATCGACCAGCCCAATTACGGAGAACACCGGTCGCCTTTCCCTTGATATCCTGCAGCTCCTTGATTGCACTCGCAGCAGAAGCCTTAGGAGCGCTCACCGTTTCCAGGCGGTGGCGCCAGAACTCAACGAGCACCTGGTTAGGGATCCAAAGCTGGTTGCCCAGTTTCGCCATGACTGACAACAGAAGTTGACGCCCCTGCTCCGTGTATCGGTAGAGGTCGAGCAGGACATTAGCGTCGGCTACAACCAGTCCCGCGTTCATCACCCGCGCCAGATCACCCTCAGATGGCGAGCGATAGCTCTCGAACCCATCGAAGATGCCCAGTTTCGGCTGAATCTGGGCCTTTTGGGGCATGGAGTCGTCTACAGCAGTGGGATCAGTCACACCCTGATCCTGCATCAGAGGACGGCGGTTCGCTGCTCCCTTACAGACATTGCTTGCGAGACCAGGCACTCAGGTGGCGCCGGAAGCCGATCAGCAGCAAGCGGTCACATGGCAGGGCAGGCTCGGCGGGACGGGGTGAGCTGTCCGGTGGGGGTGGCTCCTACGGAGGGCTGATCGCGTAGCAGCTGATCATGTGGGGACTGCTCCCGTGCCCAGGCGGCCTCCACGCTGCCCATCACGCTGGTTCCGCGGTCCCGCCGGGCATGCGGCCGGCAGAACGAAGTCCTGCACAGTTCCCCCTGGTCGACTGGCGGCATGAGTCGCAGTCGCCATATCCCTGCAATGGGGTTGCCAGCACGGCTTGTTCAGTGTGGCAGGTCGTCTTGCGGGGCCCAGAGGGAGCGATGAGGTAGCGCGAGGATCGACCCGAGTTGGCCTGCCTCTCAACGGACTTGTCTCGACGGACTTTTGTCGTCGGCTCCAGGTCTCGCCCTCCCCGTAAAGCGATTGCACGAGACGCATCGTCTCGCCTACCGTGAGGCCATGACGACCCCGAAAGCCGCCAGACGCGCCCATATCGCCATGTTCTCCATCGCTGCTCACGGGCATGTGAATCCGAGTCTTGAAGTGATTCGGGAGCTTGTTGCTCGGGGGCATCGGGTGACGTATGCGATTCCGCATCTGTTCGAGGAGAAGGTTGCTGAGACCGGTGCTGAGCCGGTGTTGTACCGGACGACGCTGCCGTCGCCCGATGATGATCCGTCGGCGTGGGGGACCACGCTGCTCGACAACATGGAGCCGTTCCTGGACGACGCGATCCAGGCGTTGCCGCAGCTCATCGGGGCCTATCGAGGGGATGAGCCGGACCTCGTGCTGCATGACATCACCTCGTTCCCGGCGCGTGTTCTCGCCCACCGGTGGCGGGTGCCCGCGGTGTCCCTCTCGCCGAACCTCGTTGCGTGGGAGGGGTATGAGGAGGAAGTCGCCGAGCCGATGTGGGAGGAGCCCGGGAAAACCGAGCGCGGGCGGGCGTACTACGAGAAGTTCGTCAACTGGCTTACAGAGAACGGGATTACGCAGCATCCGGATCCGTTCCTCGGCCGCCCCGATCGTTCGATCGTGCTCATTCCCAAGGTGCTGCAGCCGAATGCCGACCGGGTCGACGAGAGGGTGCACTCGTTTGTCGGTGCCTGCCAGGGGGACCGTGCGGCGCAGGGCGGATGGGAGCGGCCCGCGGATGCCGAGCGCGTGCTGCTGGTGTCGCTCGGCTCGTCCTTCACCAAGCAGCCCGGTTTCTACCGTGAGTGTGTCAAGGCATTCGGTGACCTGCCGGGGTGGCATGTGGTGCTCCAGGTGGGCAAGCATGTCACCGCCGAGGATCTCGGGGAGGTTCCCGGGAACATCGAAGTGCGCGACTGGGTACCGCAGTTGGCGATTTTGAAGCAGGCCGATGCGTTTATTACGCACGCGGGGGCCGGAGGCAGTCAGGAGGGGCTGGCCACCGC
Organism: Streptomyces tubercidicus; assembly: GCF_027497495.1. GTDB lineage: Bacteria > Actinomycetota > Actinomycetes > Streptomycetales > Streptomycetaceae > Streptomyces > Streptomyces tubercidicus. Next base: position 2,968,118 of record NZ_CP114205.1, read on the forward strand.
CACTCCCATGGTGGCCGTTCCGCAGGCCGTCGACCAGTTCGGCAACGCGGACGTGCTGCAGGGGCTCGGCGTGGCCCGCCATGTTCCGATGGACGAGGCGGATGCCGGCACGCTCCGGGCGGCCGTGCTCGGGCTCGTCGACGACCCGGAGGTGAAGCGCCGTCTCGCGGACATCCAGCGGGAGATGGCCACCGAGGGCGGGACCCGGCGGGCGGCTGATCTCATCGAGGCCGAGCTGCCCGCTGCTGAGTGACGGCGGCGGGAGCCGCGCACCTGGGCGAGTGTCCGGACGTCGCGTTCAGAGGTCGGGGGGTGACGGCTGGTCGGCCGCCGGTTCGATATAGACCACCAGCGTCTGTTCCGGGTGTTCGGCCAGGTGGAAGGCGGTGTAGGCGTACTCGACCGGGCCGCGGTGGGGGTGGCGTAGGCGTTTGTGGCCGCTGTGGCGGGCCTGGACCTCGTACTGGCGCCACCATGCACGTGCCTCCGGGCTGTGTTCGGTCAGTTCGTCGATCAGGCGGGGGTAGCGGGGGTCGGTGGGGTGGCGTCCGGCCTGGGTTCGGAAGCGGGCGAGCAGGCCGCGTGCTTCGGGTTCCCAGTCGACGACGATCTCCCGGGCCATCGGTTCGAGGAAGACCCAGCGGAGGAAGTTGGGTGGGCGCTTCGACTCGTGGTCGATGAGGCGGGGGAAGAGGGCTTCGGCTGCCTGGTTGTGGCTGAGCACGTCGTAGGTGCCGCCGATGACATACGCGGGGTTCGGCTGGAGCAGGGAGGGTACGGAGGCCACCTCGGCGGTGAGCGGCTCGGGTTCGTCGGGTGCGTCCGCCGTGGCGTGCCCGACGAGCTGGAGGAGATGGGCGCGCTCGTGCCGGTCGAGTCGCAGTGCCGTGGCCAGGGAGTCCAGGACCTGTTCGGAGGCGCGGATCTGGCGTCCTTGCTCCAGGTACGTGTACCAGGTGGCGCTGATGCCGGCCAGGAGTGCCAGTTCCTCCCGGCGTAGGCCCGGTGTGCGGCGGCGGGCGGTCTGCGGGAGGCCGACCTCGGCCGGGGTGAGGCGCTCCCTCCGGCTGCGCAGGAAGGCAGCCAGCTGACGACGTTGGTCCGGCTGTCGTGGCATGGCACCTTCAGTTCCAGAATAAGTGGATTCTGGATACCAGGTTAAAGCTCCCGGAGACTCCTACGTGAGAGCACGGGTCGGCGCCTCGGCGACATTGCCGACGACCTTGCCGGCGGCCTCGCACGGTCGTGGCGGTCCCCGGCGTCGCACGGTCGTGGCGGTCCCGGGACGTGCGAGGCGCTGCGGCTTTCACGCCTGTCCACGAGCCGACGGCCGACGGGCCGCCCGCCCCGGGGGCCGCCCGCCCCGGGCCTCAGACGCGGTGGTGCGAAGGAAAGGGAGTCGTCATGTCTGGAATCGAAGGCAAAGTCGTGGCTATTACGGGAGCCAGCAGCGGTATCGGGGAGGCGACCGCGCTGTTGCTCGCGGAGCGCGGCGCGCGGCTCGTGCTCGGGGCGCGGCGGTCCGAGCGGCTGGTGGAGCTGGTGGCGCGGATCGAGGAGGCGGGTGGCGCGGCCGTACAGATCCGTACGGATGTGACCCGGCGGGACGATCTGCGGGCCCTGGTCGCGCTGGCTGGTGAGCGTTTCGGGCGGCTCGATGTGCTCGTCAGCAATGCCGGGGTCGGGACGATCTCGCCGCTTGATGATCTGCGGGTCGAGGAGTGGGACCACATGGTCGACGTCAATGTGAAGGGGGTCTTGCACGGGATCGGCGCCGCGCTGCCGGTGTTCCGTGCGCAGGGCACCGGGCACTTCGTCACCGTCGCCTCCACTGCCGCCTTTCGCATCGTGCCCGCCATGGCGGTCTACGCCGGTACCAAGTTCGCGGTCCGGGCGATCTGTGAAGGGCTGCGCCAGGAGGCCGGTGATTCCCTGCGGGTGACCACCGTGTCGCCCGGCGCGACGGCCACCGACTTCGCCGAGGCGTCCAGCAACAGCCGGGTCAGGGCGGAGATCACGAAGATGCGGGACGATCTCGCGATACCGCCCGCGGCGATTGCGCGCGCCATCGCGTTCGCCATTGAGCAGCCGGGTGAGGTGGATGTGAGCGAGGTTGTGGTGCGGCCTACGGCCCAGGCGTGAGGGGCTGGGGCTGATCTCTGCGGCCGGAGCGGACCGGTCACCACGGGAGCGGGCCGGACTGGGCAGCAGCCATTCGATTCCCGTACGCCGCGTGGGAAGAGGGGGTGATTGGATGACCGGCAGTCGTGAGGAGAGGTTGTCGTGCCCCGTACAGGCTCAGTCGGACGTAGTGCCGGTGTGGATCCCGAGCAGCTCTGGTCGCAGGGTGAGCGCCCGCGGCGGGGGCGGCCGCCGACGCACAGCCGTGCTGCCATTACCGAGGCGGCGGTTGCGCTGGCCGATGCCGAAGGGCTCGGCGCGGTCACCATGCGCGCGGTCGCGGCGCGGATCGGGGCCGGGACGATGTCGCTCTACAGCTACGTCCCCAACAAGGAGACGCTGCTGGAGCTGATGGTCGACCAGGTGAGCGGCGATCACCGGCTGCCGTCCGAGCCGTCCGGCGACTGGCGGGCCGATCTGCGGCAGTTCGCCCAGGAGCAGCGGACGATCATGCGGCGCCATCCGTGGCTGCCCGCGGCGCTGTCCGCACGGCAGACGCTCGGTCCGAACGCGCTCGCCGCCCTGGAGTACGCGCTGGCCGTCCTCGCGCCCGTCGGGCTGGAGGCCCCGGCGCGGCTGGAGACCTTCAGCCTGCTCACCGGGTTCGTGGCCAGCCACGTTTCCCATGAACTCGCCCAGGAACGGACGGTCGAGACCGGCGGCCGTACGTCCGGTGAACTCCTTGACGCCCAGGACCGCTACCTCCGGTCCCTTGCCGACGCGGACCGGTATCCGCATCTCGCGCGGGCCTTGGCGGTGCCGAGCCATGACTCGTCACCGCAGGCCGTATTCGACCGCCTTCTGGACCGCATGATCAATGGGCTGACGGCGGGGGTGTGACCGTCTGGGCTCAGCACCCCATCCGGCCCGTAGGTCAATGCGACGGCCGGGGCGGCTTCGAGTCCCCCGCCTGTGGCCCGTAGGCCGTCAGGAACCGGTCGCGGAAGGTGTCCATCCGCCAGACCGGGGTTTTCGGGCCGGGCTTGAGGCCCTTCTGCCAGCCCCAGCCGGAGATGCGGTCCAGCACGGCCGGGTCGTGGGCGACGAGCGCGACCGGTACGTCCCGGCTGGCGTGCTCGCCGGTGACGGTCGGGACGGGCTGGTGGTCGCCGAGGAAGACGAGCACGGTGTTCTTGTTGCCGTACTTCTCCATGTAGGAGATGAGGCTGTGCAGTGAGTACTGGATGGCGCGGCGGTACTCGGTCCGTACGTGCGCCGGGTCCTTCCACACCTCCTTGGGGTCCTTACCCGCCTTCTTGATGCCGTGGTAGACCGAGCCGTCGCCGAGTTGGTCCCAGCCGATCGTCTTCGGGATGGGCGCCCAGGGGTTGTGGCTGGAGACGAGGATGATCTCCGACATCAGCGGCTTGTGGTGCGGTTTGCCGTGCTCCAGACGTTCAAACGCCGACAGGCTGTATTGGTCGGGCACCCGCGACCAGCTGAACTGCGGGCCCTTGTAGCCGAGATGGTGGGTGTCGTAAACGTGGTCGAGGCCGTAGAACTTGCCCTCCGGCCAGGAGCGGGTGACGCCCGGCATGATGCCGGACGTGCGCCAGGCGCCGGAGCGCTTGAAGGCGTCGGTGAGGGGCATGCGGTCGCTGGAGGTGACGGTGCGGTAGCGCTGCTGGTTCTTGATCCACAGGCCGGACATAAAGGTGGAGTGGGCCAGCCAGCTGCCGCCGCCCGCCGTCGGTGAGGTGAGCCAGCCGCTCCGCGAGGCGAACCCGGCCTTGCGCAGCCGCTCGGTCCCGTCCTTGAGCACCGCGTCGACCTGCGACGCCATCGCCGGGTCATCGATCGCGCTGCGCCCGTAGCTCTCGATGAAGGTGAAGAGGACGTCCTTGCCGCGCAGTCCGGTCAGCAGCTGGTCGGGCGGGGTGTCGCGGAAGGCGTCGACGTGCGCCTCTTTGGCGAACACCTGCTGGTCGGCCAGGCTCGCGCGCAGCCGCTGGGCGCTGTCCTGGACGAGGTCGGCCGTGTTCGTGGACGCGACCGGGACGCCGGCGAGCTGTACGCCGAGCGCCGCGCAGGTGATCCAGACGGTGCCGAGCACGAGGGTGGTACGGGTCGCCACGGCACTGTGCCGCACCATGACGCGGGTGAGCCGGACGACCGCCAGCGTCATGAGCGCGAGAAGGGCGAGCACGAGCGCCACGACGCCGATCACGGCACCGGTCGCGCCCGCCTGCCCTATCGAGTCCTTGAGAAACGACACGGCGTCCCCGAACAGGCCCCAGTCGAGCACCGGGTCAAAGGGCCGGGCGAGCACCGAATAGAAGCCCATGTCCAGGCAGTTCAGGAGTGCCCGCAGGCCGAGGCCCACCCCGGCGACCACGGCCACCACCCGTCGCGCCCTCGGCGGCAGGAGCAACAGGAGGGCCGCGCCGAAGATGCCCTCCACCGGGATGCGCAGGAACTCACCGGGCGTGAGGCGGGTGAGCTGGTTTGGGAGGAGGAGCGCGGCGAGGACCAGGACGGCGGCCAGTACGGTGACCGCCCGCGCCCCGGCCCGCGCCCCGGCCGGGTGCCGGTCCCGCCAGCCGGTGGGGGCGGGGGCGTCAGCGAGGGCGTCAGCGGCGGGTTCATCGGGGGCGTCAGCGATGGGGGCACCGGTGGTGTCACCTGTGCGGGCACCTGCGGGCTCGTCCCGCATCGGCTCCGCAGCGTCGTCCGGCGGCGGTGCCTCCGTCGTGGCTGCCTCCGTCGTGGCTGCCTTCTGCATGTGCGGCGGCTGGCTGAAGCGCGTGGAGTGCGGCAACCCGAAGGTCCTTCCGTGCGTGGCCCGGTGGTGGCACGGCGGACCGGAACCGTGGATTCAGGCCGCCGTTATCAGTACGTCCGGCCACCAGCCGCTGTTCAATCATCAAGCTCCCGCTTCGGCCCGGATTCACCGCCCGTCCTACAGTCGCCTGTCATGGAGTGGATCGAGCGGGTGGGAAACCTGCGCAGCGCGGCACGTACGCAGGTGCTCGCCCTCACCGGCCGGTCCCTTATAGGCCCGCAAAGCGGATGTGCCGGGGTCGCCCCCGAGCACATCCGCTGGCATACGGCGCAGGTGTTCCGCGGTGAGGCACGGGCGGCCGAGGGGGTCTGACCCGGGCCGGGCGCGCCCGCCCAGGCGAACCCATACCGGGCGGGCCCGGACGGGCGATCTCCCTCCCCCGTCGCCCCTCAGACCGCAGCCGCCCGCTCCCCCGGCGCGGCCGGCTCCGCGGGCGAGAGGCGAATGCGGCGGCGCTTGGCCACCAATACCGCGGTGCGGGTGAGGACCATGGCGAGGGACATGAAGACGAAGGCGTTTGCGTAGACGTCCGGGCCGCTGAGTTCGTTTTCGATGCTGAAGCGGATCAGGTCTTCGGCGAACCAGTGCTCGGCGCCGTAGGCGAAAAGGACGCGGGCGCTGGAAAGCACGAGCCAGACGAGGGCGTAGCCGAATCCGCCGCGGGTGTAGATCTGGCCGTCGTCGCCGCGGTGGGCGGGGAGCAGGGCGCCCGCGATCAGGCCGCAGATCACGCCCACTCCGACGCCGATGAGCTGGAAGGACGGGGCATTTCCGGAGGTCGGGAAGGAGTGCACGAAGATTGCGATGATGACCGCGACCGCGAGCACGGAGCGCAGCATGCGCATATTGGTGACCCGGCGGCAGCCCAGGTCGGTCGCCAGGATGATGGTGAGAATGCTGACGCTGGCGATCAGCGCGATAACGAACTGACTCAGGTGGTCCATGGAAATCCGGGGCCTTTCCGCAATGCCGCGAGGTCTGTTACTCGGGCGGTTTCCGGGATACCGGGATATCCGTCGACCGCCTTCAACGACGTTATGGCGGGGCCTTGTTGTCGCGGTACGACCGGCCGGTGGATTCGGCTGTCCACCGGTCGGTGGACACCGCGCCGGAGGGAATGCGGGAGGGTGATAGGACTGGGGCGCGGCGGCACGGGGCGCCGGCGCCCCGGTGCGGGGCCGTTCGGGAGCAGGGGGATGGGCAGAGTGACGCCTGAGGCGGGGCGCGCGCCCGAGACGCGGATGCGTTGGTTCGGGCTGTGGGACAGCTACTTCGTGATCTGCTATCTGGTCACCACGGGGCTGGTGTTCACCTCCGCCGTGCCGCAGACCGGGCGGTTGATCGCGATCGGGGCGCTGACCGTGATCGTGCCCTGGTACGCGGGGATCGGGCGGCCGTTGATGCTCCGGGAGGGGCGCGACGGGCGGAACACCGGCTTCGCCGCCGGGCTGTTCGTGCTGTTCGGCGTCGCCACCGCGGTCGATCTGACCAGTGCGTTCGCGCTGTTCGCGATCGTCCCGATGCTGATGATGAGCCTGGATACCCGGCCGGCCGTCGTGGCGGGCGTACTCGGCAATGTCGTCCCCGTGACGATGCTGTGGCTGCGGGGCGGCGCGACGGCTCCGCTCGTGCTGTTCGTGCTGCTGGCGTCGCTGCTCGGGATCGCCCTGTCCGTACTTCTCGGGCTGTGGATCAAGCGGGTCGTACGGCAGAACAAGGAGCACGCCGAACTGATCGAGGAACTACGGCGGAATCGCGAGCAGGTGGCCCGGCTGTCGCACCAGGCCGGGATCGCCGCCGAGCGCGAGCGGCTCGCGCGGGAGATCCACGACACCCTGGCGCAGAGCCTGACCAGCATCATCAGTCTGGTGCAGGCCGCCGACGCGGAGGTGGCGGAGGCCCCCGACGTCGCGCGGAAACACCTCGCGCTGGTCGGGCGGATGGCCAAGGAGAGCCTGGCGGAGGCCCGTGCCTTCGTCGCCGACCGGACGCCCGCTTCGCTGCGGGAGAGTTCCCTGGCGCAGGCGCTGCGGCGGCAGGCGGACGGGCTGGCCGCGCAGACCGGGCTGCTGGCGCGGTTCGCCGTCGAGGGGGAGGAGCGTCCGCTGCCGATGGCGGTCAATGTCGTACTGCTGCGGGCCGCGCAGGAGGCCGGCACCAATGTGCGCAAGCACGCGGATGCCCGTGCGGTGGATCTGGTGCTGCGGTACGGCGAGGGGCAGGTCGGGATCGTCGTCACCGATGACGGCCGGGGGTTCGACGCGGCGGAGGCGGAGGCGGAGACAATGGCAGAGACGGAGGCGGAGACGGGGACGGAGACGGAGGCGGAGGCGGGGACGGGGGCGGCGCTTGGTGCGGCGAACGGCGGTCAGGACGGCGGATTCGGGCTGCGGGGGATGGCGGCCCGGGTGGCGGAGATCGGTGGGGCGATGAGCGTGGTGAGCACGCCGGGAGCGGGCACCTCCGTCGAGGTGAAGGTGCCCTTGGACGGGTCGGCGGAACGGCGGACTACAGCGACAGCGACAGCCACGACGGCGACGGCGACGGCGACGGCAAGGGACGAGGAGCGTTGCGCATGACCGCCGTTGAAGCCCCGGCCCCCGTACGCGTACTGCTCGCCGACGACCACCCCGTCGTCCGCGAGGGCCTGTGCGCCATGCTCGAAGCCGACCCGGGCATCGAGGTCGTGGGGCAGGCGGGCTCCGGTGAGGAAGCCGTGACGCTGGTGGAGCGGCTGGCCCCGGACCTCGTACTGCTCGATCTGCGGATGGGCGGGATGGACGGGGTCGCCGCCACCGGGCACATCCTGCGGCGGGCGCCGCGCACCAAGGTGGTCATCGTCACCACCTACGAGGACGACGCCGACATCCTGCGCGCCGTGGAGGCGGGCGCGGCCGGCTATCTCCTCAAGGGCAGTTCGCGGGCGGAGCTGATCGACGCGGTGCACGGTGCGGCGCGCGGGGCGACCGTGCTGACCCCGTCGCTGGCCCCCAAGCTGTTCCGGGCGCGGGCGGTGGAGGCGCCGCTGCTGTCCGGCCGGGAGTGCGAGGTGCTGCGGCTGGTCAGTCAGGGGCTGACCAATGCCGAGATCGGCCGGGAGCTGTTCATCGGTGAGGCGACGGTCAAGACCCATCTCCTGCGGGCGTTCAAGAAGTTGGAGGTGTCGGACCGGACCGCGGCGGTGATCACGGCGCTGGAGCGGGGTCTGTTGACGTAGGCAGTCGCGTGGCCTGTCCTCCGCCCGCTCAGGGACGGACGGCGCGGAAGCGGAAGTAGTCGGGGCGCAGGCTGATGCCGGGGGTGTGGAAGCCGGCCGCGCGCAGCCGGTCCGGGAGGGTTTCGGGCGGCACCGGGACGTACGTATCCCACAGGTGGATGAGGCGGAAGCCCCAGCTCGCCCGGCCGTCGCAGCCCGCGAAGACACCGCCCGGCCGCAGCACCCGGAACGCCTCCGCGAAGAGCTGGTCCTGCTGCCGGGGCGACGGCACATGATGCAGCATCGTGAAGCAGACGACGGCGTCGAAGTGGCCGTCCGGCAGCGGCATCGCGCAGCCGTCGCCGTGCACGACATCGATCCGGTCGCCGTACTCCGCGCGCAGTCGCTCCGCCGATCCCCCGTCGACTTCGAGGACGCTCAGCCGGCCGCCGGTCCGGTGTGCCAGCACCCGTGTGGTGGCACCGTAGCCGGGCCCGATCTCCAGGGTCTCGGCGTCCAGTTGGACATCTTCGAGGGCCCAGGGCAGCAGGTCCGTCGCCACCGCGCGGGCCCACATACGGGAGTTGCACAACCACTGGTGATAGCGATTCATGGTCATGCGGCGAGCGTAGGGAGCGGCCGCGGTGACCACCACGCGACAGGGGGACATGGTGTATCGCAGGACGGACAGTGGACAGCGACCGGACAGTGAGCCGCGACCGGACAGTGGACAGCGACCGGACGGCGGCGCGGAGCCGGACGGGCGGGACGGGCAGGTGGCGCCGCCAGGCCCGCCCGCCGGGGCGGCCGTCGTCGTCGGGAGCTTTGCGATGGACCGGGGGCAGTGGTTCGCCCGCCACCGCCATGAGCACCATCAACTGGCCTGGGCGCGGCGGGGAGTTCTGGCCGTACGGGCCACCGGCAACACCTGGGTGCTGCCGCCGTCCATGGCGCTGTGGATTCCGGCCGGGACCCCGCACGCCACCGGCGCCGCCGGCCCGGCCCTCTTCCGGAGCCTGTACTTCCTCCCGGAGCGCTGCCCGGTCGACTGGTCCGTGCCCACCGTCGTCGGCGTCTCCCCCCTGCTGCGCGAGCTGATCTCGTACCTCTCGGACGGCACCCTGGCCCCGGCGGCGCGCGAACGGGCCGAGTCCGTGGTCCTCGACCAGCTGCGGCCGGTGTCGGTGGCCACGGTGCAGGCCCCGATGCCGCACGACCCACGGGCGCGCCGGGTCGCGGAGGCGCTGCGCGCCGACCCATCCGACGGGCGGACGCTGGCGGAGTGGGGCCGCCGGGTGGGAGCGAGCGGCCGGACGCTGGCCCGCGCGTTCGTGGCGGACACCGGGATGCCGTACGGGCAGTGGCGCACCCGGATCCGGCTCCAGGCGGCGATGCCGCTGCTGGCCGGCGGCGCCACGGTGGCGGCGGTGGCCGCGCGGGTGGGCTATGCCTCGCCGAGTGCCTTTGTCGCGGCCTTCCGGCGCGCGGTCGGGGTGCCGCCGGGGGCGTACTTCGCCCCCTGAGGGCTGCCGGACTTCAAGCCCGTGGCGCGCTCACCCGTCCCCCAGCCGGGCCTGGTCCGCGGCCGCTCTGCCCTGGTGCCAGCCGTCGGCGTCGCGGACACCGCGGAGGCGGACCGGGGCGGTGTCGGGGAAGAGGGTGCCGGTGGTCTGCTCGACGGCGAGGGCGCGGGCGGCGAGGACCGGGAGGAGGTCGGGGGCCGTGGGGGCGGACTCGGCGGTGGCGGCGGCCGTGGCGGCGGCGGTGGCCGCGGCGAGGCGGTCGCGGATGCGGTCGGCGTAGGCGACGAGGAAGGTCTGGCGGAAGTCCCGGGTGCGGCGGGAGCGGCCGCGGGCGACGGGGGCGCCGCCCTGCTCCTTGAGGGTGTGGTGGTGGGCGTCGCCCGCGCGGCTCATGGCGGCGGTGGCCTGGAGCAGCAGCGAGGTGTAGAGCATCTCGGCCGCCTCCAGGTCGGGTGCGAAACCGATGAGGGTGGAGAAGCCGACGTCGGCGGCCCAGACGGCCTGGCAGCGGTTGGCGGCCGCGACCGCGTCGAGCAGCAGTGCCTTGGCCTGTTCGTACGGGCCCTCGATGCCGATACGGACCGCTGACGGGCCGTCGGCCCGGCCGCCCGGGGAGCCGTCCGCCCGGTCGAGGAGCGCCTCGTCGATGCTGTGCCGGGCCATCAGCTCCTGCGCCTTGGCGGACAGCGCCTCGGCCTCCTCGGCGTAGTCGGTGGCCTCCGCCTTGGCGAGCAGACCGCGGATCCGCCCCAGGGCACGTGCCGCGGCGGCACCGGCGGGTCCGCTCCGGTCTCCGGGCTGCGGCGGGGCGGGCAGCGGGGTGATCCGGGGCAGCCGGGCCAGTATGCGCAGCGCCGCCAGGACGTCGTACGCGGTCTCGAAGCGGGAGGCGCGGCGGCGGGTGGCCAGGGCGTCGAGGTAGCCGCTGTCGGCGGACCACCAGATCTCGGCGCCGAGGTCCCGTAGTTGCCCGGCCCAGCGCGGGTCCGGAACCGGGCGCGCGGCCGGAGGGCGGGCCGCCTCGGCCGCGACGGCGTCGACGACCAGCGCCACGAGGGCGGCGTCGGAAGCCGCGCGCCGTACGATCCGCACCAGGTCAGCGGGCTGCCAGCCGCCCGCCCAGCACTGCCGTACGCCCGCCACGGCGGCCTCCACCACCGCGGCGCTCACCGCCGCCCAGCCGACCTCGGCCGCGGCCAGCATCGAGGCACCCGCCTCAATGGCGTCCTCGGCCCGCTCGCCGTCCGACGCGTAACGGACGCTGCCGAGCACCTGGCCGACCAGTTCACCGGCCGAGGGCGAGGACGGCCCGCCGTGCCCTTTGCCGCCGCGCCCGGCTTCTCCGCGCCCGGTTTCTCCGCGCCCTGTTTTTCCGCGCCCGGTTTCTCCGCGCCCGGTTTTCCCGCGCCCTGTTTTCCCGCGCTCGCTCACCCGTTCACTGTACGGAGGGGGCGTGGGGGGGCTGCCGGAGAGGCGGACGCGTACGGGCGGGCGGGCGTAGAGCGGGGCCTCCGGGGGCGAGGGCCGGCCCCCGGGCACCCAGGTCGGCCCCCGCCTCAGAGGCGCACCTGATAGAAACCGAGGGCCTGTTCCGCCCGGTAGCCGAGCGCCGCGTTGACCGCCCGCATCGGGGCGTTCTCGTCCGCGACCGTCGTCATGATCTCCCGCACGTCCGGCCCCTGCGCGCGCAGGAACTCCAGCATCCGCAGCTTGACGGCCCGGCCGAGGCCACGGCCGCGGTGCGCGGGGACGACGACGGTGTCGTACTGCAGGGCCCGTACGGAGGCCGGGGTGGGCAGGACGAGTTCGGTGTAGGCGGCCACGGCGCCGTCGGCCTCCGCGAGGGCCGCCACGGTCAGCAGCACCCCGCCACGGTCCAGGACGACGCGGGCCGCGGCCCGTATCCGCTCGGGGTCCCAGGGGTCGTGCTGTTCGTCCAGGTCGCCGGCCGGGGCGTCCTGCATGGCGTCGTGGGCGCGGGCGTGCGCGGCGGCATAGGCGTCGGGGACGACACCGCTCCAGGCGGCGAAGCGATAGCCGACGGGCGGCGCGGGGACGGCCGGGGCGGAGGCGGTCGGGGCCAAGGCGGCGGGGGCGGCCGGGGCCGAGGCGGCCGCCACCTCCTGTACGTACTCCACCATCGGCAGCGCACACTCCGCGCCCCGCCCGACGGCGAACCTCTCGCCCGCGCCGCCCCGCTCCACCAGGGTGCTCACCGAGCTGCGGCCCTCGGCGGCGAGCCTCGCGCGCACGGCGTCCCACAGGGCCCGGCCCACCCCGCGCCCCCGATGGGCGGGGTGCACCGTCAGGGTGTCGAGGAAGGCGTTGGCGGCGTTCTCCTCGGTGTCGTGGAGGCGGAGCAGGGCGACGCCCGCGTAGCCGGGGGCGCCGTCGGGGGCCGGAAGCGTGACGGGGACGGCCCGGCAGTGCAGGGACGGGACGCGCAGGCGGCCGGCCTCGGCGGCCCGTTCGGGGGCGGGGACGCCCGGCCGGTCGTGGGCACGGGCGGCGGCGAGCACGGCGAACCAGGCGTCGATGTCGATGTCCATACGGCGGACCGTACGCAGCAACGATGCCCGGCGCGCCCTGTTTTCGGCGCCACCGGGCATCGACCGCTCAGCGAACCCTCACCGCAGTCACTGCACCGCGCTGCCGGCCACCCACTGCGACCAGTCCATGTTCCAGCCGTTGAGGCCGTTGTCCGGCTTGACGGTGTCGTCAGGGGAGTTGACGACCTCGACCACGTCGCCGGTCCGGCTGTGGTCGAAGAACCACGCGCCGTCCGTCTTGGGGTCCTTGGCGCCCTTGGCGTCCTCCAGGCCGATGCAGCCGTGGCTGGTGTTGGTCTTGCCGAAGATGCCCTTGCCCCAGTAGTTGCCGTGGATGAAGGTGCCGGAGCTCGTCAGGCGCATGGCGTGCGGGACATCGGGAATGTCGTACTCGCCCTTGCCGTTGTGCTTCTTGAAGCCGACGGTCGAGCCGTTCATCCGGGTCTGCTTGAAGCGCTCGGAGATGACCATCTTGCCGTTGTAGGTGGCGTTCTCGTCGCTGCCGGCCGAGATCGGAATGGTCCTGAGGGTCCGGCCGTCGCGCACGACGGTCATCTCGTGCGTCTCGGTGTCGACGGTGCTGATCTGCGAGTGGCCGACGTGGAAGTTGACGGTCTTGTTCTGGATGCCCTTGACGCCGGGTGACGCCTCGACGCCGTCCAGGCCGAGCTTCATGGTGACGTCGGAGTCCGCCTTCCAGTACTCCTGGGGGCGGAAGTCCAGCCGCTTGTCGTTGAACCAGTGGCCGACGACCTGCTGGTTGCTGCTCGACGTGACGTGGATCGCGGACTCGACGTCCGCCTTGTTCTTGACCGGCTTGTCGAAGTTGATCGACACCGGCATGCCGACGCCGACGGTCGAACCGTCCTCCGGCGTGAAGTTCCCGATGAAGCTGTTCGCCGGGGCGACGGTGGTGAAGCCGGAGTTCTCGACCGCCTTACGCCCCTGGGAGTCCACCGCATGCGCGGTGACCTTGTATGCCGTCGAGCGGCTCAGGGGCTGGTCCGGCGTCCAGGAGCTGCCGTCGGCGGCGATCGTGCCGCTGACCGTCTGCTTGGTCTCGACCGAGGTCATGGTGACATCGGTCAGCTTTCCGTCACTGACCGTGACACTCGCGTCACTGTTGAGACCCGTGTCGGTGGCGCCGTCCTCCGGGAGGATCATGATCTTGGCGTCGGAGGCATCCTTCGCGGCCGCCTCGTCCACCTGCCGGCTGTTCTCATGCGGGGTGGCGTCAGCACCGTCATGACTCCGATCGGCCGCACTGCTGCCACCACACGCCGCAAGCGTGAGTACGCCCCCGAGCAGCGCGGCGCTGGCTATCAAGCCCTTCCGGCGCTTGCTGTCCGTCATCACACGCATCTCCATTACTGCCGATTTCGCACGATTCCCCGAGCGAGCAGCCAACTGAACGCCGGCTATATGGACGCTGGCATTCCGGCCGACGCCATTTGAACGCCTTTTCCGTTTCACCCGTTCCATGCGTCCATAAAGTGTGGGGAAGGCCACTAATCACCCACACCGGTCAGATGGTGATCATGTGGAACAGGTCCAGGCATGTGGTGCGGGCGCGGGCATGTGGCGTGGGCGGCGGCATGTGGGGCGGGCGGCGGTATGCGCTGCGGGCGGCGACATGTGGGGCGGGCGCGGGCGCGCACCGGCCGGGCGGTCCGCCTTCGCGCCACGTAGTCGGCCCCCGTACGGCAGGGAGCCGTACGGGGGCCGGGGCCATCGGGGGTGCCGGTCAGCCCTCCCCGTCCGCGTCGTCCGCCAGATCCCACTCCGCCGCGTCCCACTCGGCATCCGGGTCGTAGTCGGTCAGCTCCTCGCTGCTCCAGGAGGCCTGTGCGAGTTCGGCGCCCGGCACCTTGGTGACGAGGTCGAACGGGTCGATCAGATGGGCCAGCGCCTCCGCCGGGTCCTCCTGGACCGTCTCCAGCGACTGTCTGCGCTCCTCGTCGGGCAGCGAGGGCTCCCCGTTGACGTGATCGACGGCGGCGCCGGTCAGCCGGCGGGCGTCGGTGACCTCCATGATCAATTCGACATGAAGGCGCACAAAACGTGATGTCTCACCATTGCTCATAGCACGGAGGTTAGGCATGGAGGGGGCCCGACTTCCCCGCGACCCGCTGCGGTCATTAACATCTGCGGTCAACGGCCAATTCGCCGCACCCACAAGGGGGATCGCTTACGTGACCGCACGACGACCACTACTGACCGCCGCGACCGCGGGATCGGTGCTGTTCGCCCTGTGGTTCGTACCGTCCGCCAATGCGACAGCGGGGCATGACGGTGCGACAGATTCCGCACTGCACATGGCGTCCGCACCCGCCGGACCGGCCCTGGCCGACCGTACGGCCACTGGGGCGCAGGACACCGACGGCCGGTCCACTACGGCCACCCAGGACGGCGGCGACGCGGGCACCGGAACCGGCACCGACGGCCGGCCCACCGGCTCCCCGCACCTCCTCGCCGACACCGGCAGCCCGGACACCACGCCGTACGTGATCGGCGGCGCCGCCTGCCTCGCCCTCGGGGCCGGTCTGGTCAGCTACTCCGTACGCCGCACGCGCGACGAGACGGCCTGAGATCGTCTGAGACCGCTGAGGTCGCCTGAGGTCGCCTGCAATCGCCTGAGACCTGACGGCGCCACGGCCGCCGCCAGGCCAGTGCACCCGTGGCCGCCGCCACGGCCGCCGTCAGGTCCGTGTGCCCGTGCGCCCGTGACGGACTCCCCGGCCGCCGTCAGGCGAGCGTGCCCGTGACCGACTCCACCGCCGCCACCAGCTTCCCGCCCCGTACGAACGCATACGCGCTCTCCAGGTCCGGCGCCAGGAAGCGGTCCCCGCCCGGCCCCTGGATGCCCGCATCGCGCACCGCGTCCAATACGGCGCGGGTGGCGGGCGCCGGGGTCAGGCGCTCGCGCATCTCGATGGCGCGGGTCGCCGCATAGAGCTCGACGGCGACGATCCGGGTCAGGTTGTCGACCGCGGTGCGCAGCTTGCGCGCCGCCGACCAGCCCATCGAGACATGGTCCTCCTGCATCGCGGAGGACGGGATGGAGTCCACCGACGCGGGCGCGGCCAGCCGCTTCAGCTCGCTGACCAGCGCGGCCTGGGTGTACTGGGCGATCATCAGGCCGGAGTCGACACCCGGGTCACCGGCCAGGAAGGCGGGCAGCCCGTGCGAACGGTTCTTGTCCAGCAGCCGGTCCGTACGGCGCTCCGCGATCGAACCGAGGTCGGCCGCGGCGATGGCCAGGAAGTCCAGGACGTAGGCGACCGGGGCACCATGGAAGTTGCCGTTGGACTCGACCCGGCCGTCCGGGAGGACGACGGGGTTGTCGACGGCGGCGGCCAGCTCGCGGTCGGCGACCAGCCGGGCGTGGTCGAGGGTGTCCCGGCCGGCGCCCGCGACCTGCGGGGCGCAGCGGATGGAGTAGGCGTCCTGGACGCGCGGGGCGTCGTCCTGGTGGTGGCCGGTGAAGCCCGAACCGGCCAGCACCTTGGCCATGTTGGCGGCCGAGGCGGCCTGCCCGGGGTGCGGGCGGATGGCGTGCAGCTCGGGCGCGAGGACCTTGTCCGTGCCGAGCAGCGCTTCCAGGGAGAGGGCCGCGGTGATGTCCGCCGAGGTGAACAGCCGGGCGAGATCGGCGCAGGCCATCACGAGCATGCCGAGCATGCCGTCGGTGCCGTTCAGGAGGGCCAGACCCTCCTTCTCGCGCAGTTCGACGGGTTCGATGCCGTGCGCGGCCAGCAGCTCCGCGGCCGGGCGTACGACGCCGTCGGGGCCTTCCGCGTCACCCTCGCCCATCAGCGCCAGCGCGCAGTGCGAGAGCGGCGCCAGGTCGCCGGAACAGCCGAGCGAGCCGTATTCGTGGACGACGGGGGTGATCCCGGCGTTGAGCAGGGCGGCCATCGTCTCGACGACGAGCGGGCGGACGCCGGTGTGCCCGGAGGCCAGCGTCTTCAGCCGCAGGAACATCAGCGCGCGGACGACCTCCCGCTCGACCCGCGGGCCCATACCGGCCGCGTGCGAGCGCACGATGTTGCGCTGGAGCTGGACGCGCAGCTCGGGGCTGATGTGGCGGACGGCGAGGGCACCGAAGCCGGTGGAGACGCCGTAGACCGGGTCGGGCTTGGCGGCGAGCTCGTCGATGAAGGCGCGGGCGGTGGCGACGGCCGCGAGGGCTTCCCCGGACAGCTCGACCCGGGCCTCGCCGCGGGCCACCGCGATGACGTCCTGTGCGGTGGTGCCGGACGTCCCCAGCACCACAGAGTGCATATCCATATTCAGGAACCCTAGAGACTGAATCGCCGGATGTCACCACCGGATTTCGGGATGACCCCTTACCCGGGCGTACGCGCCGGACCGGCCACGTACGCCGCCGTGCGCCGTCATGCACCGCCGTGCGCTGCTTCACCTCCGGACCGGCGCCTCACCCCCGAAGCGCCGTCTCACCTCCGAAGTGCCGCCTCACCTCCGAAGTTCCGTCTCACCCCCGAAGTGCCGCCTCACCTCCGAAGTTCCGTCTCACCCCCGAAGTGCCGCCTCACCTCCGGAAGCGCCTGCGCTCCGGCCCCGAGCGCCGGTCCGGGGCGTCCGCGAGCCGGACGACCGGGTCGTCCTTGCCGCCGTGCCGACCGGCGACCACCGGCTCACCCGACCGCGCCGCCTTGGCCTTGTACTGCGCGGCGTCCGCGAGCCGGAAGAGCCGACGGGCGCTGCGTACCGGCCCGATCTGATCGCCGGTCGAGGCGACCCCGACCGCGACCCCCTCACCGAGGTCCAACTCCCCTGCCCGGTCGCACAGTTCACCGGCCACCTTGACCACCTCGTCGGCCGGCGGACCGACCGCGAGCAGACAGAACTCATCGCCGCCGAGCCGGGCGGCGAGGGTGCCCGGCAGCATCGCCCCGCACAGCGACAGCACCGAGCCGAAACGCTCCAGCAGACGGTCGCCGACCGCATGGCCGCGTGAGTCGTTCACCCGCTTCAGCCCATTGAGGTCACACACCACCAGGCTGACCACCACCTCGTCCCTGCGGTGCAGCTCCAGCGCCTCGTCCAGCCGCATGTCGACGGCCCGGCGGTTGGCGAGGCCGGTCAGCGCATCGGTGAAGGCCAGCCGACGGGCCTCCGCCAGCCGCTCGGTCTGCGCGATCCCGGCGGCCGTCACCGCGGCCAGCACACTCGCGAAGTCGGCGTCCGCCCGGCCGAAGACCGGCTCCCCCGTTCGCCGCGCGACATACAGCTCGCCCCAGGCCCGGCCGTGCAGCACGATCGGCGCGACCACACAGCAGCCCCGGCCCCGGCGACGCAGCGCGGCCATCCGCTGACGGTTGCCGCCGCCACCCCCGGCCGGACCCTCCTCCGCCAACCAGGGCGGCGGGGGCGGCGGGCCCTCGGCGGTCTCCACCCAGGCGCTGGGCTCGCCGCCGCCCGCCCACTGCTCGTGCAGAAAGCCGACGATCTCCGGGAACTCATGGACGGGGTAGCTCTCGTCGTCCGGGAACTCCTCCTCGCCCTCGGCGAGTTCGCCCGTATTGACCAGCACCCGCAGCTTCCCCAGCTCGCGCTCCCACTTGGAGATCGCCGCGAAGGAACCACCCAGGGCCTGGCGGACACCCTGCGCCGCGGCATGCGCCGATTCGCGTGGTGTGTGCGCGGCAGCCATCGCCTGCGCCAGCTCCACCACTGCCCGCAGCCTCGCATCGCCCTCGCCCGTCACCGGATCCTCGCATTCCGTCACCGTGAGCACGCTCTGTATTACAGCGTAGGAATGTTTAACCCCTTCCGCCCCTTTCCGCGCGCGATCGACACCCGGGCGTTATGCGCGTCATTCCTGGTCGGGGGGCGGGGAGGGGTTTGGGAGGGGGCGCGGGCGGGATACGGGAGGGTTCTTACGGTGAGTAATCGCGTAGGGACTGGAGGTATGCGGGAGGGGTGGGTGGCGGGGGCTGCGGGCGCGCCGTGGAGCTGCGGGCGCGCCGTGGAGCTGCGGCCGCGCCGCGGCCCGCGGGCGGCGGGGGTTGCGGCCACGCCGTGGTCGCCACAGGTCACACCCCGGCCCACGGACGGCGGGCGCTGCGGCCACGCCGTGGTCGCCACAGGTCACACCCCGGCCCGCAGGCAGCGGTTTCCCCCTCTCCCCCCCCGGGCCCCGGGCCCAACCCACCCACCGCCACCACCTCCCCGCCCGCTATCACTCCCCAGGCCACTCCGGGTCGCGCTTCTCGTTGAAGGCCGCCACGCCCTCCGCGCGGTCACCGGAGAAGGCCACGCTGCGCCAGGCGCCGTCCTCCAGGTCCAGGCCGGCCCGCAGGTCCAGGCCGTGTCCGAGCCGCATGGCGCGCTTGGCGGCCCGCAGGCCGACCGGCGAATTGCGGGCGATCCGGGCCGCCAGCTCCAGCGCCTCGGCCCGGTCCTGCCCGTCCGCCGCCAGCTGGTCGACCAGACCCAGCTCCACGGCCTCCGGCGCCGGCACCCGCCGGGCGGTGAACACCAACTCGGCCGCCCGCGCCGCGCCCACCCGGCGCGGCAGCAGCTGGGTACCCCCGCCGCCCGGGATGACGCCCACCGACACCTCCGGCAGGCCGACCACGGCCGTACCGTCGGCGACGATCAGATCGCAGGCCAGCGCCAGCTCGAAGCCACCGCCGAGTGCGAAGCCGTGCACCGCGGCGATGGTGGGCACCGGCAGGTCCAGTACGCCCGTGTAGGCGGCGCGGGTGTGCGGACGCTGGCGCATCAGGTCCGCGTCCGTGAAGGAGTTGCGCTCCTTGAGGTCGGCGCCCACGCAGAACGCCCGCTCATGGGTGGAGCTGAGGACCACCGCGCGTACGGAGCGGTCCGCGGCCAGCTCGGCGCAGGCCTGCGCCAGGCTGTCGGCCATGGCCGTCGAAACGGCGTTCATGGCCTTGGGGCGGTCCATGATCAGCTCCGCCACGAAACCGTGCCGCTCGATGGCGACCCAGCCGTCCGCACCGAACCGTTGCCGTTGCATACAGCCCTCCCTGTTAACGGTCGTTGACCTGACGTGGGGATCATGTCAGGTGACGGCCGGGAGCAACAGGACGGAGCTACGGCTGTGGACAAACGAGTTCCCGGCTGTGGAAAAGGCGCCCCGGCCCGGCACCAGCCCAGCGCCCGGCGTCGGCCGGGCCGCTCAGCCCCTCAACCGCCCCTCAGTCCCGCCGATCAACCGCCCCTCAGTCCCTCCGACTGAGCAACCACGGCTCCACCACGCCCAGACCACGCACCGGCCGCTGCCACATCGGCTGGAGGGCGAAGCGGTACGTCGGGGGCGGGGTGCCGGTGCCCTCCTCGGCGGCCTTCTCCGCCGCCGCGGCCTCGGCCTCGGAGACCGGGGCGTCGCCGATCCGGCCCAGTTCCTCGGCGAACGCCTGGTCCACCAGAACGGTGTCCTTCGGCGCTATCGACGTGAGGCGGCTGGCCAGGTTGACGGTGGTCCCGAACACATCGCCCATGCGGGTCGTGACCGTGCCGAACGCGATGCCGACCCGCAGCTCCGGCATCGTCTCGTCGTGCGCCATCGTCTCGATCAGCCGCAACCCGATCTCGGCGGCGATCCCGGCGTCGTCGGCGGCGAAGAGGACCTCGTCACCGAGGGTCTTGATGAGCCGGCCGCCGTGCGCGGCCACCAGGTCGGAGCAAGTGGTCTCGAACGCCTCCACCAGCTCGCCCAGTTCCTCCTCCTCCAGGCGGCGGGTCAGCCGGGTGAAGCCCACCAGGTCGGCGAAGCCGACGGCGAGGCGGCGGTCGACCATCTCGGCGTCGTCCTGGGCCCGCACGACCCGGCCGGTGGCGGCGGCGAGCTGCCGCCGCCAGACGTAGACCAGGAACTCCTCCAGCTCGGGGAGCAGCAGCTCGACCAGCGGATAGGTGATTTCCGTACGGGTCAGGCCGGAGTCCTGGGGCTCGGTGAGGCCCTCCAGGAAGGAGTCGATCTGCCAGTCGGCCAGACGGGCGGTGGTCTGGCCCGTGGAACGGGCGACCTGGATGGCCATGGCCTCGCTGAGCAGACCGGCCTCGACCAGGCCGGCGAGGCGGCGCAGGGCCAGCACATCGGCCTCGGTCAGGGCCTTGACCTGGCCGATGTCGGCGAAGCCCATGGCGCGCCAGAAGCGGGCCGCGAGGTCCATCGAGACACCGGCGCCGCGGGCCGCCTGGAACGGCGTGTAGCGGCGGTCGGCGCCGAGGATGAGTTGTTCGAGGCGGACGGCGATGTTGTTCTCGTCGTCCTCGTCCCCGGCCCCTGGGGGGTCGTTGACGGGGATGTCGTGCACTGCCTCGTCCCCGGTGTCCGTGTCGCGCGGGGCGGCGCCCGAGTCGTCGGCGGTCACCGGCCGCTCCCTGTCCGATCCCTGCGCACTGCCCTTCCGATCACTGCTCGCCGGTGGTCCGCTCCCTGGCGGACCGCCTCAACGATACGGCAGGTGTGCTCTGGCTCACTCTCACATGTCGGCTCTGACCAAGGAAGAGGCGGGGACACGTCGGCGCGGCGGGTGCCGTGGTAGAGGGCCTGAGCCCCGGCCGGGCGTACGGGACGGAGGCGGCCTCACGGCTGCGCGGGGGCGGCCTCACGGCTGCGCGGAGTCGGCGCCTCCGGTCTCTTGCGCGGTGGCGCGCAGGTGGATGATGTCGCCGGCGCCCACCGGGTGGCGTACGCCGTTCGCGGTGGCCAGGACCAGCCGGCCGTCGCCGTCGATGGCCACGGCTTCGCCGGTGAGGTCGGTGTCGCCGGGGAGTTCGGCGCGTACGGAGCGGCCCAGGGTGGCGCAGCCCGCCGCGTAGGTCTCCTGGAGACGGCTGGTGGCGGGGTCGCCGATGGCGGCCTGCCAGGTGGCGTACCACTGCTCCAGTGAGCGGAGCACGGCGCGCAGCAGCGGGTCGCGGTCGGTGGTGCGGGCGCCCGCCAGGGCCAGAGAGCCGGCGGTGGGCACGGGGAGCTCGTCGGCGGCGAGGGAGACGTTCAGGCCGATGCCGATGACGACGCCGGGGCCGGCCCGTTCGGCGAGGATGCCGCCGATCTTGCGTTCGCCGGTGCCGGGGGTGCCGTCCGGACCGGCGGCGGAGGAGGAGTCCCCGGGGGCGGTGACCAGGATGTCGTTGGGCCACTTGAGGGACGTGTCGATTCCGGCCGCCTTGGAGAGGGCGGTGGCGGTGGCGACGCCGGTGAGCAGCGGGAGCCAGCCCCAGCGCGCCGTGGGGACGCGGGGGGTGAGGTAGACGGAGACGAAGATGCCGGAGCGCGGGGGCGCCGACCAGGTGCGGTTGAGCCGGCCGCGGCCGGCGGACTGTTCCTCGGCCACCAGGACGGCGCCCTCCTCGGCCTTCCCCTCGGCCGCGCGGGCCGCCAGGTCGGAGTTGGTGGAGCCGGTGGCGGGGACGACGTCCAGGGAGGTCCAGAGCGCGCCGGGGCGCACCAGGGCGCGGCGCAGGGCCGTGGCGTTCAGCGGCGGGCGGCTCAGGTCGCTCCAGCGTCCGGCGTCTTTGTCCCGGTTTTCCGGTGGTTGAGGCGTCATGGGACCAGCCTAGGTGTGGTCAACGACGCAGTGCCGCTGAGCAGTCCCGCGGATACGCTACGAATCGGTAGCCAAACCCGTACCACCCTCAGTACGAGCACCAGTCCAGGACGAGCAGGAGCCGCATCCCGATGTCCGAGCCGGAAGCAAACATCCACACCACCGCGGGCAAACTGGCGGATCTGCAGCGGCGGGTCGAGCTGGCCACGCATGCCGGTTCCGCCCGTGCAGTGGAGAAGCAGCATGCGAAGGGGAAGTTGACGGCGCGCGAGCGCATCGATCTGCTGCTGGACGAGGGCTCGTTCGTCGAGCTGGACGAGTTCGCGCGGCACCGGTCGACCAATTTCGGGCTGGAGCAGAACCGTCCCTACGGCGACGGCGTGGTGTCCGGCTACGGCACGGTCGACGGCCGCCCGGTGGCCGTCTTCTCCCAGGACTTCACGGTCTTCGGCGGGGCGCTGGGCGAGGTCTTCGGCGAGAAGATCGTCAAGGTGATGGACTTCGCGCTCAAGAACGGCTGTCCGGTCATCGGCATCAACGACTCCGGCGGCGCGCGCATCCAGGAGGGCGTGGCCTCGCTGGGCATGTACGGCGAGATCTTCCGCCGTAACACCCACGCGTCCGGCGTGATTCCGCAGATCAGCCTGATCGTCGGCCCGTGTGCGGGCGGTGCGGTCTACTCCCCCGCCATCACCGACTTCACGGTCATGGTGGACCAGACCTCGCACATGTTCATCACCGGTCCGGACGTCATCAAGACGGTGACCGGTGAGGACGTCGGCTTCGAGGAGCTGGGCGGCGCCCGTACGCACAACACCACCTCGGGCGTGGCACACCACATGGCGGGTGACGAGAAGGACGCCATCGAGTACATCAAGGGGCTGCTGTCCTACCTGCCGTCCAACAACCTGTCCGAGCCGCCGGCCTTCCCGGAGGAGGCGGATCTGGAGACCTCGGACACGGACCGCGAGCTGGACGTCCTGATCCCGGATTCGGCCAACCAGCCGTATGACATGCATGTCGCGATCGAGCACGTGTTGGACGACCACGAATTCCAGGAGACCCAGGCACTGTTCGCGCCGAACATCCTGACCGGCTTCGGGCGGGTCGAGGGGCATGCGGTCGGTGTGGTCGCCAACCAGCCGATGCAGTTCGCGGGAATCCTGGACATCAAGGCTTCGGAGAAGGCCGCGCGGTTCGTGCGGACCTGCGACGCGTTCAACGTCCCGGTGATCACCTTCGTGGATGTGCCGGGCTTCCTGCCGGGGACGGACCAGGAGTACGACGGGATCATCCGGCGCGGCGCCAAGCTGATCTACGCGTACGCGGAGGCCACGGTCCCGCTGATCACGGTCATCACGCGTAAGGCGTTCGGCGGCGCGTATGACGTCATGGGCTCCAAGCACCTGGGTGCGGACCTCAACCTGGCCTGGCCGACCGCGCAGATCGCCGTGATGGGCGCACAGGGCGCGGTCAATATCCTGCACCGCCGCACGCTGGCCGCGATCGAGGACCCGGCGGCGCAGGACGAGCGGCGCCAGGAGCTGATCCAGGAGTACGAGGACGCGCTGCTCAACCCGTATGTCGCGGCTGAGCGCGGTTACGTCGACGCGGTGATCATGCCGTCCGAGACGCGCCGGCACATCGTCCGCGGGCTGCGCACCCTGCGGAACAAGCGCGAGGCGCTGCCGCCGAAGAAGCACGGCAACATCCCGCTCTGACCGACGCAACCAGCGGAACCAGCGAAGGGAGCCGTTCTTCATGATCAAGGTCGTACGGGGCAATCCCACCCCTGAGGAGCTGGCCGCCGCACTGGCGGTGGTTCAGGCCCGCGCGGCGGCCGCCGCTGCCGCCGCGCCCGGACAGCGGGACCGCGGAACCGAGTGGTCGGACCCCGCGTCGACGGTTCCGGCGCGGGCCCGTATGCCGCATCCGGGGCCGCGGGCCTGGCGGACGAGTTACTGGCGGCATTGAGTGATCGGCCGGATTGCGTTACCGGCCGCACTGGCCGGCTGACGCCGGGTGGCCACCGGGCCGCCGGGTCGGTGCATAGTGCACTGACTAGTCCTTTGCGCGGTGGCGCCTGAGTACGCGTACTCAGGCGCCACGGCCGCATCGGGCCCAGGATCGATACATGCTGTGGTCAGATCCGCCCGATGAGCCTCCAGAGGAGCTGCGCGATGTGCAGGCCAAGCTCCGCCGGATGGGCATCGTGCTGGCCGTGGCCGCGGTGGTGCTGATGCTGCTGCTCGCGGGGAGATAGCCGGTCCCGTACACCGGAAGATCATCGTTCCCGGGCAGGGAGAGGCGACTCTCACAGTTCTCTTCCGCAACCGTCTCCCCCGAAATCGCTTCTTCCTCTCTTGACAGGCAATTCGGGTCCCCGGCTGCCGGGACGGCGCCGGACGGGAGTGGGAGAGCGATGAACAGGCCGCTGAGGCATATAGCCGTCTTCTGCGGGGTACTGGTGCTGGCCCTGCTGGCCCGTGTGACATGGGTCCAGTTCGTCCAGGGCGACAAGCTCGCCAACGACCCGAACAACCGCCGCGTCAAGATCGAGGCGTTCTCCTACCCGCGCGGCAACATCATCGTCGGCGGCCAGCCGGTCACCGGCTCCGTGGCGACCTCCGGTGACTTCAAGTACAAGCGGACGTACAAGGACGGCCCGATGTACGCGCCGGTCACCGGCTTCGCCTCACAGGCCCAGGGGACGTCCTTCCTGGAGGGCATCTACAACAAGGTGCTCAGCGGCAAGGACGACCGGCTCGCCCTCAAGAACGCCAAGGACATCGTGACCGGCGAGAAGCCGCGCGGCGGCGATGTCATCACCACCATCGACCCCAAGGCGCAGAAGGCCGCCTACAAGGGCCTGACCGACCTCAACGCCAAGGGTGCGGTGGTCGCGCTCGACCCGCGCAACGGCCGGGTCCTCGCGCTCGCCTCCACCCCCTCCTACGACCCGACGGGCTTCGCCGGTATCTCCAACGCCGACGGCCGGAAGTTCAAGGCGCTGGAAGCCGAGAAGTCCAAGCCGCTGAACAACCGGGCGCTGCGCGAGACCTACCCCCCGGGCTCCACCTTCAAGATCCTCACCGCGGCGGCGGCCCTGGAGCACGGCGTGGTCTCCGACATCAACGCCTCGTCCGGGGCGCCCGCTCCGTACCAGCTGCCGCAGAGCAGCACCAAGGTCGGCAACGATGTCGCGGGCGCGCCCTGCGACAAGGCCTCGCTGAAGACCGGTATGCAGTGGTCGTGCAACAACGTCTTCCTGGACGCCGCGCTGAAGGTCGGCAAGGACAACATGCGCGAGACCGCCCAGAAGTTCGGCTTCAACGAGAACGTCTACGACAAGGACCTCGGCGACCTGCTGGCCACCAAGAGCCTCTACCCGAAGGAGCTCGACAAGCCGCAGACCGCGCTGACCGGTATGGGCCAGGGCAGCCTGACCAGCACGCCGATGCAGATGGCGATGGTGGTCGCCGGGCTCGCCAATGACGGCAAGGTGATGATGCCGCACATGGTCGACGAGGTGCGCGCCTCCGATCTGTCGACGATCGAGAAGGCCGAGCCGAAGATGATGTCCCAGGCCGTCTCCTCCGGCACCGCGAAGAAGGTGCAGGAGATGATGGAGTACACCGTCAACGAGGGCACCGCCGACAAGGCCGCGATCGACGGGGTGACCGTCGGCGGCAAGACCGGCACCGCCCAGCACGGCGCGAACGTCAACGACGAGCGCCCCTACGCCTGGTTCGTCTCCTACGCCAAGCAGAGCGACGGCAGCTCCCCGGTCGCGGTCGCCGTCTTCGTCGACCCCTCGGACATGAGCATCCCCCGGTCGGAGATCGCCGGTGGCAAGCTGGGCGGGCCGATCGCGAAGTCGGTCATGGAAGCGGTGCTCAAGAAGTAGTCCGGGGCCGGCGCGGCTCCGGGCGCTCCGTACGATGGCGGGCATGACCGAAGAGTCCCGCCCCCGCCGTCTCGTCCTCGCCTCCCAGTCCCCCGCCCGGCTGGGCCTGCTGCGCCAGGCCGGGCTGGCCCCCGAGGTCATCGTCAGCGGTGTCGACGAGGACGCGCTCACCGCGGCCACGCCCGGTGAGCTGGCCCTCCTGCTGGCCGAGGCGAAGGCCGAGGCGGTCGCCGCCCGCCCGGAGGCCGCCGGTGCCCTGGTCATCGGCTGTGACTCGGTCCTGGAACTGGACGGGCGGGCGCTCGGCAAGCCCGCCGACGCCGAGGAGGCCACCGCCCGCTGGAAGTCCATGCGCGGCCGCTCCGGCATCCTGCAGACCGGCCACTGCGTCATCGACACCGCCGCCGGCCGCCGGGCGTCCGCCACCGCCGCCACCACGGTCCGCTTCGGTGAGCCGACCGACGCCGAGATCGCCGCCTATGTCGAAAGCGGCGAGCCGCTCTTCGTCGCCGGTGCCTTCACCCTCGACGGCCGCTCCGCCCCCTTCATCGACGGCATCGACGGCGACCCCGGCAATGTCATCGGCCTCTCCCTGCCGCTGCTGCGCCGACTGCTGGCCGATCTGGACATCGCGATCACCGAGCTGTGGACCTGAACGGCGTCTCCGCGCCAACCTGAGGGGCGTCCCCGCGCCAAGGTGCGCTCCTCGGCGACAAAGACCGGAACGGGCGGGCACCCGGCGCCTACCCTGCCCCCATGGCCACAGTTGTCGAACTGATCAGCTACCCCGTCAAGGGCTGCGCCGGTACCCCGGCCGCCGAGGCGGAACTCACCCCGGCCGGCCTCGCCCACGACCGCAGCTTCCTGGTCGTCGGCCCCGGCGGCGTCTTCCGCAGCCAGCGCAAGGACCCCCGGCTGGCGGTGATCCGGCCGCAGGTCGGCGCCGACGGGACCCACCTCACCCTGAGCGCGCCCGGCCGCGACCCGTTCCACCTGGACATCGACCTCGGCACCGGTTCGGCGGCCCGGTCCGACGTCGAGATGTTCGGTGCGCCGTACCGCGCGGTCGACCAGGGGGACGGGGTCGCGGGGTGGCTGTCCGAGACGCTGGGCGCGGAGAGCCGGCTGGTGCGCGTACCGCCGGAGCACGACCGGGTGACCGACGGGCTCACCCCCGGCACCTCCGGCTTCGCCGACAGCTGCGCCCTGCACATCCTCTCCCTGGCCAGCCTCGACGACCTCAACCGCCGGATCACCGCGGCCGGCCGCCCAGCCGTCCCGATGGACCGTTTCCGGCCCAACATCGTGGTGGACGGCTGGGACGCCCCGCAGACCGAGGACCGGGTGCGCCGGGTCACGGTCGGCGGCGGTGAGCTGGGCTTCGCCAAGCTCGCCATCCGCTGCGCGGTCACCCTCGTCAACCAGCAAACGGGCGGCAAGGTGGGACCCGAGCCGCTGCGCACCCTCGCCTCGTACCGGCGGGTGCCCGAGGGCGGGGTGGCGTTCGGTTCGAAGTTCGCGGTGCTGGCGACCGGGAAGGTGGCGGTGGGCGACGCATTCGAGGTCACCGAGTGGGGAACCGATTGATCCGGAACGACTCGATCGTCCGGATCGACCCATCGTGAGGAGTCCGCACCATGCCGCAGATCCTGATCATCGCCGGTGACGCCACCGAGGACCTGGAGTTCTTCTACCCCTACCAGCGGCTGCTGGAGGAGGGGTACGAGCCCCGGATCGCGGCCCTCTCCCGTAAGAAGCTGCAGTTCGTGGTCCATGACTTCGTCGACAACTTCGACACCTACGTCGAGCGCGAGGGCCACTCCTGGCCGTCCGACCTCGCCCTGTCCGAGGTCGACCCGGCCGACTACGCGGCGCTGGTGCTCCCCGGCGGCCGGGCACCCGAATACCTCCGCAACGACGCCGACTTCCGCCGCGTCGTCACCCACTTCTTCGACGCCGACAAGCCCGTCGCCCACCTCTGCCATGCGGCCCTCTCCCTGGCCCCACTGGGTGTCCTCAAGGGCCGCCGCACCTCCGCCTACCCGGCCTGCGCACCCGATGTGGAGCTGGGCGGCGGCACCTTCGTCGACGGCGCCGCGGTGGTCGACGGCAAGGTCGTCTCGGCCCGCGCCTGGAACGACCACCCCGAGTGGATGCGCGCCTTCCTGGAGGTGCTGCGGGAGCACGCGCCGGTGAAGTAGTGGCGGGGGCGGCCGGGGGAATCTATCCGCCCCGGAACAAGGGGAGTTCGGGCCTGAGCGGGGCAGGGACGGACCCGGCCGCCCGACAGGAGGCGAGAGGTCAGGCGGAAGTAGGAGCCACCGGCGGTGCGCCGTTCGGGGGGTTTTCCGCGTTTCGGTTTTCCGCGTTTCCCCGCGCCTCGCCCGTGGCGCCCTCGCCGTACGCCATCAGGGTCAGCACCAGCAGCCCCAGCACGACCATCATCGCGAGGAAGGCGACCCAGCCGACCAGGCCGATGGCGAAGGCGCCCAGCATGCCGTGCACCACCGCGCAGCTGATCAGGGCGATACGGGTGAAGCCGCCGGGGGCGCGGTCGCGCAGGGCGCTGCGGAGCAGCACACCGGCGCAGAACAGCAGATAGAGGCCGAAGAGGATGCCGCCGACCCAGGAGCCGGTGGACATCGCGCGGGGCTGCAGACCGGCCAGCGACATCTGCTGACGGTCCACGACGATGCTCAGAATCCAGTTGAGCAGCACGATCCCGAACGCTTCCAGGATCAGTACCACCGCCGCGGCCAAGGCCACCGGCCGTCGTGCCACCCGCACCCCGTTCACCCACTTCCGCCGTTCGCCCCGCCCGATGCGCCATGTGGGCGCCTGTTGCCGCCGTTATCCCTGTTACCGGGAGTACAGAAGACATGGGCACGCTACTAATGGGTAATGCCCGGGGCAAGGCTTGTGCACGAGTGGGTGTGGGACGACTGCGGACGACGAAGCCGGCGGCGCGCCGACGGACGGAGCCGACCGCAAAGATTCCTTCGCCCATTCGTAGGGACTCCACAAAGAATTGACGATCCGCTGGACGCCAGAAGTCCGAGACCTAAGCCACACCAGGACCCGAGCCGGAGCCCAGGAATCCGGGCCTACCCTGGGATACCAGGGGACTTAGGTTCCTCACTGGCGCCCCGAGCACACTCCGTGTGGGCAAGCTCACCCCAGGGAACGGGTCGGCACGCGGTGTCGCCAGTCCCTAAAATCGCGGCATCCAATAGATGCGGCGAAGCGCCAAGGAAGGACCCATCGTGCGCAAGGTGCTCATCGCCAACCGTGGCGAAATCGCTGTCCGCGTTGCCCGTGCATGCCGGGACGCGGGGATCGGCAGCGTAGCCGTCTACGCCGACCCCGACCGGGACGCACTGCACGTACGCGCGGCAGACGAGGCGTACGCCTTGGGCGGTGACACTCCTGCCACCAGTTACCTGGACATCGCCAAGGTCCTGGCGGCCGCCGCCGATTCGGGCGCGGACGCCATCCACCCCGGGTACGGCTTCCTGTCGGAGAACGCCGAGTTCGCGCAGGCCGTCCTGGACGCCGGGCTGACGTGGATCGGCCCGCCCCCGCAGGCCATCCGTGACCTCGGCGACAAGGTCGCCGCGCGGCATATCGCCCAGCGCGCCGGTGCGCCGCTGGTCGCCGGCACGCCCGACCCGGTCTCCGGTTCGGAGGAGGTCGTGGCCTTCGCCAAGGAGCACGGCCTGCCCATCGCGATCAAGGCGGCCTTCGGTGGCGGCGGCCGCGGTCTGAAGGTGGCCCGGACGCTCGAAGAGGTTCCGGAGCTGTATGACTCCGCGGTGCGCGAGGCGGTCGCCGCCTTCGGCCGCGGCGAGTGCTTCGTGGAGCGGTATCTGGACCGTCCGCGGCATGTCGAGACCCAGTGCCTGGCCGACAAGCACGGCAATGTGGTCGTGGTCTCGACCCGTGACTGCTCGCTCCAACGCCGCCACCAGAAGCTGGTGGAGGAGGCCCCGGCCCCGTTCCTGACGGAGGAGCAGAACGCCGAGCTGTACCGCGCGTCCAAGGCCATCCTCAAGGAGGCCGGCTACGAGGGCGCCGGCACCTGTGAATTCCTCGTCGGCCAGGACGGCACGATCTCCTTCCTGGAGGTCAACACCCGCCTCCAGGTCGAACACCCGGTCACCGAGGAGGTCACCGGCCTCGACCTGGTCCGTGAGATGTTCCGGATCGCCGACGGCGAGAAGCTCGGCTACGACGACCCAGCGGTCCGCGGCCACTCCTTCGAGTTCCGGATCAACGGTGAGGACCCGGGCCGCAACTTCCTCCCGGCCCCCGGCACGGTCACCAAGTTCGAGGGACCGGCCGGTCCCGGTGTCCGCCTGGACGCGGGTGTGGAGTCCGGCAGCGTCATCGGCCCGGCCTGGGACTCCCTGCTGGCCAAGCTGATCGTCACCGGCGCCACCCGGCAGCAGGCCCTGCAGCGCGCCGCGCGGGCGCTGGCGGAGTTCACCGTCGAGGGCATGGCCACCGCCATCCCGTTCCACCGCACGGTCGTCCAGGACCCGGCGTTCGCCCCCGAACTCACCGGCTCCACGGACCCGTTCACGGTCCACACCCGCTGGATCGAGACCGAGTTCGTCAACGAGATCTCCCCGTTCGCCGCCCCCGGCGCGGACGAGGCCGAGGCCGACAGCCGCGAGACGGTCGTCGTGGAGGTCGGCGGCAAGCGCCTGGAGGTCTCGCTGCCGTCCTCGCTGGGCATGCCGCTGGCCCGCGCCGCGGTCGCCGGTGGCGCCAAGCCGAAGCGCAAGGCCGCCAAGAAGTCCGGCAGCGCCGCCTCCGGCGATGCGCTGGCCTCCCCGATGCAGGGCACCGTCGTCAAGGTCGCCGTCGAGGAGGGCCAGCAGGTCACCGAGGGCGAGCTGGTCGTCGTCCTGGAGGCGATGAAGATGGAGCAGCCGCTCAACGCCCACCGCACCGGCACCATCAAGGGCCTGACCGCCGAGGTCGGCGCGGCCCTCACGTCCGGCGCGGTGATCTGCGAGATCAAGGACTGACGCGACAGCGCTCCGCCAGACGGACGAGGGGCTCCCGGCGTGTGCCGCCGGGAGCCCCTCGCGTCGTTCGGTCGCGCTACGAGTTCCCCACCACGTCCTCCGGGAAGCTCAGCGACCGGCTCATCCACTCCAGCGCGGCGGGCAGTTCGCGTCGCCAGGTGGCGAAGTTGTGGCTGCCGTGCGGGAGGACGACGGAGTCCGCCGTCATCGGCGGTTTGACGGCGGCGAGGAAGTCCCTGGCCGCCGGGTAGTTCTTCTCGCCGGTGCGGCTGGTGCCCACCAGGACGTTCACCCGGGGCGCGGGCAGATGCCGCAGCCGCCACATCAGGTCGTACTCCTGGCGGCGGCGCACCCGGTCGCGGCCCTCACCGAAGAGGTTGCCGGTCGTGGCGTCGTTGCTGACCTTGTAGTCGGGCGACAGGGCGGCCGCCGCGGTGTACGTACGGTCGTGCCGCATGGCGAGCTGGAGGGCGCAGCTGCCGCCCGAGGAGTAGCCCAGGAGGCCCCAGCCGCCGGGGTCGTGGCCGACGCGGTAGTGCGAGCGGAGCGCGTCCGGCACATCGCGCGCGAAGAACGTCTCGGCCTGCGGGCCGCCCGGCACATCGACACACTGGGTGTCGCGGGGCGGGGCGATGGTGGGCCGCAGCATCACGATGACGGTCGGCTGCATCTTGCCGGCCCGGATCAGCCGCCCCGCCGTCTGCGGCAGCCGCAGATGCTGGCCCAGCAGGAAGGTGCCGCCCGGGTAGCCGCTGAGCGCGACGACGACCGGGAAGCGCTGGCGGGCGAACTGCGGCTGGAAGTACTGCGGCGGCAGATAGACATACGCCGGGTTCACCACCCGGGTCCGCTTGCCGACGATCCGTACGGTCTCGACCCGGCCCTCCTGCTGCGGCGAGCCCTTCGGCAGCCCGTGCACCTTGTTCAGGCCCTCCGGCCCCGAGCTCTGCACCAGACCCTTCGACGGGTCGCCGACCGGCCCGGCCGCTCCCTGGTCACCCCACTTGCCGACCGCGGCCGGGGCGTCGTCGTACAGCCCGAGCAGTTCGTGCCACGACCCGTAGAACTGGAAGTTGGCGTTCACCACGAGCCCGAGCGCCGCCACGATCGTCAGCTGGGCCGCGACGATCGAGCCGAGCCGCCCCAGCAGCGCCCGCGGCCCGCGCCCCGCGAACCGCGGCCACAGCCAGAGCGTGAAGCCCACACAGACCACGGCGACCGCGGCCACGGCGTACAACAGCGATCGGCTGGTCAGTCCCATGACGTTTCCCCAGATGTCCCGCGCCGCGCCCGCTCCCCGGCGGTCCGTCACGGCGTCCTCCCGGCCCTCCGGAACCCCCCGGAAAACCTCATTGCGCCTGGTTTGATGGCCCGTGCGGACGCGGCGTTGCGGGACGGATGAGGTGTTCGGGGGCGCGACGCCCGGCGGCTGCCGGGACTTCATCCCCGGTCTGCCGGACGGCCACCGGCCGGGCGCAGCGGGACCATTCCCACGATACGGAGGCATGCTCCGCTAAGCCCCGCCCACCGCACCGGGCCGACCGCCGAGGGCGCAATGGCATCCTGGAGCCACCGGGCCGCACCAGGCCGGGTCAAGGGAGGACGGCGATGGCGACCGAGACGGCAGGGCAGCCGCAGACGACGGGTCCGGCGGTGACCGCACCGGCGCGGCCGCAGGACGTCCGCCCCATGCGGGCCGATGCCCGCCGCAATTACGAGCGGCTGCTGACCGAGGCCCGTACGGCCTTCACCGAGCACGGCACGGACACCTCGCTGGAGGACATCGCACGCCGCGCCGGCGTCGGCATCGGCACCCTCTACCGGCACTTCCCCAACCGGACCGCCCTGATGGGCGCGGTCTTCCAGGGGGAGGTGGACGCCCTGCTGGCGCACGCCAGGCAACTGGCCGACGCGCCGCAGCCGTGCGCCGCGCTGGTCGAGTGGCTGCGCGCGATCATCACCCACGCCACCACCTACCGCGGGCTGTCGCGCGCGCTGATGACGGCATCGGCGGACGACAGCTCGGGGATGGCCCGGTGCAGCGTGCCGATGCGAGAGGCCGGCGGTGCGCTGCTGACCCGGGCCCAGCAGGCCGGGGCGGTACGCCCGGATGTGAACATCAGCGATCTGATGCAGCTGACCAACGGCATCGCGCTGGCCGTCGAGGAATCCCCGGACGACCCCCAGCTCGCCGACCGGCTGCTGACGCTCACCCTGCGCGGGCTGAAGGGGGAGAACCGCTGAGGGGCGGTTCCCCGCGCCGGGCCGGCGCGCCACGGTGACGCGCCCCCGACTACTGCGCTCAGCGCCGCCGTGGCGCCAGATCGGCGACCCGGCCGCCGGAGGTCTCACTCAGGGACGGGGCCGAGCGGAGCTGTGGTCCACCGGCCCCGCCGCCCGGCGGATGGTTGCGCCGCTGACCGGGGAGCGGGACGTCCCGCCGGGGGCCTCTGCGGTCCCCCGGGCCGCCCTCCATCCCCGGCTGCCCCGGCCCGCGGGCCACGCCCGAGCCGTTGGCGACGGCGATCTGTACGCCCTGGTCGGCCAGCGCCTGCAGCTCCGTGGCGGCGCGGTCGTCATGGCCCGGCGGCTCGTCCGTGACCAGCCGAGTGATCAGATCCGTCGGCACGGTCTGGAACATCGTGTCGGAGCCGAGCTTGGTGTGGTCGGCGAGCACCACCACCTCCCCCGCCGCCTGCACCAGCGCCCGGTCGACGCTGGCGGAGAGCATGTTGGAGGTGGACAGACCGCGCTCGGCGGTCAGACCGCTGCCCGACAGGAAGGCGCGGGAGACCCGCAGGCCCTGGAGGGACTGTTCGGCACCGCTGCCGACCAGCGCGTAGTTGGAGCCGCGCAGGGTGCCGCCGGTCATCACGACCTCGACGCGGTTGGCATGGGCCAACGCCTGGGCGACAAGAAGGGAGTTGGTGACGACGGTCAGCCCGGGAACGCGCGCGAGCCGGCGGGCCAGCTCCTGCGTGGTCGTCCCCGCGCCGACGACGATGGCCTCGCCCTCTTCGACGAAGCCGGCCGCGAGATCGGCGATGGCCGTCTTCTCCGCGGTCGCTAGATGGGATTTCTGTGGGAATCCTGATTCGCGGGTAAAGCCTCCCGGCAGGACCGCACCGCCGTGCCGGCGGTCGAGCAGCCCTTCTGCCTCCAGCGCCCGCACGTCCCGTCGTACGGTTACTTCGGAGGTCTGGACGACGCGGGCGAGCTCCCGGAGCGATACGGCTCCATTGGCGCGCACCATTTCAAGGATCAATTGGCGACGTTCTGCAGCGAACACGAAACTGACAGTAACGCCAACGACCGTCTGTTTTCAGCAGGTTGCACCAATTAACGGAAGTTCTGCGCACCGCGGAGCGTGACGTGGTATGCGGTCTGCATATGTCGTTCGGATGCCGGACCACGGGGCGCAACGATCGGCTTGACCCCTGGTCAGTCGGCCTGAGGCGCGCGGCGACCACCGGCCGGTGCGTAAACCGGACACCGCCCCGCGCCGGCACGTTTCATCCCAAGTGCTCACCGGTGGCACAAAGAATCGACCGTGGCCGTCCTCCGCTTGCCGCACACCGACGGGCGCACTGACCGGGGCTACTCGCTGTCCGCCTTGCGCGAGTGCAGCTGGCGGGCGACCTCGGCGATCGAACCGGACAGCGACGGATAGACCGTGAAGGCATTGGCGATCTGCTCGACGGTCAGATTGTTGTCGACCGCGATCGAGATGGGATGGATCAGCTCACTGGCGCGCGGGGAGACGACCACACCGCCGACGACGATGCCGGTGCCGGGGCGGCAGAACAGCTTCACGAAGCCGTCGCGGATGCCCTGCATCTTGGCCCGCGGGTTGCGCAGCAGCGGGAGCTTCACGACCCGGGCGTCGATCTTGCCGCTGTCGACATCGGCCTGGGAGTAACCGACCGTGGCGATCTCCGGGTCGGTGAAGACGTTGGCGGAGACCGTCTTGAGGTTCAGCGGGGTGACCGCGTCACCGAGGAAGTGGTACATCGCGATCCGGCCCTGCATCGCGGCGACGGACGCCAGCGCGAAGATGCCGGTGCAGTCGCCGGCCGCGTACACGCCCTGGGCGCTGGTGCGGGAGACCTTGTCGGTCCAGATGTGGCCGGACTCCTTGAGCTTGACGCCGGCCGCTTCCAGGCCGATGCCCTCGGTGTTGGGGATGGAGCCGACCGCCATCAGGCAGTGCGTACCGGAGATCGTGCGGCCGTCGGCCAGCGTGACCTCGACGCGGTCGCCGACCCGTTTGGCGGACTGGGCCCGGGAGCGCGACATGACGTTCATGCCGCGGCGGCGGAAGACGTCCTCCAGGACGGCGGCGGCGTCCGGGTCCTCACCCGGGAGCACGCGGTCGCGGGAGGAGACGAGGGTGACGCGGGAGCCGAGCGCCTGGTAGGCACCGGCGAACTCGGCGCCGGTGACACCCGAACCGACCACGATCAGCTCTTCGGGCAGCTCGTCGAGGTCGTAGACCTGCGTCCAGTTCAGGATCCGCTCACCGTCGGGGAGCGCGTCCGGGATCTCGCGGGGGTGCGCGCCGGTGGCGATCAGCACCGCGTCCGCGATCAGCCCCTCGGAGGTGCCGTCGGCGGCGGTGACCGTGACCTTGCGGGAGCCGTCCGGCGCCTGGCCCGGCTCCAGCCGCCCGCGGCCGCGCATGACCCGGCCGCCGGCGCGGGTCACGGAGGCGGTGATGTCATGCGACTGGGCGAGCGCGAGCCGCTTGACCCGTCGGTTGACCTTGCCGAGGTCGACGCCGACGACCCGGGCGGGCCGGTCCACATGCGGCGTGTCGTCCTCGACGATGATGCCCAGCTCCTCGTACGAGGAGTCGAAGGTCGTCATCACCTCGGCCGTGGCGATCAGCGTCTTCGACGGCACGCAGTCGGTCAGCACCGACGCCCCGCCCAGACCGTCGCAGTCGACGACGGTCACCTCCGCGCCGAGAGAAGCCGCCACCAGGGCCGCTTCGTAGCCGCCGGGTCCACCACCGATGATCACGATCCGAGTCACGTACTCCATTGTCCCGCACGCCCGTACGTCACTCTCGCCCGGGGGCGCCCTCCGTCCTGGAGGGGCGGCGGAGCGCGCTCCACCAGGTCTCCCGTCCGGACCTCCGGTACCACGAGCCCGACGGGCAACCTCCCGTACCCTCGGAACCATGTCGCTCTACGCCGCGTACGCCGGCAACCTCGACGCGCGGCTGATGTCCCGCCGCGCACCGCACTCGCCGCTGCGCGGCACCGGCTGGCTCAGCGGCTGGCGGCTCACCTTCGGCGGCGAGCAGATGGGCTGGGAAGGCGCGCTGGCGACGGTCGTCGAATCGCCCGGCTCCCAGCTCTTCGTCGCGCTCTACGACATCGCGCCCATGGACGAGGAGTCCATGGACCGCTGGGAGGGCGTCGGCATGGACATCTACCGCCGGATGCGGGTGCGGGTGCACACCCTCGAAGGCGACGAGGCGGCGTGGATCTACGTCCTCAACGGCTATGAGGGCGGTCTGCCGTCGGCCCGCTACCTGGGCGAGATCGCGGATGCCGCGGAGTCGGCGGGCGCGCCGCACGACTATGTGATGGAGCTGCGCAAGCGGCCTTGCTGACGGGACGGCCCGGCGCGGCTGCCGGTTCCGGCCATGGGCGGGCACGGCCGGGCACGCCGCCGTACGGGTGTCGCGACGCGCCCGGGAGCCCGCCTTTGGCAGATGCCACAACCATGCGATCCCAGCACCGTGAGCAGCGACATCTACGCGCGTAGGGCATTACCGGCTACCCTCGTCCGCGTGAACGCATCTGTTACTCCGGACATCGCGCGCGACCCCCAGGGTGCCGCCGCCGACGCCGCCGCCCGTCTGCGTGAGCTGACCGGCGCCGAGACCCATGACGTCGCCCTGGTGATGGGCTCCGGCTGGGCTCCGGCCGCCGAGGCCCTGGGCGCGCCCGAGCACGAATTCCCCGTCACCGAGCTGCCCGGATTCCCGGCGCCGGCCGTCGCCGGGCACGGCGGCACGATCCGCTCGTACCAGGTGGGTGCGAAGCGGGCGCTGGTCTTCCTGGGCCGTACCCACTACTACGAAGGCCGCGGGGTCGCCGCGGTCGCGCACGGCGTCCGTACCGCCGTGGCGGCCGGCTGCAAGACCGTGGTGCTCACCAACGGGTGCGGCGGTCTGCGCGAGGGCATGCGCCCCGGCCAGCCGGTCCTGATCAGCGACCACCTCAACCTGACCGCCACCTCCCCGATCGTCGGCGCGAACTTCGTCGACCTGACGGACCTGTACTCGCCGCGGCTGCGCGCGCTGTGCAAGGAGGTCGACCCGAGCCTGGAGGAGGGCGTCTACGCCCAGTTCCCCGGCCCGCACTACGAGACCCCGGCCGAGATCAAGATGATCCGGACCCTGGGCGCCGACCTGGTCGGCATGTCCACGGTCCTGGAGGCCATCGCGGCGCGCGAGGCCGGCGCCGAGGTGCTCGGGCTGTCTCTGGTGACGAACCTCGCCGCCGGTATGACGGGCGAGCCGCTCAACCACGAAGAGGTGCTGCAGGCCGGCCGCGACTCCGCGACCCGGATGGGCAGCCTGCTCGCCCAGGTGCTCGGCAAGCTCTGAGCCCCCGCGGCGCCCCGGCGCCGCACCGGACGACGACGGCTGACGGCCACGGCGGGTGCCCCGTACCCGCCGGGCCGCCCCGCCGCCGTCACCGCCGTACCGGTCCTGTCGGCTGTCCGCCGGTCCCCCGCCGCGCGGCGCGGACCGCCCCCGCGCGCTGCCATCCAGTGGCATTGGCCGGTTTCACGGCTCCCCCTACCCGCGTACCGGGTATGCGTGACGAGCCGAGAGGGCTCTGCCTCCTCAGCCGTCCCCAGCGCGCCCCCACCCGTATCCACCCTCAGGAGCATCACGTGGCTACCGATCCCGCGGAGCTGATCAACCGGGCCCAGACCTGGCTGGCCGAGGACCCCGACCCGGAGACCCGGGACGAGCTCGCCAAGCTCATCGACGCCGAGGACACCGACGAGCTGGCCGCCCGGTTCGCCGGCACCCTCCAGTTCGGCACCGCCGGGCTGCGCGGCGAGCTGGGCGCGGGCCCGATGCGGATGAACCGCTCCGTGGTCATCCGGGCGGCGGCCGGCCTCGCCGGGTACCTCAAGGCGCAGGGCGACGGCTCGGGCCTGGTCGTCATCGGCTACGACGCACGGCACAAGAGCGCCGACTTCGCCCGTGACACGGCGGCCGTGATGGTCGGCGCGGGTCTGCGCGCCGCGCTGCTGCCGCGCCCGCTGCCCACCCCGGTCCTGGCGTTCGCGATAAGGCACCTGGGCGCGGTGGCCGGTGTCGAGGTCACCGCCAGCCACAACCCGCCGCGCGACAACGGCTACAAGGTCTACCTGGGCGACGGCTCCCAGATCGTGCCGCCCGCGGACGACGAGATCGCCGACCAGATCGCCGCGGTCGGCCCGCTGGCCGGCGTACCGCGCCCCGAGGCCGGCTGGGAAACCCTCGACGAGGCGGTCCTGAACGCCTATCTGGCGCGTACGGACGCGGTACTGACGCCCGGCTCCCCCCGGGACACCAAGGTCGTCTACACACCCCTGCACGGCGTCGGCCGGGACACCCTCGTCGCCGCCTTCGCACGGGCCGGATTCCCGGCGCCGGTCATCGTCGCGGAACAGGCCGAGCCGGACCCGGACTTCCCGACGGTCGCCTTCCCCAACCCGGAGGAGCCGGGCGCGATGGACCTGGCGTTCGCCACCGCCCGTGCGCAGGGCGCGGGTGAGGTCGACATCGTCATCGCCAACGACCCCGACGCGGACCGCTGCGCCGTCGCCGTCCCCGCCCCCGGCACGCCGGACGGCTGGCGGATGCTGCGCGGCGACGAGGTCGGCGCGCTGCTCGCCGCCCACCTGGTGAGCAAGCAGGCGAACGGCACCTTCGCGACGACGATCGTCTCCTCCCAGCTGCTGTCCCGTATCGCGGCCGCCGCTTCCCTCCCGTACGAGGAGACGCTGACCGGCTTCAAGTGGCTGGCCCGGGTGGACGGTCTGCGGTACGCGTTCGAGGAGGCGCTCGGCTACTGCGTCGACCCGGAGGGCGTACGCGACAAGGACGGCGTCACCGCGGCCCTGCTGATCACCGAGCTGGCCGCGGAACTCAAGCGGTCCGGCCGCACCCTCAGCGACCTGCTGGACGACCTCGCGCTGGAATTCGGGCTGCACGCCACCGACCAGCTCTCGGTCCGGGTCGAGGACCTGTCGCTGATCGCCGACGCGATGCGCAGGCTGCGCGCACAGCCGCCGACCGCGCTGGCGGGCCTGTCCGTGACCCGGGCCGACGATCTGACGCAGGGCACGGAGACGCTGCCGCCGACCGACGGGCTGCGCTACTACCTGTCCGGTTCGCCGGAGTCCGGGGTCGAGGCCGCCCGCGTGGTGGTCCGCCCCAGCGGCACCGAGCCCAAGCTCAAGTGCTACCTGGAGGTCGTGGTCCCGGTGACCTCGCCCCAGTCCCTGCCAAAGGCCCGTACGAAGGCCGCGGCGGCGCTGGCGTCGATCAAGCGGGATCTGGCGGAGGCGGCGGGGATCTGAGGGGCGGCGGGGGCTGACGCTCGCGTCTGCGCGAGGCCGCTGCGGAGCCGTACGACGCCGTACGCTCCGCGCCTCTGCCGCTCAGGCTGCCGCTGCCTCCAGCGCTGCCGATGCCTCTGCCCCTGGCCCTGCTCCTCAGCTTCCGCACCTCACCTCTACACCCGCCCACCCCCCGAAGGGGGGTGGGCGGCGGGGAAACAACAACACCGGGGTGGGCGGCGGGGAAACAACCCTGGGGCGCGCGCCAATACCTGGCCCCCACCACGGCCCGAGGCTCCCGACTCTGGCCGCAACCACAGCCCGAGGCTCCCGCCCCGAAGCCCAGCCCCAGACCCAGGCTCAGCCCCTTAAACCGCCACCATCACCGCCACCCCCACCGCCCCCACCACCATCGGCACCAGAACCCCGTACGCCCACCGCACCACCGGCTCCCCCTGGGCGCTCTCTCGGTGGGCGGCGCGCTCCTTGAGGTCGCGGAGCTCGTCGAGGGACTGGTCGGCCATGGCGCGCGGCACCGGGCCGGTGTCGGCGTTCAGCCCGAAGCGGGGCCGGGGCGCGGAGCCGCGGGCCGCCTGGCGGCTGACCTTCTTGCGCTGCCGCAGCGAGACCGGGATGGCCCACAACTGGTACTTGCCGCCGCTGGTGAACACCTCGGCGGAGAACGCCGCCCGCAGGTCCTCCACCGCGCCCCACGGCAGCGTGATCGTGCGGAACGGATTCCGCACCGTCAGCCGGTCCTCGCCCGCCCTGACCAGCGGCCGCAGGGTGAAGGCGAACACCAGCGGCACCCCGAGGAGCAGCGCGAACAGCGCGGTGAGCTTGGTGTGCGGGACGCCGCGCAGCAGTGCGTCGCCGCCGAGCCAGAGTCCGAGCAGGAGGAGCAGTGCGCCGCCGACGAGGGCCGCGGGCGAGCGGTAGCTGCGCTCCGCGTACTGCTGCTGAGGCGGGGTGGTCCGGTCCTGGCTCGTCATGAGGCCGATTCTGCCTGACCGTCCGGATGCCGGACATTGCGTTACGGCATCATTCGGGCACGGAGTGCGGGCGCATCGCGGCCAGTTACGGCGGTCCCGCCCGGCGCCCCCACCGGGCACGCTGCCGGGATCGGCGCCGTCCACCCGGCCGGATTCGGACGGCCGAAGGGGATGACATGGTGCTACGCGCGTAGATATGCTCCCCTCGTGACCATGCCCATCACTGTTCCCGCATACGGCAAGGAAGCCGCGGGGCGTCTGGCGTCAATGGCGGACGTGACCGCCGACGACGGTGCGCTGCGCCGCTTCCTCCACGGCCTCCCGGGCGTCGACGCGGTCGGCCTGCAGGCCCGCGCCGCCACCCTCGGCACCCGCTCGATCAAGACGACGGCGAAGGCGTACGCCATCGATCTCGCCATCTCGATGATCGACCTGACGACCCTCGAAGGCGCGGACACCCCGGGGAAGGTCCGGGCGCTGTGCGCCAAGGGCATCCACCCCGACCCCACCGACCGCACCAGCCCCAAGGTCGCGGCGATCTGTGTCTACCCGGACATGGTCGCAACGGCCAAGGAGGCGCTGGGCGACTCCGGCATCCATGTCGCGTCCGTCGCCACCGCCTTCCCCGCGGGCCGCGCCGCGCTGCCGGTCAAGCTCGCCGACACCCGGGACGCGGTCGCGGCCGGTGCCGACGAGATCGACATGGTGATCGACCGGGGCGCCTTCCTCTCCGGCCGCTACATGGACGTCTTCGAGGAGATCAAGGCCGTCAAGGAGGCGTGCGCCCGCCCCGATGGCAGCGCCGCCCACCTCAAGGTCATCTTCGAGACCGGTGAGCTCCAGACGTACGACAACGTCCGCCGGGTCTCCTGGCTGGCGATGCTCGCGGGCGCCGACTTCATCAAGACCTCGACCGGCAAGGTCGCCGTCAACGCGACCCCGCCCGTCACCCTCCTGATGCTGGAGGCGGTCCGCGACTTCCACGCCGCGACCGGTGTCCAGGTAGGGGTGAAGCCGGCCGGCGGTATCCGTACGACCAAGGACGCGATCAAGTACCTGGTCATGGTCAACGAGACGCTCGGCGAGCCCTGGCTGACCGCCGACTGGTTCCGCTTCGGCGCCTCCAGCCTCCTCAACGACCTGCTGATGCAGCGCCAGAAGCTCAGCACCGGCCGCTACTCCGGCCCCGACTACGTCACGGTGGACTGAGGCTCCCATGACCTTCGATTACGCACCCGCACCCGAGTCCCGCGCGGTCGTCGACATCGCGCCGTCCTACGGCCTGTTCGTCGACGGCGAGTTCGCCCCGGCCTCCGACGGCAAGGTCTTCAAGACCGTCTCCCCGTCGACCGAGGAGGTCCTCTCCGAGGTCGCCCAGGCGAGCGCCGACGACGTCGACCGCGCCGTGAAGGCCGCTCGTAAGGCATTTGAGAAGTGGTCCGCGCTGCCCGGTGCCGAGCGGGCCAAGTACCTGTTCCGGATCGCCCGGATCATCCAGGAGCGCTCGCGCGAGCTGGCCGTGCTGGAGTCGCTCGACAACGGCAAGCCGATCCGTGAGTCCCGGGACGCCGATCTGCCGCTGGTCGCCGCGCACTTCTTCTACTACGCGGGCTGGGCCGACAAGCTCGACCACGCGGGCTACGGCGCGAACCCCCGCCCCCTGGGCGTCGCGGGCCAGGTCATCCCCTGGAACTTCCCCTTGCTGATGCTGGCGTGGAAGATCGCCCCGGCGCTGGCGACCGGCAACACGGTCGTCCTGAAGCCCGCCGAGACGACCCCGCTGTCCGCCCTGTTCTTCGCGGACATCTGCCGCCAGGCGGGCCTGCCTAAGGGCGTCGTCAACATCCTCACCGGCGACGGCTCCACCGGCGCCGCGCTGGTCGCCCACCCCGACGTCAACAAGGTGGCCTTCACCGGCTCCACCGAGGTCGGCAAGGCCATCGCCCGTACGGTCGCCGGCACCGACAAGAAGGTGACCCTGGAGCTGGGCGGCAAGGCGGCGAACATCGTCTTCGACGACGCGCCCCTGGACCAGGCCGTCGAGGGCATCGTCAACGGCATCTTCTTCAACCAGGGCCATGTCTGCTGCGCGGGCTCCCGTCTGCTGGTCCAGGAGTCGGTGGCCGACGAGGTGCTGGACGCCCTCAAGCGCCGGATGCGGACCCTGCGCGTGGGTGATCCGCTCGACAAGAACACCGATATCGGCGCCATCAACTCCGCCGAGCAGCTGGCCCGGATCACCGCGCTGGCCGACGCGGGCGAGGCCGAGGGCGCCGAGCGCTGGTCGCCGTCCTGTGAACTCCCCACCACCGGCTACTGGTTCGCCCCGACGCTGTTCACCGGCGTCACCCAGGCGCACCGCATCGCCCGCGAGGAGATCTTCGGCCCGGTGCTCTCCGTGCTGACCTTCCGCACCCCCGCGGAGGCCGTGGAGAAGGCCAACAACACCCCGTACGGCCTCTCCGCCGGTATCTGGACGGAGAAGGGCTCGCGGATGCTGTGGATGGCGAACCAGCTGCGCGCGGGCGTCATCTGGTCCAACACGTTCAACAAGTTCGACCCGGCCTCGCCCTTCGGCGGCTATCAGGAGTCGGGCTACGGCCGCGAGGGCGGCCGGCACGGTCTGGAGGCGTACCTCAATGTCTGAGCTGACTGGCCGACTCTCCGTCTTCAAGACCTACAAGCTGTACGTCGGGGGCAAGTTCCCCCGGTCCGAGAGCGGGCGGGTGTACGAGGTGACCGACTCGAAGGGCACATGGCTCGCCAACGCCCCGCTGGCCTCCCGCAAGGACGCCCGGGACGCGGTGGTCGCCGCCCGTAAGGCGTTCGGCGGCTGGTCCGGCGCCACGGCCTACAACCGCGGCCAGATCCTCTACCGCGTCGCCGAGATGCTGGAGGGCCGCCGCGACCAGTTCACCGCCGAGGTCGCCGCGGCCGAGGGCCTGTCGAAGGCCAAGGCCGCGGCCCAGGTGGACGCGGCGATCGACCGCTGGGTCTGGTACGCGGGCTGGTCCGACAAGGTCGCCCAGATCGCCGGCGGCGCCAACCCGGTGGCCGGGCCGTACTTCAACCACTCCGCCCCGGAGCCGACCGGTGTGGTCGCGGTGCTGGCCCCGCAGGAGTCGTCGTTCCTCGGCCTGGTCTCGGTGATCGCCCCGGCGATCGTCACCGGTAACACGGTGGTCCTGGCGGCCGCCGAGAACGCCCCGCTGCCCGCCCTCTCCCTGGCCGAGGTGCTCGCCACCTCCGACCTCCCGGGCGGCGTGGTCAACATCCTGTCCGGCCGCACCGCGGAGCTGTCCGCCCCGCTCGCCGCCCACCAGGGCGTCAACGCCCTCGATCTCGCGGGCGCCGACGAGGCGTTGGCGAAGGACCTGGAGACGGCCGCGGCCGACAACCTCAAGCGCGTCCTCCGCCCGGCGCCGGCGAACTGGACCGCCGAC
The DNA here is from genome assembly GCF_027497495.1 of Streptomyces tubercidicus. GTDB lineage: Bacteria > Actinomycetota > Actinomycetes > Streptomycetales > Streptomycetaceae > Streptomyces > Streptomyces tubercidicus. The sequence goes on from NZ_CP114205.1 coordinate 3,011,849, forward strand.
CCCGGCACCGGCCGCCTGCTGGCCTTCCTGGAGACGAAGACGGTCTGGCATCCCATGGGGGTGTAGGCCCGCCCGTCTCCATGCCCTGACGGCACGCGCGGAAATACGGTGCGGGGCCCCGCCTTCCTGGTGGGGCCCCGCACCGTATTCGTATGCCGTGACAGGGAAGTGGCGCCCCGTCATCACCCCGGCAGCACCCTCGTCACCTGCCCCACGAGCGGCAGGTCCTTGAGCGCGGCGCCCTTCGACAGGGCGCCGGTCAGCAGCGTGGTGCTCACCGGCTTGAAGTCGGCGATCTGGGTGCTCACGGCGTTGGCGAGCGGGTCGACGGCCGTGTTGGCCAGCGGGTTCAGCTGGAGGTTCTTGACCGGGGCGAGGCCGCCGCCCGCGGAGTGCAACAGGGCGCCGGTCAGGCCCGAGGCGGCGGCGCCGGTGTCGGTGGTGAGGTCCGAGGCGGCCGGTGCCGCGCTCGCCGTCGCCGCGCCGCCCGCCGCGAGCGCGGCGCCGGCGGCGGAGACCACCAGTCCGGCCCGCAGCAAGGCGCGCGGAACGCGGCTGGGCTTGGGACGCGCATGGGAGGGCATGTGCCACCTGCCTGTGGATCGAAGGAGTCGAAGTGCTGTGCGAGTCAAGACAGTCGGGTAATCAATTGACTGCGTAGCGTAGTTGAGGGGGCGGGGGCCGGGCCACCTCGCGCGCCAGGGGTACCCCACTCGGCGCAATACGCGACAATGGCTGCCCGTGAGCTCCCACACCGCCACCCGCCCGCCGGTCGCCCGGGTCCTTCTGCTGACCGGCCCCTCGGGCTCTGGCAAGACGTCCCTGGCCGCGCGCAGCGGCCTCCCCGTCCTCAACCTCGACGACTTCTACAAGGAGGGGACGGACCCGACACTGCCGCAACTGCCCGACGGCGGCGGCCCCGACTGGGACGCGCCGCTGTCCTGGGACGCCGGCGCCGCCCTCACGGCCATCAGCGCGCTGTGCCGTACGGGGCGGGCCGACGTTCCGGTGTACGACATCGCGACCAGTTCCCGGGTCGGCGCGTCGGGGCTCGATCTGGGCGCCGCCCCGCTGTTCATCGCGGAGGGCATCTTCGCGGCCGAGGTCATCGCGGACTGCCGGGCCGCGGGGCTGCTGGCCGATGCGCTGTGCCTGCGCGGCCGCCCCGCCACCACCTTCCGCCGACGCCTGACCCGGGATCTGCGCGAGGGCCGCAAGTCCGCCCCGTACCTGGTCCGTCGCGGACTGCGGCTGCTGCGCGCCGAGCGGTCGGTGGTCGCCCGGCACACCGCCCTGGGCGCGCACCCCTGCGCCAAGCCGGAGGCGCTGGCCCGGATATCGGCCGCGGGGACACCGGACGCGGTGGGCGCGGCCGTTCGTCCCTGACGGGTCGCGTCAGCCTCTGCGCAGACACGAAGACGCAGACACGAAGACGCAGGCACGGAGAATGCGCCGACGCGGAGAAGCGGACATGAAGAAGCGGGCTCGGACAGACCCCCCGGCCGTCCGAACCCGCTCTCTTCTCCCCGGGCTCCCCCGCGCCCCCGTGTTTCCCCCGTATCCCCCGATACGTCCGGCCCCCGTGGATCACTCCGCTTCGGCCGGCTCCCCCGTATCCCCGTTCCCCCTCGGGCGTTCCCCCCTGGGCCCCCCTCGGGCTCCCCCGTTCCTTCAGGCCACCAGCTCGCCGAAGGACTCCTCCTCGTCACGGCCGAAGCTGAGGACCTCGTCCTCGCGCAGCCGGCGCAGCGCGCGCCAGATGCTCGACTTCACCGTGCCGACACTGATGTCGAGAATGTCCGCGATCTCCGGGTCCGTGCGGCCCTCGTAGTAGCGCAGCACCAGCATCGTGCGCTGCGTCTCGGGCAGCCGGACCAGCGCCTGCCACAGCACGGCGCGCAGCTCGGTGCCGCGCATCGCGTCCACGTCGCCGGCCGTCTCCGGCAGTTCCTCGGTCGGGTACTCGTTGAGCTTGCGCCGGCGCCAGGCGCTGATGTGCAGGTTGGTCATGGTGCGGCGCAGATAGCCGCCCAGCGCCGCCTTGTCGCTGATCCGGTCCCACGCCCGGTAGGTCGAGAACAGCGCGCTCTGCAGCAGGTCCTCGGCCTCGTAGCGGTCGCCGGTCAGGTGGTAGGCGGTGGCGTACAGGGAGGCCCGGCGCTCCTGGACGTAGGCGGTGAAGGCCGCTTCGGCCTCCGCCGTCTCCGCCGGGGAACGCCGTTCCCCCGTGGCCTCCCTGTATGCCGCTCCCCCGGTGTGTCCCCCGTTTTCTCCCCCGTGGGCAGCCTTGCCCCCGTGCCCCGGGTCGATCTCCACCGTCGTCGCGTCGATGGCCACCTTGAAGGGCGGCCGCTGACGACCGGTGCTGCGGGTGCAACCCCGCACGCCACCGGACTTCTCGCCGGGCCGGACGACGTCGTGGAGTCGTGTGATAACTGCGCTGGAAGTGGTGCCGTGCAGTGTGTTCATCGCGCGCCCCCCGTCGTAGAGCCAGCTCGTTCGGTGTCTCCCGGGTTGTTGATCTCTCCCGGTGCCCAAAAGACTGCCAAGCCAGTTTCATCGCGTTGTCCGTCGACTGTCACAGGCCTGTCACAGGGCCCTGGGCAGCGCGTCGCGGGAGCCCGCGCGCGGGGGCCTTGTGTACGAGGGCGCCACTGGTCGATGTCCCGGCGTCCCATGGGCCAGAATGGCTGGCGTGCCTTTCCTGTTGCTGATCGAGGACGACGACGCCATCCGCACGGCCCTCGAACTCTCGCTGTCGCGCCAGGGTCACCGTGTGGTGACCGCGGCGACGGGCGAGGACGGCCTGAAACTGCTGCGTGAGCAGCGCCCGGACCTGATCGTGCTGGATGTGATGCTGCCGGGCATCGACGGTTTCGAGGTGTGCCGGCGGATCAGGCGTACGGACCAGCTGCCCATCATCCTGCTCACCGCGCGTAACGATGACATCGACGTCGTGGTGGGGCTGGAGTCCGGCGCCGACGACTATGTCGTCAAACCGGTCCAGGGGCGGGTGCTGGACGCCCGGATCCGGGCCGTGCTGCGCCGGGGCGAGCGGGAATCGAGTGATTCGGCGACGTTCGGCTCACTGGTGATCGACCGGTCGGCGATGACGGTCACCAAGAACGGCGAGGATCTGCAACTGACGCCGACCGAGCTGCGGTTGCTGCTGGAGCTGAGCCGCCGGCCCGGTCAGGCGCTGTCCCGGCAGCAGCTGCTGCGGCTGGTGTGGGAGCACGACTACCTCGGCGACTCGCGCCTGGTGGACGCGTGTGTGCAGCGGCTGCGGGCGAAGGTGGAGGACGTACCGTCCTCGCCGACCCTGATCCGTACGGTCCGTGGCGTCGGCTACCGGCTGGATTCGCCGCAGTGAGGGAACGTTCCGCGGGCGGCGGTGCGACGGACGACGGCGCGGGCGGCGAAGCCGGGAAGACGGCCGGACCCGAGGCCGGAGCCGCGGCCGGACCGAGGGTGCGGCGGGTGCTGCGCGGGCTGCGCCGGGCGTCGGGGCTGCTGCGCTGGACGAGTCTGCGGCTGCGGCTGGTGGTGGTCTTCGCGCTGGTGGCCCTGACGGCGGCGGTCTCGGCGTCGGGCATCGCGTACTGGCTCAACCGCAACACCGTTCTGGAGCGCACCCAGAACGCCGTTCTGAACGACTTCCGCAAGTCGCTGGAGGACAGTACGCGGTCGCTGCCGCTGCATCCGCGCTGTGCCGAACTGCAGGACGCGGCGCGGCAGATGGCGGCCGGGCCGCAGAACTACGCGGTGCTGCTGATCGGGGTGGACCGCGAGGGCAAGGACTGCGCGGCGACCACCAACAAGAATCTGCTGACGCTCGACAGTGTGCCGCGGTCGCTGCGTACCGCGGTGAACGAGGTGCGCGAGGTCGACGAGTCCAACCGCTATGCGCACCATCTGTACTGGCAGCGCAAGGAGGTCGGGGACGCCCCCTATCTCGTCGCCGGGGCGAAGGTGATCGGCGGCGGGCCCACCGGCTACATGATGAAGTCGCTGGCCACCGAGCGGCAGGACCTCAACTCGCTGGCCTGGTCGCTGGGGATCGCGACCGCGCTCGCGCTGGTCGGCTCGGCGCTGCTGGCGCAGGCCGCGGCGACGACCGTGCTGCGGCCCGTACAGCGGCTGGGGCACGCGGCGCGGCAGCTGGGCGAGGGGCGGCTGGACACCCGGCTGCGGGTGACCGGCACGGATGAACTGGCCGATCTGTCCCGGACGTTCAACCGTACGGCGGAGCGGCTGGAGCACCGGGTCGAGGAGCTGAGCGGGCGCGAGGCGGCGTCCCGGCGGTTCGTCGCCGATATGTCGCACGAGCTGCGGACGCCGCTGACCGCGATCACCGCGGTCTCCGAGGTGCTGGAGGAGGAGGCGGACTCCCTCGACCCGATGATCGCGCCGGCCGTGCAGCTGGTGGTCAGCGAGACCCGGCGGCTGAACGACCTGGTGGAGAACCTGATGGAGGTCACCCGCTTCGACGCGGGGACGGCCCGGCTGGTGCTGGACGATGTCGATGTCGCGGACCAGGTGACCGCCTGTGTCGACGCACGGGCCTGGCTGGACGCGGTCGAGCTGGACGCGGACCGCGGCATCGTGGCCCGTCTGGACCCGCGGCGGCTCGATGTCATCCTGGCGAATCTGATCGGCAACGCCCTCAAACACGGTGGCTCGCCGGTGCGGGTCTCGGTGCACACCGAGGAGGTGCCGGGGGACGGTGCGGGCGGCAGGACGGGCAGCACGGCCGTTACCGGCGGACCGGCCGCGCCGCCCGCGTCCGGCGGGCCGGAAGCCGGTACGGAGCAGGAGGGGACGGAGGTGTCCGGGCAGCCGCCCGTGGGCGGCAAGCTGGTGATCCGCGTACGGGATCACGGCCCCGGCATCCCGGAAGAAGTCCTTCCGCATGTCTTCGACCGCTTCTACAAGGCCAGCGCGTCCCGGCCGCGGTCGGAGGGCAGCGGTCTGGGCCTGTCGATCGCGCTGGAGAACGCACATATCCACGGCGGGGAGATCACCGCGGCCAACCTCCCCGAGGGCGGCGCGGTCTTCACCCTGCGGCTGCCGATGGACGCCGCGCCGCTGACGGACGGCGACCGCGGGGACCGCGGCACGGCCCGCGCGGCCGATGAGGGCACGGAGGACGGGCGATGACGCCGATCAGGCGGACGGGGCGGCGCACCGCTGCCGTGGCGGCGCTCGCGCTCGCCGCCGCGGGCTGCGGGATCCGGGGCACGTCGGTACCGGTCGATGCGGGTGGCGCGCCCTCGCGGGTGAGCTGCAAGGCCCCGGCGAGCGAGCCGGCCCCGAACCCGCCCGGCGGGAGCCGGGCCACCGTCTATCTGGTGTGCGGCTCGGCGCTGGCCCAGGTGGAGCGGGCGGTGTCGCTGCCCAAGAGCTCGGCGACCACCGAGCCACCGCTGCCGACCGCCCGTGTGCTGCTCAAGGAGCTGCAGCGGCGGCCCTCGTCCGCGGAGGACCGGGCCGGTTTCAGCACCGCGCTGCCCCAGGATCTGAAGGTCACGGCGCCCCGCGCGGACGACCCCGCGCAGGCGCTGCGGCTGAGCATCCGGCCGGACGATCTGCCCTCGTTCGCCCTGGCGCAGCTGGTGTGCACCTACGGGGCGAGCCCCGCGCTGGGCCGGAAACACGCCGCGGTGCTCGGCGGACCGGACGACACCGCCGCGCACCGCTACGACTGCTCGGCGGATGTGCTGGCCAATCCGGACATAGCAGAGAACGCCGGGTGGGGAGACACGTTGCCGGAAGCGGGCTGACCCGGCGGACCAAGACGGGCCCAATTGGGCGGAACCGCAGCCACCGCCTGCCGCGTCCTGGCCTGTGTGCAGCGTCATGGCCCCGGCACCACCGCCGTTCCCCGTATGCGCGTCACCGGACTTCTCCTCCTTGTGGCGCATCTGCTTGCCGTCGGCTGGCTGACGTTGCGTCCCCGCACGGTGCCCTGGGTGCCCGCCGCGAACCTCCAACCGCTGGCGACGATCCGGGCCGAGCTGGTGCACGGAGTGTCCTGGGACGCCGTACAGCATCTGGGCAGCTCGATGCTGCTGCTGGCGCCGCTGGGGGTGCTGCTGCCGCTCTCCGCGGGGCGGCTGAACGTTTCGCCACTGGTGTCCTGGACCCGCACGGTGTTCGCCGCGGCGATGATCTCGCTGGCCATCGAGCTGCTGCAGTCAGGGGTGCCCGGCCGGGTCCCGGACATCGACTCGGTGCTGCTCAGCTCCCTCGGGGTGGCCGTGGTGCACCTGGCGGTGGTCCCCGGGGCCCGGCGCCGGCTGCGTCGCCGGTACGGGGATCTCGGGGAGGTAACCCCGAGGATCCCCAGGGTCGAACTGGCCCCACAGGCTGATGCTCTCTCCGGCGGCCGGACCTACCTTTGAGACATCGGGGCAAACGCCCCACCGAGTCGTAAAGGAGCCGTCCTCATGGCCGCCGCACTGGTCCGCCCCCGCAACAACCGAGTGATCGCCGGAGTGTGCGCGGGCCTGGCCCGTCGCTTCGGTATGACGCCGACGACGATGCGTGTGCTGTTCGTGGTCTCGTGTCTGCTGCCCGGCCCGCAGTTCCTGGTCTACCTGGCGCTGTGGATATTCCTCCCCTCGGAGGAGAAGACCTCCACCGGCGCCGCCGCCTGGTGACCCGCCCAGTGACCCGCCCGGTTCCCTGACACATGGCGGTGCCCCGGCCGTACGCACGAGAGCGTTCGGCCGGGGCACGGCGCAGGGCGCGTCCCTGGAAGACGAGCCGGGTGGCGGGATCAGGCGCCCAGGGGAAGGTTCTTGGTGACGGCGTTGGTCGGCAGACCGCCCAGCAGCTTGTTGCCCTGGGAGTTGAGCTTGGTCTTGACGTCATTGCCGGCCGGCTTGGCCTTGGTGAGCCCGGAGACGGTCTTGGTGGCGTCCTTCACCGGCAGGCTCTTCAGCACTCCGGTGGTGTCGGCCGCCGGGGCCGCGCTGGCGACGCCAGCGGCGGTGACGACGAAAGCGGCACCGAGCGCGACGGTACCGAGAGTCTTGATGGTTCCCTGCTTCATCGAATTACGTCCTCGTGATGGGGGCTTGACCGGCAAATCAACCTACTGAGGCGGCAACCGGCGCCGCAAACAGCCACGAGGAAAGAAAAAACGGCCGGTGGACATTCCACCGGCCGTTGCGCTATAGGCTCGCGCCATCCCTCACGCAGGGTCAGAAGCGCTGCTCACAGGGGGCGTTGCGAGCGCCGGACGGAACAGCCACTCGGCCCGGAGTTCCGCGTAACCAGGCTTGATCACGTCATTGATCATGGCCAGACGTTCATCGAAAGGAATGAACGCTGATTTCATCGCATTGACTGTAAACCACTGCATGTCATCGAGCGTGTATCGAAATGTCTTGACCAGGTGCTCGAATTCCTCGGTCATGGACGTGTGGCTCATCAGCCGGTTGTCGGTGTTGACCGTGAGCCGGAACTGCAGCCGGCGCAGCAGGCCGATGGGGTGCTCGGCGTAGGAAGGGGCGGCACCGGTCTGGAGGTTGGAGGTGGGGCACATCTCCAGCGGGATGCGCTTGTCCCGTACGTACGAGGCGAGCCGGCCGAGCTTGACCGAGCCGTCGTCGGCGACCTCGATGTCGTCGATGATCCGGACGCCGTGGCCGAGGCGGTCGGCGCCGCACCACTGGAGGGCCTGCCAGATCGACGGCAGACCGAAGGCCTCACCGGCGTGGATGGTGAAGTGGTTGTTCTCCCGCTTGAGGTACTCGAACGCGTCGAGGTGGCGGGTGGGCGGGTAGCCGGCCTCGGCGCCCGCGATGTCGAAGCCGACGACGCCGGTGTCCCGGTAGCGGTTGGCGAGTTCGGCGATCTCCAGGGCGCGGGCGGCGTGCCGCATGGCGGTCAGCAGTGCGCCGACGCGGATGCGGTGGCCGTTCTCGCGGGCCCGCCGTTCGCCCTCGCGGAAGCCCTCGTTGACCGCCTCGACGACCTCTTCGAGGGTCAGCCCCTGCTCCAGGTGCTGTTCGGGCGCGTACCGGACCTCGGCGTAGACCACGCCGTCGGCGGCCAGGTCCTCGGCGCACTCGGCGGCCACCCGGGCCAGGGCGTCGCGGGTCTGCATGACGGCGCAGGTGTGGGCGAAGGTCTCCAGATAGCGCTCCAGCGAGCCGGAGTCACTGGCCTCACGGAACCAGACCCCGAGCTTTTCCGGGTCGGTCTCGGGCAGCCCCTCATAGCCGTTCTCGCGGGCCAGCTCGACGATGGTGGTGGGGCGCAGGCCGCCGTCGAGGTGATCGTGGAGCAGCACCTTGGGGGCGCGGAGGATCTGTTCACTGGTCGGCAGGGTGGTGGTCTCGCTCGTCATTTCGGCACTCTAGCCCCTACGCGCGTAGAACTCAGCGAACGATACATAAAGGTGACCCGTCCGCGGGGTGGCCGGCGGGCCTCCTTCTGCCATCGTTCTGGTCATGGCTCAGCAAGCGCTGCCGGTGCGTGAGGCCCGGCTGGGAAAACCGCTGGGAACGGCCGGCAAAGAAGGGGCGCGCGACGCGCTCCGGTGGAGGGGTGGCGGGCGCGGCACCGGCCGGGAGGTGAGCGGGGTCGCGCTGTTACTGCCGGGCGGCGGACCGACCGGGATACGGCGCCCGTCCCCGGTGGCCACCCTGGCGGTGCGCCCGCTGGCGGTCCGACTGGCGAAGGCCGGGCGCCCCGAGGGCCTGACGGCCCATGTCGTCCGCTACCGCTGCAGCGGCTGGAACGGCCCCGACGCCCATCCGGCCCGGGATGCGGACTGGGCCCTGGACGAGGTGGTCCGCCGCTACGGCGATGTGCCGGTCTGCCTCGTCGGCACGGGCATGGGCGCCCGCGCCGCGCTGCACGCCGCGGGCCATCCGGCCGTCCACTCCGTGCTGGCGATCGCCCCTTGGCTGCCCGACCCGCACCGGGACGGCGACGAGCAGCCCGATCCGGTGAAACAGCTCATCGGCCGGCAGGTCCTGCTCATCCACGGCACCAACGACGAACGCACCGACCCCGATCTGTCCTACCGCTACGCCGAGCGCGCCAAGAAGGTCAACCGCGACATCTGCCGCTTCGAGGTGCACTCCGACGGCCATTCGCTGCATCAGCACCGGACCGAAGTCCTGGCCCTGGCAACGGACTTCATGCTCGGTTCGCTGTTCGCCCGGGGCTATGCCAGACCGGTGAAGGACGCGCTGGCCGCCCCGCCGCCGTTGGGCCTGCGGATGCCACTGGCCGCGGGCTTCGGGGCGTCACTGCGGCACTGACAGCACCGGCGGCACCGACAGCGACGCTGACGCCCCGGCCGCCGCGCCCGTCCCCCTGGCAGCGGCCGCCCCGGCCGCCGGCCCCGTCACCTGGGCAACAACCGCCCCCGCCGGCTCAGCAGGAACTTCTTGAACGCGGCCACCGGCGGGGTGTCCGGATGGCCGTCGAGCCAGGCGACGCCGATCTCGCGGACCGCGCGCGGTGCCGTGACGGTCAGCTCGGCGACGCCGGGGCGGGGGACGGCCGGCGGCGGGAGCAGGGCCACCCCCAGCCCGGCCGCGACCAGCCCGCGCAGCGTCTCGGCCTCCTCCCCCTCGAACGCGACCCGTGGCGTGAATCCCGCCTCGGCGCACAGCGCGTCGGTGATCCGGCGCAGCCCGTAGCCCGGTTCGAGGGTCACGAACAGCTCCCCGGCGGCCTCCGCGAGCCGGATCCGCTTACGGGCGGCCAGCGGATGATCGTCCGGGACGACCAGGCGCAGCTTCTGCTCATCGAGGCGTCGGGCGACCAGGTCCGGGTAGTCGGGCACCGGCGAGGTCAGACACAGATCGAGGTCGCCGGCCCGCAGCCGCTCGATCATGGCCTCGCCGTAGTTCTGGACGAGCTGGAAGCGGACGCGCGGATGGTCGGCGCGGAAGCTGCGGATCAGGCCCGGCACGGTCTCCGGCCCGAGGGTGTGCAGGAAGCCGAACGCCACCTTCCCGGCGGCCGGATCGACATCGGCCCGTACGGACTCCGTCGCCCGCTCCAGGTCTGTCAACGCCCGTTCGGTGGCGGCGAGAAAGGCGCGGCCCGCCGGGGTGAGCGAGAGGGTGCGGCCGTGCCGGGCGAAGAGGGCGACGCCCAGGTCCTCCTCCAGGCGGACGATGGCCCGGCTGAGCGTCGGCTGCGGCATCCCGAGCTCCTGGGCGGCGCGGGTGACGTGTTCGTGCCGGGCGACGGCGGTGAACTGGGCGATCCGCGGGGCGAGGGTCACCGCCCACGAGTCGGCGCCGAGTTCGGCCACCTCGCCCGTGTCCACCCCGGCCGGGCCCGAACCTGCGGTGTCTTTTCTGTTGCGACCTTGCAACAGAGGCCCTTGCGACCTGCGATCATGTGCCACAGCATCGATTATGCCGTTTCTATGCATTGGACGCATGAAACACAGCGGCCTACTTTCGAAACATGCCTCCCGCTGATACCGGGGCGTCCGTCACCGACCGTGCGGCCGCCTCTCCCCTGTCGTCCCCTGACTCCTCTACCGCCGCCGCGCCCGACCCCGAAGCGGGCAAGCTGCGGCCGGGCGGCCCCGGCTACCGCCGGATGAGCTTCGCCCTCTTTGCCGCCGGAGTGGCCACGTTCGCCCTCCTCTACTCCACGCAGGCGCTGCTGCCCGCGATCTCCGGTGACCTCGGGGTCAGCCCGGACCAGGCGAGCTGGACCGTGTCCGCGGCGACCTTCGGCCTGGCGCTCGGCGTGATCCCGCTGAGCGCGGTCTCCGAGCGCTTCGGCCGGCGCACGCTGATGACGGTGTCCCTCTCGGTGGCCGCACTGATCGCGATGCTGGTGCCGTTCGCCCCGTCGCTCGGTGTGCTGATCGCGCTGCGCGGCATCCAGGGCGTCGCACTGGCCGGGCTGCCGGCCTCGGCGATGGCGTTCCTGGCCGAGGAGGTACGCGCCAAGGCGCTGGTGGCGGCCATCGGACTGTTCGTGGCGGGCAACAGCATCGGTGGGATGTCCGGCCGGATCGTGACCGGCTGGGTCGCCCAGGCATGGGGCTGGCGGGCGGCGCTCGCCGCGGTGGGTGTGCTGGCCGTGGTGTGCGCGGTGGCCTTCCGGCTGCTGGTCCCCAAGGCCCGGCACTTCGTGTCCCGTTCGGTGGGCCCGCGGGCGCTGGCCCGTACGCTCGGCAACCACCTCGCCGACCCACTACTGCGCCGCCTCTACGCCATCGGCGGGCTGTTCATGACGGTCTTCGGCGCGGTCTACACGGTCATCGGCTACCGCCTGGTCTCCGAACCGTTCAACCTCCCGCAGGGCATTGTCGGTTCGATCTTCGTGGTCTACCTGGTCGGCACGGTCTCCTCGGCCGCGGCCGGCAAGCTGGTCGCCCGGGTGGGCCGCCGCGGCGCGCTGTACCTGGCCGTCGGCACCACGACCACCGGCCTGCTGCTCTCCCTCGCCGACTCCGTCACCGCGGTGCTGGCCGGACTCGTCCTGATCACCGCCGGCTTCTTCGCGGGCCATGCGGTCGCCTCGTCCTCGGTCAGCCGCACCGCCAAGACGGCGCGCGCCCAGGCGTCGGCGCTGTACCAGTGCGCGTACTACGTCGGCAGCAGCCTGGGCGGCGCGCTCGGCGCCGCCGCCTTCCACGCCGTCGGCTGGGACGGCACGGTCCTCCTCGGCCTGGCCGCGATGCTCGGCGCCGCCTCGATCACCCTCTATGCCACCCGCAAGGCCGTCGCCGAACGCCGCCTCCTCCACCTGGAGAAGGCCGCGTAGCGCCCGCCAGCCCGAAGGGCCCGTCCCTCTACCTGTCCTGGTGGGGCGGGCCCTTCGTTGTCGGTCCCTTCAGCGCTCCGGGAAGAGTGCCGTGTCGACGGTGACGCCGAAGGGGGCGGGGAGGTGAATCGGCTCGCCGAACTTCACGGCACTCAGCGTCCGATACGTATGCCCCTCGGGCTCGCCGTAAAGGGTGACGGCCGGGCCGCCCCGGGCCCACTGGTCCACGAGCAGATAGAACGGCACGCCTGCGCAGGCATATCCGGCGGGCTTCTGGACCCGCGCGTGGACCGGGCTCGCCACCGAGGCGATCTCGACGACGAGTTCGGCGGCTGAGGCAGGAGTGACGTGACGGTTCGCGCTCAGCGCGGCTTCGGGCGCCACGACCAGGTGCGGGACAGAGATCCCGTGGCCGGCGGGAAGGGCGAGGCCGAGTTTCTGATAGGCGCCCCAGTCGTCCGGCATGGCGGAGTAGAGGGAGCGCTGCAGTTTGCAGACGATCACGTTCTGCGTGCTACCGCGCGGCGGTGCCACGGTGACAACCCCGTCAATGATCTCCACCATGCAGCCCTCGGGGGCCTCGGTGTCTTCCCGGATCTGGACGAGGGCATCCTGGACGCGGCCTTCCTGCGGAAAGTGTTCAGCGGCGAGTGCGATCACGACGGGCTCCTTCTTTTGCGGTGCGCACACCCCGACCGCACCACGCCGAACGGGACCGGCGGAGGTCCGCCGATCCCGTTCACCCGAATGAGGAAACCGCAGGTCAGGCGATACGTTCCAGCACGACCGGGGTGGCGGCGAAGGCCGCGTCCTGAGGGCCGATGAGGACGCCGCCGTCGAGGGCCTCCAGGGCGTAGGGGAACTTCTCCGGAGTGTCGGTGTGCAGGGTCAGCAGGGGCTGGCCGGCGGTGACCGGGTCGCCGGGCCTGGCGTGCAGTTCCACGCCCGCGCCTGCCTGGACCGGGTCCTCCTTGCGGGCGCGGCCGGCGCCCAGGCGCCAGGCGGCGAGGCCCACCGCGTAGGCGTCGAGGGTGGTGAGGGTGCCGGAGGAGGCGGCGGTGACGACATGCTGTTCGCGGGCCACGGGCAGGGCCGCGTCGGGGTCGCCGCCCTGGGCGGTGATCATGCGGCGCCAGTGGTCCATGGCGGAGCCGTCGGCCAGCGCCTTGGCCGGGTCGGCGTCCTTGAGACCGGCCGCGTCGAGCATTTCGCGGGCGAGGGCGAGGGTCAGCTCGACGACGTCCTGGGGGCCGCCGCCGGCCAGCACCTCGACGGATTCCCGGACTTCGAGGGCGTTGCCGGCAGTCCGGCCGAGCGGGGTGGCCATGTCAGTGAGCAGCGCGACCGTCTTCACCCCGTGGTCGGTGCCCAACTCGACCATGGTGGAGGCGAGTTCCCGGGCGTTGTCGAGGTCCTTCATGAAGGCGCCGGAGCCGACCTTGACGTCCAGGACGAGCGAGCCGGTGCCCTCGGCGATCTTCTTGGACATGATCGAGGAGGCGATCAGCGGGATGGACTCGACGGTCCCGGTGACATCGCGCAGCGCGTAGAGCTTCTTGTCGGCGGGGGCGAGACCGTCACCGGCCGCGCAGATCACCGAGCCGACGTCGCGCAGCACGTTCAGCATCTCGTCGTTGGAGAGTGTCGCGCGCCAGCCGGGGATGGCTTCGAGCTTGTCGAGGGTGCCGCCGGTGTGGCCGAGGCCGCGGCCGGAGAGCTGCGGTACGGCCGCCCCGCAGGCGGCGACGAGCGGGGCGAGCGGCAGCGTGATCTTGTCGCCGACGCCACCGGTGGAGTGCTTGTCGGCGGTGGGGCGCGGCAGCGACGAGAAGTCCATCCGCTCCCCGGACGCGATCATCGCGGCCGTCCAGCGGGCGATCTCCGTGCGGTTCATGCCGTTGAGGAAGATCGCCATCGCCAGGGACGACATCTGCTCGTGGGCGACCTCGCCGCGGGTGTAGGCGTCGATGACCCAGTCGATCTGATCGGGGGTCAGCTCGCCGCGGTCGCGCTTGGTGCGGATGACGGAGATGGCGTCCATGGACGGTTCCTTTCGAACGGGTAGGTACGTTCTACACGCATAGATGCCGGGGTGGCCAGGGAGGGCGGAGGCCGGGGGTCGGGGGCCCGCGGGAGATAACGCCCGAGGGGCCTGAGGACGGAGCCCGAGGGCGGGGCCCGAGGGGAGCCCGGGGCGGAGAAGGATCCGGCACATCTGACACCCCGTTGACGAATCGGGCTCGGGAAACTAGTTTCTTCTCAGGAAACTGATTCTGCCGAGGCAACAGGGCCGCCGAGGCAACAGAGCCCCCTTCGAGGAGACAGTCATGTCATCAACGTCATCGCCGTCCGGTCCCGACGACCCCCGTCCCTCGGCTGCCGAGGCGGCCCGCGCGCTCAGGGACATGGACCGGCACCGGGACCAGGTGTACGACTCGGCCACCAACTCCCGGTGGGTGTCGGTCCTGTTCGGCGTCGTGCTCGGCGCGGGCTTCGCAGCCCCCGACTTCGTCGGACAGGAAGCGGCCGGCTGGACCTCACCGGCCATCGCGATACTCACCGTCGGCTATGTCGCGCTGCTCAACACCCGCAGCGGCTCGGCCATGCTGGGCCAGCCCGTCCGGCCGCGCCGGGAGGACATTTCCGCGCCGTTCCGCCGCTACGCACTGCTGACGCTGCTTGCCGTGGTCCTGGCCGGCGTCGCCCTCCAACTGCTGCAACCGGACTGGCACCTCGATGTGCCGTACTGGCGGACCGCGGTGGGCGTGGTGGGCGGCGGCGCCCTGGCCGTGTTCGGGCCGCGCTGGCAGCGGGCGCTGCTCAAGGTCGCCGTACGCGGCGGGAATCGCACAGGGAGCAGCACCGTCGATGCCACACGCTGACTTCGATCCCGTACTCCTTGACCCCACCCGGCTGACGATCGTCTCGCTGCTCGCGGGCGTGCAGTGGGCCGAGTTCGGCTGGGTCAAGGAGTCGGCGGGGCTGTCCCCCTCCGCCCTGTCCAAGCAGATCAGTACGCTCCAGTCGCACGGCTACGTCGAGGTACGCAAGGGGTACGTCGGCAACCGCCCCCGCACCTGGGTACACCTCAGCGACGGCGGGCGGACAGCCCTGGAGACGCATGCGGCGGCCCTGCAACGGATCGTCGAGGAGGCGCGGCGTACGGCGGGCGGGGACGACGGCTAGTTGTATTGCCCTGTGACCGCATAGCTTCGCCGCGGCGCCGCAGCACGGTCATCCCGGCCGTGCTGCGGGCCTGCGCGAGTGTGGCATACGTACGCCACCTGCGACCCGCAGAAACATGGTGTTCACCACGACACGCACCCGGGGTAACAACCGCTTTCTAGCGTGACCGACCGTGGAGTCGCAGCCATATACAGGGCCGGCGGCAACCGCCTCTTCGCGACCCATCACCCCGTCCTGTCAACGGCGCCACACGGGGCTCCCCACCGCGAGGCAGCACCTGCACCCAGCCCCACCGGGAGGCGTGGCATGAGCACCACCGAGTCACGACAGGCCATGACAGACACGACGAAGACCGCTGCCGACCAGGCGGTCAAGGAGACCCTGGAGGACTACACCCTCCGTTTCGCACCCCGCAGTTACCGCCGCTGGACCCCCATGGTCGTGGGCACCACTGCCCTCGGCGGCATCGCCTACATGGCCGACTTCTCCATCGGCGCCGGCATCGGCCTGACCCACGGCACCGGCAACGCGCTCGTGGCCATCACCGTCGCCGCGGTCGTCATCTTCGTCACCGGCTTCCCGCTGGCCTACTACGGCGCGCGCTACAACATCGACCTCGACCTGATCACCCGCGGCTCCGGCTTCGGCTACTACGGCTCAGTCCTCACCAGCATCATCTTCGCCAGCTTCACCTTCATCTTCTTCGCCCTCGAAGGCTCGATCATGGCCCAGGGCCTCAAACTCGGCCTCGGACTGCCCTTGTGGCTGGGCTACGCCGTCTCCACGCTCATGGTGATCCCGCTGGTGGTTTACGGCATGAAGGCGCTCAGTACGCTCCAGGTGTGGACCACCCCGATCTGGCTGCTGCTCATGGTCGGTCCGCTGGTCTACCTGATCGCCAACGACCCCGGCACGGTCGACCGCTTCCTGGCCTACCCCGGCACGAACGGTGACGGTGCCTTCAACACCGCCTCCGTCCTGCTCGGAGCGGGTGTGTGCCTGTCGTTGATCGCGCAGATCGGCGAGCAGATCGACTACCTGCGCTTCATGCCGCCCAAGACCGAGGCGAACAAGCGTGCCTGGTGGACAGCCGTGGTCATGGCCGGCCCCGGGTGGGTCGTGCTCGGTGCGCTGAAGCAGGCCATCGGTGTCTTCCTCGCCGTCTACACCATCGCCGAGGTCGGACCGGTTGCCGCGCCCGAGCCCATCCAGCAGTTCCGCGGCGCCTTCGACGCGATGATGCCGTCCTGGTTGGTCATCCCGCTGGCCGTGGTCCTGGTGGTCATCAGCCAGATCAAAATCAACGTGACGAACGCCTACTCCGGCTCGCTGGCCTGGACGAACTCCTTCACCCGCGTCACCAAGCGCTACCCCGGCCGCATGGTCTTCGTCCTGGTCAACCTGGCCTTTGCACTCGCCCTGATGGAAGCCGACATGTTCAGCTTCCTGAGCGGCATCCTGGGCTTCTACTCGAACTGCGCGATCGCCTGGGTGGTCACCGTGGCCACCGACATCGGCATCAACAAGTACGTGCTGAAGCTGTCCCCGCTCCAGCCGGAGTTCCGCCGGGGCATGCTCCACGCGGTCAATCCGGTCGGCGTCGTGGCCTTCGTCGCCGCCTCCGGCCTGTCGATCGCCATGTACTTCCACCTCCTCGGCGACACCCTCCAGCCGTACTCGCCCGTGGCAGCAGCCATCATCGCCTTCGTCGTCACCCCGCTGATGGCCGTGGTCACCAAGGGCCGCTACTACTTGCGCCGCATCGACGACGGCATCGCCGAGCCCCTGCTGGACACCGATGGCAACCCGAGCGCGGTCACCCTCGACTGCCACGTCTGCCACCAGCCCTACGAGCGCCCCGACCTCGCAGCCTGTGTCACTCACGACGCGGTCGTCTGCTCGCTGTGCCTGAGCACCGACAAGGTCGGCGACCACGTCCTGCCGGCCACCGCGTAAGCCGGCCCTGTGCGCCGCGGCCGCTCCAGCACCCTGGCCGCCGTGGGGATCACGCCAGAGGGGTGACGGCCTGAAGGACGGCTGCGGGCCGTCGGCGCCTCCTGCCCGCGTTCCCTGTCGGCGTTCCCTATCGGCGTTCCAGGTGACGGGTATATCTGCTGGTCACGGATGGTTCGGACGTTCCCGTATCCCGAACTGCCGGTCGCTGGTGGCGGCCGGGACGGATCGTGCCGCAGGCTGGAGCCGCCTCGGCAACGCGACAGCCGGACCACCGGGGCACGTACCAGGCAGCACGGCCGAAGCGGCCGAAAGCTGCCGCACCGGTCGGGCGTTGACCCGATGAAAGAGCTTGGAGTGCCTCGGTGGCCTTACGGATAGCGATCACCGCTGAACCGATACCGTCCCATGTGTCCGCGCTGGACTACGTCACCTGCCCGGCCCTTGAACAGGGCCATCGGGTCACGCTGCATGCCCCCCTCATGTTCCGCCGCGAAGCCCGGCGGCGCGGGGTGGAGTTCGCCGGCGCCGGTACGAACTGGACGTGCGATCCCGGCGTCCAGCAGGCGGCGAGCGAGGTCTGGCAGACGTACGGAAACGCCGCCTTCAACCGGTACGTCTTCGGCCACCTCTGGCCCGAACAGGCCGAGGCGAAGGCGCGGGACCTGCTCACCGCGTGGACACAGGAGCGGCCCGATCTGGTGATCGCCGAGTGCAGCGACCTCGGCGCGCACCTCGCGGCCAGGGTCTTGCAACTGCCCCTGCTCGCCGCGGACAACGGCCTCGGGCCGGTGCTCCTGAACCTCTGGGACACCGACATCGCGCCCGCGCTGCTCCCCCTCTACAAGCAGCACGAGCAGGACACCCCCACTCTCCTCCCGATGCTCACCCCCGCGCCGGTCCACTGGTTCTACGAGACGCCCCCGCCCTCGGCGCGCGCGGTCCGACGCATCCTCGCGGACTTCCGCACCACCCTCCCCGAGGGTCCGGCCCCCTCTCTCCGCCCGTCGCGCCCGCTCGTCTACGTGAGCCTCGGCACCCTGACCACCGCGATGTCCGGCCTGCGTACCGCCATCGAGCCCGTATACCGGGAGATCATGGCCGCACTCCGTACCATCGACTGCGACGCGATCGTGTCCGCGGGAGACCTCGCGCGGCACCTGCCGAGCACGAGCCCGCACATCAAGGTCGTCGAGCATGCCCCGCAGCCCGCGCTCCTGCACCGGGCCGATCTGTTCGTGACGCACGGAGGCCGGGCATCCCTGCTCGACGCGGTGCAGGGGTCAACGCCCGTCCTGGGCCTGGGTGTTCTCGCCGATCAGCCCGTCAACACCGCCGCGTTCGCCCGCAGCGGCCTGGGCCGGGCACTGGACCTCACGGCGGCGAGACGCGACGAGATCACCGAGGCCATGACGGCACTCCTGGGCACCCCGCGCTACGGCGCCGCCATGAGCGCGGCCGGTGCCGAGCTGTCGCAGCTGGCGCCTCTGGACTTCATGGAAATACGGGGCAGTCTCTAGCCAGGCCGCCGCATCGGGCAACGTCCGCCGCGTCGACGAGAGTGCCGGGTTCTTGCGGGCGAGGGTCATGCGCGGCCCCGCAGCGGTTCCGCCAGTCGTTCCAGCAGTCCCGCGACCAGGGAGGTCTGGGCGGGCACCGTGTCGGGGTAGATGAACTCGCCCCGGGCGTGGGCGTTGTCACCGACTGCGCCCATGCCGCACAGCACGGGCAGGCCGAGGGCGGCGACGAAGTTGGCGTCGCTGGCGCCACCGACGGCGGCGTCGGGCAAGTCGCCGCGGCCCTGCTCGCGGGTGACCTCGCGGGCGAGGGCGAGGAGGCGGGCGGAGGAGGCGTTCAGGGTCATGGGCGGCCGGTTCCAGGCGTGGTCGATCTCGATGCGGACGCGGCGGTCGCTGGCCCTGATGGCGTCCAGCGCATCGTCGACACGGAGCTGTTCGGCCTCGCTGCTGACTCGGATGTCGATACTGGCGGTTGCCTGCCCGGCGACGACGTTGGTGCCGGAACCGCCCTTGATGAGCCCGGTGTTGATCGTGGTGCCCTTGCCGGGCGCGGCGACGGCCGCGGCGGCGACCACGAACTCGGCCAGCGCGGTGATCGCGCTCGCCCCGTCCTGAGGTGCGAGCCCGGCGTGTGCCTCGACGCCGGTGACCGTTACCCGGAAGATCCCACAGCCCTTGCGGGCGGTCTTGACCGCTCCGTGGGCGGTCGGCTCCAGCACCAGCGTGGCGTCGGCCTGCTGCGCGACCTCCTCGATCACCGGCCGCGAGGACAGCGAGCCGATCTCCTCGTCGCCGTTGAAGAGAAAGGTGACGGTGGGCACCGGTACTCCGCTCGCCCTGGCCAGCTTCAGCGCCCAGATGCCTTGGACCAGGCCGGTCTTCATGTCGAAGATGCCCGGCCCGCTGAGCTTCTCCCGGCCGTCGTCGGACCCCTCCGGCTGCTCCCATCCGGCGAGGGTGCCGGTCGGCCATACGGTGTCGTAGTGGCCGACCAACGCGACGTGCCCGGCGCCGGTTCCGGTGTAGGTCAGGGTGAGGGTGTCGCCGCACTCGCCGCCGGGGTGGCGCTGTGCGTGGTCGGGTCGGCCGAGTCGGTGGACGGCGAGCGCGTGCAGGAGGTCCAGGCCCGCCGCGAGGCCGGGCAGGTCGTAGCTGCTGGTCTCGTGGCGGACAAGGGTCAGGATGTCGGTGATGATCTCTGGCGAGACGTCCTGGGCGAGGGCGGTGAGGGCGGCAGTGGGAAGTGCGGTCATGGTCTGCTTTCTCGTACGGGGCCGGTGCCGGTGTTCGGCAGAGGGCGGGGTCAGCTGACGCCGAAGGGGAGGCCCAGCAGATACCAGGCCACGAAGAACGCGATCCACACGACCCAGACGACGGCGGCGATCGGGATCGTGAGGGAGGCCAGGGTGCCGATCCCGGCGGACTTGCGGTACTGCTGGATGAATCCCAGGGCCATCACGAAGTACGGGCTCATCGGGGTGACGCAGTTGGTGACCGAGTCGGCGACGCGGTAGACGGCCTGGGTGGTCTCGGCCTCGATGCCGATGAGCATCAGCATGGGCACGAGCACCGGGGCGGCCAGCGCCCACAGCGCGGAGCCGCTGGTGATGACGAGGTTCATGAACGTGATCAGCACAGCGAGGGCGACCAGCACGGTCCAGCCGTGCATGTGCAGGTCACGCAGCGCCTCCGCGCCCTTGACGGCGAGGATGTTGCCGATGTTCGTCCACTTGAAGTAGGCGAGGAACTGGGAGATCGCGAAGAACAGGACGAGGATCGGCGCCATCGACCGGGTGCCGTCGGCCATCGCGGCGATGATGTCGCGGGCGGCGCGGAAGGCGCCGGTCATCCGCCCGTAGACGGTGCCGAGCACGGCGAAGAACACACCCAGGACGAGCGCCATCCCGCCGACCAGCGGGGAGTCGACGAGGCCGCCGTTCTCGCCGCGCAGTGGTGAGGACGAGGGGATCATGGCCACCACCAGGAACGCGATGAGGCCGAGGGCGACCAGCCCGGTCATGCGCAGCGCGCGGCGCTGCTGCCCGGTGACCTCGATCGCCTCCAGTTCTTCGGCGTCCGGCGCGGCGACCGGCTCGTCGGGCTCCAGGTCCCGGCGGCGGGCGAGGACCTTGTCGACGACGAGGGTGATCACCAGGGCCACCAGGACCGACGAGCCGAGCCCGAAGAAGTAGTTGGCCAGCGGGGTGACGACGTAGTTCGCGTCGATGGTGTGGGCGGCGGCGGTGGAGATCGAGGACAGCAGTACGTCGGTGGTGGTGAGCGACGGGGAGGCGTCGTAGCCGGCGGAGACCGATACGTAGGCGACGATGCAGCCGAGCACCGGACTGCGGCCCGCCGCACGGAAGATCAGTGCGCCGAGCGGCATGAGGGTGACGTAGGCGGCGTCGCCGGCGACATGGCTGACCATGGCCGTCATCGACAGGGCGAAGGTGAGGTACTTGCCCGGCACCCGCGCGACCATGCGGCGCAGCAGGGTGGAGAACAGTCCGCTCCGCTCCGCGACGGCGATGCCGAACATCACGGTGAGGATGGTGGCCAGCGGCGGGAAGGCCGCGAAGTTGTCGACGGCTCCCTCGACGGCCATGGTGAGGCCGTCCTTGCTGAGCAGGTTCTGCACCTTGATGATCTCGTGCGTGCCGGGGTGCACGGCGCTGACGCCGACCGCCGCCAGTACGGCGCTGAGGACGGCGACGACCCCGGCGAGGATCCAGAACAGCCAGAAGGGGTTGGGGAGTTTGTTGCCTATCTTCTCGATCGCCGCGAAGCTCCGGAACGCGGTGCGCAGGATTCTCGACTGTGGCTCGTTGGCCTGAGGCTGAGCAGAGGTGGCACTCATCGGTACCTCTTCGTGCATGCGAGGGATGTTCCTGCGAAGAGTGGCACTCAAGTGAGAGATTCTCTAGCCCTAGGATGTAACGGTAGGATTAACCGGCAGTTTAAAGTGGGGGACCATGACCCGCCCTCTTCTCGACGAGCTCGACCGGCGCCTCATCGGCGCGCTGCACGTGGCCCCCCGTGCCGCCTGGGACGACATCGGCGGGATCCTGGCCGCCGACGCCAGCACGCTCAAGCGCCGTTATGACCGGCTGCACCAGGCCCGGATGGTCCGTGCGATCGGGCACGCCTACTGGGGCATGCACTCCACGGCGATGCCGGTCCACGTTTTCCTGGACATCACCGGCGAAACCCCGCTCACCGTCCTCCACCGGCTCAGGGATCTGCCCCACCTCCAGCTCCTGGCACAGATCTCCGGCGACGACCCCCTCTACGCCGTCATCCACGCCCCGTCCGAGGCCGCTACCAGCGAGGCGATCGACCGGCTGTACTCCGTCCCCGGCGTCCGCCGCGTCAACGCCCTGCCGGCCCTCAGCACCCTGCGCCGGGGTATGACCTGGGACCCCCAGTTCCTCACCGACGCCGAACGCGCCGACCTGCTGAAGCTCACCGGCGCCCGCCGGGAGGGCACCGCGACCGCGACACCCCCCGCCAAGCCGCTCACCGAGGCCGAACGCGCGGTCGTCGCCCAGCTGATCCAGGACAGCCGCGCATCCGCCGCGAGCATCGCCCGAGCGTCCGGCCTGGCCACCTCCACCGCACACCGCGTCGTCCGCCGGGTCCTCGACGAGGGATGGGTCAAACCGCGCCTGGAGATGGTGTCGGAATGGCTCGGCTTCCAGACCCCCTTCCTGCTCCGCCTGCGCGTGGCACCGGGCGGAACGCCCGACGTCATGCGCCGCATCGACCAGCTCCCCCAGACCCGGCTCGCCGCCCACGTCGCCAGCGACATGTCCGTCCTCGTCATGGGCCTGGTCACCGACCGCGCCGCCCTGGCGCTCTTCATCGACCAGGAGCTGGCCGAGATCCCCGGCATCCTCGCCGTCAGCGTCGACATCATGCTCGCCGAACCGCGCCGCTACTGGCTGGACCGGGACCTGACCTCCGGTCTCGGCGCATTCCACGCGCCGACGCTGCTCTGAGACGTCGTTTCCGTGGTGCCCGCGGAGCCGGTGCGGCTCCGCGGGCCGCCCCGCCACTGCCGGGCGGAGAGGTTCAGGGGGTGTCGTGCACCTGGATGGCGGCGGCCGGGCAGACGGCGGCCGCTTCACGGGTGAGGGCGTGCTGGTCGTGCGGGGGCTCCGGCGCCAGGACGACGACGATTCCGTCCTCGTCGCGCTGGTCGAAGACCTCGGGGGCGATCAGGACGCACTGTCCGGCGCCGCAGCACTTCTCCTCGTCGACGGTGATCTTCATGGGGGGTCTCCTTCTGTCGGGGGGCGTACGTGTGCTGTCGTGCCGTCACCAGCGGACGGGGACCTCGCAGAGGCCGCCGACCAGCAGCCCTTCCAGGCGTTCGAGGTCGGTGGCGGGGATGTCCAGTTCGAGGGAGGGGAGCCTGAGCAGCAGAACTTCGAGGGCGACCTGGAGTTCGGTGCGGGCCAGGGCCTGGCCCAGGCAGGAGTGGGGTCCCGCGCCGAAGGCCAGGTGGGGGTTGGGAGTGCGGGCCAGGTCCATCTCGGCGGCGTTCTCGAAGGCGGTCTCGTCCCGGTTGGCCGCGGCCATGGAGCACACCACCGTGGTGCCGTTGGGGAGGACCTCGCCCCCGATCTCGACGTCCTCGGTGAGATACCGCCTCAGGCCGAACCCACCGTTGACGTCGAAGCGCAGCGCCTCCTCGACGGTGCTGCGTACCAACGAGGGGTTCTCCAGGAGCCGTTCCCACCGGGTGCGGTCGGCGAGCAGCATGGCGACCATCTTGCCGATCATGTTGGCCGTCGTCTCGTGCCCGGCCACCAGCAGACCTATGCCGGTGCCCAGCAGCTCCGCGTCCGTCAGCGCCCCACCTTCGCCGCTGCTCTCCTCGATCAGGGTGCTGAGCAGGTCGTCGGTGGGCTCGGCGCGTTTGGCGGCGATGTGGCCGGACATGTAGGCCACGAGTTCGCCGACCGCCGTCTGCCGTTCCTGTGCGGAGTACCGGGTGAGGTTGAGGAAGTTGTCGGACCAGTAGGAGAAGCGGTCCCGGTCCTCGGCGGGCACGCCGAGCATGTCGCAGATCACGTAGACCGGCAGCGGAAAGGCGAAGTGCGCCTTGAGGTCGCCGGAGCTGCCGCGGCCGGTCATCTCGTCGAGGAGCTGGTCCGCGATCGCGGTCATCTGGGGCCGGAGGGCGGCCATGCGCTTGGCGGTGAACCACTTGCCCACCATCCGGCGCCACCGCAGGTGTTCCGCGCCGTGCCTCGGCACGGAGAAGGGCGGCTCCGAGGTGTCCGCCGCGGCCGACGTCGTGGCTCCCTCTTGTGCATTCCCGGTTCCGCCGTCGAGGTCCTTCCGGGTGAAGCGGGGGTCCGCCAGCATCTCCTTGACATCGTCGTAGCGGGTCAGCAGCTTGGCCTGGCTGCCGTCGGGCACGGTGATGGTGGCCACCGGGCACGTGGCGCGCAGCTCCGCCCACTCGGCGGCAGGCTCCAGCGCGGTCTCGTAGGCGAGCGGGTAATGCCGTGTCTGCTCGTTCGGGCTCATGTGCTTCTCCTTCACGGGAATTGACGGGAATCGACGGGGGCGGGGTGTGGGTGCCGCCTACGGGCGGTGACCTTGCAGCCGCTTCCCACGCCTGTCTGTGCGGCCGCGGAGGGCTGCCGGGCCTGGTGCGGCGGGTCATGGTGCGGAGCGGACCGTGGTTGCCAACTCTCCGTTCCGCGGAGCGACGAGGTGCTTTTGGCGCAGCAGCCGGGACTGTTTGGGCATGTTCCAGCCCAGGACGCCGGTCACCTCGCCGTTCTCCCGGTACACAGCGACGAAGCGTCCCTGGGCCGGGTCGCCTTCGGCGATGCGGGTCTCGGCGGCCGGGGTGGGCAGACCGTGCACCTGGAGCTTGGCGTCGTACTGATCGGTCCAGAAGTAGGGCGTCGGAGTGTAGGGACGTTCGGCGCCGAGGAGGTTCGCCGCGACGGCCTGGGCCTGCTCGGTCGCGTTGGTGCGATTCTCCAGGCGCAGCCGCCTGTCCAGCCCTTCGTGGTGCCAGGACGCCGCGTCTCCAACGGCGTAGACACCGGGCGCGGCACGGCAGTAGGCATCGCACTCCACGCCGTCACCGAGCGCCAGCCCGCTGCCTTCCAGCCACTCGGTGGCCGGCCGCGCCCCGATCGCCACGACGACCGTGTCGGCGCGCAGCACCTCCCCCGAGGCCAGACGGACCCCGCACACCCTGCCCCCGCTGCCGGCCAGGGCCTCGACCGCGGCCCCGAGGCGCAGATCCACCCCGCGCTCGGTGTGGAGACGCGCGAGGAATCCCCCCACCCTGCCGCCGACCTGACTGCCCAGCAGAACGGACCCGAAGCCCGCGAGCGTGACTTCCACGCCCATGGCACGGGCCGAGGCGGCGATCTCCGCACCCAGCACGCCCTCGCCCACCACCACCAGGCGGCGACCGGCCGCCAGGTCACAGCGCAGCGCCAGCGCGTCGTCGAGGGTGCGCATCACATGCACTCCCGCGAGTTCTTCCTGGTCCGGCAGCATTCGGGGGCGCAGCCCGGTGGCGATGACCAGCGCATCGCCACGCACCACGCGCCCCGTGGCGGTGGTCACCGCACGCTCTGCCGCGTCGCACATGACAGCCGGCTCGGCCCGGATGAACTCCGCCTCCAGAGAGGCGAGATGCTCCGGCGAGCGCAACTGAGTCCGCGACGGCTCCCAGGCGCCGGTCAGCACCTGCTTCGACAACGGCGGGCGGTCATAGGGGAGATGGCGTTCGGCGTCCAGGAGGGTCAGCCGTCCCTCGTAGCCCTGACGGCGCAGCGCCTCCGCTGTCGCCAGGCCGGCCGACGAGCCACCGACGATCACCACCTTGCCGGGGCGGGTCACCACGCCGCGCCCGCCGGGTCCACGGAGCCCCGAGGGGAAGCCGCTCCGGGAAACGGGCCTCGGTCAGTTCGGTTCCACATGTGAACGACTGCTTCCTCACTTCATTCGACAGGGATCGGCGCGGCACGGCCGGCGCGCGACGGGGCGGGACGGGGTCTCACGGGCCCGGTCGGAAGCCCGGTGCCGCAACCTCGATTCATACCCGACAGATGTAGGTTAACCGACAGCTGTCGCATTGCAAGTGGCCGTGGCTCTTGGGGCTGCGTCAGCGGGGGCGGATGTGCGCACAGATGCGCGCGCGGATGCGCCCGGTCCGGCGGCTCGGAGTCTGGAGCTCGCGGCGGCAGGGGGAGGAAGGGGGCTTGCGGCGGCAACCGCAGAGAGGCTCGGGGGCGCAGTGAATGTGCACCCCCAAGCCCCTCTGCGCAGGCCGATGGGCGAAAGCGCAGATCAGAGGCAGGGCCCGTGCCGACCGGGCGGGCGCGGAGCCGGTGGGTGCCGCCGCGGAGGGGCGGAGAGCTGATCGCGGTGCGCGAGGCCGGTGATTACGGCACGAGCGCACGCACACCGCCCGCGTGCAACGAGGGGCACGAGCGGGAGTCGCGCAAAGCAGGTCAGGGAGGGGCGGCGTCAGGGAGGGGCGGCGCCAGGCAGGGGCGATCTCATCGCCTCACGGGTGCGGCCCGCTCCAGCGCCGGGTTGTCGGCCGGCGGCCCTGCGTACGGGGTCGCTCAGGCGGGCCGGGCGAGTGTCGCGGCGACCAGCTGTGGCCAGATCGCAGTGGCGAAGCGTTCCGGCGTTCCCGGGCAGCCGCGGTGGAGCCAGTCCGCGATGGCGCCGAGAAGCGCTCCGGAGACAAAGGCGGCCGCGGAGTCGTCCGTACCGCCCTCACTGTCGGTGAGCTGGGCGGAAAGTCTCGGCCGGATGGATTCCGTCATGCGCTGCAGGAGGTGGTTGATCACCCGGGCGCTGCCATCGGCACCGAGAAGAGCCTCATAGAGCGCGCGATGTTCGGCGACGTGGGCGAACATCGCCGTGAGGGAGGGGTGCGAGCCCTCCGTCGAGGAATCCCCCTCCGAGGAATCCCCGTTCACCGAGAGCGCCGAGGTCGCGGAGAGCAGCTGGTCGAACATCTCCGTGCAGGCCGAGGCGGCCAGGTCATGCACGTCTGTGTAGTGCTCGTAGAAAGTCGAGCGGTGCACGTCAGCGCGGCCGGTCACGTCGGAGACCGAGATCTGACTGAGGTCGCGGTCACCGATCAATTCCAGTAGCGCGCCCTCCATCGCGGTACGGGAGCGGCGGGAACGGCGGTCACTCTGCTGAACGGGCACGGAGCCATTGTAGTGTCACCCACACCTGTAGGATAACCGACAAGTGTCGGAGTCGCGTGAGACGTCACCGGAGCGGCATCTCCGACAGTTCACGAAACCCGGCCCATAGGCCCCGCACGCCCCGCACACCCGGCAGTTCTGCCGGCCATCGAGAAGGTGGAAGACATGAGCCAGTCAGTAGTCGTCGTCATCGGTGTCGGCGGGATGGGAGAGTCCATCGCCCGCCGCCTGGGCTCCGGAGCCCGGCTCCTGATCGCAGACTTCAACGCCGAGGCCCTGGAAGCCGTCCGTGCGCAACTGGAGAAGGACGGGTACGCCGTCACGGCCGCCCCGGTCGATGTCTCATCCCGGGAATCCGTCTGCGCGCTGGCGCGCCAGGCCGCCGGCCTCGGTCCGGTGCGGACCGTGGTCCACACGGCCGGACTCTCGCCCGCGCAAGCGTCCATCGCCGCCATACTCGCCGTCGACCTGCTGGGGGTCGCAATCGTGCTGGAGGAATTCGGACAGGTCGTCGCCCCAGGCGGTTCCGGCGTGGTCATCGCCAGCATGGCCGGCCACCGGAACTCCGGGCTGTCCGGCGAAGAAGCCGTGCAACTGGCCACGACACCGGCCGACGAACTGCTCTCCCTACCGGTCGCGGCCAAGGAACGGTTCTCCGGCCCAGAGGCGGCCTATGCCTTCTCCAAGGAAGCCAACCTGTTGCGCGTGAGGGCCGCGAGCTCCACCTGGGGCGCACGGAACGCACGGATCAACTCCGTGAGTCCCGGAGCGATCGCCACCCCCATGGGGCAGGCGGAACTCGCCGGCGAACACGGGGACCAGATGCGGAGGATGATTGCCGCCTCCAACGCCAAGCGAGCCGGAACAGCGGCCGACATCACCGACGCCGTCGCCTTCCTCGTCGGCCCGTCAGCAAGCTTCATCTCCGGCACCGATCTGCTCGTGGACGGCGGCGTCACGGCACTCGCCGTCGGCTGACGTCACTGGCTCGGCTGATGCCCCTCACTGGCATCTGTGAGGGGCAGGCCCCAGGGCCCGGCCGGTCGGCCGGGAATTGCCGCAGAGAGCATCAGCCCCCGCCCCGTCACCCCCTCAAATGCCCCGGCCCGAACGCATCCGGCAGCAGCTCCGACAGTGGGCGGATGCCTGCCGTCGTGTCGACCAGCAGCTCCGGGCCGCCGTGTTCGTACAGCAGCTGTCGGCAGCGGCCGCAGGGGACGAGCAGAGCACCGGTGCCGTCGACGCAGGTGAAGGCGATGAGCCGGGGGGTCGTAGTGGTGTCGGGGCGGTGGGTGAACAGGTCGGAGATCAGGGCGCATTCGGCGCAGAGGGAGAGGCCGTAGGAGGCGTTCTCGACGTTGCAGCCGATGAGGGTGCGGCCGTCGTTCACGAGGGCCGCGGCGCCTACGGGGTAGCCGGAATACGGGGCGTAGGCCCGGGACATCGCGTCCCGGGCCTGCGCGCGCAGTGCGGTCCAGTCGACCTGCACCGGTGGTGTCATGTGCCTTGTCCTCGGCGGTAGGGCTTGCCGTTCGCCTTCGGCGGCCGCAGCCGCTGGGAGAAGAGGGCGAGTACCAGCAGGGTGGCGATGTAGGGGCTCGCCTCGACCAGTTCGAGCGGAACGGTGTCGGCCAGGGCGTACCAGATGACCAGGACGGCGGCAGCTATGCCCGCGACCACGGCCTGGGTGCGCTTGGCGGCCCGCAGCCGGAACAGGGCGAGCACCGCGAGGAGCGCGGCCAGGCCCAGCAGCAGCGCATGGACGGTCGGGCCGCCGCTGCGCAGCTGCATGGCGTCCATGAAGCCGAACAGGCCCGCGCCCATCGCGACGCCGCCCGGCCGCCAGTTACCGAAGATCATCGTGGCGAGACCGATGTAGCCACGGCCGCCGGTCTGGCCGTCCTGGTAGAAGTGCACCCCGATGGAGAGGAAGGCACCGCCGAGGCCGGCCAGGGCGCCGGAGACCAGCACCGCCGCGTACTTGTACGAGTAGACGTTGACGCCCAGGGACTCGGCCGAGAGGGGGGCCTCGCCGCAGGAGCGCAGCCGCAGTCCGAACGAGGAGCGCCAGAGTGCGTAGAAGGTGCCGATGAAGAGGCCGAGGGTGAGCAGGGTCAGCCAGGAGACGTTGGTAACCGCGGCGCCGAGGATGCCGGCGATGTCGGAGACCAGGAACCAGTGGTGGCCTTCAAGGGAGGTCAGCCAGTCCGACAGGCCCGGGACGGTGAAGGTCGGCATATCGGGCATCGGCGGGGACTGCTTGTCGTTGCCGCCGGCCAGCATGGCCGCGCTGCCCTCCTGGCCGTACCAGAGCATGGCCAGGTACTGGGTGGTGCCGAGCGCCAGGATGTTGACCGCGACACCGGAGACGATGTGGTCGACGCCGAAGGTGACGGTGGCGATGGCGTGCACGAGGCCGCCGAGCGCGCCGCCGATGATGCCGGCCGCGGCCGCCGCCCAGGGGCCGTGCTCCCAGCCGGCCCAGCCGGCCGCGAACGAGCCGAGCATCATCATGCCTTCGAGGCCGATGTTGACCACGCCGGCCCGCTCGGACCACAGTCCGCCCAGCCCCGCCAGGCCGATCGGCACGGCGGCGCTCAGCGCGGCGCCGAACTGGCCGGTGGAGGTGAGGTCCGCGGTGCCGGTGACGGCCCGGAGCACGGAGACGGCGACCAGCCCGACGGCGATGATCAGCAGGATCCAGGGGTAGGTCAGCTTGCGCTTGCCGCCCCTTCCGGGGACCGCGAGCTTGGTCGCGGTCTTGAGGTCCGTACTCACGCCGACACCTCCGGCTTGTCGCTCTTGTCAGACTTGTCGGCGGTGTTCGCGCGGGACAGGACGGCCAGCTCCTCGCCGACCTTGCGCTGCTGCAGGCTCAGCCCGTAGCGGCGCACGATCTCGTACGCGATGACGACGCACAGGACGATGACGCCCTGGATGACGCCGACGATTTCCTGGGCGTACCCCTCGAACTCCAGCCGGGAGCCGGTGCGGTCGAGGAACGCCCACAGCAGGGCGCCGAAGGCCATGCCGATGGGGTGGTTGCGGCCGAGCAGCGCGATGGCGATACCGGTGAAGCCGATACCGGCCGGGAAGTCCGTGCCGTACTGGAAGGACTCGCCGAGCAGGGTGGGCATGCCGACCAGACCGGCCGCGGCTCCGGACAGCAGCATGCTGCACAGGACCATGCGCTTGACGCTGACGCCGCTGGCCTCGGCGGCCGGCTCGGAGGCGCCGACGGCGCGCAGGTCGAAGCCGAAGCGGGTGCGGTTGATCCCGAACCAGTACAGCGCACCGGCCAGGACCGCGATCACCACGAAGCCGTAGACCGGCTTGGGGTGGGTCGGGAAAGCGAAGAAGTGGCTGGATTCCGGGAGGAACTTGGTGTGCAGGAGGTTGCCGTCCTTGACCGCCAGGCGGCCGTCCTGCAGGAAGTAGCCGATGATCGAGGCGGCGATGGCGTTCAGCATGATCGTGGTGATCACTTCGCTGACGCCGCGGGTGGTCTTCAGCAGACCCGCGATGCCCGACCAGACGGCACCCACCAGCATCGCGATGACGATGAGCAGGATGATCTGGATCGCGCCGGGGAGCGCGACGGCACCGCCCACGGCCGCGGCGGCGAAGGCCGCGAGGCGGTACTGGCCGTCGACGCCGATGTTGAAGAGGTTCATGCGGAAGCCGATGGCGACCGCCAGCGCCGAAAGGTAGTACGGCACCGCCTTGTTGATGATCCAGACCTGGCTGTCGCTGTAGTGGCCGTAATCGGCCATGATCCCGTAGGCGCGGAACGGGTTCTCGCCCGACGCCAGGAAGATCAGCGACGAGATCACTATCGCGGCGACGATGGCCAGGACGGGCGCGGCGATCGCCAGGATCACCTTGTCGCGGGCGGCGCTCTTGGCGATGGCGTCCACGGTCGGGTTCTTGGTGGACGTGGTGGAGTTGGTGGAGGTGCTCACTGGTTGTCGCCCTCCTGGTCACGGGCGTCGTGCGACGCAGCGTCGGGCGCGGCCTCTTCGGGCGCGGCGTCAGTCGGCGCACTCTCTTCCGGCGCAGCCTCGTCCGGCGCGCCGTCCTCCGACGCGCTGAGGTGGCCTCTGGCGGCACCGGTCATGGCGGAGCCCAACTCCTCCGGGGTGATGACGGCGGGGTCCGCGTCCGCGACCAGCCGGCCCCGGTACATCACCCGCAGGGTGTCGGACAGCCCGATCAGCTCGTCCAGGTCGGCAGAGATCAGCAGCACCGCCAGGCCCTCGCGGCGCGCCTCGCGGATCTGTTCCCAGATCTGCGCCTGCGCGCCGACGTCGACCCCGCGGGTGGGGTGGGCGGCGATCAGCAGCTTGGGGTGGTGGCTCATCTCGCGGCCGACGATCAGCTTCTGCTGGTTGCCGCCGGAGAGCGAGGACGCGGTGACCTCGATGCCGGGGGTGCGCACGTCGTACTCCGCGACGATGCGCTCGGTGTCCTTGCGGGCGCCGGGGATGTCGAGGAGCTTGCCCTTGCTGTTGGGGCGCTCGGTGACATGGCCGAGGATGCGGTTCTCCCACAGCGGGGATTCCAGCAGCAGGCCGTGGCGGTGGCGGTCCTCGGGGATGTAGCCGATACCGCCCTCGCGCCGGGCGCGGGTGGAGGCGCCGGACAGGTCCGTGCCGTCCAGGGTGACCGTGCCGTGGTCGGGGCGGCGGGTGCCCATGACGGCCTCGACCAGCTCGGCCTGGCCGTTGCCCTCGACACCGGCGACGCCCAGTACCTCGCCCTTGTGGATGGTGAAGGAGATGCCGTCCAGAACGGTGCGGACCACGCCGTCGGAGTCGGTCGCCGACAGGTGTACGTCGCGGACGCGGAGCATCTCCTCGTCGGTGACGGTCGATTCGCGGGTCTCGGGGGACGGCAGTTCGCTGCCGACCATCAGCTCGGCCAGCTGCTTGGGGGTGGTCTTGGACGGCTCCACCGAGGCGACGGTGGTGCCGCGGCGTATGACGGTGATGTCGTCGGCGACCGAGAGCACCTCGCCCAGCTTGTGCGAGATGAAGATGACGGTCAGGCCCTCGGACTTGAGCTCGCGCAGGTTGTCGAAGAGCGCGTCGACCTCCTGCGGGACCAGGACGGCGGTCGGCTCGTCGAGGATCAGGGTGCGGGCGCCGCGGTAGAGGACCTTGAGGATCTCCACCCGCTGGCGGTCGGCGACACCGAGGTCCTCGACCAGGACGTCGGGCCGGATGTTGAGCCCGTACGCGTCCGAGAGTTCCGTTATCTTCGCGCGGGCGCCGGCGCCGATGCCGTGCAGTTTCTCCGCGCCGAGGACGGTGTTCTCCAGGACGGTGAGGTTGTCGGCGAGCATGAAGTGCTGGTGCACCATGCCGATGCCGCGTGCGATGGCGTCGCCCGGGGTGTGCAGGGTGACCTGCTCGCCGCCCAGCGCGATGGTGCCCTCGTCCGGCTTCTGCATGCCGTAGAGGATCTTCATCAGGGTGGACTTGCCGGCACCGTTCTCGCCGCACAGGGCGTGGACGGTACCGCGGCGCACGGTGAGATGGATGTCGTGGTTGGCCACGACGCCGGGGAACCTTTTGGTGATTCCGCGGAGTTCTACAGCGGGGGCGTCCGGGACGGCGGGACCGCTGCTCGTGGATGCTGCGTTGATGGCGCACTCCCCTCGGGGATGACGGAGCCAATAGGACGGAAAGTCAGGGACCGGAAGGTCACAAGGGGGGACGTGGGGCGCGTCCCCGGGGGTCCGGCGCTGCGGCGGCCCCGGGGCGGCGGTGGTCCCGGGCTACGGCGTCTCCTTGACCTTCACCTTGCCCTCGATGATCTTCTTCCGGGCCGCGTCGATCTTCGGCTGGATGTCCTTGATGAATCCGCCCGAGGTGGCGAGCGACACTCCGCTGTGCTTGAGGTCGTAGGAGTGGACGCCGGTCAGCGGCTTCCCGTCCTGTCCGCTCTTGATCAGGTCGAACACGGCCACATCGACGTTCTTCACGACCGAGGTGAGGATCCGGTTCTTGTAGCGGGCCAGGCCCGGCTGCTGGTACTGGTCCGAGTCCACGCCGATCGCCCAGGCGCCCTTGACCTTGCTGATCGCCTCGATGGCCCCGGCGCCCGACTGACCGGCCGCCGAGTAGATCACGTCGATACCGCTGTCGAGCATGCCGGCGGCCTTGGCCTTGGCGGCGGCCGGGTCGTTGAACCCCTTGTCGTTATTGGGGTACAGGTACTGCGAGGTGACCTTGGCCTTCGGGTCGGTGTCGCGGACACCCTGCTCGTATCCGGCCTGGAACTTCTGGATCAGCGCGTTGTTCACGCCACCGATGAAGCCCACCTTGTGGTTCTTGCTCTTCAGCGCGGCCGCGACCCCGGCCAGATACGAGCCCTCGTGCTCGGCGAAGACCATCGCGTCGACGTTCTTGCCCTCCGGCACGGCGTCCACGACACCGAAGGTGGTGGCGGGGAAGTCCTTGGCCACGTTCTGCACGGCCTGGCTGTAGGCGAAGCCGACGCCGATGACCGGGTTGTATCCGGCCTCGGCGAAGGAGGTGAGGCGCTGCTCGCGGTCCGCCTCGGTCTCGCCGTTCTTGGCGGTGAGCATCTTGACGTTGACGCCCAGCTTCTTGGTCGCGTTGTCCGCACCACGGGCGGCCGCTTCGTTGAACGAGTGGTCGTCCCGGCCGCCGATGTCGAAGGCCAACCCGACCCCCGCGTCTTTGGCGCGGTTGGCCTCGGCAAAGCTCTGACCGCACGCAGTGGCGGTGAGCGCGAGGCCCGCGGTAGCGGTGGCCGCGGCGGCAATCCTGATGACCCGACGCACGGGGCCTTCCCTTCGCTCTAAGCGCCCCCATTGGCGCTGGCTTGTCGGGAGATTAACGCGCGTAGACCTGGCGCAAAACCCTCCACTGCGTGGACGTTATCGATTCGAGGCGTAGGGGGCCGGAACGAAACACGTGGGGGCGAGCTGCGCGGCCCGTCCAGGCGAGCTGCCGGAACGGGCCGATATCTGCGCTTTGCGGAATTGGTCCGCTTTACGGGGTGAGACCGGGGGCGCGATCCCGGGCATCCCCGGTCGTCCCGCGGCGCGGCGCCGCCCGGACCCACCGCGATCAGTCCGCTAGGTCCCCGTCGAGAAGCACCGCGCCGGTGAACAGCTCCACCCCCACCTTGATCGCCTGCTCATCCACGTCGAAGTCGCCGCGGTGCAGGTCGCGGTGGGTGGGGTCGGTGGGTGGGTGGACGCCGAGGCGGGCCATGGCGCCGGGGACGTGTTCGAGGTACCAGGAGAAGTCTTCGCCGCCTAGGGACTGTTCGGTGTCCTCGATGGCGCCTTCGCCGCGGCGGGCGGCCATGGCGGAGTGCAGCAGTTGGACGGTGACCGGCTCGTTGACCACCGGGGGCACTCCGCGGACGTAGGTGATCTGTGGCTTCGCGCCGTGCAGGGCGGCGACCTCGTCGATGGCCGCGTGCACCAGGTCCGGGGCCTGGCGCCAGGCGTCGAGATCCAGACAGCGGACCGTACCGGAGAGTTCGGCGTGCTGCGGGATGACGTTGCAGGCGTGGCCGGACGCCAGCCGGCCCCAGGTGACGGCCAGACCGGCGCGGGCGTCGACCCGGCGGGCCAGCAGTGCCGGTACGTCCAGGGCGACCCGGGAGGCGGCGGTGACCATGTCGGTGGTCAGGTGCGGGCGGGCGGTGTGGCCGCCGGGGCCGTCCAGCTCGACCTCAAGACGGTCGCAGGCCGAGGTGATCGCTCCCGTACGGAGCCCGATCCGGCCGGCGTCGACGCGCGGGTCGCAGTGGACGGCGAGGATGCGGCCGACGCCGTCCAGAGCGCCGGATTCGATCGCGTCGGAGGCGCCGCCGGGCAGTACCTCCTCGGCGGGCTGGAAGAGCAGCCGTACGGGGCGCGGCAGGGCGCCGGTGCGGGCCAGCTCGGCCAGCACCAGACCGGCGCCGAGGACGACGACGGTGTGCACGTCATGGCCGCAGGCGTGGGCGCGGCCGGTGACCGTGGAGGCGTAGTCGACGGTCTTGGTGTCCGGGATGGGCAGCGCGTCGATGTCCGCGCGCAGTGCCAGCAGGGGGCGGTCGGGGGCGGCCGCGACGGCCCGTCCGTCGGCGGTGGCATCCCGTGTGCCGATGTCACAGACCAGGCCGGTGCCGGTGGCCAGTACCCGGGGGCGCAGACCGGCCCGCTCCAGCCGCTCCTTGATCGCCGCGGTGGTCCGGAACTCCTGGTTGCCGAGTTCCGGGTGCCGGTGCAAGTCGCGCCGGAAGGCGCTGAGTTCGGCGCGCAGCGCCTCGGGAAGGGCGCCGGGGAGCTGGTCCCCGGCGGGGGTACGGGCGGCGCTGACCTCTCGGGACATCACGTGGTTCACCCGTGGAAGGTTACGGGTCTTACGGGGGCAACTGTCCTTCGATCAACAAAAGTTCAGCCCGTTAGGGGAAGAAAATCTAGGCCGCTCGGCGCATGGACGGTTTATGCGACGGGTATGCAGTAGGGCTTCCCGCGCAGCGCGGCGCCGGTCCTCAGCCGGCCGCCATCCGCTGGGTGAACGGCAGTCGCTGCACGTCGCGGGCGGTGCCGGTGACTCCGTCCAGGAAACCCTGGGCCCGCGGTGAGGCGTTGGCCGTCAGCCACTCCGGATCGATGTCACAGACCGCGACCTTGACCTCCGTCCCCAGCAGCGCCAGCGGCAGGGTGTGCACCACGGTGGAGGGGAAGCTGACGATCAGCCGTCCGATGGGCCCGCGCCGGGCGATGAGTTCGAGCGGCAGATCGGGCCGGACGACCTCCAGTCCGGTCTCGTTCACCAGTTGGCGCAGCTTTTCGGTGCTCTCCTTGCGGTGCGCGAAGTAGCGGGTGGCGCCGTGCGTACGGGCCAGGGCGGAGACCGCCGCCAGATAGCGCTCGCAGTCCACGACTCCGGTCTCCACCAGCGAGGTGCCGACGATATCGGCGGCGCGGGTGAGCCGGGGCGGGCCGAAGCGGCCCCGGGTCCAGGCGAACTCGTTGGTGGTGACCTCGACGCCCGGCGGCGCCTCGACGGGCATCGAGCTGAACAGGCCGACGGTGCGCCGCCCGCCCTCGGGGGCCGGGGTGAGCCGGCGCCGGGCGGTGGCCGAGAACGGCGCGAAGAGCAGGTCCCGCGCGCCGCGCCCGCTGCCGTTGCGGTGCCAGCGCACCAGCTGTTCCCCGCGGGCGAGTTGGGAGATGAACTCCATGGTGGCGGTGCCGTCGTCGACCACGACCAGATCGCGCGCCCTGGCGAGGGAGAGCAGCAGCTGGACGTAGCGGGAGAACGGGTCGCCGATGACGACGCGGCGGGCCCGGCGCAGCAGCGGGGTGAGGCCGCCGATGGTGCGTACCGGTGCGGTCGGGCCGCCGCGGGCCTCCTCCCAGCGCACCGTATGGCCTTCGTCGCGGGCGAGTTCGGCCATCCGCCGCAGCTGGCCGCGGGTCATCGGATCGTGCGGGGAGAGCACGACGACGGTGAGCCCGGTGGCCTGTGCCGTGTGCGCCCATTCCAGGACGTTCAGCAGCTGCACCGGGCTCTCGACGAACGCGAGGGTGCCGGTGTCCCGGGCGTCCGCACCCGGCTCGCCGGAGCGTGCGGTCCGGTAGCGCTGCCGGGGCACCCCCCGGAGACGACGGGCGGGAGGACCCGCCGTCTCCGGGGGCGGAACCTCGGCGCCGGGCGTGCCGGCCACGGCGCGGGTCCCTTCAGGTGAGCTCACCATGGCTCCCGTCGGTTCGTCGGCCGGGCGGTCAGACGGAGGCCGGCTCGGCGGCCTCGGCCTCGGCCTCGGCGACCACGCCGGTGACGCGGCGCAGCTTCTTCATCGGGCCGAGCTCGCTCTCGTAGACCTTCTTGACGCCGTCACCGAGGGACTCCTCGATGGTGCGGATGTCGCGGACCAGGCGGGACAGGCCGCCGGGCTCGACGGAGGCGGCCTGGTCGGAGCCCCACATCGCGCGGTCGAGGGTGATGTGGCGCTCGACGAAGGTGGCGCCGAGGGCGACCGCGGCGAGGGTGGTCTGCAGACCGGTCTCGTGGCCGCTGTAGCCGATCGGGACGTTGGGGTACTCGTCCTGCAGGGTGTTGATCATGCGCAGGTTGAGCTCCTCGGCCTTGGCCGGGTAGGTGCTGGTGGCGTGGCAGAGCAGGATGTTCTCGCTGCCCAGGACCTCGACGGCGTGCCGGATCTGCTTCGGGGTGGACATGCCCGTCGAGAGGATGACGGTGCGGCCGGTGGCGCGCATGGCGCGCAGCAGGTCGTCGTCGGTGAGCGAGGCGGAGGCGACCTTGTAGCAGGGCACGTCGAACTTCTCCAGGAAGGCGACGGACTCGACGTCCCACGGGGAGGCGAACCAGGCGATGCCGCGCTTCTTGCAGTACTCGTCGATGGCGCGGTAGCCGTCCTCGTCGAACTCCACACGGTGGCGGTAGTCGATGTAGGTCATCCGGCCCCAGGGGGTGTCGCGCTCGATGTCCCACTGGTCGCGCGGGGTGCAGATCTCCGGGGTCCGCTTCTGGAACTTGACGGCGTCGCAGCCGGCGTCGGCGGCGGCGTCGATCAGCGCGAAGGCGTTCTCCAGGTCGCCGTTGTGGTTGATGCCGATCTCACCGGTGACGTAGACGGGGCGGCCGGGGCCGGCCTCGCGGGAGCCGAGGGTGCGGAGGCGGGAGTTGCTGCTCATGGGGAGGTTCCTTCGCATTGATAAGGGGGTGTGCGGGGGTGGGATCTGGGTGGGTTACAGGGACGGGCCCAGGAGCCAGCCGGCGATCTCGCGGATCGCGCCGCTGCCTCCGGGCGTCGCGGTGACGGCGCGGGCCGCGCCGCGCACCACGTCGTGCGCCCCGGCGACGGCCACCGGCCAGCCGACGAGGTCGAAGCACGGGAGGTCGTTGACGTCGTTGCCGACGTAGAGCACGCGCTCGGGCGCGATGCCCGCTTCCTCGCACCACTGCTTGAGGGCGAGGTCCTTGCGGTCGATGCCGTGCAGGACGGGCACCTGCAGCTTGCGGGCCCGTGCGGCGACGACCGGGTTGGTCTCCGAGGACAGGATCAGCAGCTTCAGCTCCGCCCTGCGCAGGGCGGCGATGCCGAGGCCGTCGCCGCGGTGCACCGCGACGATCTCCCGTCCGTCGGCGTCGATCAGCACCCGGTCGTCCGTCTGGGTGCCGTCGAAGTCGAGGACGACGGCGTCGATGTCGTCGAGCGCCGGAAGGGTGCCGGGACGCGAGGCGTCCAGCAGCGGCGCCAGGGCGCGGGCGCGGGCCAGATCGTGCGGATCGTCGATCTCCAGCACCCGGGCCGGGTCGGTGCGCACGAGTTCGGTGCGGCCGAAGAACCGGTGGCCGGCGGCGCGGAAGCCGGCCGCGTCCATGCCGTAGGCGGCGCCGGTCTCCAGCAGGTCCTGGGGGCGGTCCTGGCGGCGCGGCCGGAAGGACTTGTCGTGGTTGACGCCGTGGCCGCCGGCGGCCGCCTCGGTGACCTCCGGTTCGGCGTCCCGCCAGACGAAGCCGTGGAACGGCGCCACGGTCAGCGCGCTGTCCGCGCCGCCCTCGACGACCGCGGCGGCCACTCCGTCGATGTCCTCGCGGACGATGAACGGGCTGGTGCACTGGACCAGCAGCACCGCGTCGACCGACGCGCCCTGCTCGGCCTCGTAGGCGTCCAGGGCGTGCAGGACGGCGGCCTCGCTGGTGGCGGTGTCGCCCGCGATGTCGCCGGGACGCCGCACGACGACCGCGCCGGCGCCGCGGGCCGCGGCGGCGATCCCGGCGTCGTCGGTGGAGACCACGACATCGGTGACCAGGCGCGCGGCGCGGCATTCCCGGACCGCGCGGGCCACCAGGGGCACTCCCCCGACGGCGGCGAGGTTCTTGGCGGGCACGCCCTTCGATCCGCCGCGGGCGGGTATGACGGCCACCACGGTCGGCGGGCTGCTCTGCGGGTTCGGCGGCATATCGGGCTCCTTCCGGGAGCTGGCCTGGGTGGTCACAGCTGCCCCCAGCGGCGGATGGCGGGGGCGACGCGCTGGACGCCGTGCCGGTAGGCGCCGCGGGCGGCCTCGCGGACCGTCTCGCGGGCGACCCGGCGCAGTCCGCCGGTCTCCTCGGGGGCCTCCGCATGGCCGGCGAGCGGTTCGCCGTGCGGGTCCAGGCCGTGCCGGGCGAGGATGCCGGGGAGGTAGCCGGGGGCGGTGCGGGGTGTGTAGTACGGGGTGATCGGGGGCAGCCGGTCGGCGGTGCGCAGCGCGGTGACCCGGTCGCGGGCGGCGTCGAAGGCCCGCTCGTAGTCCCCGTCGGCGGCGACGCCCTGCCGCGCCAGCCAGTCCGCGTCCGGCTCCGGGCGGTGGCCCGCGTCCAGCTCGTCCCAGGAGGCCAGGCAGCCGGAGCCGAGGAAGTGGTGGTTGCCGAGGACCTCGCGGATGCCGAGGTCGGTGAGGACGGCGGTGGGGATGCCGCGGTGCAGCGATTCCAGGGCGGCGGTCGAGCTGACCGTCACCATCAGGTCGGTGCGGTCCAGGACCTCGCCCATGTTGCCGTACACCAGGCGGCAGTTGGCGGGGAGTCCGCCGGGGGCCTTGGCGGCGAGCTTCTGGTAGGGCAGTTCCTCGATATGGGTGGTGTGCTCGCCCGGCTTGCTGCGGAGCTTGATCAGCACCTCCCGGTCCGGGTGCCGGCGGGCGTGCTCGACCGCTCTGCGCAGCAGGTAGGTGCGGTCGGCGCGGCTCTCCGGGACGGACGGCTGGGCGGCGAACACCACGGTGTACGGGGTGTGCGTGCCGGTGTAGGGCGCGCCGCCGAGGAACGGCAGGGCGCACTCCACGACGCTGCCGTCGTCGGCGCTGACCCCGCGGTACACCTCGCGGAAGCGGTCCGCGTCGTGCCGGGAGTTGGCGAGGACGACATCCGCGCCGTGCCGCAGCAGCAGCCCGTCGGCGAGCTTCTCGTAGACGACACCGACATAGCCGGTGACGACGACGGGGCGGGCGGCGGCACCGCGCCAGGCGTGGGCGAGGCCGTGCAGCATCGCTTGCACCGCTCCGCCTACGCAGGCCAGCACGATGACGTCATACCGCGTACGGTCGACGGACCGGACGAAGTCGATACCCCTGATTTCGCGCAGCGAGTCCGCACGGGCGCCGACCTCGTCGAGCTGGCGGACCGTGGGAGTGGCGCGGCCGCGGAGAAGGTAGCCGTCGAGCCGGATGTCCGGTTGGATTCGGTACGCTGTCAAAGCGCCCCATTTCCACCGGGTATCCGAGTCGGCGAGTACGGCGACCCGCGGCGAAGAGTTGGTACGTGATGGCACGTCCCAGACGCTAGGAAGGCATTCCGTTCGACGGGCCAACTGGGTCGCAACAAAGGGTTAACAGCGGGTCGACGAATGGCGAACCGGCTCAATGGGCGCCCTGGTTAACCATCCCGCCATTCTTCGTTCACCTTGAGGTCCGCACCCGGTAAAGACGAATGCCGCCTGCGCGCCTAGCGTCATGAGGGTGGTTAAGCTCTCCGTCATCGTGCCGTTCTACAACGTGCAGACATACGCGCCCGACACCCTGAAAAGCCTGGCGGCCAATGCCCGCGAGGACTTTGAATTCCTGCTCGTCGACGACTGTTCGCGCGACGAGACCCCGGAGATTCTCGCGCGCGCCGAGCGCGAGCTGCCGGGCGCCAGACTGCTGCGGCACAGCCAGAACGGCGGCCTGGCCACCGCGCGCAACACCGGCCTGGACGAGGCCCGCGGCGAATACGTCACCTTCCTGGACGGCGACGACTGGCTCGCCCCCGGCTACTACTCCGAACTCCTCTCCACCATCGAGGAGTTGGGATGTGACTTCGTCCGTACGGACCATGTCCAGTGCACCGCCCGCGCGCGCACCGTCCACCGGGTTCCGCACGGCCGGCGCGGGGTGGTGATGGACCCGCGCGAGGTGATTCTGCCCGCCGACCGCTCCACCTCCGTCGACTACGCGTACGCCTGGGCCGGGATGTACCACCGGCGGCTGCTGGACGACGGGGTACTGCATTTCCGGGACGGACTGCGCACCGCGGAGGACCGCCCGTGGATCTGGCGGCTGCACCGCGAGGCGAAGTCCATGGCGGTGGTCGGACTGCTCGGCGTTTTCTACCGGCGCGGTGTGTCCTCTTCCCTGACCCAGATCGGGGATGTGCGGCAATTGGACTTCATTCGCGCCTTCGATCAGGTGATCGAGGAAACCGCACAGGACCGCAATGCCGATCTTCTGCTGCCGAAGGCGGTGCGCACGTATTGCGCGATCATTGCCCATCACCTCGGTTCGATCGAACGGTTCGAACCGCAGGTCGCCCGTAAATTGCGAACAATGAGCGCCGCGGCCATGAAACGCATGCCGCAGGACGTACTGAAGGAAGCCCTGGATTCCATGGATGTGCAGCGCGCGTCCCGGCTGCGGCGGCTGCGCCGTCGCCCTGTCCCGGCGGAGGTCGCCGCCTGATGTCCACCCGACCGCGTACCCAGATCTTCATGGCGTCCACGCTCTACGGCGCGGCGACCCTCGCCGCGGCGCTGGACGCCGACTGCTTCGCCCCGGCCGAGCGCCGGCTGCTGCTGATCAGCAACAACGCGACGACGCCGGAGACCAGCGCGTCCCTGGACACCATGCCCGGCTTCGAGCGGCTGCGCGGCCGCTTCGACCGGGTGCTGTCGTGGAACGAGACGATCAGCCCGTTCCATCCGGGCGGCTGGTCGCCGCGCTCGGACGATGTCCCGCTGTGGGAGCGGCATCTGCGGCTGCTGTGGGGCCTGGGCGATGACCGCGTCGAGCTGGTCGTGGAGTCCATCCAGGTCAACCCGGCGCTGGCGCTCGCCCAGCTGTTCCCCGACGCGTCGATCGAGGTCTACGCGGACGGCCTGATGAGCTACGGCCCCACCCGCAACAAGCTCGATCCGCTGATCGGCACCCGGATCAGCCGGCTGCTGCATCTGGACCTGGTGCCGGGCCTGACGCCGCTGCTGCTCACCGAGTTCGATGTCGCGCCGCAGACCGTACCGACCGACGCCTTCACCAAGGTGCTGGCCGAACTCTCCGACGCCAGTGGCGAGGTGGCGGTCCCGGAGGGCGGTGCGCTGCTCCTCGGCCAGTACCTCTCCGCGCTGGGCATCCTCACTCCGGAGGAGGAAGAGGATCTGCATGTGCGGATGGTGCGCGGCGCCGTCGAGCGCGGCCACCGCGAGATCGTCTTCAAGCCGCATCCGTCCGCGCCGGCCCGCTGGTCGCGGCTGCTGGAGCGGGAGGCCGAGGAGCTGGACATCACGCTGACCGTGCTGGACAGCCCGGTGCTGGCCGAGGTGCTCTACCAGCGGATGCGGCCCGCGCTGGTCGTCGGCTGCTTCTCCACCGCACTGCTGACGGCCGCCACCTTCTACGGGCTGCCGACGGCGCGGACCGGCACCGGGCTGCTGCTGGAGCGGCTCACGCCGTATCAGAACAGCAACCGGATGCCGGTCACGATCGTGGACGCGCTGGTGCCCGACCTGGGTGACCTCAGCGAGCACCCGCGGGCCTACGCCACCGCCGAGAGCATCGAGGGCCTGGTCACCGCGGTCGGCTATGCGATGCAGCACCAGATCTATCCGGAGCTGCGGCCGTCCGCCGAGCGCTATCTGGCGGCGCATCTCGACACGTTCACCCGGCGCTACTTCAAGCGCCGCCGGCTGACCGCGCTGGCGCTGCCCGGGGCGATCCCGTCGCAGCTGTCGTTCATTCCGCGCAATGCCACCGTCCGCCGGGTCGCGCGCCGGGCGCGTTCGGTGCAGCGGCGGCTGAAGAAGCGGGCCGCGTTCGGATGAGCGCCCCTCAGCTGACGGCCGGCCCACCGCCGGCCGCGCCGGATCTCGCCCTCACGGCACCCCAGCCCGCAATACAGGGGCGCAGCCGCACCGGTTCCTCGCGGCTGCGCGCCCTCGACGGGCTGCGGCTGCTCGCCGCCCTGATGGTCGCCGCGTACCACTTCGGGGGGCGCGACGGCGAGATAAGCCAGGCCTGGGGCGGTTCGCCCGCCGACCAATTCCCCACCGCCGCCCCGCTGTTCGCCTACGGCTGCCTGGGCGTCCAGATCTTCTTCGTGATCAGCGGCTTCGTGATCTGCCTCAGTGGCTGGGGGCGGACCCTGCGGGCCTTCGTCGCCTCGCGCATCTCCCGTCTCTATCCGGCCTATTGGGCCGCGATCCTGCTGGTCACCGCGGTCTTCGCACTCCCTTGGGTCGCCTACAAGGCACTGCCGCCCAGCGAAGTCCTCACCAACCTGACCATGCTGCAACAGCCGTTGGGCGTGGACCGGGTGCTCGGCGTGTGCTGGACCCTCTGGGCGGAGATGCGCTTCTACGCCCTCTTCGCGCTCTGCGTCATCCTGCCCGGCGCCACCCGCGGCCGTGTGGTGCTCTTCTGCGCCGGCTGGACCCTGGC
Organism: Streptomyces tubercidicus; assembly: GCF_027497495.1. Taxonomy (GTDB): domain Bacteria; phylum Actinomycetota; class Actinomycetes; order Streptomycetales; family Streptomycetaceae; genus Streptomyces; species Streptomyces tubercidicus. Next base: position 3,054,937 of record NZ_CP114205.1, read on the forward strand.
CGCCGCACTCGCCCAGACCGCCCATGAGCCCCTCCTCGACACCGTGCTGATGCCCGAATACGCCCCGTACTTCATCGGCGGCATCGGCCTGTACCTCCTCCACCGCTACGGCGCCCGCGACCCGATCGCCTGGGCGATAGTCCTGGTCAGCTGGCTCATCGGCCAGCACTACGCGGTCGAGCGCCTCTGGCACTCCGCGTCCGTCGACGCGTTCTCCTACCGCTCAACAACAGGCATCATCGCCGTCATCACCCTCGGCTTCGCCCTGGTCGCCGCAGTCGCCCTGGGCAAACTCCACTGGGCGAACTGGCGCTGGCTCACCGTCGCAGGCGCCCTGACCTACCCCTTCTACCTCGTCCACGAACACCTGGGCTGGGTCGCGGTACGCGCCCTGCACCACAGCCTCGGCCTGCCCTCGTACGCGACGCTGATCCTTACCGTGGGGCTGATGCTGCTGCTCGCGTGGGTACTGCACCGGTTTGTGGAACGGCCGTTGACGCCGGTCTTGAAGCGGGCGATCGATCCACGGCGGTGAGTCGGGGGATCCTTGGCGGCGGGCTCGGGCCCGCCCTCGTACCGCCCCGCCCCCGTCGCAGGTTGGCGACGGGGGCGGGGAAAGGCGATGTCGGCAACCACCCTCATCCGCATCCCTTGTCGCCCGAAGACGCGGCGGTCCGGCGCGACCTGGCGCTCCCACCTGGCCACTCAGGGAGATGGCAACTCCCACCTGCCCACACCCCGTGATACTCACTGTCACAGCAGGCTGAAGACGTCGCGCCGGGCAAGCCGCCGGATGGTCACCCCCGCCTCAACCCCGTACTTCCGGCCCGGCCGTGGCCTCGATCCCCGCGACGATGATGCGTAGTCCGGCCTCGAAGGCCCGCTCCAGGTCGCCGAACATCTCGCGGCCGGCCAGCGCTGCGAGTGGATAGTCCGGTCCGATCCGCCGTTCGCGCTCGGGCTGGTCGTAGGCCGGGTCGCGGATCTCGCGGTGGCCGGGCACCGGGTGGACCGACTGGTCCTCGATCACCACGCCCACGGTGAAGTTGTACGCGGTCCACCAGGCGCGCGCGGCCGCGTCCAGGGTGAAGCCCGCCTCCGTCAGGCAGGTCATCAGGGAGTTGAGCGGGCCTACGGCGGTGCCGTCGGTCATCCGGGTGCCGCTGAAGACCTTGCCGCCGTCGCGGTAGGCGAGCAGCTCGCGGCGGACCGTGCGGCAGCTGTCGCGGAGCATCTCCTGCCAGGGGCCGGCCTGCGGGCGCGCACCGGACCCGCCCCCCTCCAGACGCCCGGCCATCCGCCGGACCATCTCGGTGGCCATCTCGTCCAGCAGTTCCTGCTTGTTCTTGAAGTGCCAGTACAGCGCGGGGGCCTGGACGTTCAGCTCCTTGGCGATGCCTCGCAGGGTGAGTCCGTCGAGGCCCACCTCGTTCAGCAGCCGCAGTGCGGTGTCCACGACCTGCTTCCGGTCGATGCGCGAAACCATGTTGACAACTTAACACCGTTAAGCCCATCCTCGGGACATGGAACTTAACAACGTTAAGGAAACCTTTGGCGCCACCCTGCCCGACGACGGCACGGCGGTCGACGTACTGATCGCCGGTGCGGGCCCGACCGGCATCGCCCTGGCCATCGACCTCACCCGCCGCGGTCTGCGCACTCTGCTCGTCGAGCGGCAGGAGCACCTCTCGCCCGGCGCCCGCGGCACCGGCGTACAGCCGCGCACCCAGGAGGTCTACGACGACCTCGGGGTGCTGGACGCGGCCTTCGCGGTCGGCGGCCTCTATCCGGAGACCGCCCGCTGGGAGAACGGCGCGATCGCCGACGTCACCCAGATGATCGAGCGGGTCGACCCGACGCCCGACAATCCGTACTCCAACGGCCTGATGGTGCCCCAGTTCCGCAATCTGGAGGTCCTGTACGCGCGGCTGCGGCAGCTCGGCGGGGAGGTGCTCTTCCGCACCGAACTCACCGCGTTCGACCAGGATTCCGCCGGTGTGACGGCCCGTCTGCGCCATGCCGACGGGGCGGAGCGCACCGTACGCGGCGCCTATCTGGTCGCCACCGACGGCGGACGCAGCACCGTGCGCCGCGCGCTGGGCCTGAAGATGAGCGGCCCGGAGCTGGAACCGGTCGCCGTACTGCTCGCGGACGTCCGGGTCGACGGCCTGGACCGCGACCACTGGCATCGCTGGGAGTCGCCGACCGGCGGGTTCGCGAGCCTTCTCCCGCTGGCCGGCACCGAATACTTCCAGACCATGATCGCGGGATTCGACGGCACGCCGGACACCTCACCCGAAACGGTCCGTGCCGAACTCGCGGCGCACACCCACCTCGACGCCGCACAGATCGGCGAGGTCCTGTGGTCCTCCCTCTTCCGCCCCAGGGCCGGCCTGGTCGACAGCTATCGCACCGGCCGGGTATTCCTGGCCGGCGACGCCGCGCACATCCACTCACCGGCGGGCGGCCAGGGCCTCAACACCAGTGTCCAGGACGCCTACAACCTCGGCTGGAAGCTCGGCCTGGTGCTGCGGCACGGCGCCCCCGACAGCCTCCTCGACACCTACGGGACCGAGCGCCGCCCGATCGCCGAGAGCATCCTCGACACCAGCACCCGACTGCACCGCTCCCGCACCCTGGAGCGCGGCCGGGACCTGCACCAGCTCGGTATCGGCTACCCCGAGAGCCCACTGACGCGGGAGCTGCGTACGGACGTCCCCGAGGGCGCGCCCCGCGCGGGCGACCGCGCCCCCGAGGCCCCGTGCACCACGGCCGACGGCACGCCCACCCGGCTCTTCGACGCCTTCCGCGGCCCGCACTTCACCGTGCTCGACCTGGGCGGGACCGGCGTCGACGCCGATGCCCTGCCCGCCGATCCGGCCCTGCTGCGCGTCGTCCGCGTCGGCGGCCCGGCCCCGGACCTGATCGACACCGACGGCCATATCCGCAACGCCTACGGCAGCGCCCCGGCCGTCCTCCTCATCCGCCCCGACGGATACCTCGCCCTGGCCGCGCCGCCCGAGGACGCGACGGCACAGGTGGCCGCGGCGCTGGGGGCGTACCTCGGCGCGGGCGCGGGCGCGGACGCTGGCGCGGGTGCGGTACCGGCGGCCTGCTGAACCCACCGGGCGGGGCGAGAGGAGCGACCGCCGGTCACACCTCCGCCCCCGCAGCAGCCAGCAGCGCCTCCGCTTCCTCGCGGGCCTGACCGATCGGGTCAGGAAAAACATCCAACCCATGGGCGACCAGCGCCCCTTCATGCAGAAGCATCAGCCCCCGCCCCACCCGGTCCGCCCGGCCAGGAGCCGCGGCCCCGGCCAGATCGGTGAACAGCCCGAGCATCCACTGCTTCTGCGCGGTGATGATCGCGTACCCGGGATGGGCCGGATCGCTGATCTCGGCATGGGCGTTGACCATGCTGCACCCCCTGCCGCTGCGCTCGGCCGACCAGGCGCGCGAGGCGTCGAAGACGGCCAGGATCCGCGCCGCGGGCGACGGCCCCGCGGCATCGAGATACGGCGCCAGAAAGGCCCGCCAGCGTTCATCGCGGTCCGCGAGGTACTCCACGACGATCTGCTCCTTGGAGCCGAACCGGTCGTAGAGGGTCTTCTTCGTCACCCCGGCCTCGGCCGCGATCAGATCCACCCCGACGGCATGGATGCCGCGCTCGTAGAACAGCCGCTCGGCAGCCGTGAGGGCGCGGCGCGCGGCGGGCGTCATGGCGACCCGGCCGTGCGTCTGCGAAGTAGCTGCCCGCGGAGGACGTGCCTGCGAAATACCCATGCCAAAAAGTATACCGATCTGTATAGTGAAAGGGGAGGTAGACAGATCGGTCTACTGAACCGGGCAACTGAAAGGGACGGCATGCGCTTCCTGCTCTCGGCGGCCTTCGTGGTCTGCTGGAGCTCCGGCTTCATCGGGGCCAAGCTCGGCGCGGACAGCGCGCCCGCTGCCACGCTCCTGATGTGGCGGTTCCTGCCGCTCGCCGCCGTCCTCGCCCTGGTGGCGGCCACCGCCGCCCGCGCCTCGTGGCGGGACCTGACCGCACGGGACATGGCCCGGCAGACCGCCATCGGCGCACTCTCCCAGAGCGGCTATCTGTTCACCGTCTATTACGCGATCCAGCTCGGGGTCTCCAGCGGCACCACGGCCCTGATCGACGGCACCCAGCCCCTGGTGGCCGGGGCTCTCGCCGGACCGCTGCTGCGCCAGTACGTCTCCCGGCGGCAGTGGCTCGGGCTGTGCCTGGGCCTGGGCGGGGTCGCCCTGGTCACCACGGCCGATGCGGCGGCCGGCACGGACGTGCGCTGGTGGGCCTATCTCGTCCCGTTCCTCGGGATGTCCTCGCTGGTGGCGGCCACCTTCCTGGAGGGCCGCTCGCGCACCCGGGTCGCGCCCTCGGTGTCGATGACCGTCCACTGCGCCACCAGCGCCGTCCTCTTCACCGCCCTCGCCGCCGCCACCGGCACCCTACGGCCGCCCGCCGCGCCCTCGTTCTGGGTCGCGGTCTGCTGGCTGGTGGTGCTGTCGACCTTCGGCGGATACGGGCTGTACTGGCTGATCCTCCGGCGCTTCGGCGCCACCGAGGTGAACACCCTGATGTTCCTGATGGCACCGGTCACCGCGCTGTGGGGCACCGCCATGTTCGGCGAACCGTTCGGCCCGCAGACCGCCGCCGGACTGGCAATCGGCCTCGCGGCGGTCGCCCTCGTACGCCGCGGCGCGACACCCACGGCAACGAGCCGTACCGGCAACCCGCCCATACGCACACGAGGCCGCACCGGCGCTCCCACCGGTGCGGCCTCGTGCCGGGGAACGGGCGCCTGAGGTGGTGGGCGGCGCCGGCCGGCGTGCCGACGCCGCCCACCACCGGCGGGTACCAGGTCAGAGCTCTTTGAGCAGCCGGATCTTCATGGACGTAGGGAGGCGCGGGTAAAGGCTCATCAGATGCCGCATGGCCCCCGTTTCACCCTTCTCGCGCTTCACTTGGCGCGCCTCCTCGATCGCCTCGGCACGGAAGTTCTCGTACGTGCGGAACCTTCGGTAGAACCAGTCACGCCGTCGCTTGTGGTGGTTGTAGACCTGGCCCGCCCCGAACGGGACGAAGGAGATCAGAAAGAGGGCTTGCGTGAGCGCATCACCATGCCCATTGACCGCGAGCGCCACCGACACGCAAACGCCACCGACCCCCAGAAAAATCAGCAGTGCCGCCAAGGGATGTACGCGCATCGGCTCGCGCCCGCTCACGCCGTGCCCTTGGGCCAGTGGCCAATGGGGGGGCCGGGGAAATCTTGGGCGCTCTTGGCCTGCCCCTTGATGCGGTTCAGTTCCTCAACCTGGGTTCCCAGGGCTGCGAGCGCTGCCATGACCGCTGCGCCTACGCCCGCAGCGGTGAACCCTGCTGCATCCGCGAAGACCAGGGCAGCGGCGGGAGCACCGACCCCGGTCATCAGCGCGCCGATAGCTGCAACCGTACCGATGACAGCCTTGGCCAGGAGCGCTCCCAGCGCAGCGTAGAACACGAGCCCGGTGCTGGCGCAGATCGTGCAGGACAAGGACACCTGGTCCGCGATGCTCCCGATCCGCCCTGCAGCCGAGGACTGTCCCCGCACCGAGTCCAGGTAGAGGGTTGCCGCATCCCCTTTCCAACGACGGGGAGCCTGCAGGGCCTTCCAGTCCGTCTGCCCCTGCACAGCCGATGCGGGGGTCTGAATCCTGTCAACCCATTCAGACGAAATTTTATAAAGCGCAATGGGAGCCGCCGCAGCCTTCAGTGCATCCTCAATCTTGTCGATCACCCATTTCGCGAGTTCCCTCAACTTCTCGGCGATCCACATGAGGGCATCAGCTATTTTCTGTGGCATGTACCACGCATCGCCCGCCTTCTGTGCCGTCGGAACGAGTTCCTCTTTCTTTTGTGACAGCTTGTTCACGCCGGACTTCAGCTCGCTGGTCAGAGCCTGATACTGCGAAAGATTGAAGGTAGTCATGCCGCCCCCTGTTCAGTACGTTCCCTCGACATGCGCCTTTGTTTCTTCTTCTTGGTTATCGTAGGCCGTCGCGCTCTTGATCAGGGCATCAGCTATTTCCTGTGTGCGCTGCTGGCCTTCCTTGCACCGGTCAGATATCTGGTCGACCGCAGCCTCGTAGGCCGAAAACACGATCTGGAATATGCCTGCTTCAAGGCGAGTGGCGCGCAGCCCCTCTACGGCATGGTGAAGTTTTCCCAGAGCGTCGCTCTGGTTATCCCACATGCGCGCTTCGGAGCGCAGCACATCGGTGACCACCTTGATGTCGGGATTTACCACGAGCCTGCTCCTTCAGAGGTTGTTGAGGCGACTGGGGTCGCGGAGGGCAGCCATCGCCTCGTCGAGCAGGCCGTCGAGCTTCTGCCCCTCCCCCTCCGCCTGCTCGGAAACACTGCTGCGGGCCAGGGCGGAACGCGCATCCGCGAGCGCCTCACCGAGGGCCCGGTTGATCTGGGTCACCGACGCTTTTGCAGCCCAACTCGCGTCCACGTCACACGATGCAAGGGATGCAGGGGTGAGAGTGATCGTCACGCGTCCGGCCGGATCCGATCCCGATGCCTGCGCTGCTTCGTCGGGAGCGATTTCGAAGCTGTTCGCAGCGCTCAGAGAGGAGATGACATCTTCCACGAGCTGGTCCAGCGGACGGGAAATCACGTACCGGGTGTCCCGCTCCTCTGGGACAGGAGTCCCGTGCGCCTCGGCGCGCGACGCCGGGGCGGCGCCCATATTCCCCCTTCCCGGGCTCGCATCCCAGGGGCCACTGGGAAAGTCCTGTGACCAGGTATCCATGAGTTCAGAATGTGCATTATGGGCAGCCTCGACCACAGCCATGCCGAGACCGCCGGACTTGCAACGCTTTCCCCAGTCCGAGGCGGCCGTTATGTCCTGCGGGAGCCCGTCACCGCCGACCGTGACCCGCACTGCACCCTGTGCGTCCGATCCTTCCGCCCTTTCAGGGCGGCTCCCTTGGATGCCGGAAAGCATGCCTTGGAGCTCGGCGGTGTAACTCTGGAACTGCTCCAGCTCCTGGCGGAACGCATTGTCCATGCGGCTTCATCCCCCCGTATGTCGGTACATTTCCACGCGTTCGCATGGCGAACTCAACGCGCCGACCGTAACAATGCCCACCACCCAGGCGCAGCGTCAGCCTGACGCATCATCACGAGGTTTCAGAATCTGCCAGAACCGTCCACCAAATGTTCACATGACTGGTAGAAATTTAAACGGCCGGGTCGGAAGCCAAGTCGCTGCAGAAGTAGCCAAGTTCGCTGAAGAGGCGGGCGACGCCCCGCCTGCTGCCCCTCCTCACGGTTGCCCCGGTCGGAGGACGAGGCACCGCGGAGTGCGGTGCCGTCGCCGCCGTGGACCTGCTGGAGGAACACCCGCACGCGTACCCGGCGTTCGCCCCCGTGATCGCCGCCGCACACGCTCACCGGGACATCCATATCCGCTCCTACGCCGATGACCTCGACGCCTTCACACCGGCGTAAGAGGCGGATCACGCCGTGCGCTACGTGTGGGGTCCCGGCACGTTGGCGACCGACGACAACGTGCCGGGAGGCGCGGCACCGGGGCATGCGAGCCCGGCAAGATCCAGACGAGCGGTCCTGGCTAGAGGACCAGCGACAGCAGCAGGACGCAGACGATCCCGACCACCGAGATCAGCGTCTCCATCACCGACCAAGTCTTCAGCGTCTGGCCGACGTTCATCCCGAAGTACTCCTTGACCAGCCAGAATCCGGCGTCGTTGACATGGCTGAAGAACAGCGAGCCGGAGCCGATGGCCAGCACCAGCAGCGCGGCGTGCGGGGTGGTCATCTCCGCGGCGAGCGGGGCGACCAGTCCGGCGGCGGAGATGGTGGCGACGGTCGCGGAGCCGGTCGCGAGGCGGATGGCGACCGCGATCAGCCAGGCCAGCAGCAGCGCGGAAATGTTCCAGCCCTTGGAGATGTCCAGGATCATCTGGCCGACCCCGGCATCCACCAGCGTCTGCTTGAAGCCGCCGCCCGCGCCGACGATCAGCACCACCCCGGCGATCGGGGCGAGCGACTTCTCGACGGTGGCGGCGATCCGGTCGCGGGTGAACCCGGCCGCCCGGCCGAGCGTGAACATCGCGACGATCACGGCGGTGAGCAGGGCGATCAGCGGCGAGCCGATGACGTCGAAGACCTTCTGGACCTGGTGCCCGGGGTCGTCGACGACGATGTCCACCAGCGCCTTGGCCAGCATCATCACCACCGGAAGCAGCACGGTGGCCACGGTGATCCCGAAACCGGGCCGCTTCGCCAGGTCGTCGGAGGTCCGCTCGGGCACCAGATTCTCCGGCGGCTGAATGTCGACCCAGCGGGCCGCGTAACGGGAGAAGACCGGACCGGCGATGATCGCGGTCGGGATGGCGACGACCACCCCGAGCGCGAGGGTGACACCGAGGTTCGCACCGACCGCGTCGATCGCCGCGAGCGGCCCGGGGTGCGGGGGTATCAGCCCGTGCATGACGGACAGTCCGGCCAGCGCCGGGATGCCGATCCGCATCAGCGAGAAGTTGCCGCGCTTGGCGACCAGCAGCACCACCGGGATCAGCAGCACGATGCCGACCTCGAAGAAGAGCGGCAGCCCGACGATCCCGGCGATCAGCACCATCGCCCAGGGCATTGCCGACCTGCCCGCCTTCGCCAGGATCGTGTCGACGATCTGGTCCGCACCACCGGAGTCGGCGAGCAGCCGCCCGAGGACCGCACCGAGCGCGATCAGCACCCCGGTGCCGGCGACCGTCGTGCCCAGCCCCGCCGAGAAGCTGGTGACCGTCTTGTCGAGCGGCGCACCGGCCACCGCGCCGAGCACCAGCGAGCCGATGATCAGCGACAGAAAGGCATGCAGCTTGAACTTGGTGATGAGCAGGACGATGACGGCTATGCCGGCCAGGACGGCGATGCCCAGCTGTGCGTGACCGGCCGTGGTGATCGGCTCGGCCGCGTCCGCTGCGAGCATCTCGACGCTGAGATGTGTCACGGCGATTCCCTTGATTGAACGACAGAGGGGGAAGTGGCGAAGGGGGCTGCTTTACGTGTGGGGGTGGGGAGTTGGGGGTGCGGGCGGGGCGTCCTAACGGGCACCTGCCGCATCCCTCGCGTGCAATGCCGCGACCGCCCGCCCGGCGATCTCCGCCGGGGTGCCGGCCACATCGACGAGGACGCCGGCCTCGTCGGGCCCGAGCGGTTCGAGCGTGGCGAACTGGGAGTCCAGCAGCGCGGCCGGCATGAAGTGGCCCCGGCGCTCGGCCATCCGCTCCTCGATCAGCGCGCGAGCGCCGGTGAGGTGCAGAAAGACGATGCCGGGGGCGGCGGCGCGCAACCGGTCGCGATAGGCGCGCTTGAGTGCCGAGCTGCTGACGACCCCGCCGCGCCCGCCCCGTTCGTGCGCCCAGGCCCCTATGGCGTCCAGCCAGGGGCCCCGGTCGGCGTCGTCCAGCGGGATACCGGCCGACATCTTGGCGATGTTGGCCGTCGGATGGAAGTCGTCACCCTCGGCATACGGGACGCCCAGCGCCTCGGCGACCAGCGGACCGATCGTGGTCTTACCGGTGCCGGCCACGCCCATCACGACGATCACGTCCGTCACGTCCGTCACGTCCGCTACGTCGATCACGTCGGGGGTGCTCATCCCGTGGTACCTCGCTGTCTTCATCGACCTCGTGCGGCGCCCACTGAACCCCATTAGGTACGACGTATTCAAGAGCTCGTGATGCAAACGTCATACTTAATTCGCCGGAGCCGGGAACGTAGGCTTGGCCCATGGAAAACGAGGGGAAGGGGCTGCACGCCCGCGTGCTGGAGTCCCTCGGACCCGCGATCACCGCGGGCGACTACCCTCCGGGCACGATCCTGCGCACGGACGAACTGGAGCAGCGCTTCGACGTCTCCCGCACGGTCATCCGCGAGGCGATCCGGGTACTGGAATCCATGCAGCTGGTCGCCTCCCGGCGCCGGGTGGGGGTGACCGTCCGGCCCACCGAGGAGTGGAATGTCTACGACCCGCGGGTGATCGGCTGGCGGCTGGCCGGCCGGGACCGCCCCCGGCAGCTGCGCTCCCTCACCGTGCTGCGTTCGGCGATCGAGCCGGTCGCCGCGGGCCTCGCCGCCCGGCACGCCACCCCCGAGCAGTGCGCCGAACTCACCGAACAGGCCATGGGCATGGTCGCCACCTCACGCGGCCAGCAGCTCGACGCCTACCTCGTCCACGACACGGCCTTCCACCGGGTCGTCCTGACCGCCTCCGGCAACGAGATGTTCGCCCGGCTCGGCGATGTGGTCGCCGCCGTCCTGACCGGCCGCACCCAGCACCGGGTGATGTTCACCGACCCCGACCCGGCCGCGGTCACCCTCCATGTGCAGGTCGCGGAGGCCGTACGGACCGGCGACGCGGCGCGGGCGGAGGCGCTGACCCGCGAGATCACCACCGGCGCGATGGCCGAACTGGACGTCCTGGCACCGTAGTTGACCACCGGGCGGCGGCGTATGGGACCGTCATCGACCGTGCGCGCCCGGCGGCTCCCCCGCTCAGAACAACGGCTGCTGCCCCGGGAACGGCGGCTCCTCCGGGTCGAACAGCTTCTCCGCGGGCGCCATCATCGGCGCCATCCTGCGCGACCCCGGGCAGGAGATCAGCTCCAGCACCGTCCGCCGTCCGGGCGGGTCATGGCGGGCGAAGCGGCCGCCGACAACGGCGATCTCTCGGGTGCAGACGGGGCACACACGGCGGGGTGACGACATGCCCTCAGTGTGACGCAGGCCCACGCGGCGCTCACAAGCCACCGGCCCTACTGGCGTCAGCGAAGGACCTGGGCGATCCGGCCTCGCAGGTTTGCGTCGCTGATGCTGTCGAGGTCGCGCCAGGCGGCGTCGATGACCTCTTCAGACTGGAGCTGGCCGACTTCGGCTTCGGTGCGGAACAAAAACCGGAAGTCGATGTGCTGGTGGTCCGGCTCGGCCTTGGCGGCGTTGGCATCGATCGGATGGATGTCGATGTGGACGGGGGAGTCGCCCACAGGGCTGACAGAGTCGGCGAGGATGCCGGTCTCTTCGGTGAGCTCGCGCCTGGCGGCCTCCCCGAGACTGGTGTCGGTGGATTCGAGGTGGCCGCCGGGCAGGAGCCACTTGCGGGTGGCGAGGTGGTGGATGTGCAGGATGCGCCCGTCCGGCCCGACAAGAACCGCGCCGGCGGTCGCATGACCACGGAACTCCTTACGGGAGGCGAGGTCGGCGCCGGCGTCCAGGAGGTCGAGAGGGATGGCCAGGCCGGACTTCTCCTCCGGGTGCTCGTAGAGGTAAGAGTTCACGGTGGCGCGGATGTGGTCTGCCGTGATGGCCATGATGATCACCTATTGAAGTAGGAGAGCCAGATTGCCGCGATCGCGGCACGGTCGGCCGCGGGAACCTCGTGCATGCCGGGGGCGAGATCTCCGCGAGTGAGCATCCTGATCGCGGCCAGGATCTCGGCCTGGACCAGGAAGATGAACGGCCCAACGCTGGCACCGTGCAAGAAGTTCACGGCGTTGCCGCCGTTCACCAGATAGAAGTAGTGGCCGGTGGTCTGGTAGCGGGTGACGTGGTCGCCGGCCATCGTGCGGTGGTAGACGTCCGGCAGTCCGCCCAACTCCAGTTCATCCTCGCTGGAGGTGACCGTGGCGACGTAGGCGCCGTTGCGGAGGTGGGTGAAGTCCTCCCCGTGCAGGGAGACGGCGCCGGTCGCGCAGAGCACCAGGCCCGCGTCGGTCAGCGCGGCCTCGCGGTCGCGGGCGACGGTGAAGCCCTGGGCCAGGGCCTGGGTACGGCGGACGGCGTCGATGTCGAAGACGGTGACCTGGACTCCTTTGGCGTGCAAGAGGCGGGCGATGGAAGAGCCGAGTTTGCCGAAGCCGATCACCAGGGCGGGGCGGCCGTGGAGGATATCGCCTCGTGCGCGCATGACAGCTTCGGTGGAGAAGACGACGGACTGGCCGACGAGGAAGTCCTCGGGATCCTTGAGCGGGGACCGGGCGACGGAGATCACCGGGCAGGGCAGTTTGTCGACTGCGTCGTAACGGCGGTGGCCGTTCTCCGTGTCCTCGATCACCCCGGCGAGGCGCCCGGAGAATCGGCCCGGGATGTCGGTGAGGGTGGGGGCGAAGTAGCCGCCGACGTCCAGTAGCGCGAGCGTCTCACCGGCTGCCCGGGATTCGATGTAGTCGAGCGCCGTGTCGGCGTCGGTGAACAGTTCGCGGGAGAGGGTGTCGACGGGGACGGCCTGCTCGACCTCGCGTTGGGCGGCTGCGGTGATGGATTTGGGCTTGGGCAGCACGGCTTTGAGACGGCTCATCGCGGCGACCGTGCGGACGAAGCCGGGCCGCTCGGGCAGCAGGTGGGTGACGAGGAAGGAAGCAGCTTGCTCATCGGGGGCGAACCGGGCAGCGATCTTCGTGAAATAGGCGTCCAGCCGGGCGCGTTCGAAGGATTCCATAGCATTGACCTCTCGTTCTTCAGCTCGGAGCCGTGCACGGGGGCTGTCAGGCAGTGCGGGCGAAGCCGACAGCAGCAGGAAATCGGCGGAGGCGGCGTCCAGGTGAGCGTTGACGGTGACGGCGCCGGCGGTGTGCGGCAGTGGGGCGGGGCCAAGGATCAGGAACATCCAGGCACCCAGCGAGACCAGGAGTCCAGGGCCCGGACCTTGTGAAGGAGTGCCGGTCAGCCCAGGTGGTCCTGGCTGCCGGGGAACCCGGCCTTGAAGCGCGACCAGACGATCTTGCCCAGCGGCTCTCGGTCCTCGACACCCCAGCCGTCGGCGAGTATGTCGACGATCCTCAGGCCCCGCCCGGTGGTGTCGGTGTCCGCAGGGTGCTGGATTGCCGGCTGCGGTTCGCGGCTGCCGCGACCGTCGCGGCTGTCGTGTACTTCCAGGCGTACGAAGTCTTCGTCGGCGTCCAGCCGCACCAGGAAGCCGTGGCCACGCTTCGTGCCGTGGAGGAGGGCGTTGGAGGCCAGTTCGGAGACACACAGCCGGACATCGTCAGCTGGTGCGTCCAGCCCCCATGCCTTCAGAGTCATGGCGGCGAAGTCGCGGGCCAGGCTGATCGATTCGGGCTTTGCTTCGAAAAACTTCTGTGTCGCATCCACCATGGCGGGCCTCACGTGGTCTCTGTGGCCAGGGCAGGAGCCGGCCCCGGGCTTCGGCGGCGAAGGGCTGCGGAGGGCGGGCTGGTCGGCCCGTGACCGGAAGGGCGAGGGCTGCGGGGTCCGCGGACCAGCAGCAGCCGTGAGCCGACCGCCTCAATCTGTTTCTGCCGTTCACCGGCTATCGCCTTCGTGCCCAAATGGGAAGCCGCCGGTGCAACGACGCCATAGGTGTCCGGCAGAGCGAGCACGTCCAGCAGACCGGTGAACGCCCCCGAACCGTTCGTGGCAGAGCGTTCGGTGAACAAACCGGATAGCACCAGCTCGTGACTGCGGCAGTACTCGGCAAGCGACGCCATCAGGGCCTCCTGCCGGGCGGCAGAGACCTGCACCAGCCGCAGAAAGCCGAAAACGACCGGCCCGCTGACCCGGCGATGCTCGGTGAGGGGTTCCATCGATGACCGTCCAAGTGCTCGGGGACGTGACAGCACTTGAAGCCTGGCCCGGTCTGCTTCAGCGGCCAATGACCCTCTGTTGTACTTCCGTTGCACTTGCGTCCCCTGCCGCCACGCATCGTGCTTCGATGACGAACAGAAGGGAGCGACGCGTGGCGACCGTGCACCACTGGACCGGCCTGGAAGCCCGGGCATTACGTCTCGCACTCCGGCTGAGCGTCCGCGCGTTCGCCCAGCACTTGGGCGTCGGCGTCCGCACCATCTCCAAGTGGGAGAAGCTACTGGCCACAACGGAACCACGGCAGGACACCCAGGCCATCCTGGATACTGCCTTGGCCCGCTCGGACACCGCCGTGCATCTGCGCTTCGAGACATTCCTGTCCGAGGCCGGCCGGCACGGCCAGTGCAGCGGCAGACGCATCACCAGCAGCGGCCCGAGAGCCTGGGAATACGAAACGTGGACCGACGACCTGGACCGGACCGTCGTGGCCCTCTCCCGCCAGAACTTCGCTTTCGCCGACAACCTGCTGGACCGGTGGCTGACACGCTTCGATCCGGCCGATCTGGACGACAAAGGCAGGTACTTGGTCGCCCGCTCAACAGCGCTGATGGGTGATCTCCAACGAGACCAAGGAGCCGTCCTCGGCCCGCTGTCGGCCCAGCACTCCTATGCCGGTGCCCGCTCGCTGTTCACCCAGCTCGACATTCCTCGCCGCATCGCCCAGCTTGACCTGTCCCTCGCCGTGGTCGCCGAGATGTCCGGCAAGCTGGAGACAGCCGCCCGCCATTACGAGACCCTGGCCGTCGACGACAGGCTCTCCCGCCGCGACCGGGCCAGAGCCCGGCTGTGGGTGGGCACCGCGCTGAGCAAGGGCGGCAACAACGACTACGCCGCCCGGGTCATGCGCGCCGCGACGCGCGAGTTCGAGGAGCTGGCCGAGCCGGACGACTGGTCCGTCGCCCACCAAAAGCTCGCCCTCGCCCACCGCGGCGTCGGTGACATCACCCAGGCCCTGCACTTCATCGACATCGCCCGTAGCACCGGAACGACCGACTCACCAATGCAGCAGGTCCGGCTGGACACCGCCCACGGTCACATCCTGCTGTCCGACCCTGCCACCCGGGATGATGGTCTGCATGTGCTCGACGCCGCCGCGAAGCTGGCCGCCAAGTTCGGTCTGAGTCACCAGTTCCGCAGCATCGAGGGCATCCGGATGACGAGCGAGGGGGCCTTGGGCCCCCGGCGGTGACCAGGGAGAGACGCGAGTGACGGACAACGAGCGGGCCATTACCGAAGGCCAGCGACAGCGGGCCAAGCTGATCTGGGACTACCACCAGATGCACCACGAGGTGCGGCCCACCGACGCCGCCATCGGCCTGGGCAGTCACGACCTTGGTGTCCCGGCTTTCTGTGCAGAGCTGTACCGAGCCGGCCTGTTCCCCACTCTGGTGTTCTCCGGCGGCTCCAACCCCACCGCCCCCGAGCGCTTCCCCCGCGGCGAAGCAGTGCACTTCCGCGAGCATGCGCTCGCCCTCGGGGTGCCTGCGGACGCGGTTCTGCTGGAGCCCGGCGCGAGGAACACCGGGCAGAACGTCACCCTCTCCCGCGAAGTCCTGGTTGCCGCCGGGATCATGCCGAAGACTGTGTTGCTGGTCTCCATGCCTTATATGGAGCGACGCGCCTATGCCACTGCCCGCAAGGTGTGGCCCGAGGTCGAGGTGATCTGCGCCTCGGCTCCCCTGGAGTTCGATGACTATCTGAAGACGATCGGCGACGAAGAACTCGTCGTCCACCAGCTCGTCGGCGACCTGCAGCGGGTGATCGAGTATCCCCGTCTCGGGTTCGCCATCGAGCAGGTCGTTCCGGAGGACGTGCGGGGCGCATACGAATCGCTCGTCCACGACGGCTTCACCAGCCGCCTCCTCGCTCCCTGACCTGCCGTCTCCGGACGGGCTGTGCGCGCTGACTTGGCACCCCGTCGTGCCCGCCCCCCTCAGAACGCATCCGTCGGCACATACGTCCCCCACACCCCCCGCAGCGCATCGCACACCTCGCCCACCGTGGCCCGCGCGCGCAGCGCCTCGCGCATGGGGTAGAGGACGTTGTCCGTCCCCTCGGCGGCCTTCCGCAGATCGCCGAGGGCCGCCGAGACCGCACGGGCGTTACGGCGGTCCCGGAGCACGGCCAGCCGCTCGACCTGCTGGGCCTCGATGGCGGGGTCGACCCGCAGCGGCTCGTAGGGCTCCTCCTCGTCCAGCTGGAAACGGTTGACGCCGACCACGACCCGCTCACCTGCGTCCGTCTCCTGCGCGATGCGGTAGGCGTTGCGCTCGATCTCGTCCTTCTGGAAGCCCCGCTCGATGGCGGCCACCGCGCCGCCCATGTCCTCGACCCGCCGCATCAGCGCCACGGCCGCCTCCTCCACGTCGTCGGTCATCGACTCGACGGCGTAGGACCCGGCGAACGGGTCGACGGTGGCGGTCACATCGGTCTCGTACGCGAGCACCTGCTGGGTCCGCAGCGCGAGCCGGGCCGACTTATCCGTGGGCAGGGCGATGGCCTCGTCGAAGGAGTTGGTGTGCAGCGACTGGGTGCCGCCGAGCACGGCGGCCAGCCCCTGGACGGTGACCCGGGCGAGGTTCACCTCCGGCTGCTGGGCGGTGAGCTGCACTCCCGCGGTCTGGGTGTGGAACCGCAGCATCATCGACCTGGGGTTCTCCGCGCCGAACTCCTCCCGCATCACCCGGGCCCAGATCCGGCGCGCGGCACGGAACTTGGCGACCTCTTCGAGCAGCGTGGTGCGCGAGACGAAGAAGAACGACAGCCGGGGCGCGAAGTCGTCCACGGCCATCCCGGCGGCAACGGCCGTCCGCACATAGGCGATGCCGTTGGCGAGCGTGAAGGCGATCTCCTGCGCGGGTGAGGCGCCCGCCTCGGCCATGTGGTAGCCGGAGATGGAGATGGTGTTCCACCGGGGGATCTCGGCCCGGCAGTACTGGAAGATGTCCGCGGTCAGCCGCAAAGACGGCTGCGGCGGGAAGATATAGGTGCCCCGCGCGATGTACTCCTTGAGCACGTCATTCTGGATGGTCCCGTTCAGCTGAGCGGCCGCCACCCCTTCCTCCTCCCCCACCAGTTGATAGAGGAGCAGCAGCAGTGCGGCAGGGGCGTTGATCGTCATCGACGTCGACACCCGGTCCAGCGGGATGCCGCCCAGCAGCACCCGCATGTCCTCGACGGAGTCGATGGCCACCCCGACCTTGCCGACCTCGCCGGAGGCGATCGGGGTGTCCGAGTCATGCCCCATCTGGGTCGGCAGGTCGAAGGCGACGGACAGCCCCGTCGTGCCGTGGGCGATCAGCTGCCGGTAGCGGGCGTTGGATTCGCGCGCGGTACCGAACCCGGCGTACTGCCGCATCGTCCAGGGCCGCCCCGTATACATCGACGGGTACACCCCCCGGGTGAACGGGTAGCCGCCGGGCGCGCCGAGCCTGCGCTCGGGGTCCCAGCCGTCCAGTGCCGACGGCCCGTACACAGGCTCGATGGGCAGACCGCTCTCGGTGTGCCGCACACTGCCCGACTCGTGCGCCATGGGTGTACGCCTCCCACTGGGTGACCGGTTCGTCCGGGTTTCCGCCTTGCTCACAGCATGCCCGCAGGTTCGCCGCACCGCAGCACTGGGAAGAGTCACCGATGGCCGGTCGGGCCGCCGAGATCCGGGGGTTGCGCATGCAGCGGAGCAGGGGAAGACGTACGGCGCCGGCGGTGGCCGCGGTGCTGGTGGTGGCGGCGCTCGCGGTGGGCTGCCGCCCGGTATCGGTCACCGGCGCGGCCGGTTCCCCGGACAGCAAGGGCGCCCGCTACGCCCCCACCACCCCCGCTCCCCCACCACTGGGCCGCGACAAACCCCCCGCCCCCGCCCGGCACGCCACACAGCCACGCCCCGCCCACCACAGACCGAAGGCCCCCAGGCCACTGATGGCCCCGGGCTCACGCGGCGCGCAGGTCCGCGAACTCCAGGCACGACTGTCCCAGCTGAACCTCTTCGACCGCACCCCGACGGGCTACTACGCCTCGGTCACCACCACAGCGGTCCGCGCCTTCCAACGACGCCAGGGCCTCCCCCGCACGGGCACCGTGCAGCCCGCCCTCTGGCGCGCCCTGCGCTCCCAGACCCACCGCCCGTCCCACACCCAGCTCCACCCGCCCACCACCCGCCCGGTCGGAACCCCCGACGCGCGCTGCATGAGGGGCAGGGTGATCTGCATCAGCAAGCGGACCAACACGCTCACCTGGATGGTCAACGGCCGGATCGTCTCGGCAATGGACGTCCGCTTCGGCTCGCAGTACACCCCCACCCGCGAAGGCACCTTCCACATCACCTTCAAGAGCCGCCACCACATCTCGACGCTCTACCACACGCCCATGCCCTACGCGATGTTCTTCAGCGGCGGCCAGGCCATCCACTACAGCGCGGACTTCGCCGCCCACGGCTACCGAGGCGCCTCCCACGGCTGCGTAAACGTCCGCAACAAGTCTTCGCTGGCCACCCTCTTCACCACAGCCAAGCCAGGCACCAAGGTGGTCATCCACCACTAGCCGCAGGAAACCAGCCGACCCCAGCCACACTCTTTGACCGAAGCGATAATTGAGCAACCCCCACGCACAGCAACCACCTGCGCGAAAGCGGCGCCGGCTTAGGCGCAAAGAAGGGGGCGCGGGCAGGGCCGGGGGAACGTGCCCTGCCCGCGCCAGATGCGCTGAGCCGTGGGTACGGGGGGAACCCCGGCTTCTCGCGCGGCCGATGACCAGTCGGCTCATTCAGTACTGCGTCACCGGTTCAAAAAACGTCACACCTACGGGGTGCCGGGTTCGCTCGGGCTGACGAGTCCGGGGTTCGCGGTGGTCGCCGGGGGCGCGAGGGGCGGGGTGGACGTGCCGTCGCCGGGGCTGGTGCCGGGTGCCTGGGAGGGGTGTGCGTCGTCGTCCTCGTCGCCGCCGCCCGAGTTGCCCCCGCTGTGTCCGCTGCCGCCGCTGCCGAAGCCGTCGTCGCCACCGGAACCGCCGGATCCACCGTCCTGGTAGCGCGCCAGATAAGCCCGGCAGAAGAGATGCACCTTGTCGGCGCCGCCCGCCTTCTGCTCAAGGCGCCGCAGCGTGTCGCGGTCCATGTCGTCCCGCTTGCCGGATTCATAGCCCTGGCAGAGGGCGAGCAGCACGTTCTTCTGGCCGCCGTGGCCGGGTTGCCGGGTGCTGTCGCCGCCCGGTCTCTCGTCGCCTCCGCTACCGCCGCCGGGGGTGCCGCGGCCGGGTTTCCTGGTGGCGCCGGAACTGCTGCCGGGTGCGGGGGTGCCGGTGGGGCCGGATGACTCCCGGCCGGGGGTGGGGTCGGGGGTGTGTCCCGTGGTGCCGTCGGTCTGGGCGCCGGGCTCGCGGGTGTCGAGCGGGCCGGGGGTCTCGGCGGCGGAGACGCTGGAGGCCGGGTCGGGTTTGCCGTCCCGGAAAGGGCTGGGCAGCACGCCGGTGCCGGCTCCGACGGCGACGCCGCCGATGGCGCAGGCGGCGAGGGCGACGGCGAAGCCGCGCCGGAGGGGGCGGCCGAGGCGGGTCCCTCCGGCGGGGCCGGTGGCGCGTGCGGTGCGCCCGGCCGGGAAGGCTTCGGCGGCGGCGCGGTTGCGGGCGCCTGCGCCGCGGTGCGCGGCCTGCCGGAAGGCGGCGACGGCGGCCTCTTCGCCGGGGAGTTCGGCGGTGCCGGGCGCCTTGCCGCCGAGCGCGGCGGCGGCCTGCAGGAGCTGTTCGAGTTCGCGTGCGCCGTCCCCGTGCCCGGCACCGACCTGTTCACCGCGCAGCAATCGCTCCGCGGTGTCCTTGTCGAGCCAGTTGTACCGGTCGTCGGCCATCACATGTCCTTCTGCGTTCGTGCGGCCGTTTCCGTCACACCTGGTACGTACGATTCCGCCACGCCGTCGCGGCGCCTTCTGCCCTGTACGGGCACCCCACTCACCGTTCCACCACCTCGGCGCCGACCCGCTGCGGGCGGGCCGGAGGAGGCGTCTTCTTGCTGGTCGGCGCCGTCTTTGCCGCCGTCCTGACCGCTGCCCCGAGGTCCGTCCCGGCCGCTGTCCGGCTGCTCGCCGAGGAGCTCGGCGAGCCGTCGCAGCCCGCGGTGTGCGGCGGTGCGCACCGCGCCGGCCCGTTTGCCGAGCACCTCTGCGGCGCTCTTGGCGTCGAGCCCGACCACCACCCGCAGGACCACGGCCTCGGCCTGGTCCTGCGGCAGCCGGGCTATCAGCCGCATGGTGCTGCCGGTGCCCAGGGCTTCGAGCGCCTCGCCCGCGGTGTCGGACGCGCCGGGGGTGTCGGCCAGTTCGCTCTCGTCGCCGCCGATCGCCGGGCGGCGGCCGCGCATCCGGATGTGGTCGAGGGCGCGGTTGCGGGCGATGCGGGCGGCCCAGCCGCGGAAGCGGTCGGCGTCGCCGCTGAAGCGGGCGAGGTCACGGGTGATCTGAAGCCAGGTTTCGGAGGTGACATCCTCTACGTCCGGTTCGCTCACCAAGGTCCGTACATACCCCAGAAGTCGGGGATGTACGGCGCGGTAGACGGTACGGAAGGCCGCCTCGTCGCCGCCCTGCGCCGCCTGCACGGCCACCGTCAGCCGACGGTCGTCCGGCTGAATGTCGTCCCCTCGCACGGGTCCATCCTGTCGCACGCGGAATGTCCGCCGCCCGGTCCTTGCTGCATTGTCGCTTCGCCCGGCCACGTCACCGGCCCTGCTCCGCCCGGGGCGCCGGAGCTGTGCCGGCTACCGCGCGCCGCCGGCCCGGTCGGCCGGAAACCCCCGGTAACCCGGATGTTCCTGCTGACCGTAACGCGTCAGCCGCCGCGCTCCGTACCCGGGAGGGGCGCACCGCCGGCTCGGGCGGGGCCGGCGGTCCGGGCACGCGAAGCGGCCGGAACACCCGCGAAGCACGCGCCCGGCCCGCTCCGGAAACCCTGACCAGGACGGCGCTTTCGGGCCGCCGCCGACGGGCGCGAAACCTGCTCCCACCGGCGCGGACCCGCACGTTACGGGCCACTCCGGGCCCGCGTCCAGACCACTAGCCGTACGCCTGCCCGTACCCCGTGTGACGCTTTCGCGCCGTCTGACGCTGTACCGGATAGAGGGCCGTCACGGCCCTTCGCGAACGACGGCCGGGGCCTCTCCTGTGGGGGGTGGCGGCCCCGGCCGTCCTCGTTCTCTCACCTGATCTCTCACCCGTTTCTTACCGGGCCGGCGCTCACACCCGGTTGGCCAGCGCCTTGAATTCCGTCCAGGACAGGGCGGGGGTCCGCGGGTCCCAGGTCTTCTGCGCCAGCGCCGCCAGCGGCAGCCGGATTCCGGCCGCCACCTGCGCCGCGGTCTGTGCCTGCGCCCGGTCGCACCAGATCGCGAAGCGCGCCCCGGGGATCCGGTCCGGGCCCGTCATGTTCGCGGACACCGGCACCGGCCGGGTGCCGCGGATGACCAGCGGGGTCCAGCTCTCGTAGATCCGCTGGCCGGTGGGGTAGACGAACTGGTTGGGCTGGCCGAGGACGTAGTAGAGGTACTCGTCGTTGAAGTTCATGACGTTGCGGCCCTCGCGCAGGAATGCCTCGGGCGGACGGTGTCCGGCCTCCTTGCCGGTCCAGTAGTCCACCATCCGGTTCTTGTCGGCGGACGCCTGCGGGCTGGTGAAGAAGCCGTCGTTCCACGCCTCGACGCGGTTCTTGCCCTTGGCCTCCACGGTCTTCTGCCGGTCGTTGAGCCAGCCGGTCGTCAGGTCCTCGATGGTGCCGTTGGGCCCGTACTTCTGCCGTGCGGCCCGCGCGAGCTGCGGGTACCTGGCGGCGGGGTCGGAGGACATCAGCGCCTGGTACTCGTCACCGCCCAGGTGCCAGTACGCCGGGGCGCCCTTGGGGTTGGTGAACAGCTCGCTGAACTCGCGCAGCAGCGAGTCGATCAGCGGGGCCGCCTTGGGGTTGGAGATATCGATCGCGCCGGTGATCACCCGGCCCTGTGCGTTGCGCAGCTGGAGCTCGGGATAGTGGGCCAGGACGGCGCCCAGGTGGCCTGGCGAGTCGAGTTCCGGGACGACCGAGATGTGCAGAGTGCGCGCGAGTGCGACGATCTGCCGGATCTGGGCCTTGGTGAGATGGTCGGCGGAGACGATCTCGGGGTGGGTGGTGCTCTGGATGCGGAAGCCCTGGTCGTCGGAGAAGTGCAGCTGGAACTGGTTGAGCTTGAGGTCGGCGATCTCCCGGAGCCGGGCCTCGATCCAGTTCTGGGTGAACGGCTTGCGGGCGTTGTCCAGTGACATCCCGCGCTGCGGACGGCCCGGCCGGTCCTGGATGGTGCCCTCGGGAAGGCCGCCGGCCGCGTGCACGGCCTGCTTGACGGTGCGGGTGCCGTAGAAGATTCCGGCGTCGGTGGGGGCCGTGAGAGTGAGCCGGGTTTCGTCGGCGGTGAGGGTGTAGGTCTCGTCGGCGGCGTCCTGGACGGGCACATTGTTCGCCTGGTGTGCGGCGTTCTTGCCCGTCAGCTTCACCTCGATGTCGCCCGGCCGTACGGTCTGGTCGCCGTAGACGAGGCCCAGTCCGAGGTCGTTGGCCATCCGCTGAGCCTCGTCGGCGACATTGCTCTTCTCGCCGGCCGGTACGACCACCCGGGCCCCCTTGGAGGGCCGCCAGCCGCGGCCGTCGGCCCGGCGGAAGTCGCGTACGGCGGGGATGACCTGCGGTGTCCCGGTCACGGGAGCCCAGGACGGGGTGGCTGCGGCGGAGGGGTTGACCTTGGCGCTGGTGCTCCCGGGCGGCTCGGTGTCCGCGGTGCCGGAGCACCCGGCGAGCAGCAGGGCGGCGGCGAGCGCCGTGGCCGGCAGCGCGGAGCGGGCCGCCGGGCCCGTGCGCCGCGTCGGCCGGGTCACGGGGTGCGGGGAGGCCGAGGGCCGTGGGGCGCGCAACGGCCGCATCGGGTTCGACATCGTGCAATCCTCACTTTTCGGGGCGAAGGCATTGCCAGGTATGCGGAGCCGGTCGTTCGCGAACGCGCGAAGGCTCTCCCATACGGGTGAAATTCGCGCATCCGTCGGACAGTGGTCGCCAAGCGTCGTTAGCGTGGCGCTTCCTTCGTCACCCCTTTCACAGGGCTCTCCCGGAACCACCGGATACCGCCGGGGTGTCGTCGCATACGCACCACTGCCATACCCGCCGCCGCTTCGTACGCGTCCCGGCTTCGGTCCGCTTCTCCCCCAGCTTCCTTCAGACGCCCGTCCCGCACCTGTCGAACCGACCTATTCGCATCCGTCCGAGGAGCCCACGTGTCCGGTGACATCCCGGCCGCCCGGCCGACCGCGCTGCACCCTCCGCAGCCCCCGCGGCGCGGCATATCGCCACGGGCCGGCGGCGCAGTGCCGCGCCCCCGCACCGGGGGCATCGGACTCGTCCGCTTCAACGCCCTCCCCGAGGAGGACGCCCTGGCCGCGCTGCTGAGCTGCTGCGGCAGCCGCCGCTGGGCCGAGCGGGTCGCCGCGCACCGCCCGTATCCGGATCCGGAGTCCCTGCTCGCCGCGTCCGACGAGGCGTGTTACCACCTGGCCCCGGCCGAGCTGGACGAGGCACTCGCCGGGGAGTCGCTCTCCCCGCAGCCGCTCGTCGGCGCCCATGGCCCCGGCCTCCGGGCCGCCCAGACCGCACTGCACGCCGCGCACGCCGAGTACGAGCGCCGCTTTCGCCATGTCTTCGTCATCTGCCTGGACGGCTGTCCCGACGAGGAGCTGCTGGACCGGGTGCTGTCCGGGATCCGCACCCGGCTGGGCAATGAACCGGACGAGGAGCGGGCGGTCGCCGCGGACGAACTGCGCCGGCTGGTCCGCGGGCGGCTGATCCGGATCACCGCCGCCGGCCGGTGACATATCGCGGCGTGTGACCTGGAACCTTACGGTTCGTGTGCGTGTGATAGCCCGTTGGTGCCTGTTTGATCACACCTGAGGACCCCGGCGCAAGGAACCGACAAGGCGTCGCTACGATGTCCAGGGCCGGTGGACCGTACCCGGCCGGGCCCGACCGACAGAGAAGCCGGCTGGCCCCAATCCCCGCTCCCGGAGGGTTTTTCCGTGCCGGCTGGAACGCTGTACCGCGGCCGGGAAGGCATGTGGTCCTGGGTGGCTCATCGAGTCACCGGCGTCCTCATCTTCTTCTTCCTGTTCGTTCACGTCCTCGACACCGCACTCGTCCGCGTCTCCCCCGAGGCGTACGACGACGTCGTGGCGACCTACAAGACACCGATCGTCAATGTGATGGAGTACGGCCTGGTGGCCGCCATCCTCTTCCACGCGCTCAACGGCCTGCGGGTCATCGCCGTGGACTTCTGGTCCAAGGGCCCGAAGTACCAGAAGCAGCTGCTGTGGACCGTTGTCGGTATCTGGGTCGTCCTGATGGCCGGTGCCTTCTACCCCGTGCTGCAGCACACCCTGCGCACGCTGTTCGGGAGCTGACGCGAGATGTCTGCTGAAACCACCTCCGCAGGTGCCGCCGCGACGGACAACGTGCCGCTCTACGACGTGGACCACCCCGCTCCGGTCATTGAGCCGCCGCGCAAGCGCACCGGCAAGACCCCGAAGTCGACCCGTACGAACTTCGAGCTGTACGGCTGGCTGTTCATGCGGCTGTCCGGCATCGTGCTGGTCGTCCTGGTCCTGGGCCACCTGCTGATCCAGCTGGTCCTCGACGGCGGCGTCTCCAAGATCGGCTTCGCGTTCGTGGCCGGCCGCTGGGCCTCGCCGTTCTGGCAGGTCTGGGATCTGCTGATGCTGTGGCTCGCCATGCTGCACGGCGCCAACGGCCTGCGTACGGTCATCAACGACTACGCGCAGCGGGACAACACCCGCTTCTGGCTGAAGATGCTGCTGTACACCGCGACGGTGTTCACCGTCCTTCTGGGCACGCTGGTGATCTTCACCTTCGACCCGAACATCTCCTAAGGCCGGGGCTGACTGGAACCATGAAGATCCACAAGTACGACACCGTCATCGTCGGCGCCGGCGGCGCGGGCATGCGCGCGGCCATCGAGTCGACGAAGCGCAGCCGCACCGCGGTCCTGACGAAGCTCTACCCGACCCGCTCCCACACCGGCGCCGCCCAGGGCGGCATGGCCGCGGCCCTCGCGAACGTCGAGGAAGACAACTGGGAGTGGCACACCTTCGACACGATCAAGGGCGGCGACTACCTGGTCGACCAGGACGCCGCCGAGATCCTCGCGAAGGAGGCCATCGACTCGGTCCTCGACCTGGAGAAGATGGGCCTGCCGTTCAACCGCACGCCGGACGGCACGATCGACCAGCGCCGCTTCGGCGGTCACTCCCGTAACCACGGTGAGGCCCCGGTCCGCCGGTCCTGCTACGCCTCGGACCGCACCGGCCACATGATCCTCCAGACGCTGTACCAGAACTGCGTCAAGGAGGGCGTGGAGTTCTTCAACGAGTTCTACGTGCTCGACCTGCTGCT
The DNA here is from genome assembly GCF_027497495.1 of Streptomyces tubercidicus. Lineage (GTDB taxonomy): Bacteria > Actinomycetota > Actinomycetes > Streptomycetales > Streptomycetaceae > Streptomyces > Streptomyces tubercidicus. Next base: position 3,080,087 of record NZ_CP114205.1, read on the forward strand.
CCAGGACGTCGACGGCGTCAAGAAGTCCGCGGGCGTCGTCGCGTACGAGCTGGCCACCGGCGAGGTGCACGTCTTCCAGGCGAAGTCGATCATCTTCGCGTCCGGCGGCACCGGCAAGTTCTTCAAGGTGACCTCCAACGCGCACACCCTGACCGGTGACGGCCAGGCCGCGGCCTACCGCCGCGGGCTGCCGCTGGAGGACATGGAGTTCTTCCAGTTCCACCCGACGGGCATCTGGCGCATGGGCATCCTCCTGACCGAGGGTGCGCGCGGCGAGGGCGGCATCCTTCGCAACAAGGACGGCGAGCGCTTCATGGAGAAGTACGCGCCCGTCATGAAGGACCTGGCCTCGCGTGACGTCGTCTCGCGCTCCATCTACACGGAGATCCGTGAGGGCCGCGGCTGCGGTCCGGAGGGCGACCACGTCTACCTGGACCTGACGCACCTGCCGCCGGAGCAGCTGGACGCCAAGCTCCCGGACATCACCGAGTTCGCGCGGACCTACCTCGGTATCGAGCCCTACACGGACCCGATCCCGATCCAGCCCACCGCGCACTACGCCATGGGCGGCATCCCGACCAACGTCGAGGGTGAGGTCCTGGCGGACAACACCACCGTCGTGCCGGGCCTGTACGCGGCCGGCGAGGTCGCCTGTGTCTCGGTGCACGGCGCCAACCGCCTGGGCACCAACTCGCTCCTGGACATCAATGTCTTCGGGCGCCGGGCCGGTATCGCGGCGGCGGAGTACTCGGCCACGGCCGAGTTCGTCGAGCTGCCCGAGGACCCGGCGAAGCAGGTCATCGACCAGGTCGAGCGGCTGCGCAACTCCACGGGCAGCGAGCGGATCACCGAGATCCGCAAGGAGCTCCAGGAGACCATGGACGCCAATGTGATGGTGTTCCGCACCGAGCAGACGATCAAGTCCGCCGTGGAGAAGATCGGCGAGCTGCGCGAGCGCTATCTGAACGTGTCCATCCAGGACAAGGGCAAGCGGTTCAACACCGACCTGCTGGAGGCCATCGAGCTGGGCAACCTCCTCGACCTGGCCGAGGTCATGGCGGTGTCCGCGCTGGCCCGCAAGGAGTCCCGCGGCGGTCACTACCGCGAGGACTACCCCAACCGCGACGACGTCAACTTCATGCGGCACACCATGGCGTACCGCGAGGTGGGCGCAGACGGCGCCGAGTCGATCCGCCTCGACTACAAGCCGGTCGTGCAGACCCGCTACCAGCCGATGGAGCGTAAGTACTGATGAGCACCCCGACTCTCGACAAGCACTCCGCGGCACTGGACGCGGCCGAGGACGGCGCTTCGCATCTGATCACGGTCACCTTCCGGATCCGCCGGTTCAACCCGGAGGTCTCGGAGGACGCCAGCTGGGAGGACTTCCAGCTGCAGATCGACCCCAAGGAGCGCGTCCTGGACGCCCTCCACAAGATCAAGTGGGAGCTCGACGGGACGCTGACCTTCCGTCGTTCCTGCGCCCACGGCATCTGCGGCTCGGACGCCATGCGGATCAACGGCCGTAACCGTCTGGCCTGCAAGACGCTGATCAAGGACATCAACCCGGAGAAGCCGATCACGGTCGAGGCCATCAAGGGCCTCACCGTGATGAAGGACCTTGTCGTCGACATGGAGCCCTTCTTCCAGGCGTACCGGGACGTGATGCCGTTCCTGATCACGACCGGCAACGAGCCGACCCGTGAGCGGCGCCAGTCCGCCGAGGACCGCGAGCGCTTCGACGACACGACGAAGTGCATCCTGTGCGCCGCCTGCACCAGCTCCTGCCCGGTGTTCTGGAACGACGGCCAGTACTTCGGCCCGGCGGCGATCGTCAACGCGCACCGCTTCATCTTCGACTCGCGCGACGAGGGCGGCGAGCAGCGCCTGGAGATCCTCAACGACAAGGACGGCGTCTGGCGCTGCCGGACGACCTTCAACTGCACGGACGCCTGCCCGCGCGGTATCGAGGTCACCAAGGCCATCCAGGAAGTCAAGCGGGCGCTGATCACCCGCCGCTTCTGAGCCCGGCGGCGATCCGGGTCCCGACCCGCTCGCCGAGCCGCGCCGGCACCTCCCGAAGGGCCTCGCCTCCGTACCCCCGGAGGCGGGGCCCTTCGGCATGGGTGCACGCCCGCTCCTTCGCCGGATACACGAGCACCGGCGGCAGCGCCTCGTCCACCAGCGCCACCGGCACCGCACGGCAGAAGTACGACGGCACGAACACCAGCCCCCGCCCCGCCAGATACAGATCCCGCTCCACCGGATAGCCGACCTCCAGCACCGGCGGCCGCCAGCGCATCACCGGCCCGAACGTCCGCAGCATCGCCTCCGCCCCGGCCTGCGCCAGCGCATGCCTGCGCAACTCCCGGTCCGCACCGACCCGTTCGGCGATCCGCGACCAGCTCGGCGCCACCGCTCGATGGTGGTACGTCCGCAGACTGCGCGCGAGATGCCGCAGCGCGGCCGGCTCCCCGTCCGCGATTCCCCGCACCCAGCCCGGCAGCGCCCGGTGCCCCGACAGCAGCACCAGCTCGGACCGCAGCCGCTCCCGCGGGGTGCTCATCACGGCCTCCAGGCCGGGCTCCACCCCGTCCAGTCCCGCGAACGGCGTGAGGAAGTCAGGAAAGTACCCGTACCGCGGCACCAGCGGCAGCAAGGTCCGCAGCGGCCCCGGCCCGTGCCGTACGGCATGCTGCCGCCAGGCGGCCAGCGCCGGCTCGGCCCGCCCCTCCCGCAGCGCATGCAGACTCAACACCGTTTCCCATAACGGGTCGGCCCCCTCGGCCACCCGCGTACGCGCCAGATCCTGCGTGGTGAAGTGCACTCGCAGCATGTTGTGTCCCCCTGGGTTGGCGCCGGCTCCCCTTGCGGCGTGGACACGAGGATCGGTGCGACGGGTGGGCTGCCGCAACCGGAACTGGTGGGTAGGGGTGGGGAGTTGATGCCTGGGGTGAATCGGGGGCTGGGTGGGGGCGGTGGCGCGGTGGGGCTGTCGGGGCCGGTGGGGCTGGTGGGCTGGTGTGGCCGGTGTGGCCGGTGGGGCTATCGCTTGGGCTATCGCTCGCCCTCAAGCACCTTGTCCAGGAAGGCGTCCAGGTTCCGTACGGTGCGCGCAATCCGCTCCTCCAGCGGCAGCGTCTCCTCATGCCGCCCGGCGAGCTGGGACCGCTTCCGTCCCCGCACGTAGAGGGAGCAGGCGAGGTCGGCACACAGATACGTGCCCACGGTGTTCCCCTGCCGCCCTCGCGGCCCGGCCCGGCGCGCGGCGAGCAGGCTGACCCCGGAACCTGGGTGCCCGGTCACACACCGAACACACCGTCGTCTTGGTAAAGCTCCGCCGCACCCCCTGCGGCACCCGCAACGTCACCCCGGTGATCCCGTCACCCCGCGGCGCCACCAGATAACTCCGGTCCGGCGCCCCCGGATCCCGCCACCCCAGGAAATCCAGGTCATGCCAGGGAAGTTCAGCCAGCCCCACGGGCAGATTGATACGGCTCGCCTCCCCCTTCGAGCAATTCACAAAGGAGGCACGTATTGCTTTTTCACCTACGGGGTCCATAAAACGAGAAGCTAACAGCGGGTCCGGGACGGTGTCGCCGGAATTTCGCCGCCCCGCACGGCCAAGAGCGGCGCCGCACGGATTCCGCACCGGTATCGCACGGACACCGCACCGCCACCACCGCTGCCGTCACCAACCCGGCTGATGCGCCCCCGACTTGAAGATCCATGCCTGGGTCGCCTTCCGGGCGAGCCCGGCCCGCTCGGCCCTCGCCAACGTACTCTCCGGCCAGCGGCGTCCGGCCCCGTTGACCGCCGGCATCAGCGGCGCCCCGGCCGGAATACACAGCGCGACAAAGAACCTCGTGCGTGATGACCTCTTCCGGTGGACTCAGCCCCAGCTCTGGCCGCTGGCGTTCTTGCGGCGGCGGGACACCACGACGATGGCGATGACGGCGCCGATGACCACCAGAGCGCCGAGGCCGATGCCGCCGTAGAGGAGGGCCTTCTTCATCATCTCCTTGCCGCCCATCGGCGGGTCGGCGTCCTGCGCACCCGCGTCCAGCTGCGCTGACGCCTTGCCCTTCGGCATCGGCAGCGGGCCCTCCTTGGAACCGGCGGGGATGTCCTTCCGCAGGGCGGGGCCGGGCTGGATGTAGCCGTAACCGTAGTGGGCGTCCGGGAGCTTGAGGTCCTTCTGGTCCTTCGGCAGGCCGGCGGTCTTCACCAGACGGTTGGCGATCTGGCCGGGAGTGAGGTTGGGAAACTTCTCCTTGAGGAGGGCGGCTGCGGCGGAGACGTAGGCGGTGGAGCCCGAATTGCCGTTCTCGGTGTGGTAGCTGGAGTCGCTCTTGCCCGTCGCGGCCGGGATCTTCACGCCAGGTGCGAGCAGGTCCATGTCGGAGTTGTAGTTGTTGAACTCAGCCGACTTGCCGTACTCATCGACGGCGCCGACACCGATCACACCTGGACAGCCCACCGGATAGTTCTTCTCGGTCGCCGATTCGTTACCCATACCGGCCACCACCACGGCGCCCTTGGAAATGGCGTAATGAATGGCTTCGCACGTATCCGCCGAACGGCCCTCGGTGTAGGACATGTTGATGACGTCAGCGCCGTGGTCCGCTGCCCAGCGCGTGGCCAGCCCGGAGTTCTTGTACTCCGGAACGGGAAGGATCTTGGCGTCGGGCGCCAGCCCCTTGACGCCCTCGGAGCCCCCCGGACCGTGGCCGTGGCCCGCGATGATCGCCGCCATGCCGGTACCGTGGTCGAGGACGTTCTCACCCGGCTCAAGGTCCTGGGCTCCCTCTTCCTGAGTCGCCTTTCCGAAATCCGGCCCGGGAAGGAACTGCCCCTTCAGGTCCTGGTGAGTCTTCCGAAAACCGCTGTCGAGCACAGCCACCGTCACGCCCTTCCCGGTGGCGTCCTGCCACAGCTGCTCGGCCCCGAACGCCTCCAGCGGCCACAGACCCTTGCGTGTCTGATCTGCGGAGGCGGTACCGCTCGCGGTGATGAGCAGCGCGCCGGTCAGCGCGGCACCCACCGTCGCGCGCAGTGTTCGGGTGACCCTCATGCTTGGCTCCTTCTCGCTGTGCTGTCCGGGCGGCAGTGTTCCATCAGTAGAGAAGCCCCGCACCCTCGGGTGCGGGGCCACTCCTTACCAACCGCCGTACGACGGTGTCGGTGTCGGTGTCCTACTCGATGACGCGGGGCGCCACATTGCGCTGCGGCGTCCAGGTCTCTTCGTCCTCGACAAGGTAGTCGGGGCGCTGACCAGTGGTGCGCTCCTTCTCCTTCTTGTCCTTGCCCTTGGCTCCGGCAGCGCCCATGCCCGCCTGCTGGCCGCCTCGGCTGCGGTGCAGACCCGCGCCGCCCTGCTTGGCGCCGCCCGCAGGACCACCGGGCTTGCCAGCCATGCCGCCCGGGGTACGCGCCTGCGCACCGCCTCGTCCGACCGCGCCCATCTTGCCGCCCTTGGCGCCGCCTGCGCCGGCCGCGCCCGGCATACCGCTACGCATACCGCCGGCGCCCGGTGCGCCACGGCCACCACCGGGCCGCAGGGCGCCCCCTGGCATACCGACGGGGCCCAGCGGCATCCCGCCGCCCGGACCACCGCCCGGACCGCCAAACACGCCGTGTCCGCCGCCGGACGGGAGACCGCTGTGACCCGCGGAAGCCGAGGGCGGGGTCATCGTGCTGCCCTGCACGCTGTCGAGTCCGGTCTGTACCGGGAGTTCCGGCCGACTGATGCTGGGGCCGTCGAATCCGGCCGGGACCGCTCCGCCGCCGGCACCGTTGGGGTGGTGCGGGGTGACCGAGGACGGATCCGGGTGGAACCTGTCAGCCGTGTCAGGCATCCGCACCGGAGGCGGGTGCGGGGTGTTCGAGGGCTCCTTCGGCCAGTCACCGTGGAGGCCGTCGTCGCCGTCATCGACCCAGATCTTGGCGCGTCCCGTGTAGTGGTGCGCCAGCTCATCCATCACGATGACGGCCTCGACCTGGCGCTCCTTGGTCAGGGACAGTTTGTCCCGGTTGAGCTCCAGCGCCTGGCGGGCGTCCATCTTCGGGTTCGCCATGTCCCGGTGGAACTGGGAGTCGTCACCGTTGTCGTCCGTGAAACGGTCCCACTTGCCCGGATTATGGATCTTGGACATGGCGGTCACGGCCTGGCGCAGGTTGTGGGCGAGCCCGACCTCCGGGCCCGACTCACGCGAGCCGATCAACGACGCCTCGGCCTTCCGAGCATGCCGGTACGTCTTGTCGATCTTGTTGAGCACCTGGGTGGCTTCCTTGCGGAACGCGTCGGCCGCCGAGCCCTCCCAGTGCGCCGTCGCGTGATCGACCGCATCCATGAACTTCTTACGGATGCCGCCCTGACCGTCTTGCCCACCCAGCAGATCGGCAGACTTGCGCCAGTGGTCACCAGCGGCCTCAAGCGTGTCCGGCTTGGCGTTCTCGATCATCTTGCGGAGCGCGTCGATGCCGTGGTGATGGAAGTCGGAAGGAGAGTGCGGGATCAACCTCTCGCCCTTGAAGGACTTCAGCTTGTCTTCCCGCTCATGCGCATCGCGCTCCGCCGCCTCCTTCTGCATCCTCTCGCTGACCTGTCGGCTGTCGTTAGCTTCCATGGGACTAACCACGGCGGCCCCCGTTCATCGTCATCCCTCTCGCCCTCATCCCTGCGTCGCCTTGGAAGGTCAGCCGTTCATCGAGGCCTTGGTCTCGTGATCCTGGTCCTCATAGGCACCGCGGCTTGACTCAGTCTTCTCGCCGAAATTGTGGGTGAGGTCCTGGAGCGCCTTGACGACGTCCTTCAGATACGTCTGCATACGGTCATGGGCGTGGGAGACTTCCTCCGCTTCGCCAAAGTTGATCCCGAATGCCGACTTCGGGATGTTCGTGCCGTACTCGACCTTCTGCCCGGTTTCATTCATGTCGTGCTGAAGGCTGCGAAGTTGACGCACGACGCCATCCAGCTCGTCCAGATCAACCTTGAAGTGCTTACCCATGACTGCCCTCCCCGTTCCTCACTCGTCCCCCTCGCACCGCCCGCACAGCCGTCACGGTAAGGACAACGTAAAGTCAATAAATACTAGGGAGTTGCCCCCCGATACTGCAAGATCGAAAGTCGGGATCTGTCCGATTTGGCGCAGGATTGCTCCGCACTTTGTAGAGGGGTTGTTACCTTTGCCGCGCAACCCCGCCGCGCGATGACCTACGCAGCGATCACGCCCGCATCGAAGCCAGTTCGACCACCGTGACATCCGGCGGTGCGCCCAGCCGTACCGGTGGGCCCCAGGTGCCTGCGCCGCGGGAGACGTAGAGCTGGGTGTCGCCGTAGCGTTCGAGGCCGGCGACGGTGGGGTTGGTGGCCTCGGCGATGTAGGTGAAGGGCCACATCTGGCCGCCGTGGGTGTGGCCGGAGAGTTGGAGGTCGACGCCGTAGCGGACGGAGTCGTGGATGGTGACCGGCTGGTGGGCCATCAGGACGACGGCGCGGGTGGGGTCCCGGTCGCTGAGGGCCTGGTCGTAGTCCGGCCCGGCCTGTTCGGTCTGGCCGGCGACGTCGTTGACTCCGGCGAGGTCGAAGCCGGGGAGTTCGGTGCGCACGTTCTCCAGGGGGTGGATGCCCAACTCCCTTACGTGGTCGATCCATTGGTCGGCGCCTGAGTAGTACTCGTGGTTTCCGCTGACGAAGAAGGCTCCGTGGCGGGCGCGGAGTTCGCGTAGGGGGGCGGTGGCCGGGGCGAGGTCGGTGACGTTGCCGTCGACCAGGTCCCCGACGATGGCCACCAGGTCGGGGTTGGTGCGATTGATGGTGTCGACGACACGACGGGTGTGGGCGCGGCCGAGGATCGGGCCCAGGTGGATGTCGCTGACGACGGCGATGCGGAAGCCGTGGGCGGTGCGCGGCAGTTTGGCCAGGGGGATGGTGACGCGCTTGATCGTCGGGCCGCGGAGGGTGGTCGCGGTGCCGTATCCGACGGCGGCGGTGGCGGCGAGGGTGGCGCCGGCGGCGACCGCACGGGCCATGAAGAGGCGGCGGGGTGGGGTGGCGAGCGGCGGGAGGGCGGGGGTGTGGGGCGGGAGGAGCGTCGGGGAGGTCGGGGTCGGCGCAGGCGACTCGGCGGCTCCGGGGGCGTGCCCCCGCTCGGTCGGCGAACCGCCCCGTTCCCCGTGGCCCTGCCCCTGCTCGGCCGGCCCCCCCTCCCCGTCCGCCCGCGCCCGCTCCCGCTCGCGCTCCCGCATCGCCCGCAACCACACCGCCCGGACCGCTTCCCCCACCAGCAGGGCCAGTGTGAGATAGAGCACCAGGGCCAGCCAGAGGTAGCCGGGCCAGGAGAGGGTCTGTTGGAGGGGGAAAGGGGCGCCGGTGCGGGCGGAGAGGAAGGCGGCGAGGGTGGTCAGGGGGAGGACGAAGGCGGCGGCGGTGCCGGTGTGGCGGAGGCGGCTGCCGGGGGTGGTGGTGTCACGGATGAGGCGGCACCACAGGTAGCGGTGCACGCCGAAGAAGAGTCCGAGGACCGGGACCACGATCAGGGCGAAGATCACGGCGTCTCCCCGTGCCCGTGGTTCAGGAGGCGGACGAGGAGGACGAGGAGGAGGCGGGCGGCTCGGGCGGGTGATTTGCGGCCTCGCGGCGCAAGGCCCGTACGCCACGGAACCCGATCACGCCGATCGCCGTCCCCAAAAGAAAGGACGCCACCGCGAGCAGCAGATGGACCCAGAAGTAGGCGGTCGGGTCACCCGCGTCGTCGAAGGCGAGGCCGCTGCCGTCCTTCCAGAGGTTTTTGACGAAAGTGATCCAGATGAACCAGCTCCACACCCCGAAGGCGAGCAGGAACCAGGACACGGGGCGCGAGAGCTTCATACGTCCCAGTATGGGCAGCGGCTCCATCCGGCGGTCGGCAGGGGCACTCTTCCGTGGGGTGCTGTCGGCGTCCGGGGCAAAGGCGGGTACGTTCACCGACGTGCCGACGACCTTCAGTGCTTCCACGGCTTCCACCGACCCGACCGCCCCGAACGCTTCGGCCACGACCGGCAATGCCGGACGTGCGGCGCGACACGGCTTCCCCCTGCGCACCGTCGCCGCACTGGCCTCCTCCGGGCTGCTGGCCACCCCCCTTCTGGCCGGCACCGCCCACGCCGACCCCAAGGAGCCGAAGGGTCCCAAGCCGCCGGCGAAGATGTCGCAGATCGGCGGGGACCGGCTGGGTACGCCCGGCGTCCAGGTGGCCCTGAAGCCCGGTTCCCCGAAGCTGCCGGGCCCGGACACCCTCACGGCCCGTTCGTGGATCGTGTCCGACGCCGAGTCCGGCAAGGTGCTGGCCGCCAAGAACGCCCACTGGCAGCTGGCGCCCGCCAGCACGCTGAAGATGCTGTTCGCCGACACCGTGCTGCCGAAGTTCCCCAAGGAGCAGAAGCACACGGTCAAGGCCGCCGACCTCGCGGGGATGGGCGCCGGCAGCAGCCTCGTCGGGATAAAGGAGAACCTGAGCTATACGGTCCACGACCTGTGGCTGGGGGTCTTCCTGCGGTCCGGCAACGACGCGGTGCACACGCTGTCGGCGATGAACGGCGGGACCGAGGCCACCGTCACGCAGATGCAGAAGCGTGCGAAGGAGCTCAACGCCCGCGACACGCATGTCGTGACCCCGGACGGCTATGACGCGCCGGGGCAGGTCTCCAGCGCGTACGACCTGAGCCTGTTCGCCCGGTCGGGGCTGCAGAACGCCGACTTCCGCGAGTACTGCTCGACGGCCAGCGCCCAGTTCCCCGGTGACAAGGGCAAGGGCGGCAAACGGGCGACGTTCGGCATCCAGAACACCAACCGGCTGCTGAGCGGCGATTACGACATGAAGCCGTACCCCGGCATCGCGGGGGTGAAGAACGGCTCGACGACCAACGCGGGGTCGACCTTCACCGGTGTCGCCCAGCGCGGCGACCGCAAGCTCCTGGTCACGATCATGAACCCGGAGAAGAAGGAGCACAACGAGGCCTACAAGGAGGCCGCCAAGCTGCTCGACTGGGGCTTCGCGGCGGCCGACAAGGTGGAGCCGGTCGGGCGGCTCGTCGGCCCCCTGAGCGAGGACGACGGCACCGGCGCGGTGGGCGTCCACGGCAAGGGCAAGGGCAAGGGCGCGGGTCAGAACACGCAGGCCGCGCTGGACAGCACCGGCGGCATGAGCGGCGCCTGGACGGCGCTGGGGATCACCAGCGGGGCGCTGGCGCTGCTGGGCATCGTGGCATTCGCCGTGCACCGCCGGTGGCCGCTGCCGGAGCTGGTACGGGGGCGGCGCCGGTCCGGCAAGTGACCATCCGGGAACGGTAGATGGGGCGGGGTGGCCCCGGGAGACGGGCCTACGCCTCCCGCGGCCGCTCCGGCCCCTCCGGCCGCTCCGGGCCCTCCGGCCGCTCCGGGCCCTCCGGCACCTTGCGCTCCTCGTCCCCTCCGCTCCGCCGTTCCCCCTCCGTGGCCGTCCAGGACGCGCAGTAGACCAGCAGCTTTGCGGTGAAGTTGATCCAGAGCAGCAGGGCGATCGGGGTGCCGAAGGCGCCGTACATGCTGCGCGAGGCGACGCCCTGGAGATAGCCGCTGAGCAGCAGCTTCAGCAGCTCCAAGCCGATGGCGCCGAGCAGGCCGGCGATCACGACGGCGCGCCGCGGCGGATGGACGCCGGGCAGCCTGGTCAGTATGTAGGCGAGCAGCAGGAAGTCCGCCAGGACGGCGATGACGAAACCGGCGGCGGTGAGCAGGACGCTGCCGATGCCGCCCTCCGGGAGGCCGATCGCCTCCGCCGCCTTGCCCACCGCGGCGGACGCGAAGGTCGAACAGGCCAGGGAGAGCACGGCGACGCCGCCCACCCCGAGCAGCAGCGCGCCGTCCCGGAGCTTGCCGAGGAAGAAGTTGGTGTCCTCGTCGGGCTTCTCCCATACGGCGCGCAGACAGTCGCGCAGTGATTCCACCCAGCCGATGCCGGTCAGCAGCAGCGCGGCACCGGCCACCAGGCCGACGGTGGTCGCATGGTCGACGAGTCCGGCGATGTCGAGCCGGTCCGAGAGGCCGGGGAGCTGCTCGGCGACCTTGGTCTCCAGGGAGTGCAGCCGGGCGTCGCTGAGCAGTGCGGCGCCGATCGCCGCGGCGACGGTGAGCAGCGGGAAGAGCGCGACGAAGCTGGTGAAGGTGATCGCGGCGGCGAGCCGGGTCCAGTGCACCCGGAGCATGCGTTCGTAGGCGCGCCAGAGGTGTGTGGTCATCAGCCAGCTGACGGCCGGTCCGATCACCGGGAGTGTGCGCAACCAGTTCATGGCTTTCCCCTCGTGCCCGGTCGGCCGCCAGGTCGGGCAGGGTGTGGCGGCGCGCCCTCCGGACAGACCCTAAGTCTTAGCCTCCGGGTACCCCGGAAACGCGCACGCTCACGGGGGTGTGCGTCCGGTGATCGTCAGCGGCCCTCCAGAGGCCACCAGCGGCCGTCAGCAGCTGTCAGCGGCCGTCCGCAGCTGTCAGCAGGACGGTGCCGGCGGCCGGGACAAGTCCGCGGCCTGGCGCGGGACGGCGGCCGTCTGCGGGCCGAAGGGGTACTCGCGCTCCAGGCGCCACACCTCGTCCGCGCCCTGCTCGTAGAGGGCGAAGCCGTCGATCGTCCAGGTCGCGGTGAAGTCCCGGAGGCCGTTCTGGGCGCGGTCCATGGCCTCTTCGGTGATGCCGTGGGCGATCGTCACATGCGGGTGGTACGGGAATTGCAGCTCGCGGGCGCAGGGGCCGGAGGCGGCCCGGATCCGGGCCTGGAGGGCGGTGCAGCCGGGCACCCCGTCGGTGACCTTGACGTAGACCACCGGGGAGAGCGGGCGGAAGGTCCCGGTGCCTTCCAGACGGAGCGGGAAGGGGCGGCAGCCGGCCGCGACCTCGGCGAGGTGGCGTTCGATGGCGGGCAGCGCCTCGGCGCGGACCTCCGTCGGCGGGAGGAGGGTGATATGCGTGGGGATGCCGGGTGCGGCAGGGTCCCCGAAGCTTTCGCGCTTCCGTTGGAGGAAGCTGCCGTAAGGCTCCGGGACCGCGATCGAAACGCCCAGCGTTACGGTCCCCACTGCGTTCTCCCTCCTGACGTGTGTGCGGCGCGCTCGCGCACCCTCTTAGTGTGCCGGGTGCGCGCCCTTCGCGGGGAGCGTCCTCGGTCCTGTTGCAAGCGGACAAGGGGCCCACGGGCGGGGCCCCCTGGCTCTGCGGGGTTCGCGCGGCCGGCCGGGGCCCGCCGCGCGAAGGGCTGGCGTCAGTGCTTGGCCGGCAGGAATCCGAGCCGGTCATAGGTGGTGGCGAGGGTCTCGGCGGCTACCGCGCGGGCCTTCTCCGCACCCTTGGCCAGGATGGCGTCCAGCGTCTCCGGGTCGTCCAGATATTCCTGCGTACGGTCCCGGAACGGTGTGACGAAATCGACCATCACCTCGGCGAGATCGGTCTTGAGCGCGCCGTACATCTTGCCCTCGTACTTCTGCTCCAGCTCCGGGATCGAGAGGCCGGTGAGGGTGGAGTAGATGGTGAGGAGGTTGGAGACGCCGGGCTTGTTCTCGGCGTCGTAGCGGATCACCGTGTCGGTGTCCGTGACCGCGCTCTTGACCTTCTTCGCGGAGACCTTCGGCTCGTCCAGGAGGTTGATCAGACCCTTGGGGCTGGCGGCCGACTTGCTCATCTTGGCCGACGGGTCCTGAAGGTCGTAGATCTTCGCCGTCTCCTTGAGGATGTACGGCGCCGGCATGGTGAACGTGTCGCCGTAGCGGCTGTTGAAACGCTCGGCGAGGTCGCGGGTCAGCTCGATGTGCTGGCGCTGGTCCTCACCGACCGGGACCTGGTGGGCCTGGTAGAGCAGGATGTCGGCGATCTGCAGGATCGGGTACGTGAACAGGCCGACGGAGGTGCGGTCGGCGCCCTGCTTGGCGGACTTGTCCTTGAACTGGGTCATACGGGACGCCTCGCCGAAGCCGGTGAGGCAGTTCATGACCCAGCCGAGCTGGGCGTGCTCGGGCACATGGCTCTGGATGAAGAGCGTGCAGCGCTCCGGGTCGAGACCGGCGGCCAGCAGCTGGGCGGCGGCGATCCGGGTGTTGCTGCGCAGCTCCGCCGGGTCCTGCGGAACGGTGATCGCATGCAGGTCGACCACCATGTAGAAGGCGTCGTGGGACTCCTGGAGCGCCACCCACTGGCGTACCGCACCGAGGTAATTACCGAGGTGGAAGGAGCCGGCGGTGGGCTGAATGCCGGAGAGCACACGTGGACGCTGGAGAGCCATGCCTCGATTGTCTCAGGTCGGGGAGGGGGCAACGGCGCGTGGTGGCGCATGCGCGACGGGCCCGGCGGCCTTCGGCGCCGCGGCGCCTGTTCGCGGCGGCCTGTTCGGGGCGGGCGGCAGCTGGAATCGTGGGTCAGATGACCGATGGACAGCCCATCTCCGACGACGCCCGCCTCCCCGCCTCCGCGCCTCTCCCCCCGACGCCCGGTGCTGCCTGCCCCGCCGCGCGCTCCGGTGGCGGGGCGCCGCACCGGCTCGCCCCGGGTGGTGCCGGGCGCGCCGCGGCCGATGCCGTGCTGCGGGAGGCCGGAGCGGTGGTCCCCGTCCTGCTGCCCGGCGAGGTGCCCGCGGTGGCCGTCACCCGTCACGCGGTGCTGCGGGAGGTCCTCGCGCACCCCGAAGTCGCCAAGAGCGCCTGCCATTTCACGGCGCTGCACGACGGCACCGTGCCGCCCGGCTGGCCGCTCACCCTCTTCGCCACCGTCGACGGGATGACCACGGCCGACGGTGCGGACCACCGGCGGCTGCGCGGCCTGGTGACCAAGGTGTTCACCGCACGGCGGGTCGCGGCCCTGCGGCCCCGGATCGTCGAGCTGACGGCCGGGCTGCTGGACGGGCTGCCGGGCAGCGCCGCGGCCGACGGCACGGTGGAGCTGCGCCGGCACTTCGCCTATCCGCTGCCGATGGGCGTGATCTGCGAACTGCTGGGCGTGGACGCCGCGTTACGCGACCGGCTGCATGAGCTGTCGAACCTGATCGTGGGGACGAGCGGCACGGCGGCCGAGGTGCAGGCGGCCAACGTGGAGATCATCGCCGTCCTCGGGCAGGTCGCCGAGGCCCGGCGGGCCGACCCCGGTGACGATCTGACCAGTGCGCTGATCGCCGCCCAGGAGGAGGACGGCGACCGGCTGAGCGCACGCGAGCTGGTCGGCACCCTGCTGCTGATGATCATCGCCGGGCATGAGACCACGCTCAATCTGATCACCAACGCGGTGCGGGCCCTGTGCACCGACCGCGCGCAGCTGGAGCTGGTCCGGGCCGGGCGGGCGAGCTGGGACGACGTGGTCGAGGAGACGCTGCGGCACGACAGTCCGGTCGCCCACTTCCCGTTCCGCTATCCGGTCCGTGACCTGGAGCTCGGCGGCACGCTCGTACCGCGTGGCACCCCGATGCTGGCTTCCTACTCCGCGGCCGGCCGGGACCCGGAGGCGTACGGCCCCGACGCGGACCGGTTCGATGTCACCCGGCGGCCGGCCACCCGGCATCTCTCCTTCGGCCACGGGCCGCACTACTGCCTGGGCGCGCCGCTGGCCCGGCTGGAGGCGACGGTCGCCCTGGAGGCGCTCTTCACCCGCTACCCGGCGCTGGACCTCGCCGTCCCGGCCGCGGAGCTGCCACCGCACCCGAGTTTCATCGGCAACAGCACCGAGGTGCTGCCGGTCCGGCTCACCGGCTGATCACGGGTCACGGATCACGGATCACGGGCCGGGGAGCCGGACGGGGCGCGGGGCGGGGAGACAGCCGGACGGGGCGCGGGGCGGCGGGGGCCGTACGGGCGCCCGTACGGCCCGGGGTGCCCGTACGGCGCGGGCTCAGGCCATACGGGCGCCCGTACAGTGCGGCCTCAGGCCGTCGGCAGCCCCGGCGCCGGGTAGGCCGCCATCAGCTCGGCCACCTCCGTGCGGATCACCGTCAGCGCCTCCTCGTCGCCCTTCGCCGCGGCCTGGACGCTGCGGTCGATCCACTCGGCGACCAGCGGCATCCGGTCCGTACCCAGCCCGCGGGAGGTGAGGGACGGGGTGCCGATGCGGATGCCGGAGGGGTCGAAGGGCTTGCGGGGGTCGAAGGGGACGGTGTTGTAGTTGACGACGATGCCGGCCCGGTCCAGCGCCTTCGCGGCGACCTTGCCCGGGACGTCCTTCGAGGTGAGGTCGATCAGCACCAGGTGGTTGTCGGTGCCGCCGGAGACCAGGTCGTAGCCGCGGGCCAGCAGCGCCTCGGCGAGCGCCTTGGCGTTGGCGACGACGGCGTGCGCGTAGTCGCGGAAGGACGGGGCGGCCGCCTCGCGCAGCGCGACCGCGATGGCGGCGGTGGTGTGGTTGTGCGGGCCGCCCTGGAGGCCGGGGAAGACGGCCTTGTCGACGGCCTTGGCGTGGCTCGCCCGGGACATCAGCATCGCGCCGCGCGGGCCGCGCAGGGTCTTGTGGGTGGTGGTGGAGATGACGTCCGCGTGCGGTACGGGCGACGGGTGGGCGCCGCCCGCGATCAGGCCGGCGATGTGCGCGATGTCCGCGACGAGTACGGCGTCGACCTCCCGTGCGATCTCGCCGAAGGCGGCGAAGTCGATGGTGCGCGGGACGGCCGTACCGCCACAGAAGATGATCTTCGGGCGTTCCTTGCGGGCGAGGTCGCGCACCTCGTCGAAGTCGATGAGCGCGGTGTCGGGGCGTACCCCGTACTGCACACCGCGGAACCACTTACCGGTCGCCGAGACGCCCCAGCCGTGCGTGAGGTGGCCGCCCATCGGCAGCGCCATGCCGAGCACGGTGTCGCCGGGCTCGGCGAAGGCGAGGTAGGCGGCGAGGTTGGCGGGCGAGCCGGAGTACGGCTGGACGTTGGCGTGTTCCACGCCGAAGACGGCCTTGGCACGCTCGACGGCCAGGGTCTCGACGCGGTCGATGTTCTGCTGGCCTTCGTAGTAGCGACGGCCCGCGTACCCCTCGCTGTACTTGTTCTGCAGGACGGTGCCGGTGGCTTCCAGCACGGCGGCGGAGACGTAGTTCTCGCTGGGGATCAGCCGCAGCGTGTCGGACTGGAGCTGCTCCTCGGCGCCGACCAGCGCGGCCAGTTCGGGGTCGGCGGCGCTCAGCGCGGGATGCGGAACGGGCTGCGAAAGGGGCTGGGGCGTGACGGGCTGGGGCGTGCCGGACTGCGGCATGGCGTCCTCCGGGGCGGTCGATCGGTGTTGCCGGTCGTGGTCCCGGGGTGCCCAGGCGGGGCGGCACCTCGTGGTGGTTGCCGCACACCGCTTCACCGAGGTTGCTTCCCCGTACGCCAGTCGCGGTGCGCACCGCAGAGTCTAAGACACCCCGGAGCCCCTGTCCGGCGGATCTTCGCAGGTCGGTCCGCCCGGCCGGGCGCAACAATGGAAGGGGACGCGGCACCGCCCGCGCCCCATCGGCCTACCGAACGGAGTCACCGGTGACGTCCACGGAACGCAGCATCGCCGCCGCCGAAGCCCACAGCGCGCACAACTACCATCCGCTGCCCGTCGTCGTGGCCACGGCCGAGGGCGCCTGGGTGACGGACATCGAGGGCCGCCGCTACCTGGACATGCTCGCCGGGTACTCCGCCCTGAACTTCGGGCACGGCAACCGTCGGCTGCTCGACGCGGCCAAGGCCCAGCTGGAGCGGGTCACGCTCACCTCGCGCGCCTTCCACCACGACCGGTTCGCCGACTTCTGCACCCAGCTCGCGGAGCTGTGCGGGATGGAGCTGGTGCTCCCGATGAACACCGGCGCCGAGGCGGTCGAGACGGCGGTGAAGACGGCCCGCAAGTGGGGCTACAAGATCAAGGGCGTCCCGGACGGACGGGCGAAGATCATCGTCGCGGACAACAACTTCCACGGCCGGACGACCACCATCGTCTCCTTCTCCACCGACCCCGAGGCCCGCGCCGACTTCGGCCCCTACACCCCCGGCTTCGAGATCGTCCCGTACGGCGACCTGGCCGCGCTGGAGGCCGCCGTCGACGCCGACACCGTCGCCGTCCTCCTGGAGCCGATCCAGGGCGAGGCGGGCGTGCTGGTGCCGCCGCCGGGCTATCTGGCGGGCGTACGGGAGCTGACCCGCCGCCGGAACGTGCTGTTCATCGCCGACGAGATCCAGTCCGGGCTGGGCCGCACCGGCCGGACCTTCGCCTGCGAGCACGAGGACGTGGTCCCCGACATGTACGTGCTCGGCAAGGCACTGGGCGGCGGTGTGGTGCCGGTCTCGGCGGTGGTGTCGTCCCGCGAGGTGCTGGGCGTCTTCGCGCCGGGCGAGCACGGCTCGACATTCGGCGGCAACCCGCTCGCCTGCGCGGTGGCCCTGGAGGTCATCGCGATGCTGCGGACCGGCGAATTCCAGCAACAGGCCGTGGAACTGGGCGAACACCTGCACAGCGAGCTGGGCCTGCTGGTGGGCGGCGGCACGGTGGACGCGGTACGCGGCCGCGGCCTGTGGGCCGGCGTGGACATCAACCCGTCGCGCGGCACGGGCCGGGAGATCTCCGAGCAGCTGATGGCACGCGGGGTGCTGGTCAAGGACACCCATGGCTCGACGATCCGGCTCGCGCCACCGCTGGTCATCAGCAAGGAGGACCTGGACTGGGGGCTCGACCAGCTGCGCGGCGTGTTGGAGGGGTAGGAGTGCGGCGTGCGCCGACGTCCTAGGCGTGGCCTGGCCGGGCCTGGAGGGAGGCCGGGGTGACGAGCCGGGCCCGTTCGTGGAGTTCCCGGGCGGCGTGGTTCTTGAGGTGGGGGCGGATGCGCTTGAACATCTTCCCGATGCGCCGGTCGACCCGCCCGCTTTGCACCAGAGGGTATTCGTCCAGCGCTTCATGCCAGGTCGCACAAGCTGCTTCCAGATGCCCCACCTCAAGTTGGAATTCGGCGAGGGTGGCCCGTTCCTTCACCCGGGACCGGCGGTAGATGTCGTAACACAGCCTGTCCGATTCCCGCATCGCCGCAACGGCTCCGGGAAGGTCTCCCAACTCGTGGCGAACATGGCTGATGTGGTAGTGGAGAGCTGAGGGGTCATAGGATCCAAAGGCTTTCGCTCGCGCCTCAGCCTTTTCCATGGAGATTTCGGCCTCTTTGAGGTGCGCCAGGGCCTTGTGGCGGTCTCCGGTTTGCGCAGCGGCATGTGCCTGCTGGCCCGCAAGGAAGGCGAGCATACGCGGGCCCGCTTGCGGAGAGGCGGCGGCAGCAGCATCGGCCAGCCTCATGGCTTCACGGCCCTGCCCCAGGTCAACTGCCTGCACACTCATGCCCCGCAGTGTCGTGCAGTACGTGAGGTGGTCCTCAGAGGCGCCGGCCAGTTCCAATGCCTTCAGGTAATACTTCTGCCCCAGTCCCTCCACCCCCTCATCCACAGCCATGTAGCCGGTGAGATAGCAGAGGTCCGAGGCTGCCGACATCATTGCCTTGCGTACCGATTCCGGCGCCTCAGCCCGTAGATATGGAGCCACCGTATTGACGAGAAATGCCGCAGCCATGGGGCGGGCGTGGCGTCCGCCGAATTG
Source organism: Streptomyces tubercidicus (assembly GCF_027497495.1). GTDB lineage: Bacteria > Actinomycetota > Actinomycetes > Streptomycetales > Streptomycetaceae > Streptomyces > Streptomyces tubercidicus. Next base: position 3,098,657 of record NZ_CP114205.1, read on the forward strand.
GTCGTCGAGTTCTGAGATCCGTTCGGTCATGGCGATGACCGTGTCAACTTCCGGCATGCCAATGCGCGGAGTTGGGCCGGTTTGAACGGCTTCCATCCGCCCCACCACATCCGGCCAATTGGGAACCGTCAGCGCAACGGAAAAGAGCCCTATACCGAGAACGCTGCGACGCGAGGGGTCCATATCTCCCCTACCGAGATCGATCAGCCCTTCAACCGTGCCCGGAGCGACATCGGAGCCAGTGACCGGCGCCGGGAATCCTGCCTCGGCATGCGTGACCGGACGTCCCAGCTTCCGCGCCAGGGCCTCCACGATCAGCGGTCTGACCTGCTCTTTCGGCAGGTGCCCCTGACACCACTGATGGGCGGACGGCTCGCGGTACTTGAGCGGGGTTCCTCGCTCGGTGCCGATGCGGTTCACGGCCTGGACGAACTGCCGCAGCGTCCAGCCGGTCTGCCGGTAGAGCCGTTCCAGATGCCGGTTCGGTTCCCGAGTGCCCACTAGCCCTCAACTCCCCGATGTGCGCGAGCGTTTAAAGCTCTTAAAAGCCGCTTCCACTGCCACCGTACCGCTGGGCGTAGCGGACCGGTTGCCTAGAGCGAGGAAGGCCCCCTCACGAGACGAAGAGGACCCCCGCGACCGTGGTGGAACGGCCCGGGGGCGTGGCCCTCAACTACAAGGGAGTTGATGACATGTCCAACGCTACAGCGAGGGACTTCGTCCGGCTGCTGCCGTGGACCAGCCCGGACGGGAAACCGTGCTTCCTGGCAGGCGACGGGACCGGATATGTCTCCCGCATCGCCGACCGGATCGAGGAAGAGCAGCTCTGCTCGGCCGACGATCTCATCGACGAAGCCGGCCACCTGCTCGCCGGACGGGCGTGGACACCCGGGGAACTGCACCTGCTGGCCGTCGAATTGACCGCAAACCTTGCCGATGTGCGCCGGGTGGCCGACAGCCGGGGCAGGCGCTTGACGGCTCTCGGCCACGACGCCCCGGACGACGCCGACGGCGAAGGGCCCCGGCTTCCGGCGGAGGCGTTCGGATGAGACGGGCACCCGTCCGCGCACGCCGCGGAGCAGGGGCCTTGGCGGCGCGGAGCTGCAAGGGTGGCGGGTCACACAACGTCAAGGCCGGAGAGTCGGTGCGCTGGCTCCCCCGTCGGCGAGCCTCCTCGTTGCTGTTGCCGGGCAACGACTGCTGGGTCTTCGACCGTTCGTCGGTGCTGTGCAATCACTTCAACGGTGATGGGGAGATGACCGGTGAAGAGCTGGTGACCGACGCCGGTGTGGTCCACGCATGCGTATCCGCGTTTGAAGCGATCTGGGAACGGGCGACTCCCCACGAGGAGTACCGGCCGGTTTGACCGTACCCACCCGGAACACTCGAACGTGACGTCGTCGTCCAGCGTCCGGCAGGCCCGGGAGGGCCTGCCGGACGCTGGACTGTCGGGCCTCGCCGTCCGCGTCGGCGGCCCCAGCTGTGCCCTGTCCACATGGCAACTCATCCGCTGAATGCACCGCGCCCCTGATCCGGCCACGTGCCGGAGCAGGGGCGCTTTCGCCCTTAGCAGCGTGGGTTACTTGCCGTCCCCGCCCTGTGGCGACGGTTCACGCGGAGCCTCGGGGGGCATGGGGCCGCCATCATGTTTGCCGCCGTCCTCCTCCATCTCCGCCTCGTGGCGGAAGGGCACACCGCGCCAGCCTTCGGTGTCGGGTGTGCGCGTCTCGTATGTATCGACGCTCACAACGCTCATGCACCAACCTCCTCTTTCGCGAGGAGCCATGCCGCCGTACGGTCGAGGGCATGACCCATACGCCGCAAAGGGGTTTCCTTTGCGGTTGGTCACCCGCCCCGGCTGCTCGACTGTCCAGGTTTCCGCCGCCGGGGCGGGAGTCTTCAGGATCCGACTATCGCCGGCAGATGTGGCAGGCCCACAGGCCGCCTGTTCTTCAGCCATCGTGTGTCCCTGGCCACAGAGCATTCGCATTCGCTGACGTCCCTTGGCGCGACAGCTAAAGCACGGAAACGGGTCTTCCCGACGGTATGGAGAGCGAAAGACTCAGCTCAATGAACTTCTACGAACTTGCACACCGTCACCCGAGCGCGTCAATTGCCGAAGTAACGAGCTTCCTGGCTGCCGCCCCGTAGACAGCGATGCCTGCGAGTTCGGTGAACGTCTTGGCGTACTCGGCGATTTCGCTCGGTCGCTTCGCGGTGAGGCTGGCGGACACGAGCTCACAGGATGCCTGTTTCTCGTCGTACAGAGAGAAGGACTCGCACGGCCACGCATTGCCACGCACGACCCCCATGGGGATCACACCAAGGCTCAAGGAGGGCGTGGCCGCCATTCCGATCAGGTGGCTCAATTGGCTGACCATCGTGCCGGAATCTCCGATGACCGTGCGAAGAACCCATTCCTCCATCAGGAAGGCGAACCGGCGTCCTCCCGTGTACAAGACACGCTGGCGCTCCATCCGTGCTGCGACAGCCTCGTCAGTGTCGCCAGGAGTGTCCCTGACGGAGGCAACCGTGTTAAGGATGGCGCGTGTGTAGTCCTGGGTCTGGAGCAGCCCTGGAATGACCCACGACTGATAGAAGCGGAACCAATGGGTTTGCTCAAAGAGCGGCAGCACGGACTCCTGGGCATGCTTCAGGCCGGCGCTTTCCAGTCGCCGCCACTCCACATACATGCCGTCGATGCCACGGGCGGTCGCGATGAGGTCCGCAGCTTGGCCCTCGGCGTCACAGATCCGGGTCCAGGTACGAATGTCCTCATCGGAGGGCAGAGTTCGGCCGTTCTCAAGCCGGGAACTCTTCGACTCATGCCACCCTGCCGCCGCCGCCACAGCGCGGGCGGTCAGACCGGAGTCCTGGCGGATCTCGCGGAGGCGCTTCCCCAGCGCTTCCCTGGCCTGCTGGATGCTGGACGACGGCGACGACGGGGACACGGAGAGTTCAGCCCTGTTCGTGGATCAGACCGGCCGGTAAACCTCGTGCGGGACTGCGCGTTCCCAGACCGCCTCGAAAGACGTCGAGCAGAGCTGCACGATGGCTGGTTCCGTCGTCCGCTCCTCGTCTCCCTCGGGTGACAGCTCGCCATCCCCGGTGAAGTGCAGGAAGACGACCAGGCTGTCATCGAACAGCCAGAAGTCATTGCCTGGGAGCGCCAGGTCCGACACCTTGCGACGTGGCAGCCAGCGCACCTGCTCGCCGGCCTCCACGTTGCTGGGCGTGAGGTGGTGCTCAAAGCGGAGGTAGTCACTCATGGGCTCGGAGAAGATCCGAGCACGTCGGACCTCCACACCGCGCGTGGTGATCTCTTGCATCAGGGCGAGCCAGGGGCGCGAGGCCGGGTCGTTCTCGGCAGGAACGCTTTGCGGGGCCTGCCGCCAGGAGACGAAGCGCGGGTCGGATCGCATGTAGCCGTCCCTCATCTCCAGGTGAACGGCGGAACGCTTGGCCTGCCTGAACAGCTCGCTAAACGTCAGCTCGGCCGCCATCGCGTACCTCCGGAAAGAACTGTGTCATGTACTTGGGGATTTCCACGACCGTCTCATGGTCCGGAAGATCCAACTGGGAGAGTCGTTCGTCGTCCAGCACCTTCAGGCCCTGGACCAGGTACTTGTCAGTCACGTCGTCGTAATAGACGGTGGCGGACTTACCCTCGGGGGAGTTCGGGTCCTTGCCAAGCATGTGCAATGCCATGGTGCCATCCTCACTCATTGAAGACGATCTCTATCCATGAGCTTGCGCTTAAGTCACCCTGCTGCGCACTGAACTTGCATGAACTTGCACGGGTTTAAGGTTCCGGCGATCTGGCGCGGCACCTGGCCGCGCAGGGTGGCGCGGCTAGCTCAGGATCACATGGGGCAGGAACCGCGCGTACTCATCGGTGACCGGGCCCGCCGACTCGCGGATGCCGAGGCCGGCCGACTCGTCCTCGACGACCCAGGCGCCGAGGACCACCCGGTTGCCGTCGAAGTCCGGCAGGGGCGCCAGCTCCTGGTAGCAGCAGGGGTCGCCGGGCGCCCGCAGTACCGGCTCGGCGCCCGGCTCGTGGAGCGTGACCCCGGCGCCCTCCCGGCCGAGCAGCGGCTTGGCGGCGTAGCCGCGGGTCTGCGCCAGCTCGCGCGGCCCGTCCAGGTAGGCGGGCAGCAGATTCGGGTGGCCGGGGTTGAGCTCCCACAGGATCGCCAGCAGCGCCTTGTTGGAGAGCAGCATCTTCCAGGACGGTTCGATCCAGAGGGTGGAGCCGGTGCCGCCGCCGTTGTCCAGGGTGTCCAGGACGTAGGGGCCGAAGTCGTCGCTGGCCAGCCACTCCCACGGGTAGAGCTTGAAGCAGGCCCGCATGAAACGCAGCCGCTGGTCGACGAAGCGGCCCGACAGCCGGTCCCAGCCGATGTCCTCCATCGAGATGGCGACCGTCTCCAGGCCCGCCTGCTGCGCCGTCTCCTCCAGATAGGCGACGGTCATCAGATCCTCGCCGAGTTCGTCGCCCGACGAGTGCGCGAAGTGCAGCGGGGCACCGGGCGGCAGCAGCGGGGCCTGCCGCTTCCAGGCCGCCACCAGCCGCTCGTGCAGCGAGTTCCACTGGTCGGCGCCGGGAAAGCGCTCCTCCATCCAGAACCACTGCGGGCTGGCGGCCTCGACCAGCGAGGTCGGGGTGTCGGCGTTGTACTCCAGCATCTTGGCCGGGCCGCTGCCGTCGTAGTGCAGGTCGAACCGCCCGTAGAGGGAGGGGATTTCGTCACGGCGGCGCCAGGATTCGGCGATCAGCCCGGCCAGTCGCGGGTCGTCGATGCCGAGGTCGGCGAAGCGGTCCTGTTCGACGATGTGCGCGGCCGCAGCCAGGCACATGCCGTGCAGCTCCTCGACGACCTCCTCCAGGGCCTCGACCTCGGAGAGCGTGAAGGAGTAGTACGCGCTCTCGTCCCAGTACGGGCGCAGCGAATCGTCCGGGTAACGGGTCAGCGGGTAGATCAGGCCCTGCGCCTCGACGGTCTGCTGCCAGCCGGGGCGCGGCTCGATGGTGTGGCGTTCCATGCCGTGCCGTCGCCGCTCAGCCGCCGAAGGAGCCGTGCGAGCCGCCGCCCGAGCCCGAGCAGCCGAAGCCGCCGCGGTTGACGGCCGTGCTCTTGCTGAAGGTGCCGCTGTCGGCGTACGAGCCGCCCTTGTTGGACGGGTCGTAGTACCACTGGGCGTCGGTGCGCTTCGCGCCGCGGCCGCCGCTGCCGGTACCGCTGCTCCCGGAGGACGAACTGCCGCTCGCCGAGCACTTCTTGGAGTCGACGATGCGGTAGCCCTTGAGCGTGTCGTAGCTGTTGCGGTCGACGCAGCGCTTGTCCGGCTCCGAGCCGCAGGACGTCAGGGCGGCGGCGAGCGCGCCCATACCGCCCAGGATCACCGTGCTCGACCGCAGCCGCCGGCGTGCCTTCTCTGCCATGTCTTTGCCTTTCCCCCGTGAACATCTGTTTGAGCGGGGTCAGCGTAAACGGCCCCCGTGGGCCCGCCGCAAACGAGGTGCCGTCCGGCGCCGGCACAAACGGGCCGGGGGCCGACAGACCGGGAGCAGACAGGCGTCGGGCCGCCCTGACGAGGACGGCCCGACGGTGTTGCGCACTACAGGAGAAGGAAGTCGAGAAGGGACGGAGGTCAGCTCAGACTCGGACTCGGACTCGGACTCGGACTCGGACTCACGCTCCGGTGACGGTGTGGGTGTCGGTGTCGGTGGAGCCCGTGAAGTTGGTGTCACCTCCGTAGACCGCGGTGATGAGGTAGCTGCCGGCCGTGGCCAGCGGGGTGCTGACCGCGGCGACACCGTCACCGTCGAGCGTCGCGGTGAGGGTCACGGTGGTCACCCCGTCCGTGACGGTGAAGGTGACGGTTCCGGTCGGGATTCCGCTGCCCGGAGCCACCGGCGTCACGAACGCCACGATGGTGACCGTGTCGCCGGCCCCGGACGGGTCCGGGAACGAGGTGACCGTGGTGGTCGTGCCCGACTGGCTCACCGTCTGGGTGTCGGTGCCGGTGGAACCGGTGAAGTTGACGTCGCCGCTGTAGGTCGCGGTGACGTTGTGGGTACCGGCGTCGAGTGTGCTGGTGGTGACGGTCGCGACCCCGCCGGCGACGGTGCCGGTGAGCGTTCCGCCCCCACCACCGTCGATGACGAAGACCACCGTGCCGGTCACCGTGCCGGATCCGGGCGCGACCGGGGCGACCGTGGCCGTAAAGGTCACTGTCTGCCCGAACACCGTCGGGTCAGGCGAGGACGAGACCGTCGTGGTCGTGGACGCCTGGCCCACGATCTGGGTGTCGGTGGCGGTGGACCCGGTGAAGTTGGCGTCACCGCTGTAGGTCGCGGTGACCGGGAAGGAGCCGGCCCCCAGCGCACTGGTCGAGACGGATGCCGTCCCGCCGGACAGGGTGGCGGTCAGCGTCGGACCGCCGGTGACGACGAAGGTGACCGTCCCCGTCGGGGTACCCGCACCCGGCGCGACCGGGGCGACGGTGGCCGTGAAGGTCACCGTCTCCCCTGCGACGGACGGGTTCGGCGCCAGGGACAGCACGGTGACCGTTGACGCCTGGTTGACGGTCTGGGTGTCGGTACCGACGGACGAGGCGAAGTTCGCGTCGCCACCGTAGGTCGCCGTTACGGAGTAGATTCCGGCGGTGACCAGGCCGTTGGTGGTGACGCTGGTGGTGCCGCCGCTGAGGGTTCCGGTGAGGGTCACGGTCGTCACGCCGTCCGTCGCGACGAACGTCACCGTGCCCGTGGGGGTGCCTGCACCCGGCGCGACCGGGGCGACCGTGGCGGTGAAGGTCACCGTCTCGCCCACCACCGACGGGTCGGGCGAGGACGAGACCGTTGTGGTCGTCGACGCCGCGGCCACCGTGTGGGTGTCCGTACCGACCGAGCCGGTGAAGCTTCCGTCGCCGCCGTAGGTCGCTGTGACCGAGTAACTTCCGGCGGTGACCAGACCGTTGGCGGTGACGCTGGTGGTGCCGCCACTGAGTGTGCCGGTGAGGGTCACCGTGGTCACGCCGTCCGTCGCGACGAACGTCACCGTGCCCGTGGGCGTGCCGGCACCCGGCGCGACCGGGGCGACCGTGGCGGTGAACGTCACCGTCTCGCCCACCACCGACGGGTCGGGCGAGGACGAGACCGTTGTGGTCGTTGATGCCTGGCCGACCGTCTGGGTGTCCGTACCGACGGAGGACGCGAAGTTCGCGTCGCCGCTGTACGTGGCCGTTACGGAGTAACTGCCCGCTGTCACCAGTCCGTTGGTGCTGACGCTGGTCGCGCCGCCAGTGAGGGTGCCGGTCAGCGCCACCGTGGTCACGCCGTCCGTGGCGACGAAGGTCACCGTGCCCGTAGGTGTACCGGTGCCCGGCGCGACGGGCGCGACCGTGGCCGTGAACGTGACCGTTTCGCCTACCACCGACGGGTCGGGCGACGAACTCACGGCAGTAGTTGTCGACGCCTGGCCCACCGTCTGGGTGTCCGTACCGGCTGACGACGCGAAGTTCGCGTCGCCGCTGTACGTCGCCGTCACGGAGTAACTTCCCGCCGTCACCAGGCCGTTGGTGGTGACGCTGGTCGTGCCGCCACTGAGGGTGCCGGTCAGCGCCACCGTGGTCACACCGTCCGTCGCGACGAAGGTCACCGTGCCCGTAGGCGTACCCGCACCCGGCGAAACCGGCGCCACCGTGGCCGTGAACGTCACCGTCTCACCCACTACGGACGGATCCGGCGACGAGGTGACCGTAGTGGTCGTCGACGCCTGCCCCACCGTATGGGTGTCCGTACCGACCGAGCCCGTGAAGCTTCCGTCACCGCTGTACGTCGCGGTCACGGTGTACACGCCCGCGGTCACCAACCCGCTGGTGGTCACGCTGGTCGTACCGCCACTGAGCGTGCCGGTCAGCGCCACCGTGGTCACGCCGTCCGTGGCCACGAAGGTCACCGTGCCCGTAGGCGTACCCGCACCCGGCGAAACCGGCGCGACCGTGGCTGTGAAGGTCACCGGCTCGCCCACTACGGACGGGTCGGGCGACGAAGTGACCGTCGTGGTCGTCGATGCCAGGTTCACCGTCTGGGTGTCCGTACCGGACGACGAGGTGAAGTTCGCGTCGCCGCTGTACGTCGCCGTGACCGTATGCGTGCCGACGCTCAATGCGCTGGTCGTGACGCTCGCGGTACCGCCCGAAAGCGTTCCGGTGAGCGTGGGACCACCAGTGATCACGAAAGTGACCGTCCCGGTCGGGGTACCCGCACCCGGCGCCACCGGGGCGACGACGGCCGTGAAGGTCACCGTCTCGCCGAACACCGACGGGTCGGGCGACGACGTGACCGTCGTGGTCGTCGATGCCGCGCCCACCGTCTGCGTATCCGTACCGACCGAACCGGTGAAGCTTCCGTCGCCGCTGTAGGTCGCCGTCACCGTGTACACGCCCGCGGTCACCAGCCCAGTGGTGGTCACGCTGGTCGTGCCCCCGCTGAGCGTGCCCGTGAGGGTCACCGTGGTCACGCCGTCCGTCGCCACGAAGGTCACCGTGCCCGTAGGCGTACCCGCACCCGGCGAAACCGGCGCCACCGTGGCTGTGAAGGTCACGGGCTCGCCCACTACGGACGGGTCCGGCGACGAGGTGACCGTCGTGGTCGTCGACGCCAGGTTCACCGTCTGGGTGTCCGTACCGGACGACGAGGTGAAGTTCGCGTCGCCGCTGTACGTCGCCGTGACCGTATGCGTGCCGACGCTCAACGCGCTGGTCGTGACGCTCGCGGTACCGCCCGAAAGCGTTCCGGTGAGCGTGGGACCACCAGTGATCACGAAGGTGACCGTCCCGGTCGGGGTACCCGCACCCGGCGCCACCGGGGCGACGACGGCCGTGAACGTCACCGGCTCACCGAACACCGACGGATCGGGCGACGAAGTGACCGTCGTGGTCGTCGACGCCGCGCCCACCGTATGGGTGTCCGTACCGACCGACGACGTGAAGCTCGCATCACCGCTGTAGGTCGCCGTGACGAGGTAGACGCCCGCCGTGACGAGCCCGCTGGTGGTCACGCTGGTTGTGCCCCCGCTGAGCGTGCCGGTCAGCGTCACCGTGGTCACGCCATCCGTCGCGACGAACGTCACCGTGCCCGTAGGCGTACCCGCACCCGGCGAAACCGGCGAAACCGTGGCCGAGAACGTCACCGGCTCGCCCACCACCGACGGGTCCGGCGACGAAGTGACCGTCGTGGTCGTCGATGCCAGGTTCACCGTCTGGGTGTCCGTACCGGACGACGAGGTGAAGTTCGCGTCGCCGCTGTACGTCGCCGTGACCGTATGCGTGCCGACGCTCAACGCGCTGGTCGTGACGCTCGCCGTCCCGCCGGAGAGGGTGCCGGTCAGGGTCGGACCGCCGCTGATGACGAAAGTGACCGTCCCGGTCGGGGTGCCCGCGCCCGGCGCGACCGGCGCGACGACCGCCGTGAACGTCACCGGCTCGCCGAACACCGACGGATCGGGCGACGAAGTGACCGTCGTGGTCGTCGACGCCGCGCCCACCGTCTGCGTGTCCGTACCCACCGACGACGCGAAGTTCGCATCACCGCTGTAGGTCGCGGTCACCGTGTACACGCCCGCGGTCACCAGCCCAGTGGTGGTCACGCTGGTCGTACCGCCGCTGAGCGTGCCGGTCAGCGTCACCGTGGTCACGCCATCCGTCGCGACGAATGTCACCGTGCCCGTAGGCGTACCCGCACCCGGCGAAACCGGCGCGACGACCGCCGTGAACGTCACCGGCTGGCCCACCACGGACGGGTCCGGCGACGAAGTGACCGTCGTAGTGGTCGACGCCTGCCCCACCGTCTGCGTGTCCGTACCGACCGAGGACGTGAAGTTGGCGTCACCGCTGTACGTCGCCGTCACGGTGTGCGTGCCGACGCTCAGCGCGCTGGTCGTGACGCTCGCCGTCCCGCCGGAGAGGGTGCCGGTCAGGGTCGGACCACCGCTGATGACGAACGTCACCGTCCCGGTCGGCGTGCCCGCGCCCGGCGCCACCGGCGCGACGACCGCCGTGAACGTCACCGGCTCACCGAACACCGACGGGTCGGGCGACGACGAGACCGTCGTGGTCGTCGACGCCTGCCCCACCGTCTGCGTGTCCGTACCCACCGACGACGCGAAGTTCGCATCACCGCTGTACGTCGCCGTGACCGTATGCGTACCGGCGCTCAGCGCGCTGGTCGTGACGCTCGCCGTCCCGCCGGAGAGGGTGCCGGTCAGCGTCGGACCGCCGCTGATGACGAACGTCACCGTCCCGGTCGGGGTCCCCACGCCCGGCACGACCGGCGCGACGGTGGCCGTGAAGGTGACCGGCTGCCCCACTACGGACGGGTCCGGCGACGAGGTGACCGTAGTGGTCGTCGCCGCCTGGTTCACGGTCTGGGTGTCGGTGTCGCTGGAGCCGGTGTAGTTGGCGTCTCCGCTGTAGGTCGCGGTGACGGTGTAAGTGCCCGCGGTGACCAGCCCGTTGGTGCTGACGGTCGCGACGCCGGCGCCGTCGAGGGTGCCGCTGAGGGTCACCGTGGTGACCCCGTTCGTGATGACGAAGCTGACGGTTCCCGTCGGGACGCCGCCGCCGGGGAACACCGGTCCCACAAAGGCGGTGAAGTTGACCGTTTGGCCCGTCACGGAGGGGTCGGGGAACGAGGTGACCGTAGTGGTCGTCGATGCCTGGTTGACGGTCTGGGTGTCCGTACCCACCGAACCGGAGAAGTTGGCGTCACCGCCGTAGGTCGCCGTGACCGTATGCGTGCCGGCGGAGAGGGCACTTGTGCTGACGCTCGCCGTCCCCCCGGACAAGGTGCCGGTCAGGGTCGGGCCGCCGGAGATGACGAAGGTCACCGTGCCGGTCGGCGTGCCTGCGCCCGGCGACACCGGCGCCACCGTGGCCGTGAACGTCACCGACTGCCCCACTACGGACGGGTCCGGCGACGAGGTGACCGTAGTGGTCGTCGATGCCTGGTTGACGGTCTGGGTGTCCGTACCCACCGAACCGGAGAAGTTGGCGTCACCGCTGTAGGTCGCCGTGACCGTATGCGAACCGGCGCCCAGCGCACTGGTGGTGACGGTCGCCGTGCCGCCGGAGAGGGTGCCGGTCAGGGTCGGGCCGCCGGAGATGACGAAGGTCACCGTGCCGGTCGGGGTCCCCGCGCCCGGTGGCACCGGGGCGACCGTCGCCGTGAAGGTCACCGACTGGCCGACCACGGACGGGTCCGGGGAGGAGGTGACGGTCGTGGTGGTCGCCGTCTGGCCCACCGTGTGGGTGTCCGTGCCGGTGGAGGGGTTGAAGTTGCCGTTGCCGCTGTAGGTCGCGGTGACCGTATGCGTACCGGCGGTCAGCGAACTGGTGGTGACGGTCGCCGTGCCGCCGGAGAGGGTGCCGGTCAGGGTCGGGCCGCCGGAGATGACGAAGGTGACGGTGCCGGTCGGGGTGCCCGCGCCGGGCGACACCGGGGCGACCGTGGCCGTGAAGGTCACCGGCTGGCCGACCGACGACGGGTCCGGCGAGGAGGTGACGGTCGTGGTCGTCGATGCCTTGTTGACCGTCTGGGTGTCCGTGCCGCTCGACGAGGCGAAGGTGCCGCTGCCGCTGTAGGTCGCGGTCACGGTGTGCGGGCCGACGCTGAGACTGCTGGTGGTGATGGTCGCCGTGCCGCCGGAGAGCGTCGCGATGAGGGTGGGGCCGCCGGAGATGGCGAAGGTGACCGTGCCGGTCGGGGTGCCCGAGCCGGGCGGGACGGGTGCGACGGTGGCGGTGAAGGTCACCGGCTGGCCGAAGACCGAGGGGTCGGGGGATGAGGTGACCGTGGTGGTCGTCGGGGTCAGAACCTGCTGCACCGTCTGGGTATCGGTGTCGGTCGACGCATTGAATTGCGCATTGCCGCCGTAGGTCGCGGTGATGAGGTGGGTGCCGGGGGTGAGCGTGCTGGTGGTGACGGTGGCCGTACCGCCGACGAGCGGGGCGGTCAGCGTGCCGCCCCCGCCACCGCCGATGACGAAGGTGACCGTGCCGGTCGGGGTGCCCGCGCCGGGCGCGACCGGTGTGACGGTGGCGGTGATGGAGACCGTCTGCCCGAAGTTCGACGGGTCCGGGGACGAGGTCACCACGGTGGAGGTCGACGCCTTGTTGATCGTGATGGACCCGAAGCCGCTGGACGGCGAGAACTGGGGGCTGCCGTTGTAGTTCGCAGTGAAGGTATGAAAACCGATGGGGATAGCGGTCGTGGTGACGGTCGCGGTGCCCCCGACGAGCGGGGCGGTCAGGGTGGGCCCGCCGGCGACGACGAAGGTCACGGTGCCGGTGGGTGTTCCCAGCCCCAGCGGGATGACGGTGGCGGTCAAAGTGACCGGCTGTCCGAACACAGCCGGGTTTGGTGATGCGCTCGCCAAGGTGAAGGTGGGTGCCATGCTCTCTGGCCCTCCGGTTGCTGGATGTTGGCGGGCCGTTCAGCTCCCCGCGGAGCCGGTGCTGCTGCGGGAAGTGGGCATCAACCTGGGAGCGGGCACGGCAAGGACAGCCGATGTGAATTCGCATCTGCATACCGAAGCCCCCCGCCAGGTATGCAACCCGCCGGTCAGTAACATCAGTAGGCGCGCCATTCAGGCCGCCACGCCATAGGCGTCACACCCAATTACCCTGAATGGCGCAGCGCGAGGTGGCGCTCAGGACGCAGCGGGGCGCGCGCCACCGGGCGTAGATGTGGCAGGGGTCAGCACTGGTGACGCCCGGTGGGTACGGGACGCCACCGGGAGCGGCGCCGACACCACCCTCAACGCCGTTGCACAACAGCGCAGTTGGGGGCGAGGCGCACGCGGGTGGGGAGCTGACGGACATCCGCTGATTTGCCAGCGCAACGCATTCGCAGGGTCAGGCGAGCGGGGCGGCGACTTCCCCTTGCCGCCTCAACCGACCCTAGACGTCAGGGAGTTGACCAGGCGAGAGGCGACTTTTCGCCAGTCGCCCGGATCAACCGCCGTCTACGCTGGCCAATGATCGGGGCAAGAGCCCGTTCACCCCCGAGGACGGAGGAGCCAGACCATGACCGAGCACGCCCGAGCGCTGGAACAGCTGTCCGGACATCTGACCTTGTGCCGCCCGGTCCCCGGGGACCACGCGCGGCTTCGGCAGGCCCTCACCGACTGGTGGGACGGCCTGGGCGGCGAAGCGGGCGCACAGCAGCGCCGGCTGCTCGTACCGCGCCTCTGGCTTCAGCACTTCGCCGACACCAGCTTCCTGGTCGAGCGGCCCGACCAGACCCTGCACGCCTTTCTGATCGGCTTCCTGTCCCAGACGGACCCCAGGACCGCGTATATCCACTTCGCGGGCGTGTGCCCGGAGGGCCGTCGGGAGGGGATCGGCAGCACCCTCTACGACCGCTTCTTCGCTACGGCCCGCGCGGCCGGCCGCAGCCAGGTCCGCTGCATCACCAGCCCCAACAACCGCAACTCCATCGCGTACCACACCCGTATGGGATTCCAGCTGGAGCCGGGCGACCGGATCGACGACGACGGCGTCCCGGTGCACGGCGACTACGACGGGCCGGGGCTGGACCGGGTGTGCTTCGTACGGGAGTTGTAGCGCGGGCCGACCGCAACAAGCAGCGTATTTCGGCGCCGCGCGCAGCCGCCGCGCCCGGGGTACCCGGCGATCAAGAAGCTGTGGGAGAACGGTCGTATCAGTGATCCTGTCCGGCCTTGTCAGCGTGACACAGCGCGGCCACCGCTCGGCCGTCGTCGGGTTCCGGCCAGGAACTCCCGGCGACGACAGGGGCGGTGGCCGCAGCTGCGTACGCGTCTCCGGCCGCGAGCCCGCTCACCGGAAGCGGGCGCCGGTGCACGGCCGTCCGTCACTCCCCCGGCGGCAGCGCCCTGAGCAGCGCGTCCAGGACGCCCGCGAAGGAATGGTCGGGCGGGGTGCCGTAGGCCACGACCAGAGCGTCACGAATGGCCGTTGGGGCGGCGGGATCGTGGAAGCTGCTGAGGCCCTCCAGAGCGAGGCCCTGCCAGCGGGCGGCCTGGACGATGGACTGCTCGGTGCCGGGCGGGAGTTCCAGTACGGCGTGGAGTCCGGCGGCGATGCCGGAGACATGGACGTGGGGCGCGCGGTCGGCCAGGGCGGCCACCAACTGGTCGCGGCGGCGCCGGTAGCGCAGCCGCATCCCGCGCAGATGCCGGTCGTAGGCGCCCGAGGAGATGAACTCGGCGAGGGTGAGCTGCTCCAGCTGCCCGGACTGCCATTCGCCGGTGCGCTTGACGGCGAGCAGCGGGTCGACGAGGCGGTCCGGCAGCACCATCCAGGCCAGCCGCAGTGCGGGGGCCAGACTCTTGCTCGCGGTGCCCAGGTACACCACGTGGTCGGGGTCCAGCCCCTGGAGCGCGCCGACCGGCTGGCGGTCGTAGCGGAACTCCCCGTCGTAGTCGTCCTCCAGGACGTAACCACCGTTGGCGCGTGCCCAGTTGACGGCGGCGGCACGGCGGTCGGGGTGCAGCGGCACGCCGGTGGGGAACTGGTGGGCGGGGGTGAGGAGGGCGGCCCGCAGGTCGTCGAGGGCGGACAGCTCCTCGGTACGGGCGCCGTGTTCATCGACGCCGAGGGGCACGGTGCGCAGACCGGCGCGTTCGATCACGTCCCGGTGGAAGCGGAGGCCGTACGCCTCGGTGGCCAGCCGCCCGGTGCCCAGCGCCCGGCTGAGCAGTGCCAGCCCCTGCATGAAACCGGTGCAGATCACGATGCGGTCGGGGTCGGCGCGTACGCCACGGGCGCGGGCGAGGTAGTCGGCGAGGACGGTGCGGAGTTCGGGGCGGCCGCGCGGGGTGCCGTAGCCGAAGGCCTCGCTGGGGGCGGCGGTCAGGGCGCGGCGGGCGGCGGCGAGCCAGGCGGTGCGGGGGAAGGCGGAGACATCGGGGGTGCCCGGGGTGAGGTCGAGGCGCGGCCGGTCGGGGTGGCCGGCCGGACCCGTGGTGCGCCGCGAGGCGGGCGTGGCGCGCGGCAGGACCCGCTCCGCCACGCGGGTGCCGGAGCCCTGCCGTGCGCTGAGCCAGCCCTCGGCGACGAGTTCGGCGTAGGCGTCGGCGACGGTGTTGCGGGCGATGCCGAGGTCGGCGGCGAGCGAGCGGGAGGACGGCAGCCGGGTGCCGGGGGTCAGCCGGCCGGACCGTACGGCGTCCCGCAGGGCGTGCAGCAGCGCGGCCCGCAGCCCGCCGGGCCCGGTGAGGTCGAGGTGCAGATCGCGACCGAAAGTGGCCCAGGAATTCCCCATGTAAGTGGACCATACAGCTGCGCCATTGCCGCCGTAGCGTCGTAGCCATGACGACCACACCGACAGCACAGACGACGACACCGGCCACGGCCTCCGGGACGGCGGGGGGCGCGGCGCACCGGCACGGCCCCCGGCTGCACTGGGCGAAACTCGCGCCGGACGTCTACAAGGCCATGATCGCGCTGGATGCGGCGGCGAAGCAGGGCCTCGACCCGACGCTGGTCGAGCTGGTCAAGATCCGGGCGTCGCAGCTCAACCACTGCGCCTTCTGCATCGATATGCACATCACGGACGCCCGCAAGGCCGGCGAGACCGAGCAGCGCGTCTACCTCCTCAACGCCTGGGAGGAGGCCGCCGGCCACTACACCGAAAAGGAGCAGGCCGCCCTCGCCCTCACCGAGGCGGTCACCCTCCTCACCGACGGCTTCGTCCCGGACGCCGTCTACGACCGCGCCGCGGCCCACTTCGACGACACCGAACTCGCCCAGCTCATCGCCCTGATCACCACCATCAACGCCTGGAACCGCTTCGGCGTCGCCACCCGCATGACCCCGGGGCAGGCATGATCGCGACCGAGACCGCGCGGCTCCCCTTCTACCGGCTCGCGCCCGGCATCCACGACCCGCTGCTGGCACTGACCCGGGCCGCCAAGAAAGACCTCGACCCGACTCTGGTCGAGCTCCTCCTCATCCGGGCCTCACAGCTCAACCACTGCGCCTTCTGCCTCGATATGCATGTCACGGACGCCCGCAAGGCCGGGGAGACCGACGAGCGGATCGCCCTCCTCAGCGCCTGGGAGGAAGCCGCGGACCACTACAGCGACAAGGAACGGGCCGCCCTCGCCCTCACCGAGGCCGTGACCCTGGTGGCCCGGGGTGGCGTATCGGACGAGGTCTACGAGCGCGCAGCGGCCCACTTCGACGACACCGAAATCGTCCGCCTCATCGCGCTGATCACCGCCATCAACTCCTGGAACCGGATCAATGTGGCGGCCCGGGTACCGGTGGGGGCAGCGCTGACCCCGATCGGCGGTGCCTCATGACGGCCGCCGCCGCACTGCGCGCCCTCCACCACGGCCCCGGCCTGCCGCTGGTCCTGCCCGGCCCCTGGGACGCCGCCAGCGCCAGGGTCTTCGCCGACGCCGGCTTCCCGGCACTGGCCACCCCCAGCGCGGGCGTCGCGGCCTCCCTCGGCTACGAGGACGGCGCGACCCCGCCGGACGAGATGTTCGCCGCCGTCGCGCGCATCGCCCGCGCCGTCGACATCCCGGTCTCGGCGGACGTGGAAGCCGGATACGGCCTGTCCGCCCGGGAGTTGGTCGGCCGGCTCGCGGACGCCGGGGCGGTGGGCTGCAACCTGGAGGACACCGACCACACCACCGGCCAACTACGGGACGCACACCAGCAGGCCGACTGGCTGGCCGAGGTCCGCGCCGAGGCAGGCGACGCCCTGGTGATCAACGCCCGGATCGACACCTACCTGCGCGGCGTCCCGGACAGCGACGAGACGGTCCGCCGCGGCCGCCTCTACGCCGCGGCGGGCGCCGACTGCGTCTACCCCATCCTGGCGCCACCGCCCCTCCTGGCCGAACTGGCCACCGCCATCGGCCTCCCGCTCAACGCCGTGGTGACCGCGGACGGTCCCACACCCCGCGAACTCGGCGCCCTGGGCGCGGCCAGGGTCACCTTCGGCCCGGGACTGCAGCGGCAGGCGATGGCGGCGTTGACGGGGATGGCGGAGCGGGTGCGGGAGGAGCTGCGAGGGGCGGCAGCGGGGGGGCTGAGGCCCTGAGAGTCCCTTGGGCGGGGGCCGGCCCATGTACACCCCGTGCCCGGCCCCACTCCCTGCCCACTTCTACCGCTCGTCCGTCCCCGCCACCTTCCCCGTGCTGAGGGCCAGCCGGTTCCAGGTGTTGATGGTGAAGATCAGGGCCAGCAGACGGGCCAACTCCGGCTCGTCGAAGTGGGCGGCCGCGCGCCGGTAGACCTCATCCGGTACGCCACCCTGCGCCACCAGGGTCACGGCCTCGGTGAGGGCGAGGGCCGCCCGCTCCTTCGGAGTGAAGAAGTGCGCGGCCTCCTCCCAGACGGCGACCATGTGCAGACGTTCCTCGCTCTCACCGGCCTTGCGGGCGTCGGTGGTGTGCATATGCAGGCAGTACGCGCACTTGTTGAGCTGCGAGGAACGGATCTGGACCAGTTCCACCAGGGCCGGATCGAGCCCCTCACGTGCCGCCGCGTCGAACCCGATCAGGGCCTTGAACGCCTTCGGCGCCGCCTTGGCGAAGTTGATCCGACGCACACCACCGGCCGCGCCCTTCACCTCGCTCGCTTCGCCCTGCTCCGCCTGGTTGAACTGTGCTTCCTTGACCTGCGCTTCATTCGTCATGCCTTGAATCTAGAAGAGCAGGCGACCGGCTGTAGGGTGCATTTCCATGCCGGAATCATGGGTCAATCCTGCCGAGAGTCTGGGCGCCGATCTGCATCTGGAGCTGACCGGGCCCGGCAGCCGCCGCGCCGTCCTCATCCGGGCGCTGCGGGACTCGATACGGTCCGGACGGCTCGCCCCCGGCACCCGGCTGCCGCCCTACCGCTCGCTCGCCGTGGACCTCGGCATCGCCCGTAACACCGTCGCCGACGCCTACGCCGAACTCGTCGCCGAGGGCTGGCTCAGCGCGCGGCAGGGCTCCGGTACCCGCGTCGCCCACCGCGCGAAGCCGCTGACGCCCACCCGGGCCCCGGCTCACCGCGCCCCCGTGAGCCGCCCCACGCACAACCTGCTCCAGGGGCAGCCGGACGCCGCGTCCTTCCCGCGCACCGCCTGGCTCGCCGCCGCCCGCCGTGCGCTGACCGCCGCGCCACACGATGCGTTCGGACCCGGCGACCCACGTGGCCGCCCCGAACTGCGTCGCGCCCTCGCCGACTACCTGGCGCGCACCCGTGGCGTACGCACCGACCCCGAACGCATCGTGATCTGCTCCGGCTTCGCCCACGCGCTGCGCCTGCTGCTGCCCGCCGTTCTCCCCGGCCCCCTTGCCGTCGAGTCCTACGGCCTCCCCTTCCACCGTGGCCTCCTGGCCACGGCCGGCGTCCGCACCCACCCCCTCGGCATTGACGAACACGGCGCCGTCAGTACGGAGTTGGAGTTGACGGCAGCCAGGGAGGTGGCGGCGGTCCTGCTCACCCCCGCCCATCAGTTCCCGCTCGGCGTCCCCCTGCACCCCGACCGTCGCGCGGCGGTCATCAACTGGGCCAGGGAGAACGGGCGTTACATCCTGGAAGACGACTACGACGGCGAATTCCGCTACGACCGCAAGCCCGTCGGCGCCCTCCAGGGCCTGGATCCGGAACGCGTCCTGCACATCGGCTCGGTCAGCAAGAGCCTCTCCCCCGCGGTGCGGCTGGGCTGGATGGTGCTGCCCGACCGCCTCGTCGACGCCGTACTGGCGGCCAAGGGCGAACGTGAGGCATGGGCGGGCGTCACCGACCAGCTCACCCTCGCCGAGTTCCTCACCCACGGCGCCTACGACCGGCACATCCGCCGGATGCGCCAGCGCTACCGCAGACGCCGCGACCAGCTGATCGACGCGGTGACCTGCCATGCTCCGCACCTCACCGTCACCGGTATCGCCGCCGGTCTGCACGCCGTCCTCCAACTCCCCGACGGCTCGGGCGAGTCGGACGAACAAGCGGCCCTGCGCGCCGCCCGCTGGCAGGGCCTGGCCCTCGACGGCCTCTCCGACTACCGCCACCCCGAGGCCATCATGGCCCCCCGCCACGGCCTGGTCGTCGGCTATGCGACCCCCAGCGACAGCGCCTTCCCCGCCGCCCTGGAGGCACTGTGCCGGGCGCTGCCGCCCATGGGGTAGGAGCCGTCGGCCGGGGTCACGGGCCGGCTCTCGTGGCGGCCCCCGCATCGCACTGGGGTTTTCCCCACCCCAGCTGTGTGGCCCGCCGCATGGTCAACGGCGGCCGTGTGCGGCGATCGTGGAAGGACCGAGGCAACGGTCAGGGGTTTTCCGCTCGACCGCCCCGGCAAGGGCGCCACGTGCCGTGTCGAGGTCCGACTTCCTGACTGAAGGCCCCGGAAGACCGCTTGAAAGATCACGATAGGGGGAACCGTGAAGCATCTCGTGGAGCATGCTCTTGCGCGCCGCACGCTGCTGGCCGGCGCGGCGGCAGCCGGTACGGGCATGGTGACGGCGGGAACGGCGGGGAGGGCCGCGGCCGACGGGTGGCGGCAGCCGGTGGCGCACGGCGCGATGGGGCAAGGGGCGACGGGGCAAAGGCAGTTGGTGCAACGGCCGTTAGGGCAAGATCCTTTGACCCAAGGTGCGGTGGACGCCGAGGTGGCGCGTCTGCAGCGCGGGCTGATCGAGCTGCGGCGGGATCTCCACCGGCACCCCGAGCTGCCGGGGCAGGAGCGGCGCACCGCCGGTGTGGTGGCCCGTGAGCTACGGGCGGCCGGGCTGACCGTCACCACCGGGGTGGGCGGCCATGGCGTCGTCGGCGTCCTGCGGGGCGCGTACCGGGGCCGGACGGTGGCGTACCGGGCGAACATGGACGCGGTGCCGCCCACCGGCATCGTCGGGGGCGGCCCTGAGGCGGCCCATCTCTGCGGGCATGACATCCACACCACGGTGGCCCTCGGCGTCGCGCGGGTCCTGGCGCGGCTGCGGCACCAACTGAGCGGAACGGTGGTGTTCCTCTTCCAGCCGGCCGAAGAGACCCTGTCCGGGGCCCGCGCGCTGATCGACACGGGCGTACTGGAGCGCACGGGCGTTGCGGAGATCCACGCGCTGCACTGCGGACCGTTCCCCGTGGGCCGGTTCGCGGTGACTCCGGGCTACGGGCTGCCCGGCCAGGACAAGGCGCGGGTGACTCTCCGCGGGCCGGACGCGCCCGCTGCCGCCCGGCGACTGGCCGCCCGGATCGGCGCACTCGCCACGCTGCGCGAGCCGCAGACCCCGGCCGACATCGAGCAGTTGCTCACCGACGCCCAGACGCCCAACGGGCCGCTGGCCCGCTTCGTGGCGGTCCGGGCCGTCGCGGAGGAAGCCACGGTGAGTGTGTCCTACCGCTGCTGGCCACAGGAGCGGTACCGGGAGGTCCGCGAGGACATCCGCCGACTGGCCGGCTCCTGCGCGGGGTCCGGGGCGACGGCGACAGGCGCCGGGGTGAACTTCCCCGCCGAGCCCTTCCCGGCCATGGTCTGCCCGGAACGCGACGCCCGCAGGCTCGCCCACCACCTGCGCCGCACCACGGGCCGGGACGCGGTGACCGAACTCCATGCCGCCTTCCCGCCTTTCAGCGGCGAGGACTTCGCCCTCTACCTGGACCGCGTCCCCGGCACCTTTACCTTCCTGGGCGTCCGCGCCCCCGGCGCACCCGTCACCACCAGCTATCCGCACTACCCCGACTTCACCCCGGACGAGCAGGCCATCGGCATCGGGATACGGGCCATGACCGGCTGGATCGCGGAGCGGACCCACAGTGCGTAGCGCGCCCCCGCGAGTCCGCCCCAGGAGCCCGCCCCGCGAGAGTCCACCCCCGCAGGTCCGCCACTGCTTCCCGCTACTGCTTCGCGAACTTCGCGCTGATGTCCGCGAACACCCGCTGGGCCTCAGGGCCCAGGTGCGGGCCGGCGAGCCAGGTGTGGGAGTTGGAGCTGATGGAGGTGTTGGAGACCAGGGTCAGTTGGCCGCCGCGGTTGACGAACCAGCCGCCGCCGGAGGTGCCGCCGGTCATGGTGCAGCCGATGCGGTTCATGGCGGGCGTGCCCTGCTGCATGACGAGGCGGCCGGGGCGCGCCGGGCAGTTCATCATGCGCGCGCCGTCGTAGGGCGGGGCTGCCGGGTAGCCGAAGGCGTCCAGGGAGCTGAGCTGGTTCGCGGCGGGGGCGTTGAACCAGACCCGGGCGGCGTTGCCGACGGTCTCCTGGAGCGACTTGCCGCTGCCGTTCTCCGGCTTGACGTGCAGCACGGCGAAGTCGTACGCGGAGCCGCCGTTGCCGGTCGCCTCGTCGCCCATCTTGATCCACTCACCGGACGTGGTGATCCAGTCGGCCCAGAACCGGCCGTACGGGGTGACCTGCTGGGCGGGCGTGCTGTTCACCTGGTTCATCGGCACGCCGTTATCGTTGTAGGACGGCACGAAGACGACATTGCGCATCCAGCCGCCCCGCTTGCCGGAGTGCACACAGTGTCCGGCGGTCCACACCAGGTTGGACTTGCCCGGGTGCGCCGGGTCCTCGACGATCGTGCCGGAGCAGACCATCGGGCCCTTCGGACTGTCGAAGAAGATCTTCCCGACCGGGGCCATGTGCTGGTGGTACGGCCGCGCGACCTGCTCGGCGGTCACCGGCTTCGGTTCGGGGTCCGTACCGTCGAACTCGCTTCCCGTGCCGGTGGCGTTGACGCCGATCTCCGGCGATGTCTTCGCCTTGGCCAGCCGGTCCGACTTCCAGTGGTCCTTGATGACCGGATTGGCGAAATCCTTTGCGTCACGGGCCCACTTGTCCCAGTCCTGCCAGCCGCCGTCCTTCCACTCCTTCAGATCGTCCAGGCTGGTCGGCACGCCCTTGGGGAGCTTGAGCCCCCCGTCGGCCTGGCCCTTCTGGTCGGCGGCCCCACCTCCGAGGGCCTGGTCGCCGTCCGGGCCGCAGGCGGTGACGGTGCCCGCGAGCAGTGCGACGAGTGCGGCGGCCGCGGCGGTGGAGCGGCGGATGGATGGCATGGCGCGGGAGTCCCCCTGGTACGGGGCGGCGCCGCGCGCACAGCGCCGTTGCCGCCGTTTTTTGTCATGTCCCTCATCGGGTTGCGCCCTACTATGCCGTCACGCCAAGCCCGCCTGGCAACCAGGTCCCGGCCACCCGCCACCCAATGGGACAGGACGTACCGCAATGTCACCTTCGCCGGCCCCACTCCGCACGGACCGCCTCACCCTGCGCCGCTTCACGGCGGCCGACGCGGAGTAGATGGCTCACCGGAAACCGCACACGCCGGAGCGGCCCGGCCGCACCACACACCGGAGCGGCCCGGCCACACCGCAGGCCGGGCCGCTCTGTTGAGGCTCTGCTGGAGCAGCCAGTCCCCCGCCCCGGCCGCTCCGCGGACAGCCTCAGCCGCGCGGGTTCGGGCGGCCGGCCTCGCAGATGTCGCGGTCCACGCTGTTGTCGCGGTACTTACGCACGCCGATTTCCAGGTACTTGATGCCGTCCCGGTCGTAGATCGACGGGGTGCTCCAGTGGGTCTCGCCGTTGCGGACATGCCGCCAGGGGGTCGCGCTGCGGTGGCCCCGCTTGTCGGTCCAGACGATCCGGACGGCCGGGTGTCGTCCGTCGGACTTGGTGTCCTTGCCCCGGAGGGTGATGGAGCGGATCTCGTTCTTGCTCTTCCAGTTCCATGCGGCGCTGCCCTTGCCGCCGCTCCCGGAGCAGGACAGTTTGACCGACGCCGCCGCTGCCGTCGTTGCCGCCGGAGCCGTGGTTGCCGCCGCCGGAGCGGCGGTTGCCGGAATCGTGACGGCTGCGGCCGCGAGAGCCGCGGCGGCTGCGAGCTTCATCCCCCGTGTGCGCACAGGTATCTCCTTCATGGTCACTTCGCGGTCCGGCCGGAGCCGGACCCACCCCGTGTGGGTTTCTTCAGTGAAAGAGATACCGCATCTATGTCAGCCAGCACAGAAGATTCGAGAAATCTCGAAAGTCGCCCCCGGCCCTCGTCCCCCTACGGCCCCCTACCGCCCCCTACCGCCCCGCCACCCGCGGATCCCGCTGCGCCGCCGCCGCCCGCCCCGCCGCCCCGTAACGGAATTCCTGGAGCTGCTCCGCCGTGGGGTACCACTGCTGGCGGCAGCGGCAGCACCACCAGCGCCATTTGTCCCAGTCGGTGTTGGTGTGGGCGGTGTCCTTCCACAGCCAGGCGTCGCAGTCGGGGGTGGGGCATTTCGGCGGCAGCGGCATGGCGGGCCTTTCGTCGGTGACGGCTGCCCAGCCTGCTGTGCCGGGGGCCGTACCGTGCGGCGGTTCGCCTGCCGCCACCCGAACGGGTAGCGGACGGCACCGGTGCCACGGCCGCCGTCACGGTGACCCGGCCGCGACGCGCCCGACCCCGTCCCGGAACGCGCTCGCGGGCAGCCGCACACCTCGTGCGACTGCCCGCGGGGTTCCGCGCTCACCGTGCGGCGGCTACTTCTTGGGCAGCCACTTCTTCCAGACCTCCGGGTGCTTCTCCACCCAGCGCTTCGCCGCCTCGTCGGCGGACAGCCCCTCCGAGGCGATCGACTCGGAGACCTCGTTCTGGTCGTCCTTGGTCCACTTGAAGTTCTTCAGGAATGCCGCGGCGCTGCCGCCCTTCTTGGCGAATTCCGTGTTGAAGTACTTCTGGAGCGGCGTCGTCGGATAGGCGCAGTCGATGGACTTGGGGTCCTTCGCGCCCTTCTCCGCACAGGCATCGGTGTACTTGGGGAGCTTGACCTCCACCATCGGCACCTGATTGAAGAGCCACTGCGGCTCGTACCAGTACGTCAGGAAGGGCTTCTTCTGCTTGGCGAACTGCTGGATCTGGGTGATCTGCGCCGCCTCGGAGCCCGCGAAGACCACCTCGTAATCCAGCCCGAGGTTCTTCACCAGCGCCTTGTCATTGGTGACGTAGGACGGCGAACCGTCCATCAGCTGGCCCTTGTTGCCGCTCTCCGACGTACGGAGCTGCTTGGCGAACTTGTTGAGGTTCTTCCAGCTCTTGACCTCGGGGTGCTTGTCGGCCCAGTACTTGGGGACGAACCAGCCGATATGGCCGGTGACGCCGTTGCCGCCGCCCGCCGTGATCGTCTTCTTGTCCTTGACGTACCGCTGCTCCTGCTCCGGGTGGCCCCAGTCCTCCAGGATCGCGTCGACCCGGCCCTGGCTGAGGGCGTCCCAGGCGGGGATCTCGTCCACCTGGACGGTGTCGACGTGGTAGCCCATCTCGTGTTCGAGAAGGTACTTGGCGACCCCGACATTGGACTGGGCGCCGACCCAGGTCTGGACGGACAGGGTGACCGACTTGGAGCCCTTGGCCGCCGCGAACGGCGAGGCCTGCTTGGTCATGTCGGCCTTGCCGCAGGAGGACAGCGAGAGGGCGAGGACCGCCGTGCCGGCCAGCGCGGCCGTCCCGATGATCGTGGTGCGCTTACGGGACATGGTCAGACTCCCTTCCCCGTCGTGCGGCGTTCCGTGGGCTGGGTGACCCGGTCGAGCATCAGGCCCAGGCACACGATGGCCACACCCGCGACCAGGCCGAGGGCCAGGTCTCCGGTGGCGAGGCCGGTGACGACGTCGTAGCCGAGGGCACCGCCGCCGACCAGGCCGCCGATGATGACGACGGCGAGGACCAGGACCACGCCCTGGTTGACGGCCAGCAGCAGCGCGGGCCGGGCCAGCGGGAGCTGGACCTGGCGGAGGATCTGCCAGCGGGTGGCACCGAGGGACCGGGCCGACTCCATGGCCGACGAGTCCACCTGGCGCAGGCCCTGGGTGGTGATGCGGATGACGGCGGGCAGGGCGTAGACCACGGCCGCGGCGGCGGCCGGGGCGCGGCCCACGGCGAACAGCGCGACCACCGGGATGAGGTAGACGAACTGCGGCATGGTCTGCATGACGTCCAGCACCGGGCGCAGGATCGCCTCCAGACGCTTGCTGCCGGCGGCGAGGATGCCGATGCCGAAGCCCAGCACCAGGGTCACCACCAGCGCGGCGATCACCTGGGAGAGGGTGTTCATCGACGGCTTCCACACGCCCAGCACACCGATGGCGGCCATCGCGAGGACGGCGGTCAGCGCGGTGCGCCAGGTGCCGATGAGCCAGGCCAGCGCGGCGACGATGAGCAGCATGCCGTACCAGGGCAGCGCCGTCAGGCCGTCGCGCAGCGGGTTGAGCACCCAGTTGGTGAAGTGCTCGGCCCAGTCGGCGGTGCCGCCGATGACCGGGACTCCGGAGTAGAGGTGGTCGACCATCCACTCCTTGAAGTCGTTGACGGGGCGGGCGAGGTCCACGGCCCAGGCACCCGGCCAGACCAGCGAACCGCTCAGCCGGCCGGCCAGTGCGAGCCCGGCGGTGACCACGGCGATACCGGTCCAGGCCAGCCAGCCGCGCAGCCACTTCGGGCCGATGGCGGCGGTGTCGGCGCCGAGCCGGGCACCGGCCGCCGCGGTGGTGCGGTCCATGACGATGGCCAGCAGCACGATCGGGATGGCGGCGGCGAGCGCGGCACCGACGTCCACCGAGGCGAGCGCCTGGTAGACGCGGTCACCGAGACCGGCCGCGCCGATCATCGAGGCGATCACGACCATGCCCAGCGCCATCATGATCGACTGGTTGACGCCGAGGAGGAGTTCCTTACGCGCCAGCGGCAGGCGGGCGGTCAGCAGCCGCTGCCGTCCGGTGGCGCCGAGCGAGGAGACCGCCTCCAGGACGCCGGGGTCGGCGCCGCGCAGACCGAGCGCGGTCAGCCGCGCCATCGGCGGAGCCGCGTAGATGACGGTGGCCAGCAGCGCGGCGGGGACGCCGATGCCGAAGACCAGCACGACGGGCAGGAGATAGGCGAAGGCCGGCAGCACCTGCATGGTGTCCAGGACCGGGCGCAGAATCCGGAAGAGCCGTTCCGACAGGCCCCCGGCCAGGCCCAGCACGGCGCCGACGAGGACCGAGAAGACCACCGCGACGACCATCAGGGCGAGGGTCTGCATGGTCGGGAC
Organism: Streptomyces tubercidicus; assembly: GCF_027497495.1. Lineage (GTDB taxonomy): Bacteria > Actinomycetota > Actinomycetes > Streptomycetales > Streptomycetaceae > Streptomyces > Streptomyces tubercidicus. The sequence goes on from NZ_CP114205.1 coordinate 3,124,703, forward strand.
CCACATCCCCAGCAGGCCGCTGACCAGGAAGGAGATCAGTGCGGTGGCGGCGATGCGGACACCGGCGACGCGCCAGGCGATCAGCGTGATACCGGCGGTCACACCGGTCCAGCCGAGCGCGAGCAGCAGCATGTAGACGGCGCGTACCGAGATCACCACGGCGTTGCTGAGGTGACCGAGGAAGTAGACGAACAGCCAGTGGCTGTCACGGTTGTCGATGATCCAGTCGCTGGTCTTGCCGAGCGGGCCGGAGACATCGACGGTGAGGGCCGAGGGCCACAGGGCGCCGGGCCACTGGGCGTTGATCAGCGGCACCAGGACCGCCGCGGCGAGGACGAGCAGCAGGAGCTTACTCAGGGCGGGGAATTGCCGCACCGCCCGCAGGGGGCCGGGCCGTTTGGCATCGCTCAGCGGGCGCGTCGAAATGGGGGGCGTGCTGAAGAAAGTCACACGCGCCCCCGCTTCACGGTGCCGGTGGGCACGTTCATCGCGGCGCAGCGCTGGGCCTCGCGCCAGTGGCGCAGCCAGGAGGCGCGCAGCCGGGCGCGGGGCGTGGCGGCGGGAGCCCGGGAGCCGACGGCGCGCAGCGCGCCGCCGCGGGTGGTCGCGGTGTACATCAGGCAGCCACCTCGTCCTGCTGGGGGCTGTCGAGCCGGGCGACCACGTTGAGCAGACAGGCGTGGTCGACGATGCCCAGGCAGCGCTTGCCGTCGACGACCCGGGCCGCGCCGCCGGAGCGGGCGACGGCCTCGATGGCGTCGGAGATCAGGGTGTCGGGGCTCAGCGCGGGGCCCTGGTCGGCCTCGCCGTCCTCGGCCGGGCGCATCGCGCGGCGCACGGTCAGCACCTGCTCGCGCGGGACGTCCCGGACGAAGTCGCGGACGTAGTCGTCGGCCGGGGAGCCGACGATCTCCTCGGGGGTGCCGACCTGGACGATCTTCCCGTCGCGCATCAGGGCGATCCGGTCACCGACCCGCAGCGCCTCGGCGAGGTCGTGGGTGATGAAGACCATGGTGCGGCCTTCCTCCTGGTGCAGGCGGCAGACCTCTTCCTGCATATCGCGCCGGATGAGCGGGTCGAGCGCGCTGAACGGCTCGTCGAAGAGCAGGACTTCGGGGTCCACGGCGAGCGCGCGGGCCAGGCCGACGCGCTGCTGCTGACCGCCGGAGAGCTGCCCGGGGCGGCGCTTCTCCATCCCGGCCAGGCCGACCTTCTCGACCATCTCGTTGGCCTTGGCGCGGCGCTCCGTCTTGCCCATGCCCTGGATCTCCAGGCCGTAGGCGACGTTGTCGACGACGGTGCGGTGCGGCAGCAGGCCGAAGTGCTGGAAGACCATGGCGGCGCGGCGGCGGCGCAGTTCGCGCAGCGTGGTGCGGTCCATGGCGCGGACGTCCTCGCCGTCCATCTCCAGTACGCCGCTGGTCGGCTCGATCAGCCGGGTCAGACACCGCACGAGGGTGGACTTGCCGGAGCCGGACAGGCCCATGACGACGAAGACCTCGCCCTTGTGGACGTCGAAGGAGACATCGCGGACGGCGGCCACACAGCCGGTCTTCTCGCGCAGTTCCTGGGCGCTCAGCTCCGTGACGGAGGAGTCCTCGGGGATGCGCTCGGCTTTGGGGCCGAAGACCTTCCAGAGGTTACGGACGGAGAAGACGACCTCACGGCCGTCGGACGCCTCGGTGGCCGAGGAGTCCTTGGACGTACGCGCGTTGGGTATCTCGGATGCGCCGGCGGAGGTGGTAGCCATCACGCATCACCTCCTTGGGTCGGGGCCTTATGGAGCAGTTCAGCGCACTTCTCCCCCACCATGAGCACGCCCAGCATCGGGTTGACGGCCGGCATCGTCGGGAAGACGGAAGCGTCGGCGATACGGATGCCGGACAGCCCACGGATCTTCAACTCGGGGTCGACGACGGCGAGTTGGTCGTCAGCGGCGCCCATCTTGCAGGTGCCGGCCGGGTGGTAGACGGTGTGTGCCGCCTTGCGCACCAGCTCACCGATCTCCGCGTCGTCGGTGACCTCGGGGCCGGGGAAGACCTCCCGCTTGAGCCACTTGGCGAACGGCTCGGCCTGGGCGATCTTGCGGGCCAGCTTGACGCCGTCGACGAGGGTCTGGCCGTCGTAGTCGTCCTCGTCCTCGAAGTACTTGAAGTCGAGGGCCGGCTTGACCTCGGGGTCCGCGGAGGTGAGGTAAAGACGGCCGCGGGAGCGGGACTTGGGGATGTTCGGGGTCATCGACACCCCGTGCTCGGGGCGCTCGTAGCCCAGCCGCTCGGGGTTGTCGGTGAACGGGATTTGGTAGAAGTGGAACATCAGGTCGGGGCCCTTGTGCTCCGGGTCCCGCTTGACGAAGAGGCCCGCGTCGGAGTCCATCGCGGAGTTGCCCGGGATCGGTCCGTTCGTCTCCCAGACGATCACCGACTCGGGGTGGTCGATCAGGTTCTCGCCGACGCCCGGCAGGTCGAGCACACAGGGCAGGCCGAGCGCTTCCAGGTCCTTCTTCGGCCCGATGCCGGAGTGCATCAGCAGCCGCGGGGTGTCGACGGCACCGGCGCAGACCAGTACCTCGCGGGCGGCCTCGACGTAAACGTCCTCGCCGTCCTTCGTGCGGACGTGGACGCCCTTGGCGGTGGTGCCGTCCAGCTCCAGCTTGTGCGCCCAGGTCTCCAGCATCAGCGTGAGGTTCGGCCGGTCACCGGCCTCCATGTGCGGATGCAGATACGCGACCGACGCCGACGACCGCTTGTTGTTCTCCGGGTGGTAGGAGAGGTCGAAGAAGCCGACGCCCTCGTCGAAGGGCTTGTCGTTGAAGCCGACGACCTCGGGGACGCCGAGGGCGCTCTTGGTGGCCTCGATCCAGTCGGCGGCGATCTGGTTCTGGTCCTTCTTCGCCACCCGCACGATGTTGTTGCGCAGCTTGCCGAAGTACGGGTCCATCTCCTTGGCGCCCCAGCCGGCCGCGCCCGCCGCCGCCCACTCGTCCCAGTCGGACGGCAGCGGCTTGAAGGAGATCAGGGTGTTGTGCGAGGAGCACCCGCCGAGCACCTTGGCGCGGCTGTGCAGGATGTGCGAGTTGCCGCGCGGCTGCTCGGTGGTCGTGTACTCGTAGTCGAGGTCGCCGCCGAGCAGGCCGAGCCACTTGCGCAGCGTCAGCACGTCCTCGCGGTCGATGTCGGACGGGCCGCCCTCGATGACCGCGACGGTGATGTCCGGGTCTTCGGTGAGGCGGGAGGCGATGACGGAACCGGCGGTGCCGCCGCCGACAACGACATAGTCATACACAGGCATTGGGGGTGCTCCTTCTTACAACGTGCGTGGTGCGGGTGGTGCCAGGGAGGCGGGGGTGTCAGCCCGCGAACCAGCGCACCGGCTCCGGCCGGAGGTTTTCGTAAATGTGCTTGCTCTCGCGGTACTCGTCCAGACCCGCGGGACCCAATTCCCGTCCGATGCCGGACTTGCCGAAGCCGCCCCACTCCGCCTGCGGGAGGTAGGGGTGGTAGTCGTTGATCCAGACCGTGCCGTGCCGCAGTCGCGCGGCGACCCGGCGGGCGCGCGCGGTGTCGGCGGAGAAGACCGCACCGGCCAGGCCGTATTCGGTGTCGTTGGCGAGCGCCACGGCCTCGTCCTCGGTGCTGAAGGTCTCCACCGTCAGGATCGGGCCGAAGGTCTCCTCACGGATCACCTTCATCTCGCGGTGGCAGCCGTCGAGCACGGTCGGCGCGTAGAAGTAGCCGGTGGCCGGGCGGACCTCGGACGGCTCGGGGCGGGCACCGCCGCAGCGCAGCTGGGCACCCTCGGCCAGCGCGGAGGCGACATACGCCTCGACCTTGTCGAGCTGCTGCTGGGAGACCAGCGGACCGCACTCGACACCGTCCTCGGTGCCCCGGCCGAGCTTGATCTTCTCGGCGCGGCGGGCGAGTTCGGAGACGAAGCGGTCGCGCACCGACTCCTCGATGATCAGCCGGGCACCGGCCGAGCAGACCTGCCCGCTGTGGATGAACGCGGCGTTCAGCGCCTGGTCGACGGCGGTGTCGAAGCCTTCCTCCGTCGCGCACGCGTCGGCGAACACCACATTGGGGTTCTTGCCGCCCAGCTCCAGCGCGATCTTCTTCGCCCCGGAGACCGCGGCCGCGCCCGCCTTCGTGCCGCTGACCAGGCCACCGGTGAAGGAGAACAGGTCGACATCCGGGTGCTCGGCGAGCCGCTGGCCCACCGGCAGCCCGGCACCGGTGACGATGTTGGCGACCCCGGCCGGCAGCCCGGCCTCGACCAGCAGCTTGACCAGGTGCACGGTCGACAGCGGGGTGACCTCGCTGGGCTTGATCACAAAAGTGTTGCCGGCCGCGATGGCCGGCGCGATCTTCCAACTTGCCTGCAGCAGCGGGTAGTTCCACGGCGTGATGAGCGCGCAGACACCGACCGGCTCGTGCACGATGACGCTGTGCACATCGGGCGAACCGGCGTCGACGACCCGGCCGCCGCTCTCGTTCATCACCAGGTCGGCGAAGTACCGGAAGGCGTTGGTGACGTCATCGACGTCGACCCGGCCCTCTTCCAGCGTCTTGCCGGTGTCCCGGCTCTCGATGAGGGCGATCTCCTCGCGGTCGCGCTGGAGCAGGTCGGCGACCCGGCGGAGCAGCGCGGAGCGCTCGGCGACGGGCGTACGGGACCAGTCACCCGCGTCGAAGGCCCGGCGGGCGGCCGCGACCGCCGCGTCGGCGTCCTCGGCACCCCCCTCGGACACCAGCTGGAGCGTCGTCGCGTCGGCGGGGTCGAGGACCTCCCGCGTTTCGCCGGATGCGGCCGGGAGCCACACCCCGTCTACGTGAATGGTCTCGATTGACGACACGTCGTTCTGCCTTCCAGTTACCCGATCTCGTACTCACTGGTGCAACCACTGGCGTCACCAGCAACGTGGACCCCTCCCCGGAAGCCGCAGACCTATGCCCAAACATTCATGGAAAGTGACTCGACTCACTGAATGTGCGGCCGGATGTCCCGGAACGTACCCTGAATAGCCGTATGTCCCAGGCTGCCTTTTCCCTCGGGACCGGAGGTACCCAGATGACCAGCAGACGGCGTGCCGCCACCGCCACCGCGGCCCTGACCTGCGGTGCGGCCCTGATAGCCGGGGCCGCCTGCACCGGCGCCGCGGCGGCCGGGGATCCGGACGGCGGCGAGGGCGACCTCGCCAACAAATCCGCCCAGCAGATCTCCGACGATTCCCTCCACCAACTGGTCACCGCGAAATCCCTGCGCTTGCGCACCCAGACCAGTACGGATCCCACCAAACTCGACCTCACCCTGGACCGGGCCGGCAACTGCACCGGCGCCATCAGCAAGGGCTCACTGGGCCGCGTCGAGCTCATCAAACGCGGGAACCAGGTCTGGATGAAGCCGGACGCGACCTTCTGGAAGAGCCAGCTGCCCGGCGCGGAGGGCCGCGACGCCGCCGCGAAATACAAGAACACCTTCCTGCACGGCACCACCAAGAACGCCTTCCTGGCCAACCTCTCCACGGCCTGCGACCTCACCGCCTTCCAGAAGACCGCCGTGCCCCCCGAAAACCCACCCTCCGGCGCCCCCTCCCCCTCCGTCACCCCCACCCTCACCAAGGGCCGCCCCACCACCCACGAGGGCACCCGCGTCCTCCCCGTCATCAAAAAGGCCCAGGGCGCCGTCCAAACCCTCTACGTAGCCATCAACGGCAAGCACTACCCCGTCAAACTCACCGCCGAGGTCGACCACCAGACCGGCACCATCCTCCTGAGCAACTACGACACCCCGGTCTCCACCAAGACCCCCACCCCGGCCCATACGGCCGACATCTCGGCCCTGGAGGACCGCCTACAGGGCTCACAGCGCGCCTGACCCGACCCCTCCGTAGCGGTACGTAACCGTTCGTACATACGTATCGTTGAACCGTGCGACTGCCCACGACGCGCGGGTAGTGGGGAGGAGCGGCACAATGTCCATCAGCCTTTACCGGACCGAGACGATCGAGACCGACGGGACCGAGATGGCAGAGCCCACTGAGCAGCGCAATGAGCTGACCCTGGACGAGCTGTTCAGGCAGCTGGAGCGGATGCACACCCCCGAGGGTTACAAGGTAGAGATCGTCGAGGGGGCCGTGTACATGACGCCGCAGCGCGACGTCCATTGGCAAACCATCCGCCGCATCGTGCGGGCGCTGGAAGACCGTTTCGGGATGGACGTTCTGGTGACCTCGGACGTGCGGATCACTTTTCCCGGCGAGGGGAACGGCTTCGCCCCGGACGTCGCCAAGATTGCCGACGACGCCGAGAAAGACGAGTTCGGGCGCTGGCGCCACCAAGACATCGAGTTCATCGCCGAAGTCATCTCCAAGGGCACCGCACACAACGACTACGGCCCCAAGAAGAAGGCCTACGCCCTGGCCGAAGTCCCGGTCTACGTGATCGCCGACCCCTACCTCGGCCGCTGCCGCGTCTTCACCGAACCCCAGGACGGCGACTACAAACTCGACCTCACCGTCGTTTACGGCATGCCCGTCGACCTCACCCACACGGTCGCCGGAATCACCCTCGCCACCGACGATTTCCCCAGGGACTGAGCCCCGGGGGCGGCATGCCCAGGTCTTCCCCGGCCTCTCGATTGCCCCCGCCTGACCGAGCGCCCACCCGTGGCGGATTCGCAGCATTGTGATGGGCGGCGCCCGGCCTCTACGATCCGTAACCTTGACGTCACCAAACGTCGGATCGTAGAGCCGAGTGGAGGAGGGGCCATGGCTCCTGCGTGGGAAGCGGATCCGTCCGCTTCATTCGAGCGCCGGTTAGGGAAAACTGCCCACGAACTGCAGAGCACCAACGGTCGTGACGGCTGCCCTGAGATCTGGGAGCTCGACAACGGCGACATCGCCGTGATCGGCCGGGACCTCACCGACACGTACGCGGCACGCCTTCCCGACGGCGTGACCATCCGCTCCGACGAACGACTGGTCATCCTCCCGGGCACCATGCTGAGCTCCGCGAAACCGGATATTCCCGATGCTCAGCCTGGATGATCTCGGCCTCGACGCATCGCTGGGCGAGCCGCTCCGCCTCGATGCGTACCGAGAGGACTTTCGCGAACGGCAGCGGACGATCGACGGCCAGGATTCCTGGAAACTGGAGCGCCAGCAGGACTTCAAGGAGCCCGGGTTCGCCAGCTGGGACGCGTTCTCCCGAGGCGACTGGGAGGGCGCCCTGCGCCTTGCCGAAGAAGAGCGCGACATCATCCGGGAAGTCGCGGAAGAGACCGAGCGCCGAGGGGTCGTTCTTTACCGCGTGCGGGTGGTCGAAGAACCACTGACGCCCTATCTCCAGTGGGAGATGCATCTGCTGCGGCTTCGTGCGGAGTACGGCGAGAAGATCAGAGTGATCGGCCCGGAGCAGATCGAGGCGCTGGAGAGCGAACATCCACTGCCCGAACTGCTGACACTCGGCGATCAGACCGTCTACCGGATTCTCTACAACAAGCAGGGAATCCTGGACGGCGGGGTGCGCTACCTGTCACACGAAGTCACCGCACGCTGCCGGGACTTCATGCGGGACCTCTACGAGGCCGGCGAGGAGCTGGGTTCCTACTTCGCACGCGAGGTCGCCCCTCTGCCACCTCCGCTCTCCGAGTAGAAGGAGAAAGTGACGGGGATGACCGGCAAGGAGAAGGAGAGCGACCCAGCGCAACCGCAACAGCAACCGCCGGGGACCGGGCCGCACGGTACGCATTCCGAGCTCTCCGGCTCCGCCACTGATGTCGTGCAGGCCAGGGACATCAGTGGCGGCATCCACTTCCACCACGACGACCACACCGGGCGGGCCAGGAACGACCCGCCGATGCCACGTCAACTCCCCAGCGACGTCTGGGGATTCGTCAACCGGTCCGAGGAGCTGCGGCGACTCAACGAGGTCCTCAGCCACGAGGGCGGCGCAGGTGACACGGGTGACGCGAGCGACGAGGGTGACGGCCCGCTCGTCGTATCGATCTGCATCGTCGCCGGTACGGCCGGTGTGGGCAAGACATCGATGGCGCTGCGCTGGGCACATCGGGTCCTGGCGCATTTCCCGGACGGTCAGCTCTATGTGAACCTCCGCGGTTACGACCCCGGTGCGCCGGTCACCTCACAGGAGGCGCTGCACCGGTTTCTTCCCGCGCTCGGCGTGCCCGCGAAGGCGATTCCGGCGGATCCGGAGGCCGCCGCGGCGCTCTATCGCTCCCTGCTGGCCGGTCGGCGCATGCTGATCGTGCTGGACAACGCCGCCACCGTGGGGCAGGTCCGGCCGCTGCTTCCCGGCACGGCGGGGTGTCTGGTTCTGGTCACCAGCCGCAGCCGCCTCTCAGGGCTCGTCGCCCGGGACGGGGCGCGCCGGCTCACGCTGGGGACGCTGGGCGAGACGGAAGCGGTGGCGCTGCTGCGCGCGGTCACCGCCGACTACCGGACCGGGGACGCCGAGGAGCAGCTCACCGAACTGGCCCGGCTGTGTGCCCGACTCCCCCTGGCCCTGCGTATCGCGGCGGAACGGGCCGCCGCCCGTCCCCGTATGAGGCTGGACGACCTGATAAATGATCTCCGTGACGAATCGGCTCTGTGGGATGCCCTGAGCGCGGGAAGCGCCGGAGACGACGAGGAAGCTGACGCGGTACATACGGTGTTTGCCTGGTCCTATCGGGCGCTGCCCGACGAAGCGGCGTATCTGTTCAGAGTGCTCGGCCTGTACCCCGGGCCCGAGTTCGGAGCGTCGGCCGCGGCGGCCCTCGCCGGGGTCCGCGTCAGCCGAGCGCGGCACTTGCTGGACGTGCTCGTCGGAGCGCATCTGCTGGAGCAGACCGCTCCGGACCGCTATGAATTCCATGACCTGCTGCGGGCTTATGCGACGGACCAGGCCCAGCGGGAGGAGACACCCGAGGGGCGTGCGGCGGCTCTGCGGCGCCTACTCGACTGGTATCTGCACTCCGCCGACGCCGCTCAGACCTGGATCAACCCGCATGAGGCCCATATCGCCCTCGACCCGGCCGACGCCGCCGTCGCCCCGCTGGTGTTCCCGGGCTACGACGAGGCGCTGAACTGGTACGAGCTGGAACGCGCCAACCTGCTGGCAGCCGCCCGCGCGGCCGAGGAAGCCGGGCAGGACCGGGCGGCGTGGCAATTGTCCGCCGTGCTGCGGAGCATCCATATGCTCCTCAACCCCTTCGACGAGTGGCTGGCCATGGGCCAGATCGGCCTGCGTGCCGCCGAGCGGCTGGGCGACCGTGCCGCGGAGGCCGAGGTGCTGGAGAGTCTCGGCATGGCGTATACGCAGTCCCACCGCCTGGCGGACGCGGCCCGCTGTCACGAGCGAGCGCTCGCCGTACGCCGCGAACTGGACGACCGGCTGGGCGAAGGGCTGTCGCTGAACGACATCGGGTTGGTCTATCTCCGTCAGCGACGGCTGGCGGAGGCCGGTGACCGGTTCGAGCAGGGGCTCTCCCTCTTCCGGGAACTCGACGCAGCTCACTGGGAAACCGTCGTGATGTCGAATCTGGCCGAAGTGCACCTCGAAACAGAGCAGTTGGCGATGGCGCACGACGTCATCCGCCGCGTCCTGGACCGGTACCGTGAGCAGGGAAACCAAGGCAGTACCGGCAATGCGCTGCGCATCCTGAGCGCCGTCCAGCGTCAGCTGGGCGAGCCGGGGGAAGCGCTGCGATCGGCCCAGGAAGCCGTGGACATCGCACGCGGCAGGCGCAACCATCCGTGGGAGGGCTATTGGCTGCTGGAGCTCGGTGCGGCCCAGCAGGTCAACCACCAGTTCCCGGACGCCCTGGCCTCCTACCAGCGCTCTGCGGCCGTGCAACGCCGACTCGGCGACCGGTCACGGGAGGCGCGGGCGTGGATGGGGGCGGGCGAGACGTACGGGCGCATGGAGCGCTTCGACGAGGCGGCCGCCTTCCAGCGCCGCGCCGCCGCCGTCCACCGTGAGCTGCGCGATCACTGGTACCTGGCGCTCGCGCTCGACGGCCTGGCCGATGCGTGTGAGGCGCTGGAGCACGGGGACGAGTCACGCGGGTACCGGTCCGAAGCGCTGGGCATTGTGAGCGCCTTCGGTGACCCCCGGGCGGTACGGATGCGAGCGCGGCTGGAGACGGGCTTGGGAGGCGGCTGAGTCGGGCGCCGGTACGGGGACTGTGCAGGGCCGGCCGGGGCGCCGTCACCCGGGCTGCCGAACCAAAGGGGCCGGGGGTGGTTGTTCGGCGGAGAATGCAGGCATGGCTGAGACAGTGGCGAGAGCGGTGCTTGAAGGGGGGCCCGCGGGGTTTGCCGGGCGGGTTGTGGATATTGAGCCGCCTGGGGATGAGTTGAAGATTCCGTTTCGTAATGGGTATGAGCATTTTCGGGCTACCGGTCGGCAGCAGGAGACCGCCGAGGGGACGCTGCCCGTTTATGAGTGGTGGGAGCGGACGGAGCTGCCCGGGTAGGGGCGCGCCTCGGGCGCCGGGCGCTCAGGTGTGGGGGACGAAGGTTCGCAGGGCGATTTGCTGGGTCCATTCCTGTTCGGGCCAGTCTTCCTCGGGGCCCAGGACGAGGACGGCGAACTGGCGGCCGTCGGCGGCGGTGAAGGCGCAGTCGACGACCTTGACGCGCATGCCGAGGCGTTTGCTGTCATAGGCGTAGACCAGTTGGTTGGCGTCTATGCCCGGACCCGGGAAACCCAGGGGTTCGAGGCTGATCTCCTCGTAGCCGGGGTTGGCGGACAGGCCCTTTGATGCTTCCTGGAGTGCCTCGCGCGGGGTGATTTCCGGGTTGCTGATCTCGAAGATCTGCACCAGGCCGTGGTCGTCCGGGGCGGTGTAGAACACGCCGGTCTCGCGTTCGCTGCGCGTCCAGGTGCCGGGTACCGCGAGGGTGAAGCCCTTCTTGTCGTGTACGAGGTGGTAGCCGTCGGGGAGGTCGGTGAGGGTGGGGGCGCGGCCGGGTGCGGTGCTGTTCGTGGCGCCGGAGGGCGGTGCGGTCGCCGTGCCGGTCTGGGTGTGGGTCTTGGTGCGGGCCGGGGGCCGGGCGGCGGTCGGGTCGTCGCCGTGGCCCCAGAGCAGATAGCCGCCGCCGATGACCGCCGCGATCACGGCCACCGCCCCGCCCGCGACCACTCCCCTCCGTCGCCGAAACCCGGGCGCATAGCCGATGTCGGCGTCGATGCCGGGCACCGGGGTGCGGTACGGGTCGGCGGCGGGGGTGAAGTACGGGTCGGGGGCGTAGAGGTGGGCGTCGGGGGCGGCGGAGGCGTCGGGGGCAGCGGAGGCGTCGGGGGCAGCCGGGTCCGGTAAGGCGCCGGGGGACGAATTGGGGTGCGGGTACGGGTACATGGCGCGGGGCGGGCGGGGCGGGGTGTCCGGCGTGGGCGCGGCGTCGGGCGTGGGCGTACCCGACGGCGGAGCGCCCGCACTCGCGCCCGCGCCCGCATTTCCCCCTCCCACCGACGGTGCGACCGACGGCCGCGGCGGCGCCGGCCCCCTATACGGCGCGGGCGGCGGCGTGTCCGTCTCCCAGCTCTGCGTCTCGTCGTTCCAGCGGGGCGGGCCGCCGCGCTTCATGGTCAGCCTCCCGCCAGGGTCGTGAGGGCCTGGGTTACCGCGGCGCCGGAGGCCAGTAGGCCGACCACCGCGCCGGCGTCGGCGAGTGCCGTGCGGAGCCGGGTCAGCCGTCCCGGGGCGGCCGCGCCGGTGTCCGCGATGTCCGCCTCCGTTTCGGCGAGTTCGCCTCTCAGGGCCGTGATCTGTGGGCTTTCCACCGCCCGGGACAGATCGTCGTGCAAGGCGCGGACGGCGCGCAGCAGTTCCTCCTGCGCCGGGTCCCTCGCCGGTACGGCTCCGCCTTCGTGGTGGGTCACCGTGTTGTGGTCGCCGATGGCGAAAGCACCCCGGACGCTGCCGATGTGGATGCCGTTCCCGCGCTCGTCAGCCGTTGCCACGCTGGGCACTTCCCTTCGTGTCGGCACCGCGCCCGGTGGTGCCGTGGTGGTTGATCGTGTTGTGGTCGCCGATGCCGACGGCGCCCTGGGCGGACTCGACGTAGACGCCGCCCTCGGCGACATGCACGACCCGCTGCTCGAATTCGTCGGTCTGATAGCCCGCCTCGCGCAGCGCCGTGGTCACCCCGGCCGCCACCCGCTGCTGAATGGTCTTCAGATAGCGGGCGACGTCCATGTCCTGGAAGAGCGAGGACTCGCCGTACGTGCCCAGTTCGCGTACGGAGGCGCCGGGGCCCTCGGGCAGCGCCGCGCCATGGCCCGCGGTGGCCAGCCGCCAGGCCGACAGCAGGCCGCGGGCCAGCGTGCCGAGGGCGTGCCCGGCGGAGCGGGGCGTATGCGTCAGCGCCCAGACGGCCTTGCCGAAGTGGTGATGGTGGCGGTGCCGGTACGCGAGCCGGTCGGCGTCCTGGAAGGGCTGCCGCAGCGGCCACAGCACATGCGGCGCGACCTCCAGCATCAGCATCCCGCCCTGGGTGTGCACACGCACGAAGACCGTGGTGACGATGCCCTCGTTCCAGCCGCCGACCCGGATGCGCAGGAAGTGCCGCCGGGTCTCGCCGCCCTCCTCCACCGCGGCCGCCCGGTGCGCCTCGAACGCCTCCGGTGCGTACGGTGCCGCCGCCCGGCTCGGCAGTCCCTCGGCCGGCAGAAAGACGCACTCGTCGATCTCCAGCCCGCGCAGCCGGTCGCGGACCGCGGCCGCGGTGGCCGGCGAACCGTGCGGCGACGGCACCCGCAGCGCCGCCACCAGCGGCACGATCCGGGCCAGGATGGCGCTGTTGTCCAGCGGTTCGGCAGTACGGTCCGCGCGCGGATTCAGCTCCACCGACAGCGACCAGGTCCGGTACGGCTGCCCGGCACCGCAGAACGGGTTGGCGGCCCGGTACATCACCAGCGGCCCGTGCTGCTCGGTCCGCACCCGGTCCCGCAGCCGACGGAAGCGGAAGCCCTCGGCGCGCTCGGCGGGGTCGGACATCACGTCCGGGAAGCGTTCCCTGGACAGCTCGCTCGCCAGTACCCGGGCGAACTGCCCGCGTTGCAGACCGACCAGCACGGCCATCACCAGCGGCAGCAGCAGCGCGACCCAGACCCCCACCAGGAGGCCCGTCCCGTAGCCGCTGCCGAAGGCAGTGCCGTACGAGCTGTCCCACGGCCCGGAGCCGTACGAACCGTACGCGTCCGAGGAATCACCCGTCAGGGAACTCAGCCCGTCCGGGAGCACGGTGAACGGCCATCCCGCGCCCACGAGGGCGATCCCGCCGACGAACGCCATCACCAGCAACGCCACATACACGAAGGCCAGTGCCAGCCGGCCGTACCAGCGCAGGACGAAGGAGAAGAAGCGGGCCACGCCCGGCAGGACGGGTGCCCGGCGGACGACGCGGGACAGCGCCATGAGGACGACGGGGTATAGATAGAGCGCCGCGAGCCCGTAGGAGAGCGGCAGGGCCACGATCCACAACAGCAGGATCCCCGCCGCCCAGCCGAGCTGGAGCCGCCGGGCACGCAGCGCATGGGCCAGCACGCGGGCCGCGTCGATGCCCAGGGACGGTGCGGCGAACCGCTCCTCGTGGACGTACAGCTCGTCGATGACCGCGTCGCGGAAGGAGTCGTCGAGGTACGTCCCGGCGCACAGCAGCCGGGTGGCCTCACTGGCGCCCGGCGGGATCGGGGGAAGCTGCGGCGGAGGCGGGGCGCTGCCGTCCGGCTTACGCAACCGCGCCGGGCCCCCAGGTTCGGCGGGCTGCTCAGGCACCTTCATCCCAGTCATCGACCTCCCCCGAAAACACCAACGAGCCACCGCTGCGGGCCTGTTGGACAGTCGAAACCGCCGACTCGGGCCACACGGAAGCGGAAGCCGCAGCATAGGGGAACGGAGCGCTCCGTGTCAGCGCGATAACCCAAGGTTGCCGCGCTGACGGCGGGCACTCCGAAGAGATCAGACGGCTGCGGGGAACTCGCCGTTCTTGAGGGCGGCGACGAAGGACGACCAGCCGCCCGTCGGGAAGATCACTACGGGGCCGTGCGGGTCCTTGCTGTCACGGACGGGGACGGCGTCGGGGATACCGGGGGCTACTTCGATGCAGTCCCCGCCGTCGTCCCCGCTGAAGCTGCTCTTCATCCAGGTGAGCGCCACCTCGATGCAGTCGCCGCCGTCGTCGTGGCTGTAGCTGCTCTTGACCCATATCGCTGTGCTCAGCTGGTGCTTGTCCATGGTCCCCGTACCTTTCCATGAAGTCGCCGATCAGGGCAGCTGATTCGGGGGCTGACAGAGCATCCGCCCTGAGCACATCATAGATCTGGCTGTGGCGGGCATAGACAGCCGGATCGTCGCGAAAATGGCCGCGCTCCAGCGACTCCGAGTAGAGCCAGCATTCCCCGTCGGGCAACGCGATCAGGGCCATGGAGGCTTTGGGCCGCCGAACCTCGGCACGGTCGGCCGGGGCAACCTGAACGCGGATGTTGGCGTACTGCCCGACCCTCAGCAAGTGCGCGCACTGGTCGCGCATGACTGCCGGACTGCCCACAACATTGCGCAGGCAGCTCTCATCCAGCACGGCTACGTACAACGGGCCGTTGACAGCCAGAAAGCGCTGCTGGCGGCTCAGTCGCGCCCGGACTCGCTCCTCCACCTTCTCGGCGTTCGTGCTGCGACGACTGAACAGCGCATGCGCGTAGTCAGGCGTCTGCAACAGGCCCGGGATGACCTGCTCTTGATAGGCCCGCAGCGCCACCGCCTTGGCATCCATCTCCGCCCGCCGCTCGAACCAGTCCGGATGCTGCACCTCCGGGTACCAGTCGATCCGCCCCCATAACCGCAGCAGCACTCCCCCGGTGCCCAGGAGTTCATCGCACTGCTTGGCGAACATGTCCTGCGGGACACGGGTGCCTGCCTCGATGCGGGCCACGTGCGAGCGGTCGCACGGGATCTTTTTCGACAACGCCTGCTGTGTGAAGCCCGCCAGCTCCCGGAAGTGTTTCAACACCTCCCCGAACACAACGGCAGTGTTGGCGGCCGGTCCACTCGCGGCGTTGCGTCGTCGTCGGCTCACCGCATCCCCCTTGGTGCCAGATCGTCGGTGTCACGCGTCTGACGTTGCGACCCGCACTACGGGGCGCAACGCTGAACACACCCAACGTAATGGGTCATTCGGCCAAATGCGGCGCGTTCTTGCGCAACCAACCTCTTGGAGTCAGTGAGCATGAGTTACGACCGGGATGCCGTCCCCGCGCCTATGCCGGGGCTGCGTCTGCTGCCGTGGGCGGGCGAGGGCGGGAAGCCGTGCTTCTTGTCGACGGATGTCGCCGGGGGTGTGCTGTCGCGGCTGGCCGATGAGATCGAGGCGGAGCAGCTGTGTGACGGTGCGGATGTCCTCCGGGGCGCGGAGGCCGTACTGGACGACGGCAAGGCCGGGGAGCATGCGCTGCGGCGGGCGCTGCGGGCCACCACGCAGTCGTTCGGGGATGTGCTGCGCGTCGCCGACAGCCGGGGCGCGCGGCTGCCCGTGGCGGCGGACGGTGGCGACGAGGCCGACAGCGGTCAGAAGGCCGACGACGGGCCTGACGACGGGCTCGGCGGCGGAGAGGAGCTGCCCGGCGAGCCCGCATGACCGAGCCCGCACGGCCGTTGCTGACCGTGCGGGCTCGTGGGTGCTGCGGTGCCGCCCGCGTGGGGCGGCCGCGGCGGTGGGTCAGCCGAGGAGGCCGAGACCGCGGACGGCCTCGCGCTCCTCCGCCAGCTCCGCCACGGACGCGTCGATGCGCTCGCGGGAGAAGTCGTTGATCTCCAGGCCCTGGACGATCTCGTACTTGCCGTCCTTGGTGGTGACGGGGAAGGAGGAGATCAGGCCCTCCGGGACGCCGTAGGAGCCGTCCGAGGGGATGCCCATGGAGGTCCAGTCGCCGGCGGCGGTGCCGTTGACCCAGGTGTGGACGTGGTCGATGGCGGCGTTGGCGGCCGAGGCGGCGGAGGACGCGCCACGGGCCTCGATGATCGCCGCACCGCGCTTGGCGACGGTCGGGATGAAGTCCTCGGCCAGCCACTTCTGGTCGTTGACGACCTCGGCGGCGTTCTTGCCCGCGACCTCGGCGTGGAAGATGTCCGGGTACTGGGTGGCGGAGTGGTTGCCCCAGATCGTGAGCTTGCGCAGCTCGGAGACCGGGGTGCCGGTCTTCTTCGAGAGCTGCGAGAGCGCGCGGTTGTGGTCGAGGCGGGTCATCGCGGTGAAGCGCTCGCGGGGTACGTCCGGCGCGGCGGCCTGGGCGATCAGCGCGTTGGTGTTGGCGGGGTTGCCGACGACCAGGACCTTGATGTCGTCCGCGGCGTGGTCGTTGATGGCCTTGCCCTGCGGCTTGAAGATGCCGCCGTTGGCCTCCAGGAGGTCGCCGCGCTCCATGCCCTTCGTACGGGGGCGGGCGCCGACGAGGAGCGCGACGTTCGCGCCGTCGAAGGCCACGTTCGGGTCGTCGGAGATGTCGATGCCCTGAAGGAGCGGGAAGGCGCAGTCGTCGAGCTCCATGGCGGTGCCCTCGGCGGCCTTCAGCCCCTGGGGGATCTCCAGAAGGCGCAGCTTGACCGGCACGTCCGCGCCGAGCAGATGTCCGGAAGCGATGCGGAAGAGCAGTGCGTAACCGATCTGGCCGGCGGCGCCGGTCACGGTCACATTGACGGGAGTGCGGGTCATGGCGATCTCCTGCGCGGTGTTTTCCGGGGGCAAGCCCCTGGTCCACCATGGGTGGCGGTGGGTGTCCCTGCCCAGCTATCGAGGTCTCTTGGTATCGAGAGACCCGGCCGTCAGGCTATCGGACCCCCGCCCGGGGGAGGCGACGGGCCGGTGTGCAACACCTCACCGGGTGGCTGACCGGGGCCTGCCCGGGGGCCTTGCCCGGGGGCCTGGGGCGTCCGTACGGCCGCCGGGAGCGGGCTTTGCGGCCGTCGGGAGCGGGCTTGACGGCCGTACGGGGCGGGCTCAACGGCGTCCGGAACCGGCTTTGCGGGGTTCGGTGTGCGGTGTGCGCTTCGCGCGGGCCCCGGTGGGGCGAAGGGGCGGCGGCCGCCCGCTCAAGGAGGGGGGAAGCGGGCGGCCGCCGAGTTGTGCCACACCCGTGGGGGGGGTACTTCGTCGCTTGCCCGGGATCCCGGCGGGCATGCCCCCTGTCTTTCGGACATCCTCAGCGGGCGGTGATCCCGGGTCTGCGGGCGGGCCGGGCGGCCCTGGCGCCAGGCGTACGCCGCCCGTGCCAGGAGCGCTCTAGCGGACCGGTGCGGAGGCCGACGGCGCGGGGGATCCGGCGGGCGCTCCGGCGGGTGTGGCCGGAACCGGACGGGAGCAGCCCTTCACCCCGGCCACGGTCGTCCCGCAGGCGGCGACCTTCGCCGGGTCGCCGGTCACCTCGACCATCGGGGTGTAGGCGGCGCCGTTCCGCTCGGCCCGCGCGGTGGCGCTGTGGCCGCCTGCGCTGAGGGTGGCCTGATCGCCCTGTGCCGCGCGGCTTATTCGGGCCCAGGCCGTGTGGCAGACCTTGCTGTAGCGGACCTCTATGACCGCCCGGCCGGCCCGTCCGCGGGACGGGGTGATGGCGTGCGTGCCGCCGCAGCCCATCGCCTCCGGGTCCTTGCCGACGCAGCCGGCGCCGGAGCAGCGCACCCCGGCGGGGAGGGCCTGCTTGGGGCTGGGCGCGGCCGCGGGGCGGGCCGCCGGCTTCTTGGACGGGGTGCCGCCGCCCGGGTTCAGCAGCAGTACGGCGGCACCGGCCACCAGCGCCGCGCCGACCGCACCGACGGCGTACATGACCGTCCGGCCACGGCGGGAGCGCCCGTCCTGGGCCTGAGCCTGGGCCGCGGGTGGCGTCGGGGCGGGGGCGGGGGAACTCTGCGCGGCCAAGGGCCACTCGGGAAAGTCCGCGGCCGACGGGCTGTCCGTGCGCCGCTGTTGGGGCACGGACGGCAGCTTGCCCGTCGGGGCCACCGGCGCAGCCTGCGTGCCCTTCGCGGACTTGGCGGACTTGGTGGCGGATCCGGCCGCGGGCTCTTCGGTGTCCCATCCCAGCGCGGCGCGCGCCTGGGCCACGCTGATCGCTTCCATGGTGACGTCGTGCCGCATCTCCGAGCGGCTCCAGGACCGTTCGGCCAGCTCCCACAGGGTGGTGAGGTGGCCGGGGTGGGTGTCGGTCACCTCGGCGAGCGCGACCACGGCGCGCTGCGGTGGCAGCAGCCGCCCATTGAGGTAGCGCTCCCAGGACGTTTTGCTGTAACCCGTGGCGTCCGCGACACCGGCCACACTCAGTCCACTGCGGTCCACGAGCTTGCGCAGCTGACCGGCGAACTCCCGCACCTGCGGGTCCAGTTCTTCCGGAAGCGCCTTCCAGCGAGGCATTGCCTCCCCCTATTCCCCCCGCTACGTGCCCAAGCGCGGCCCCCCGGTCCGCTCTCCTTGCTCCCCGTCGGGACGCCCCCGGCCAGGACGGCGATCCCCTCTCACGGGCACACGGGAACCTGCGGGCATACGTCACCCACCGTGCGCCCCGTGACCCCTGCAGTGTGGCATTTCCGGCGGAGTCCGGACGACTTCCGTACGTATCCTGACAAGTTTCGGCCAAGATGCCACCAAAATTGGCCAGCTCAGGCAACATGTCGAGACGCGCTCTTGGCCCTCCGCGTCGCGCCCTCCGCATACGACACAGCGGCGGCCCGCGTCCTCCCGAGGGGGAGGGGCGGGCCGCCGCTGTCGTCTGTCGCCCTGGCGGCCGTACGTACAGCCGCTCAGGTCACCTCACACCGCCTACCGCACCGTGAAGTGCACGATGTCATCCAGGAACGGGATGTGGATCCACGGCTTGGGCTGCACCATCAGGGACAGCATCACGATCACGAAGCCGAGCAGGCCGTACGTGAGCATGTCCGTGAAGCGGGAGCGGACGGCGAGCATCCCGACCGACGGCAGTGCCCGGCGCAGGACCGCCCCGGCCAGTAGGGAGAGGCCGATCACGAGCGCGCCGATACGGAACGCGTCGAGTGCGACGAGGAGCAGGCCGACGGCGACCCCGCCCATGACGCTGAGCAGCGGCCACTGGCGGGCGGGCGCGGGGTAGCCGCCCGCGGCGGCGCGGCCGCCGCCTTCCGGGCGGGCCGTGTCGCGGGTCAGCATCGGGAAGCGGCGCGAGGAGCGCTGCGGCTCGGAGGCTCCATCCGAATGCGCTTCGGCACCCATGGCGGGCAGTCCCTTCCGGTCGCCGGATATGTCTGTCTCAGACAAGGGTCTCAGGTTCCGCCGCGGTCAGCCGGCCGCGCGCTCGGCGGCCTCGACGACGTTGACCAGCAGCTGGGCGCGGGTCATCGGGCCGACACCGCCCGGGTTGGGGGCGACCCAGCCGGCCACCTCGGCGACGCCGGGGTGCACATCGCCGACGATCTTGCCGGCCTCGTCACGGCTGACCCCGACGTCCAGGACGGCCGCGCCGGGCTTGATGTCCTCGGGCTTGATGATGTGCGGCACACCGGCCGCGGCGACGATGATGTCGGCCTGCTTGAGGTGCGCGGACAGGTCCCGGGTGCCGGTGTGACACTGGGTGACCGTGGCGTTCTCGGACTTGCGGGTGAGCACCAGCGGCATCGGGCGGCCGATGGTGATACCGCGGCCGACGACCACCACATGCGCGCCCTTGATCTCGACCTCGTGCCGCCGCAGCAGCTGGACGATGCCGTACGGGGTGCAGGGCAGCGGGCCCTCGATGCCGAGCACCAGGCGGCCCAGGCTCATCGGGTGCAGGCCGTCGGCGTCCTTGGCCGGATCCATCAGCTCCAGGACGCGGTTCGCGTCGATGCCCTTGGGGAGCGGGAGTTGGACGATGTAGCCGGTGCAGGCGGGGTCCTCGTTCAGTTCCCGTACGACCGCCTCGATCTCTTCCTGGGTGGCGGTTTCCGGCAGCTCGCGCTGGATCGAGGCGATGCCGACCTGGGCGCAGTCGCGGTGCTTGCCGTTGACGTACCAGCGGCTGCCCGGGTCGTCGCCGACCAGGAGGGTGCCGAGACCGGGCTGGACGCCCTTGGCCTTCAGCGCCTCGACGCGGGTGGCGAGCTCGGACTTGATAGCGGCTGCGGTGGCCTTGCCATCCAGAATCTGCGCGGTCATACCCCCCATCCTCCCGGATGAGGGCGGTGACCTTCCAATCAGGGCAGGCAAGGTGTCCATGGCCGGAATTGATCATTGCACTTGGACAACAGCTAGGGGCCTTGACTGGACAGAGTGAATGCGCAACTAGAAGGATTGACGCCGCAGTGCCGCAGGCTTAGTCCGGGGGGTGGCCAGTGAATCCTGTTTTTCCTCCGCGTCGTGCCTTGTGTCCCCCACTGACCCAACGGAGGAAAACAGCAGATGAGTTTCGGTGACCCGAACAACCCCTACGGGCAGCAGCCGCAGGCGCCGCAGGGCCCGTACGGCCAGCAGCCGCAGGCACCGCAGGGCCCGTACGGGCAGCAGCCCCCGGTCCCCCCGCAGCAGGGTCAGCCCGGCTACGGCTACCCCCAGCAGGCCCCGCAGCAGCAGCCGTACGGCTACCCCCAGCAGCAGGCCGTCCCGCCGCAGCAGGGTTACGGCTACCCGCAGCAGGCCGCCACGCCGTACGGGCAGCCGATGCCGGGGATGCCCACCGGGTACGCGAGCTGGGGCGCCCGCCTCGGCGCTTTCCTGCTGGACGGCCTGATCATCGCCGCGGTGCCGATCATCCTGTACATCATCGCCGGCGTCATGACGGCCAGCTCGGTCTCCTCATCCACCCCGGACTACTCCAGCTGCCAGCCGGGCGACTACACCTGCATCCAGAACGCGGCCAACGACTCCGTGTCGAGCAGCACACCGGCCGGCGCCATCATCATGATCGTGCTCGCGTGGCTGATCATGGTGGGCGGGACCTTCTTCCTCATCGCCAAGGAAGGCAGCTCCGGCCAGACCCCGGGCAAGAAGGCGCTGGGCGTCAAGGTCATCAAGGAGACCACCGGCCAGCCCCTCGGCTTCGGTATGACCTTCGTGCGCTACCTCTGCCGCTACCTGAACGGCCTGCTGTGCGGCATCGGCTGGCTGTGGCCGCTGTGGGACGACAAGAGCCAGACCTTCGCGGACAAGCTGGCCGGCACCGTGGTCGTGAGCGTCAAGTAAGCCCCGCTGGGCCGCACGGACGCCCTCAACAGCCCATGTAGGCCCCCTCGCTGCCGCGACCGGGGGCCTTCATGGCGCTTCGATACCGCCTCAAGTAGCCCGAAGGACATCGCTCGTGAGTTACCCGAACCAGAACCCCTACGGTCCCCCTCCGGGGCAGCAGCCCGGTTACGGCCCGCAGGGCCAGCAGCCCGGCTACGGTCCCCCGCAGGGCCAGCAGCCCGGTTACGGCTACCCCCAGCAGCAGCCCTACGGGCCGTACCAGGGCGGCCAGATGATGCAGCAGCAGTACCCCACCGTGATGCCCGGCGGGGTCAAGGCCGCCCGGGTGATGCTGTTCGTGCTGGCCGGCCTGAACCTCATCGGCCTGATCCTGGCGGTGGCGGGGCTGGGCAGCGTCAGCAAGGCCTCGCACGAAGCCACGCTGGACACCGCCGCCGACAACATCACGGCGATGAACATCGGCAAGGGCGTGCTGATCGCGGTGATCGTGCTCATCGTGATCTTCACGGTGGTCGCGATCACGCTGGCCCTGCAGTTCGCCAACGGCGGCAGCGGGGTCCGGGTCGGCACCATCGTCTTCGGTGTCGCCGACATCATGCTGAGCCTGTGCACGTTCCCGTTCGGCCTGGTCCACACGGTCCTGGGCATCATCGTGCTGGTCTTCGTCGCCAAGGACGAGGGCAACGCCTGGTTCAACCGGCCGCGTTACTGAACGGCGGACGCGAGCGGCCGAGGGCCGCACCCCGCGCGGGGGTGCGGCCCTCGGTCGTTGTGCGGCTCAGTGGAAGAAGTGCCGCGTACCGGTGAAGTACATCGTCACGCCGGCCTTCTGCGCGGCCTCGACGACCTGCTCGTCGCGGACCGAACCGCCGGGCTGGACCACGGCCTTGACGCCGGCCTCGGCCAGCACCTCGAAGCCGTCGGGGAAGGGGAAGAAGGCGTCGGAGGCGGCGTAGGAGCCCCGCGCGCGCTCCTCGCCCGCGCGCTGTACCGCGAGCTTCGCGGAGTCAACGCGGTTGACCTGGCCCATGCCGACGCCGACCGTGGCACTGTCCTTGGCGAGCAGGATCGCGTTGGACTTCACGGCGCGGCAGGCCCGCCAGGCGAAGGCCAGCTCGGCCAGCTCGCCGTCGGACAGCGCGGCACCGCTGGCCAGCGTCCAGTTGGCCGGGTCGTCGCCCTCGGCCTGGAGCCGGTCGGTCTCCTGGAGCAGCGCGCCGCCGTCAACGGGCTTGACCTCCACGGGGTTCGACGGCGCCTCGGGGCAGCGCAGCACCCGGATGTTCTTCTTGCGGGCGAGGATCTCGACCGCGCCGTCCTCGTAACCGGGGGCCACGATGACCTCGGTGAAGATCTCGGCGACCTGCTCGGCCATCGCCACGGAGACCGGGCGGTTGACGGCGATGACGCCGCCGAACGCGGAGAGCGGGTCACAGGCGTGCGCGTTGCGGTGCGCCTCGGCGACGTCCGCGGCGATGGCGATACCGCACGGGTTGGCGTGCTTGATGATCGCGACGCAGGGCTCGGTGTGGTCGTACGCGGCCCGGCGCGCGGCGTCGGTGTCCGTGTAGTTGTTGTACGACATCTCCTTGCCGTGCAGCTGCTCGGCCTCCGCGAGCCCGCCGCTGCCGTCCACGTACAGCGCGGCACCCTGGTGCGGGTTCTCGCCGTAGCGCAGGACGTTCTTGCGGGCGTAGGTGGCGCCGAGGAACTCGGGGAAGGCGGAGTCGTCGGCCGGGGCGTAGCCGTCGGCGAACCAGGAGGCGACGGCCACGTCGTAGGCCGCGGTGTGCTGGAATGCCTCGGCCGCCAGGCGCTTGCGCTGAGCCAGTCCGAAGCCGCCGTCGGCGACGGCCTTGAGGACCTCGCCGTAGTGGCCGGGGTTGACGACGACGGCCACCGACGGGTGGTTCTTGGCGGCGGCGCGGACCATCGAGGGCCCGCCGATGTCGATCTGCTCCACACACTCGTCGGGGGTGGCGCCGGAGGCGACGGTCTCCCGGAACGGGTAGAGGTTGACGATGACCAGGTCGAACGGCTCGACGCCGAGCCCGGCCAGCTGCTGCCGGTGGTCCTCCAGGCGGAGGTCGGCCAGGATGCCGGCGTGCACCTTCGGGTGCAGGGTCTTGACCCGGCCGTCGAGGCACTCGGGGAAGCCCGTCAGCTCCTCGACCTTGGTGACCGGCACCCCGGCCGCGGCGATCTTCGCGGCCGTCGATCCGGTGGAGACGAGCTGGACACCCGCCGCGTGCAGGCCCTGCGCCAGCTCCTCCAGCCCGGACTTGTCGTAGACGCTGACCAACGCGCGGCGGATGGGCCGCTTCGAACCTTCGGTGGCGGTCACGAGATGCGTACCTTTCGTCCCTCAATGCGGTAGCCGTGCCGGGCCAGATGCCCCACGACCTCGACGAGCAGCGATCGCTCGACTTCCTTGATGCGCTCATGCAGCGCGGATTCGTCGTCCTCGTCCCGGATCTCGACCACGCCCTGGGCGATGATCGGGCCGGTGTCGACACCGTCGTCGACGAAGTGGACGGTGCATCCGGTGACCTTCGCGCCGTACGCGAGGGCATCGCGCACGCCATGGGCACCGGGAAAGCTCGGCAGCAGCGCCGGGTGGGTGTTGACCGTACGGCCGCCGAAGCGGGCCAGGAACTCCTTGCCCAGGATCTTCATGAAGCCGGCCGAGACCACCAGATCCGGCTCGTACGCGGCGGTCGCCTCGGTGAGCGCCGCATCCCAGTCCGCGCGGCTGTCGTAGTCCTTGACCCGGCAGACGAACGTCGGCAGGCCCGCGGCCGCAGCGCGCTCCAGGCCCGCGATGGCGCCCCGGTCGGCGCCGACGGCCACGATCTCGGCTCCGTACGCCTCCGGGCCCTGCGCGGCGATGGCGTCCAGCAGCGCCTGCAGGTTCGTGCCGGAACCGGAGACGAGGGCGACGATGCGGGCAGGACGGGCGGGCTGGACGGGGGGTGGGGAGGAAGCCACGGCGGGGCTCTTTTCCGATCTCGCGTGCTTTGTGTGGTCGTACAAGACTGCGGGTACCGCAGATCCGGGGAACCCTACGAAGGCGCCGACCGTCAGCAACGATACCGGCACACCGCGCGGCCCCCACGGGACGGGGGCGGGCACGGGAGGTAGCGTCAGGCGTAAGACTGCATGCAGTTCGTGGTAACCCGCGCCGGCCGCTGAGGCCCGCCGCGGACGAGACAAGGGGAAGACACACCACAGATGACGGACCGACGCCGCCGCGCGGCCCTCCCGCTCCCTCTGCCCGCCACCTCCCCCGGGGTGGTGCTGCTGCCGCGGGAGCGCAAGTCGTCGTCCTCGTCGTCGGAGCCCGCCGGCCCGGAATCCACGGACTCCGAGCGGGACAACCCCTTCGCCCCACCGCCGGCCGACGCCCCCGACCAGGCATGGCGCCCGCGCCACCCCGCACCGCACCGCTCCGGCAAGGACGGCGACGGCGACGAGGAGCAGCCGCAGGACGAGCCGACGCCCAGCTGGGGCAGCCAGTGGAGCCCCCGGCAGCCGGGCCGGCAGAACGGCGGCTTCGGCAACCGGCCCGGCGGGCGGAACGGCCAGCAGGGCGGGCCCGGTGGCTCCGGCGGTCCGGGCGGTCCCGGCGGGCTGCGCTGGGACCCCACCGACCCGGCCCAGCGCCGGGCGCGCTATGCGCTGCTCGCCGGTATGTGGTCGTTCTTCTTCGTGCTGTTCAGCCTGCCGGAGCTGGCCCTGCTGCTGAGTGCGCTGGCGATCTACTGGGGCATCAGCTCGCTGCGGGCCAAGCCGGCCCCCGCGAAGAACTCCGCCGCGGCGACCACCGCCGCCATGGAGGGCCGCCCCGCGCCCGCCGCCGAGCAGCCCGGCCAGGGCGAGCGGCCCGGCGCCCCGTCCGCGCCCGGCTCCACCCGGCCGCAGGTCACCTCGGCGATCGCGGGGCTGGTGACGGCGTCGCTGGCGCTGATGATGGTGGCCGCGACCTTCACCGTGCAGATCGTCTACCGCGACTACTTCACGTGCGTGAACGATGCTCTGACGCAGTCGGCGGGCAAGTCGTGTGAGCAGCTGCTGCCGAAGGAGCTGCGGCCGCTGCTGAGCACGGGGGAGTAGCGAGGCGCTCCACGGGGGCTTCGGGGGCGGGCGGTTCCGTTGTCTGCGGCTGGGGTGTGGCCGGTCGCGGGGTCGGCTGGGCCGACTCGGCCTCCCGCGATGAGGTGCGCAGGTGCCAGAGCCGTAGGGCGAGCGCGGTCGGGATGCCGGTCAGGGCGGTCCAGGCCGTGGCTGCCAGGCCCGTACGCCACCAGCTCGGGCCGAAGGTGGCGAGTGCGCCGGTGCCGAGCGCACCGCCGGAGAGGCCCGCGAGCACGGCCATGAGAAGGCCGCAGGCGCCCGCCCCCAGGGCCGCCACACACGCCGTCGGCCACCAGGACCACGGCGCTCCCGGGGAGCCGGTCGCGGTGGCGGACCGGGCCACTTCACGGGCGAGCAGCGCCCCCGCCACCACGGGCACGACGGCCACCGACCAGGTCAGCCAGTTCCCCGGACCGGCGTCCGGCAGGCCGCTGAGCAGCGGCAGCTGTGGCAGTACGGGATGTGCCGAGGTCCCCAGCGGGCCGACCGTGCTGCCCGCGCCGACCGTGAACCCCGGCCCCAGCCCGTATGCGGCGCCCCAGACGGCCGCGTTCGGGAGGAGGGCCAGGCACAGCAGCAGCACCGTGGAGCGGCCCGCCCAGTCGGGCGCCAGCTGGAGGAGGTCGTGGCGCACCCGGCCCGCGTGCAGGCCGAGCGAGAGCAGGGTGAGCAGCCCACCGGCGGCCAGCAGGGCAGCGAGGGCGGCGCCGGCGGCCCGGCAGACGGCGCCCCGGCGGGCGGCGGCGACCGGGGAGCCGCCGAGGAAGGCCCGCAGGCGGCGCGGCGCCTTGGACCTGAGCCGCAGGATCCTGGCGGGCAGCAGCTCGGTGCCGGGGTGCCGGAGCAGGCGCCAGGCCGTGCCCGCCAGGATGGCGGCCGTGGTGACCGGTACGCACAGCAGCACGCTGAGCGGCTCGGCGTGCAGCTGCCCGTCCGAGGCGTACAGCAGCGCACCGGCCACGATCAGCAGATAGCCGGTGAGCAGCGCACCGAGCAGGGTGCGCGGCGCGACCCGATGCGCGGCGTCCGCGGTGCAGCCGGCGGCCGCGGCGGGGCCGGGCGGGCCGTCGGCCGAGGTGGCCAGGGTGTGCCGGGCGGCCCGGTGGAGCAGCCAGACCGGGAGGACGGCGAGCAGCAGCGGGGGCACGGCGACCGGGGCGCCGGAGTGGGCGGTGGTGCGGACGAGGTCGCCGCCGTGCGCCAGCAGCCACAGGTCGGCGGCGAGATGCAGCGCCCGGGAGGGGCCGCTGTCGGGGTAGGGGGAGGCGACCCAGAGCAGCAGCACGGCGACCGTCAGCGCGCCGAGGCCGAGACCGGCGGCCGTGACACCGCCGAGGAAGGCCGCGCCGATCGCGGAGGAGCGCTGGGCGGCGGTCCGGCCGTGCGAGGACAACGTAGGGCCACGATCGATCAACTGGCTCACGCCGCCATGCTGCCAACAAGTCACCTTTCGGCCATGTACTGGCGATATGCCCGACGTGTCGCGCTGCGCAGGTGAGGCGGGTTTTCCAGACTGCTCTGTATGACCCAGCCCGAGCAGGCCGCCACCGCCTTCGACGCCCTCCACACCCGGCACGCAGCGGCGCTGATGCAGCAGGCGTATCTGCTCACCGGGCGGCCGTGGCTCGCCCGGCGGGCCGTGGAGCGGGGGTTCTGGCTGGCCTGGCAGCGCTGGCCGGAGGTCGCGGTGGATCCGGATCCGGCGGGGTGGGTGCGGGCGGCGGTGTACGAGTACGCGCTGACGCCGTGGCACCGGCTGTGTCCCGGGCTGCGCACCGCCCGGGGGCCGCGCAACCCCTCGGCCGCCGGGCCCTCGTCCGCCGGGCACACGTCCGCCGGGCACACGTCCGCAGGGGCATCGGACGGCGCGCTGGCGGCGGCCCTGCTGCGGCTGCCCGCCCCGCACCGGCGGGCGCTGCTGCTGCACGACAGGGTCGGGCTGGGGCTGGACACGACCGCGGCCGAGATCGAGGCGAGCGTCCCGGCCACGGCGGGGCGGCTGCGTCACGCCCGGGAGCGGATCGCCGCGCTGCTGCCGCAACTGGGGCTCGACGGGCAGCCGCCGGAGCGGCAGGGCGAGATCCTGCGGGCCCGGCTCTCCGCGCTGCCGGGCCCGCCGCAGGTGCCGCCGCCCGTCACCGGGGACGTACGGAGCGGGAGCGAGCGCAGCGCCCAGCGGATCACCCGGACGGCCTTCGGGGCGACCTGGCTGTTCGTGCTGGTGACCCTGGTGACGATCGCCGTCACGCCGGACCACTACGTGCCGCAGCCGGAGCGGCCCCAGGCAGGTGTGCCGCACAGCCGGATGCCGACTGACCGGGAGCGGGGCGCGGACGAGCGGCAGCGGGGCGCGGACGAGCGGGAGCGGCGGAGGGAGGTACGTGAGCAGCGGGACGCGGCTCGGGAGGAAGGGAACTCGGCGCGGGAGGAAGGGAACGCGGCCGTACGGAAGAAGATCCGGCAGGCCCGGCTGGCGCCTGAGATCCGCTGATCCGTACCGGCCGCTGATCCGTACGGGACGCTGATCCCTACCGGCCGCCCGAAACGGACGCGGGCCCGCACCCCAAGGGGTACGGGCCCGCGTCCGGTGCACCGCGCCGCGGGACGGGTCCGGCGGTGCGGGTGCGCGAAATCAGCCGCCGAGGATCTCGCGGGCCAGCCGCGCGGTCTCCGACGGGGTCTTGCCGACCTTGACGCCGGCGGCCTCCAGGGCCTCCTTCTTCGCCTGGGCGGTGCCGGAGGAGCCGGAGACGATGGCGCCGGCGTGGCCCATGGTCTTGCCCTCGGGCGCGGTGAAGCCCGCGACGTAACCGACGACCGGCTTGGAGACGTTGGCCTTGATGAAGTCGGCCGCACGCTCCTCGGCGTCGCCGCCGATCTCACCGATCATCACGATCAGGTCGGTGTCGGGGTCCGCCTCGAACGCCTCCAGGGCGTCGATGTGTGTGGTGCCGATGACCGGGTCGCCACCGATGCCGACGGCCGAGGAGAAGCCGATGTCACGGAGCTCGTACATCATCTGGTAGGTCAGCGTGCCGGACTTGGACACGAGACCGATGCGGCCGGGCTTGGTGATGTCGCCCGGGATGATGCCGGCGTTGGACTGGCCGGGGGTGATCAGGCCGGGGCAGTTCGGGCCGATGATCCGGGTCTTGTTGCCCTTGGCCTTCGCGTACGCCCAGAAGGCGGCGGAGTCGTGCACCGCGATGCCCTCGGTGATCACGACGGCCAGCGGGATCTCGGCGTCGATCGCCTCGACGACGGCGGCCTTGGCGAAGGCCGGCGGCACGAAGAGCACGGACACGTCGGCGCCGGTCTTCTCCATCGCCTCGGCGACGGAGCCGAAGACGGGTACCTCGGTGCCGTCGAAGTCGACGTTCGTGCCGGCCTTGCGCGGGTTCACACCGCCGACGATGTTGGTGCCGTCACCGAGCATCAGCTTGGTGTGCTTCATGCCAGTGGCACCGGTCATGCCCTGGACGATGACCTTGCTTTCCTTGGTCAGGAAGATAGCCATGGTTGTTGTGTCCTCGTCCTTTACTTAGCAGCCAGCTCGGCGGCCTTGTCGGCCGCGCCGTCCATGGTGTCCACGCGCTGCACCAGCGGGTGGTTGGCCTTCGACAGGATCTCGCGGCCGAGCTCCGCGTTGTTGCCGTCGAGGCGCACAACCAGGGGCTTGTTGACGTCCTCGCCCTTGGACTTGAGCAGCTCCAGGGCCTGGACGATGCCGTTGGCGACCTCGTCACACGCGGTGATGCCACCGAAGACATTGACGAAGACGGACTTGACGTCCGGGTCGCCGAGGATGATCTCCAGGCCGTTCGCCATGACCTCGGCGGAGGCGCCGCCACCGATGTCGAGGAAGTTGGCGGGCTTGACGTTGTCGTGCTTCTCGCCGGCGTAGGCGACGACGTCCAGGGTGCTCATGACGAGACCCGCGCCGTTGCCGATGATGCCGACCTGGCCGTCGAGCTTGACGTAGTTCAGGCCCTTGGCCTTGGCCGCCGCCTCCAGCGGGTTGGCCGCATCCTTGTCCTCAAGCGCCTCGTGCTCCGGCTGGCGGAACTCGGCGTTCTCGTCCAGCGAGACCTTGCCGTCGAGGGCGATGACATCGCCGCTGGCGACCTTGGCGAGCGGGTTGACCTCGACGAGGAGCGCGTCCTCGGCGACGAAGGTCTTCCACAGCGTCACCATGACGTCGGCGACCTTCTCGGCGACCTCGGCCGGGAACTTCGCCTGGGCGACGATCTCGCGGGCCTTCTCGATCGTGACGCCCTCGTTGGCGTCGACCGGGACCTTCGCGAGCTCGTCGGGGCGGGTCGCCGCGACCTCCTCGATGTCCATGCCGCCGGCGACGGACGCCATGGCCAGGAAGGTGCGGTTGGTGCGGTCGAGGAGGTACGAGACGTAGTACTCCTCGGCGATCTCCGGAGCGGTCTCGGCGATCATCACCTTGTGGACCGTGTGGCCCTTGATGTCCATGCCGAGGATGTCCGTCGCGCGGGCGACGGCCTCGTCCGGGGTGCCGGCCAGCTTGACGCCGCCCGCCTTGCCACGGCCGCCGACCTTCACCTGGGCCTTGACGACGGACTTGCCGCCCAGCCGCTCGGTCGCCTCGCGGGCCGCCTCAGGCGTGTCGATGACTTCACCGGCCAGCACCGGTACACCGTGCTTGGCGAAGAGGTCCCTCGCCTGGTACTCGAACAGGTCCACGCGCGTCCGTCCCTTGTCTTCTCAGAATCGCCGTAGTGATCGCGGTTCGTTCGACTGCGATGGGCGTGCCGCGAAGGGCAACGTGACGGCGCTGTCACTGAGGGAGGCGTACACGGTGACCGGATACGCGGCATGTCCGTCTCGCAGGTTATCGCCGGAGGCGCTGAGGCCCTAAATCGCAGATCACACTCCGGCGGTGATTACCATCACAGATCTTTTGCCAAGTTACGCCTCCCCGGGATTTCCGCATGTTCTGCCCGCCGGCCCCGTTGTCACTCGCTGTGCCCCCGCGTCGCGCGGGGTATGCGGTCATCTGCTGAAACGCCCCTGCGCGCCCCGTCCGCCGCCGATTCCGGCTCCGGTGACGTGGGAATCGTTTGGGGAAGACCTCCGCGCCGGTGTCCGGAAGGCCCCTTGACCCGTCAACTTCCGCCCGCGAACACTGTGTTGCACCCGGCCCTCCCCCTCCCCCCATCCCCTTTCCCGATTTCCTGGTGTCCGTGCACGGGAATGGCGACACATAAAGACCTATCCCGGCGTTTATGTCGAAGAGCCTCCCCGCAGCATCCACGGCAGGAGCACCGCCACCGCATCTGTCACCACATCCGTCACCACGACTGTCGTCACCTCCATCACCACGACTGTCATCACCTCCGTCACCACATCCGTGACCGCTTTCGTCGGCCGGACCCGGCACGGTTCGCAGCCGCAGCCGCAGCCGCGGCCGACGAGGAAGGAACCGCCTGATGGCCACCCCACTGACCGCGAGCCGGCTGCTCAAGGCACTGCGCGACGAGGGCCTGGTGGTCCATGAGGTCCGCAGCTGGCGTACGCACAACCGGAATTCCAAGGGGCCCTGGGGCCCGACGCATGGCGTGATGATCCACCACACCGCCACCGAGGGCACCGACAGCTCGGTGGACCTGTGTTACGACGGTCGCTCGGATCTGCCGGGCCCGCTGTGCCATGGCGTGATCGACAAAAAGGGCGAGGTCCATCTCGTCGGCAACGGCCGCGCCAACCATGCGGGGCTCGGCGACTCCGATGTACTGCGCGCGGTGATCAACGAGGACGCGGAGCTGCCGCCGGACAACGAGGCGGACACCGACGGCAACCGTCACTTCTACGGCTTCGAATGCATCAACCTCGGTGACGGCAAGGACCCGTGGCCCGAGGTGCAGCTGGTCGCCATGGAGAAGGTGTCGGCCGCGATCTGCCGGGCGCACGGCTGGGGCGAACGTTCGGTGATCGGGCACAAGGAGTGGCAGCCCGGGAAGGTCGATCCGCGCGGCTTCACGATGGACGACCTGCGCGGCCGGATCAAGAAGCGGCTGGCGAAGGCGCCGGAGGGCGCGCCGGAGACGGATGGCTCGGGGTCGGAGCCGGAGCCGGGGCCGACGGAGCCGCAGCATCCGGCGTATGAGCCGTTTCCCGGCCGGGACTTCTTCCGGCGGGGTGCCCACAGCCCGGTGATCACGGCAATGGGCGTACGGCTGGTCGCCGAGGGCTGTAGCCGCTATGAGGAAGGCCCCGGTCCCGAGTGGACCGAGGCGGACCGCGCGTCGTACGCGGCCTGGCAGCGCAAGCTCGGCTTCCACGGCGAGGACGCGGACGGGGTGCCGGGGCGGGTCAGCTGGGAACGGCTGCGGGTGCCCAACTCGTAGTGGATCGCGGCCTGTTGCCGCGCAGATACACCAAGGCCGGGCGGCCCTCCCCCACAGAGGTCCGCCCGGCTGTTCTTGGGTGTTCCGGCATCGGCCGCCGCCGCGACCGGGGCCGGAGGTGTTGGCCTACGGCTCAGACGGCCTGAACCGGGAGGGCCGGGAGGGCCGGCAGCGCCGGGATGTTGGCGGCGTTGGTCAGGTCGGCCAGGTTGGCGGGGACGACGGGGAGGGCCGGGGCGGCCGGGACGGCAACGGCGTCGGTCAGGTTGGCCGGGACGGCGTCGGTCACGTTGGCGGGGACGGCGTCGGTGGCCGCGCCCTGGGCGAACGCCACCGCGCCGGTGGCCGTGCCCTGGGCCTGCTTCGTCAGCTGCTCGGGACGGACGCCCGCACCCGCGAGACCGGCCAGCAGGTTGTCGGCCGAACCGGGGACCTTGGGCAGTGCGGGGGTCTTGGGCAGCGCCGGGGTGCCGGGCAGGGACGGGACGCCCGGGGTGGCGGGCAGCTGCGGAACGGTGGGCAGCGTGCCGTCCGTGAGGCGGCCGGCCTGGCCGAGGGCGGCACCCTTGGCACCCTTGACGGCCTTCTTGACGCTCTTGACGGCCTTGGCGGTCTTGACGCTCTTGACGGTCTTCTTGGCGTGCTTCAGGCCGGCGGTCTTCCGCAGCTCGCCGGTGTCCGGCAGCCCGGCGCCGTCGACGCGCTTCTGCACACCGTCGACCGCACCGGTCACGTCGCCGACCTGCGACAGCTCGCCGGTGGGCAGGTTCTTGGCCGAGACGCCGCCGAGGGCGCCGGTGGCCTTGCCCGCCACCTTGCCGACCGTCTTCTGGGCGGTCCCGGCGGTCTTCGTCACGGTGCCGGTCACGTCCCCGGTGGGCAGCTTCCCGGCGGTGTCGCCGACCGTACCGGTGGCCGTGTCGGTGACCGCGCCGGCGGCCGGGAGGTCCGTGCCGACGGGCAGTTCGGCGGCGTTGGCGGCGACGGAGCCCAGGGCCCAGAGACCGGTGGCGGCCGCGGCAACGACGAGGGAACGACGGATGTTGGAGCGCATGGTGGTGAAGTCCTTCGAATTCTGAGGGGTTTGACGGGCAGACCTGTCCCGCCCCCGCGCGGCAGGTCCAGTTACAGACGCGGAGCGGTCTGCCCTAGCCCGGGAATTCGAGGATTTCTTCGGCACGCCGACGCGTCGGAGCGCCATCGGCCGTGCGGACGCCACCGGGCAGCAGCCGGAAGCGCGTGGGGTGCGCCGGGGTGGCGGCGTGCTGGTCCCCGCCTCGGGGGCCGTGGCCGTCACCGGCGGTGTGCGAGCTGGGCGCCACCGGGCCCTGCGGGCAGGGCCCCGGAAGGCCGTCGTGGCCCGGATCCCGCTGCTCGTGGACGGTGTCCGAGGGGCCCTCGGACACCGGCTTGTGCAGGTCGTCGCGGAGCTGAACCGCCTGGGCGGCGGCAGCACCGTCGGCCTTGGCACCGGTCCGCGAAGGGGTCGGCTGTGCACCGTCGTTGGGCGTACGGCCGTGGTGGTGCGGGCCGTCGTCTCCGGGGTGTTCGGTGTGCTCACCGGACGGGAGGTGCACGGGCAGCGCGGCACCGGCCGAGTCCCCGACCTCGCGTACGACACGGCTCACCGGCTCGGTGACCGGGTCGGTGGCCGGTGCGGTCCGCTCGGCGGCGGGCCGTACGGCCTGGGCCACCGCGTCGGACGCGGTGCGGGTGTGCTCGGCGAGCTCCGGGCCGGACTCCTTGCCGCGCTGTGTCACAGCGGCTCCGGAGCCGGACAGCCGGCTCGCCCCGTCCCGGGTGGCGGCCCGGTCCGGGGTCGGTACCTCGGCCGCGGGCCGCGACGGGGCCGCTGCCCCGGTCAGGTCCGCGCCTTGGGTGCGGTCGTCGGCATGGGCGCCGGGACCGAAGGCGAAGCCGAGGGCGACAAAGCCCACCAGGAAGAGCCCGGCCAGCAGTGCACGCCGCACGGCTGCCGTGCGCGGAAGGCGCACAGCGGCAGGCAGGACGAGCACAGCGGACAAGGGGGACCTTCCCATACGGACGGGGACGCCCGAGGCGCAAGTCCTCGGCGTCACGCGCGTCGCGGGCGATCGAGCGATGAACAGATACTTGCATGAGAAACCAGGTGCCACGCAAGTCCCCCCGGGGCACCTGTCACCGTTGCTCCGCCATGTCCGGTATGGGCAGCGGCCGTTTCTCGATCGCGGCCGCCATGACGTCCGGGAACAGCTCCGGCGTACAGGCGAACGCCGGTGCCCCCAGGGCCGCGAGGGCCGCGGCGTGCTCCCGGTCGTAGGCGGGCGTCCCCTCGTCGGACAGCGCGAGCAGCGTCACGAACTGCACCCCGGACGCCTTCATCGCGGCGACCCGCTTGAGCATCTCGTCCCGGATGCCGCCCTCGTAGAGGTCGCTGATGAGGACGACGACGGTTTCGGTGGGGCGGGTGATGCGGGACTGGCAGTAGGCGAGCGCGCGGTTGATGTCCGTGCCGCCGCCGAGCTGGGTGCCGAACAGGACATCCACCGGGTCGTCCAGTTGGTCCGTCAGATCGACCACCGAGGTGTCGAAGACGACCAGCCGGGTGTCGAGGGTCCGCATGGAGGCCAGCACCGCGCCGAACACCGAGGCGTAGACGACCGAGGCGGCCATCGAACCGGACTGGTCGATGCAGAGCACCACGTCCTTCTTCACCGACCGCGCGGCACGGCCGTAGCCGATCAGCCGTTCCGGTACGACCGTGCGGTACTCGGGGAGGTGGTTCTTGAGGTTCGCCCGGATCGTGCGGTCCCAGTCGATGTCGCGGTGGCGCGGCCGACTGATCCGCGCGGAGCGGTCCAGGGCGCCGGTGAGGGTGGCGCGGGTGCGCTGCGCCAGCTTCTTCTCCAGCTGTTCCACGACCTTGCGGACGACGGCGCGGGCGGTCTGCCTGGTCGTCTCCGGCATGACCTTGTTGAGCGACAGCAGGGTGCCCACGAGGTGCACATCGGCCTCGACGGCCGCCAGCATCTCCGGCTCCAGCAGCAGCGCGGACAGTCCCAGACGGTCGATGGCGTCCCGCTGCATCACCTGCACCACGGACGACGGGAAGTACGTACGGATGTCGCCGAGCCAGCGCGCCACCCCGGGCGCCGAGGCACCGAGCCCCGCCGAACGCCTGCCCCCCTCGCCCCCGTTGGCGCCGCGGCCCTTCTCCCTTCCGTAGAGCGAGGACAGCGCCCCGTCCATGGCAGCGTCCCGCCCGCTGAGCGCACAGCCGGTGCCGTCCGCACCGCCGCCACCGAGCACGAGGCGCCAGCGGCGGAGGCGTTCGGCTTCGGGGGTAGGGGCGGTCGGGTTCGTCGGGTTCGTCGGGTCCAGTGTTGCGGTGGTGGCCGGGGCCGGGGCGGTCGGGTCCGGTGTTGCGGCCTTGGCGGTCGGGTCCGGTGTTGCGGTGGTCATGTCCGTGCCCCCGTGAGGTCGTCGGCCGGTCGGGATGGGTCCGGTTGTTCGTCGCCGAAGCCGCGCTGTCCGATGCCCAGCAGCATGCGGAGCGTGGGGAGGACGGCAGCGGCGCGGTCGCGGTCCAGGCCGGGGCCGAAGCCGGGCGCGGCCGCGTCCGGGGCGTCGCCGGCCGGGTGGCGGGGTGCCGTCGCGGGGCCGCGGCGGATCAGTTCGCCGAGGGTGCGCCGCACTGCGGTCTCGAACTCCGCGAAGGTGCGGCGCAGCAGCGGGAGTACGTCGGTGAACGCGGCGTCCGGCACACCGGTCAGCCAGCCGTCGACCAGGGCCAGCAGGCGCGCGTCATGGACCAGCAGCATGCCGCCGTCCCCGCCGCCGACGAAGCCCTCGATCCATCCGGCGGCATCGGTGGGCGGGGTGCCCGGCGACAGGGCGAGCCCCATCAGCCGCTCCGCTCCCCCGTCGCCCAACTCGCCGTCGTCCAGCAGGAGCCGGGTCGCGCGGCCGCGGAGCAGACCGGGCACGGAGTCCCGTTCGCTGACCGCCCGCAGCACCCCGGCCCAGCGGTCCCGCAGTGGCTGCCCTTCGGACTGCCGCTCGCCCTCCGGCTGGGCGAGCAGGCCGACAGCCTGATGGGTTGCGTCGAGATGGCCGCGCATTTCGGCGGCACCGTCGGCGTCCAGCCCCAGGCAGGCCGGTGGCAGGCCGACGAAGACCCGCTCGGCCAGGCCCGTGGCCACCTCGCGGAGCGCGGCGGCGTCCGTGCCGCGAACGTCGCCGTAGCGCACGGACCGTACGAGGGCGGGCAGCGCCTGGGCGAGATGGCCCACGTCCGCGTCCAGCGCGGCGCGGTCCGACAGCGTCCGCATCACCACCGGGAGGGCGTCGGGGAGTCCGGCCAGCAGACAGCGCTCGGCGAGCGCCGTGACCTCGGCGAGGCCGGCCGCCCCGGCCGCCTCGGACACGGCCTTGGCGGTGGCGGCGGCGAGCAGGGTCGTGCCCCAGATACCGGCCTCCGCGACCCGTACGGAGAGCTCCGGCTCCCAGCGCAGCCGCCAGGTCTCCCGGAAGGTGCCCGTACTGCCGCGGGAGCGGGCGGGCTCGCCCCAGGGGATGCCGAGCAGCCGCAGCCGGTGCAGCAGCCGGCTGCGCCCGGCATCGGTCTCCTTGCGCAGGTCCAGCTCCAGTTCCCGTTCCAGGGCCTCGGGTTTGAGCCGGAGCGTGCGTTGGCTGCGGGCGATGTCCCGTTGGAGCGGCACCGCGGGGGCGTCCTCCGGGACCTCGCCCAGCACCTCCCCGACCACCAGCCGGTCGTGGATCAGCGACGACGGGGCGTCGGTGCCGTCGCCCATGACGGCGCGCACCGCGTCGTCCAGCTCCGTCAGTCCGGCGAGCGGGCGGCCGCGGACCGTGGCCAGCCCCTCGGCGAGCCGGACCGCTTCGATGACATGCGCCGACGAGACGGCGTAGTCCTCCGCGCGGAGCAGCCCGGCGACCTTGGTCAGCCAGCGTTCGACGGGGCGGTCGGGGGCGCTGAAGAGATGGCCGTACCAGCCGGGTGAGGCGATCCCGGCGCCGTAGCCGCTGCGGCGGGAGAGCCGCTGATGCGTCCAGGGCACCCAGGTCACCGCCGTCTTCACCTTCGGCAGGCCCTTGAGCAACTGCCGGTCGGCGGTCATCGTGGTGCGCTGCGCCAGGGCCGGTACGTGCCAGGCTCCGCACACCACGGCGACGTCGTCCCCGAACTCCCGTCGCGCGGCCCGGAGCCGGAGCCGCATATGGGCCTCCCGTACCGGATCACGGTCATGGCCCCCGTCGCCGTAGGTCTCGCGCAGCGCACCCATCGCCTCGGCCAGCGCCGCGAACGGCGCCAGCGCATCCGCACCGGCTCCCCCGTCCCCGCCTCCGCCTCCGTCTCCGCTCCCGCGGTGCTCGATCACGTCCTCCCACCAGCGCTCGGGGTCGTCGTAACCGGCCGCCCCGGCCAGCACCCCGATCGGGTCGATGCGCACCTCGGCACGGGAGGCGTCCTCCTGCCCGCCGGTCTCCCTGCCCGCCGTCGCCTCGTTCGCGGGTGCCTCGTTCGCCGGTGCCTCGTTCCCCGTCCCCGCGTCCGCCGGTGACTCGTCCGTCGTCTCCCCGTCCGCCGTCGCCTCGTCGTCCCCCCACGCCAAGGAGTGCGCCGCGGGCAGATCGATGAAGCGGACGGGGACGTCGTGCGCCAGCGCCCAGCGCATCGCCACCCACTCCGGGGAGAACTCGGCCAGCGGCCAGAAGGCGGCACGGCCGGGGTCGTCCTGCACATGGGCGAGCAGCGCTACCGGCGGCCGCATGCCCTCCTGGGCGGCCAGCGGCACCAGTTCGTCCGCCTCCGGCGGTCCCTCGATCAGGACCGCGGACG
The DNA here is from genome assembly GCF_027497495.1 of Streptomyces tubercidicus. Classification (GTDB taxonomy): domain Bacteria; phylum Actinomycetota; class Actinomycetes; order Streptomycetales; family Streptomycetaceae; genus Streptomyces; species Streptomyces tubercidicus. The sequence continues at coordinate 3,162,240 of NZ_CP114205.1, forward strand.
GTGTGCACTGCTCCAGGGCGGCCCGCACCGCCCGCGCCGATCCGGGGCCGTGGTGCCGCACCCCGAGCAGCACCGGCCCACCCCTGTTTGCCGTTCGCTCGCCGCGCTCGCTCATGCGCTCACCTCGCGGCAGGCGCGGTAGAAGTCCTTCCAGCCGTCGCGCTCGCGCACCACGGTCTCCAGATACTCCTGCCATACGACCCGGTCGGCCGCGGGGTCGCGGACCACGGCGCCCAGGATGCCCGCGGCCACGTCGCCGGAGCGCAGCACGCCGTCGCCGAAGTGGGTGGCCAGCGCCAGGCCGTTCGTCACCACCGAGATGGCCTCGGCCGTGGAGAGGGTGCCGGACGGGGACTTGAGCTTGGTTCTGCCGTCGGTGGTGAGTCCGGCCCGCAGCTCACGGAAGACCGTGACGACCCGGCGGATCTCGTCCAGGCCCTCCGGACCGGCCGGGAGGTCCAGCGAGCGCCCGATCTGCCCGACCCGGCGCGAGACGATGTCCACCTCCTCGTCCGGGGTCGCGGGCAGCGGCAGCACGACCGTGTTGAAGCGGCGGCGCAGCGCGCTGGAGAGTTCGTTGACCCCGCGGTCGCGGTCGTTGGCGGTGGCGATCAGATTGAAACCGCGGACCGCCTGCACCTCCTGCCCCAACTCCGGGATCGGCAGGGTCTTTTCCGACAGGACCGTGATGAGCGTGTCCTGTACGTCGGCGGGGATGCGGGTCAGCTCCTCGACCCGCGCGGTCATGCCCTGCGCCATCGCGCGCATCACCGGGCTGGGCACCAGCGCCTCCCGGCTGGGGCCGTGCGCGAGCAGCCGGGCGTAGTTCCAGCCGTAGCGGATCGCCTCTTCCGGGGTGCCGGCGGTGCCCTGCACCAGGAGGGTGGAGTCGCCGCTGACGGCCGCCGCCAGATGCTCGGACACCCAGGTCTTCGCGGTGCCGGGTACGCCCAGCAGGAGCAGGGCGCGGTCCGTCGCGAGGGTCGTCACGGCGACCTCGACGATCCGGCGCGGGCCGACGTATTTGGGTGTGATGACCGTGCCGTCGGCGAGCGTGCCGCCGAGGAGGTAGGTGGCCACCGCCCACGGCGAGAGCTGCCAGCGCTCCGGCCGCGGCCGGTCGTCGGCCGCCGCGAGGGCGCGCAGCTCCGCCGCGAAACTGTCCTCGGCATGCGGCCGCAGCGCCTCGCCGCCCGCGGCTTCCGGCGCCGCCCCGGCCGTCTGCCGGCTCTCGTCGCCGGTCGTCGTGAAGGTGTTCGCGGACATGGTTCCCCCTAGTCGCAAGGTGTGCGGCCGGCACCGCGGCATCGCTGCGGCCGCTTGCTTCAACAACCTTGCATCACGCCACTGACAATCGCCCCAAAAACCGGCCCTGGCCTGCAAGTTCATCGTGCGGCTCGGCGATTGTCAGTGGTCCGCCGTAGCGTCGTGGACATGAATCCGCAGGGGGAACGCTGGACGACGGATCAGGTGCTCGCGCTGGCGCCTGACGAGGCATCGCGCAGGGCGGGCGGCAAGCTCGCCGCGCCCGGCCCGTGGTCGGACGCGGGCGCGGGCGGGAGCGCGGTGTGGGGGCAGTGCAAGGGCAGCGGCAAGAAGCCGTATCAGACGGTCGTGGACCTCAACGGTCCCGCCTTCAAGTGCAGCTGCCCGAGCCGTAAATTTCCGTGCAAGCACGCACTGGGGCTGCTGCTGCTCTGGGCGGGCGGAGGCGGGGAGGTGCCGTCCGGGGAGCCGTCGCCCTGGGCGGGTGAGTGGCTGGCCGGGCGCCGGGAGCGGACCGAGCGGGCCGCGGGCGCGCCCTCGGGCGCGGGCGCTCCGTCGCGCGCCCCGGCGGACCCGGAGGCCGCCAGGCGACGGGCGGAGCGCCGGATGCAGCGGATCGGCGCCGGCGCCACGGAACTGGAACAGCGGCTGGCGGATCTGCTCCAGTCCGGGCTGGCGTCGGCCGAGAGCGGCGGCGGCTCCTGGGACGAGACGGCGGCCCGTATGGTCGACGCCCAGGCACCCGGACTCGCGGCGCGCGTACGGGAGTTGTCGTCGGTGGTGGCGTCCGGGCCGGACTGGCCCGCGCGGATGCTGGAGGAGTGTGCGCTGCTGCACCTCCTCGACCAGGGGTTCCTCGGTATCGAGCGGCTGCCGGGCCCGCTCGCGGCGACGGTCCGCTCCCGTGTCGGGCTGACCACGGAAGCGGCGGATCTGCTGACGGGCTCCGATGCGGCGACGGTCCGGGACCGCTGGCTGGTGCTCGCCCAACAGGACAGCGCGGACGGCGCGTTGCTCACCCGCCGGATCTATCTGCGGGGCGAGCGGACCGGCCGGATGGCGCTGCATCTCTCCTTCGGCGGCTCCTCCCGCCCCCTGGACCTGGCGCTGCCGCCCGGCCTGGTACTCGACGCCGACCTCGCCTACTACCCGGGCGCCCGCCCGCTGCGTGCCACCCTCGGCGAGCGGCACGCCCCGGCGGCCCCCGGGGCGGTACCACCCGGCGGCGGCGTCGATGCCGCCCTGGCCGCGTACGGGGATGCGCTGCGCGACGACCCCTGGCTGGATTCCTGGCCGGTGGTGCTCAGCGAGGTCACCCCGATACCGGGCCGCGACGGGACGGGCTGGCAACTGGCCGACGCGGACGGGGAATCGGCGCTCCCCCTGGACCCGCGCGCCCTGGGCCGTACGGGCCTGTGGCAGCTCGCCGCGATATCGGGCGGGGCGCCGATCACGGTCTTCGGCGAATGCGGCCATCGCGGCTTTCTCCCACTGACCGCCTGGGACCCCACCCCGGTGTCCCTGTGACCCGCGCCCCGGCCGCACCGCCCCGGCCCCCATGGACGCCGTCCACCCCCGATGCCTGGAGGAAGGGCATGACACGCACCACCACCCCTACGTCCACCACGTCCATCGCGTCCACCACTTCTGCCGCATCCACTGCACCCACCGCATCCCCCGCACCCGCCGCACCCGCCGTATCCGCCGCACCCGCCGTATCCACGCCGACCACCGCCGCCTCCGCGCCCACCCCCTGGTCCGAACTCCTGAGGTCTGCGTTGCTCGGGACCGAGCGGCGAACGCCTCCGGTGGCGGCGCGGCCGGGGCAGGGCGCCGCGGCCGCGCTGCTGGACGCGGCCGCGGTGAGCACGGTGCGGCGGCGTGCCGCGCTGCGCCCCGCACCGGCCGGTGAGCGCCCCGCCCCGGCCCCGGCCAACCCGCGGCCCCTGCTGCCGCCCGCGGCGCGCCGACGGCTGTCCCTGCTGCTCGCCGACCGCGGCGGCAGCGGCGGCGGCGGAGGCGGCAGCCGCCGTGGCACGGCCCCCGACCTCACCGAACTGCTGCCCCAGTGGCTGACCGCCGCCGTCGAGCACGGCTACCGCGCCCCGGAGGCGCTGCTGCCCGCGCTACTCGACGCGGCCCGCGCCCGTACGGACCTGCGGCCCGCCGCGCTCGCCCTGGCAGGGCCGCGGGCCCTGTGGCTGGCCGGGCTGAACGACGCATGGAAGTTCGCGCTCCGGGGGACCGGCAGCGGAACCGGGCTCCCCGAGAACGGGGATCCCGCGGCCGTACGGCGCACATGGGAGGAGGGCCTGTTCGCGGAGCGGGTCGCCCTGCTGACCGCCCTGCGCCGCCACGACCCGCCGGCCGGTCTGGCGCTGCTGACCACGACCTGGTCCACGGAGCGGGCGGAGGACCGCCTGATGTTCCTCGACTCGCTGCGCGAGAACCTCTCGACGGCCGATGAGCCCTTCCTCGAACAGGCGCTGTCCGACCGCAGCCGCAATGTCCGCGCCACGGCCGCCGAACTGCTCTCCGCGCTGCCCGGCTCCGCGCTCGCGGCCCGTATGGCACAGCGCGCCCACAGCTGCGTCGGACTGGACCGTACGGCCGGCGCACCAGTGATCGCGGTGGAGGCGCCCCATGAGTGCGATACGGCGATGCAGCGGGACGGCGTGGCCGCCACACCGCCCTCCGGACGGGGCGAACGGTCCTGGTGGCTGAGCCAGTTGGTGGAGGCGACGCCCCTGGAGGGCTGGCACGCGCGCTTCGGGGGCCGTGACGCCGCGGCGATCATCGCCCTGCCCGTGGGCGACGACTGGCGGACGGAGCTCCACGACGCCTGGTGCCGCGCCGCCGTGCGCCAGCGGAACGCCGACTGGGCGCGGGCCCTGCTGGGCGCACCGGCCGCACCGTCCCAGGCGGCCGAGGTCACACCGGCCGGCTCGTCACGGGACCTGACGAAGCTGCTGACCGTCCTTCCCGGGGACGAACGGGCCCGGTGGGTGGCGGAGTTCATCGCGGCACACGGCCTGTCGGAAGCCTTCCGGATGCTCGGCGTGTGTGCGGTCCCGTGGGCCGAGCCGCTCGGCGGAGCGGTGGTCGACGCCCTGGACATCGCCCGGGACGCGGGCAGCTACCCCTGGAGCTTCAGCGGGGTGATGGGCCTAGCCGAGCGCTGTCTGGACCCGGCGGCCGCAGACCGTCTCGACATGCTCACGGCCGTCACGGACGAGCCCGAGGGCGCCTCCCCCGGCTCCGGCGGCTACTGGTCCGAGGCCTTCCAGCGCCTGGTCGGCACCCTGCGCCTGCGCGCCACGATGCATACGGAACTCACCCCACCGCCAACCGACGGGGCAACACCAGGGCCCCGCACGCCATGACAGCGCACACCGAGGCGGCACACACCGCAGCTGCCCGCCAGGCCGGGCCACTCCCCCGACCCGGCCCGCTCCGCCCGCTCCGTCTGCCCCGCGCCGCCTCAGACCGCCAGCGAGCGGACGTTGGCGTTGACCCACTCCACGATCGAGGCGGTCGTGGCGCCCGGGGTGAAGATCTCCGCGACGCCCTGGGCCTTGAGCGGGGCGATGTCCGCCTCGGGGATGATGCCGCCGCCAAAGACCTTGATATCCGCCGCGTCCCGCTCCTCCAGCAGGGCGATGACCTTCGCGAAGAGGGTGTTGTGCGCCCCGGAGAGGATGGACAGCCCGATCGCGTCGGCGTCCTCCTGGATCGCGGTGTCGACGATCTGCTCCGGGGTCTGGTGCAGCCCGGTGTAGATCACTTCCATACCGGCGTCGCGCAGCGCCCGCGCGATGACCTTGGCGCCCCGGTCGTGCCCGTCCAGGCCCGGCTTGGCCACCACCACACGGATCGGCCCCGACCTGCCCGCCGCGCCCTGGCTCCCCGGTTGCGCTCCGTCATGCCGAGCCACACTCATCACTGCCTCCAAGCCATGCACGGCACTGTGGTGCCGCCGAGCCGACAATCGATCGCGCGACCGCGATCCGGCGGCCACGAGCGTGAACGAACGTTATCGCCAGCATCCCGTACCCAGCCGTTTCGTGACATCCGGGGAGGGGGAAATCACACACGGGACACGTTCGCTATGCGCCGCGTCCCGCGTGTCGTGCCGCCGGAGCCGGGCGGCGCAGGGCGCGGGCCGGGCGCACGGGGAGCCGCAGCGGGGCCACCACGCCGTCGGGCAGGTACCAACGCGCATACGCGCATGCCCGCCATCGCCGCCCATGGCTTCCCACGAGGGCATACGGGGGTCGGAGCCGCCTCCCGCGTGCCGTTCGGGAGGTCGGCCATGCAGGCCCTGCCCTTTCTCTCCGCACCCGTTATCTCCACGCCCCTCGCCGCCGCCCCCCTTCTGATCGCGCGCCTCGTTTCCGCACCCCTCCGGTGCGCGCGCCTGCTCCCCACCCGCGCCGCCGCGCTCCCCCTTCGCAGCACGGCCGTGGACATGGCAGTCCTCGCCGGCCATCTCCTCCTCTATCCGACCGGCATCTCCCCGGAACGCCCGATGCCACGGCCCGCACCCCACCCCACAGCCGCATCCCCGGAAGGTTTCCTGACACCGGCGGCACCGACGGCAGCGGGGGCAGCGGCGGCACCGACGGCACCCAGGACAGCAGAAGCACCACACCCCGCCCCCCTCTCACCCACCCTGCTGCCGACCGAGGGCCGGACGCATCCGCCGGTCCTCCTGCTCCACGGCTTCATCGACAACCGTTCCGTCTTCCTGCTGCTGCGCCGCTCACTGCACCGGCACGGCTGGCGCCATGTCGAGGCGCTCAACTACTCCCCGCTGACCTGCGATCTCCGTAAAGCCGCCGAACTGCTCGGCCGCCATGTGGAGGAGACCTGCGCCCGGACCGGCCATCGCCGGGTGGACCTCGTCGGCCACAGCCTCGGCGGACTCATCGCGCGCTACTACGTACAGCGGCTCGGCGGCGATGCCCGCGTCCGTACGGTGATCACGCTCGGCACGCCGCACTCCGGCACCCGTATCGCGCCCCTGCTGTCGGCGCACCCCCTCGTCCGCCAGATGCGCCCCGATTCCGCGGTGATAGCGGAGTTGTCGCGGCCGGCGCCGAATTGCCGCACGCAATTCGTTGCTTTCTGGAGCGAGGAGGATCAGGTGATGGTTCCGGCCACAACAGCGAGAATCAGTCACCCGGATTTGCTCGCGTACAACGTGCATGTCGCCGGTGTCGGACATCTCGCCCTGCCGGTCAATGGCACGGTCGCCGCCGGAATACGGGAAGCACTGGCCGCGGCGGAATCCACGGAAGGAGCCGCGGACGCCATTTCGGTGGCCTGACTGTCCGCCGCGACGACCTGCGGGCACCCCACGGGAGGCGGTCAGGACGCCGCGTCGCCAACATGACCTTGACGCGAAGTCGAACAAACTTCGAACGGGGCGCCAAGAGCTCGCATGGGGACTGCCGAAAGGCGGCCAAATGCCCGATCTGGCCCAGCCCAAAACCAGTTGAAGATTGTCGCCGTCGCGTACCGCCGGGTACAGTCGCCGCTAATTCTCCTGCTGCCGAGGCGAAAGAGAAGTTGGTGAACGACCGTCACCCCTCGGGGGCCCAGCCTCCGACCGGCCCTGCTTCCGACGCCTCGTATGCGCACTACCCCGCCTACGACTCCTACGGGCAGCATGCCCAGACCGGGACCGCCGAATACGGCGACGGCGACCCCCTTTTCGGCTCGCTCCCCGGCTCGTACGAGACCGGTATGTACGACACCGGCGCCTATGACACCGGGATGTACGACACCGGCACCTACAGCGCGGCGGGCGCTTACGGTATGAGCGCCTACGGCACCGGCAACTACCACGCCGATGCCTCTGACACGGCGTCTTACCCAGCAGGCGACGGCTATGCCACCGGCGCGTACGACACCGGCAGCTATCCCTCGATGCAGTGGGAGACGGGCGGCTGGGAGACCGGCGGATGGGACACCGGCGCCTACGCCCTCGCCGACCCGTACTCGCCCGCCGCGGGCTATGACCCGTACGCACACACCACCTACGACGCACCGGCGCCCGAGGCCGCCGCGTACGCCTCCTCCGGCTACGAGACGGGCGGTTACGAGGCCACTTCTTACGGTCAGGGCGGGTACGACACCGGGAGCTATCCCCCCGGCGCATTCGACACCGGCACGTTCGACACCGGCACTTATGCCACCGGCGGGTACGAAACCCCCGATACCGCCGACGCCTTCGACGCTTTCGACCGGCAGGCCACCGCGCTCCAGGAGACCGCGAGCTTCGAGGCCACGGCTATCTGGCCGACCACGGACCAGGATCTGAGCGCCGCCATCCCGGCACAGGCGGGGCCGCCGCCGGACGACACCCTCCAGTGGGACAGCGCCACTTGGGACGAGGCCGGACATCTCGGCACCGGCGCTCCCGACCGCGACCGGCCCGGAAACGACCCGTACGACACCGGCCGGGCCGGGGGCGACGACCGCTCCCCCCGCGACGCCGAGGGCTACGAGGACTACAACGAGGCCGCGGCCGTGGCGGACGCCATGACGCAGGCCATGCCGATCACCCCCGCGGCACCCGCACCCGCCCCCGCCTCTGGCGGCCGCCGGGTCGCCGGGCCGGAAGCCGGGAAGGCCGTCCGCGGCCGGGGCCGGCGGCGTACGGCGAAGCGGTCGGCGATGCTGACCGTCGCGGTGCCCTCGGTCGCCGCCATGGGCGTCTGCGCCGTGGCCGCCGCGTCCGTCACCGGCTTCGGCGGGGACGACAAGAGCGAGGCGACCGCGCAGGCCGCACCCGACGCCGGGGCCGTCAAACCGTCCGCGGCCAACAACAAGCTCGACACCCAGCTCGCCAGCCTCAGCGCCAGCGCCGATGACTTCCGCGACCGGGCCAGCCGTACCCAGGAGCGGATCGACCTCAAGGAGCGCCAGGCGCAGGAGCGCAAGCGCAAGGCGGAGGAGGCGGCCCGCAAGGAGGCGATGCGGCCCAAGTTCCTGCTGCCGGTCAAGCAGCACGGGCTGAGCGCCCAGTTCGGCCAGGCCGGCGTCAACTGGATGTCGCTGCACACCGGTATCGACTTCCCGGTCAGCTACGGCACCCCGGTCATGTCCGCCACCGACGGCACCGTACGCACCCAGTGGAACTCCGCCTACGGCAATATGGCGATCGTGACGGCGCCCGACGGCACCGAGACCTGGTACTGCCACCTCAGCAGCACCAAGATCCGCTCCGGGTCGGTCAAGGCCGGTGACCAGATTGCCTATTCGGGCAACTCCGGCAATTCCACCGGCCCGCATCTGCACTTCGAGGTGCGTCCCGGTGGCGGCGCGGCGGTCGACCCGCTGCCCTGGCTGCACGGCCACGGTCTCGACCCGAACTGACCGCCGCCCGGCTCCGTCAGCGCCCCCAGGGCTCGTCCCCGGGGGCGTCCGGCTGTCCGGCTCCCGTTACAGCTTCTCCACCGGCGCATACCGCAGCAGCAGCCGTTTGGGCTTCTCGCCGCCGAAGTCGATCGTGGCCTCGGCGTTGTCGCCGCTGCCCTTGACGCCGACGACCGTGCCGAGGCCGAAGCTGTCGTGCGTGACGCGGTCGCCGATGGCCAGCGCGACCGCCGGGCGGTCCTGATTGCGGCGGGTGGCAAAGCCGCTGGGGCCCTTGGCGCGCGACGAGGACAGCGTGGAGCCGAAGCCGCCCCCGCCGCCCGCCGACAGTCCGCCCATGGAGGCCGACGGCGTCGCCGGGCCCGTCCGCTTCCACTCCAGGTAGTCGCCCGGGATCTCCTCCAGGAAACGGGAGGGCGGGTTGTACGAGGGCTGGCCCCAGGCGCTGCGCATCGTGGAGCGGGTGACGTAGAGCCGCTCGCGGGCGCGGGTGATGCCCACATAGGCGAGCCGGCGCTCCTCCTCCAGCTCCTTGGTCTGGCCCAGCGAGCGCATATGCGGGAAGACGCCGTCCTCCAGGCCGGTCAGGAAGACGACCGGGAATTCCAGGCCCTTGGCGGTGTGCAGCGTCATCAGCGTGATCACGCCGCTGCCCTCCTCGTCCTCGTCCGGGATCTGGTCGGAGTCGGCGACCAGCGCGACCTGCTCCAGGAAGTCGGAGAGCGTGCCCGGATTGTCTTCGCCACGGTCCTGCTCGAACTCCAGGGCCACGGCGGCGAGTTCCTGGAGGTTCTCGATCCGGGTCTCGTCCTGGGGGTCGGTGGAGGCCTGGAGTTCGGCGAGGTAGCCCGTGCGCTCCAGGACCGCTTCCAGGATCGTGGCGGGGCCCGCGCCGGACTCGACGATCGTCCGCAGCTCCTCCATGAGGACGTTGAAGCGCTTGACGGCATTGGCGGAGCGGGCCGCCATCCCGTATGCCTCGTCGACCCGGCGCAGGGCCTGCGGGAAGGTGATCTTCTCGCGCGCCGACAGGGCGTCGATCATCGCCTCGGCGCGGTCGCCGATGCCGCGCTTGGGAACGTTCAGAATGCGGCGCAGCGGGACGGTGTCCTCGGGGTTGGCGAGCACCCGGAGGTAGGCGAGCACATCGCGGACCTCCTTGCGCTCGTAGAAGCGCACACCGCCGACGACCTTGTAGGGCAGCCCGACCCGGATGAAGATCTCTTCGAAGACCCGGGACTGGGCGTTGGTGCGGTAGAAGACGGCGACATCGCCGGACTTGGCGTCGCCGGCGTCCGTCAGCCGGTCGATCTCGTCGGCGACGAACTGGGCCTCGTCGTGCTCGGTGTCGGCGACATAACCCGTGATCTTGGGGCCGGCGCCGGCGTCCGTCCAGAGGTTCTTGGGGCGGCGGTTCTCGTTGCGCTCGATGACGGCGTTGGCCGCGGACAGGATCGTCTGGCTGGAACGGTAGTTCTGCTCCAGCAGGATCGTCGTGGCGTCCGGGTAGTCCTCCTCGAACTGGAGGATGTTGCGGATCGTGGCGCCGCGGAAGGCGTAGATCGACTGGTCGGCGTCACCGACGACGCACAGCTCGGCGGCCGATTCGGCGGGGCCGACCAGCTCGCGGACGAGGGTGTACTGGGCGTGGTTGGTGTCCTGGTACTCGTCGACGAGGACATGGCGGAAGCGGCGGCGGTAGTGCTCGGCGACATCCGGGAAGGCCTGGAGCAGATTGACCGTGGTCATGATGATGTCGTCGAAGTCCAGGGCGTTGGCCTCGCGCAGCCGCGCCTGGTACATCGCATACGCCTCGGCCAGCGTCTTCTCGAAACCATCGGCAGCGGTCCCGGCGAAGGTCTCCTCGTCGATGAGCTCGTTCTTGAGGTTGGAGATCTTCGCGCTGAAGGACTTGGGCGGGTGGCGCTTGGGGTCCAGGTCCAGATCGCGGCAGACCAGGGCCATCAGGCGCTTGGAGTCGGCGGCGTCGTAGATCGAGAAGGACGAGGTGAAGCCCAGCTTCTTGGACTCGCGGCGCAGGATGCGGACGCAGGCGCTGTGGAAGGTGGAGACCCACATGGCGTTGGCGCGCGGGCCGACGAGCTCCTCGACGCGCTCCTTCATCTCACCAGCGGCCTTGTTGGTGAACGTGATCGCGAGGATCTGGCCGGGGTGGACATGGCGCTCGGCGAGCAGATGCGCGATGCGGTGGGTCAGCACCCGGGTCTTGCCGGAGCCGGCACCGGCGACGATCAGCAGTGGGCCGCCCGTATGCACCACGGCGGCCTTCTGCTCGTCGTTGAGCCCCTCCAGCAGGGCCGCGGCGTCGACGGCCGGGCGGGCGGCGCCGTCGCGGTAATACGGCTCCCTGGGCGCGGGCGCGTCGAACCTCCCGCCGAAGAGGTCGGCGGGGATCTCCTCCGGGGCCGGGCCGTGCTCGTCCTCGGGGGGCGGGGGATGCTCCTCCTCGCCCTTGTGGCCGAGGTCCGCCAGGAAGCTGTCGTCAAAGAGGCTGCTCATCGCCCACCGAGTCTAGGCCGCCGCACTGACAGTCCGCCGCGGAGTGCCCGAATGCCGGCCACTTCACGGGCGGGCTCGGCACAGCGGCAGGTCAGCGGGCAGGCTCCGGCGACCGGCCGGGCAGCGCTTCGTCTACCCGAACCCGACATCTGGCACGACAACACCCTCATCGCGTTCAGGTCACGAAAAGGTTTCGGGCATATCGAACATCAGCCTTCACAGGAGCCACACGAGTTGGCTAACGTCCTCGCTCAGGCAGCCCGCCTCCCCGCGGACGACAGGTTCGCACGGGCCGCCGACGCCGAGTCCGGCCCTGCCCTCAGGCACCCGGAGCCGGGGACCCACCAGCACCACCGGGGTGAATCGATCCGTACGGCCGTCGCCAGTGGACGTCCGGACCGTAGGGCAAGCCTTCCGTCAGCGACACCGCCCGAACCCGACAGCTAACCCGGTAGGCGGTCCACGGAAGGAGTTGCCGGTCTTGGCGTCGCATCGCAAGCCGCGCACCAGTGTTCTCGCCTCGCCCGGAGGCCGGCGTACGGCCGCCGGGCTCACCACCGCCGCCCTCGCCTCGGTCACCCTGCTCTCGCAGTCGGCCGAAGCGGCCCCCAGGGCGCCCAAGCCCACCGTCGAAGAGGTCCAGAAGAAGGTCGACGACCTGTACCACCAGGCCGAGACGGCCACCCAGAAGTACAACGCCGCCAAGGAGCGCTCCGACGCACAGCGCGCCACCGTGGACGGCCTGCTCGACGCCGCCGCCAAGCGCGCCGAGAAGATGAACGAGTCCCGGCGCAAGCTGGGCTCCTTCGCCTCGGCGCAGTACCGCACCGGCGGTATGAACCCGACGGCGCAGCTGATGCTCGCCAAGGACCCGCAGCAGTTCGTCGACCGCAACCACCTCATGGAGCGGCTGACCGACCGGCAGAAGCAGACCGTCTCCGACTACCAGGAGCAGCAGGCGGCGGCCGCCAAGCAGCGCGCCGAGGCCACCCGCAACCTGGAGCAGCTGCAGACCTCGCAGGCGTCCCTCAAGGAGTCCAAGCGCTCCGTCCAGGGCAAACTGGCCGAGGCCCGGCAGCTGCTGTCCCGGCTGACCGCCCAGGAGAAGGCGCGGCTGGCGGAGCTGGAGCGCCAGAAGGAGGCGGCCGCCAAGCGCCGGGCCGCGGAGGAGGCGCGCAAGCAGCAGGAGCGGGAGCGCCAGCGGCAGCATGACGGCGACGGCTCGACGGGCGGCGGTTCGACCGGCGGCTCCACAGGCGACTCGGCCTCCACCAAGGGTGCGAAGGCGCTCGCCTTCGCCCGCGCCCAGATCGGCAAGCCGTACGTCTGGGGCGCGACCGGACCGACGTCCTACGACTGCTCGGGGCTGACCCAGGCGGCGTGGAAGGCGGCGGGGGTCGATCTGCCGCGGACGACCTGGGACCAGGTCAAGGAGGGCCAGCGGGTGGCCACCAAGGATCTGCAACCCGGTGACCTGGTGTTCTTCTATGACGACATCAGCCACGTCGGCATGTACATAGGCAACGGGAAGATGGTCCACGCTCCGAAGCCGGGCGCCAACGTCCGGGAGGAGTCGATCTACTACATGCCGATCTACGGGAGCGTCCGACCGGGCTGAGGCCCGGCCCCCGCTCCCCCATGAGACCACCCCCCACGGTCACCCCCCACACGCCACCGCGCGGCCCCCGCCTCCCCTATGGAGTGCGAGGACCGCGCGGTGTGCCGTAGTAGGGCGCCCGACATCTGACGCCCGGCGCCCGTAAGGCGCCCGCACGTTCTCGTCAGGTCCAGAGCACCGCGATGAATATGTTGGCCACGGTCAGTCCGCCGACCGCGCCGAAGAGCGCCTTGTCGACGGTCTCCTCGTCCCGCTTGACGTAGACCAGCGCCAGGATCACCACCAGGACGGCCATCTTGATGCCGAGCTTGATGTTGTTGAGCGGGTGGTCCTGGGCCTGGTTGAGGCCGACCAGCACGACGCCGGTGACCAGCATCGTCAGCGCACCGTGCAGCATGGCCGGCACAAAGCGGGCGGTGCCCGCGCTCATCGCCTTCATCTGCGTCAGAAAGCCGCCCAGCAGGGAGGCGATACCGATGATGTGCAGGCCGACGAAGATATTGGTTACTACGTCCATAGTGCTGGATCGTAGCCCCCGTATAGCACGGCCCTTCGGGCAGGGCACCCCCTATCGCCGCTTCGGTCAGGCCAGACCTGTCCCGGCCGTATGGCCATGGCGCCGCGGTCACCCGCGCACCCGCCGCGGTCGAAAGCGAACAATGCCGGGCAAGCACACTCACTGCCGCAACAACCGGGCTTAGCGTCCTCCTCCAGGCGGCCGACTCCCCGCCTCGCCGGGCTCCCACCGGCGTTTCGTCGGCCGCCCCGCCGAGAGGTGCGGCGGCGGTCCGTTGCCCCCCGTGACGGACCGCCGCCGGGCCCGCGGCTCGAAGGGAAGGAAGTGACGGCCACCGTGGCCTCGCACCGCAAGCCCCGGCAGCATCCGCTCGCCGCGCTCACCGGCGGCTCGCGCAGCGCGCGCACCGCCCGTACGGCCGCCACCCTGGCGCTGGCCGGCGCCGCCACCGCCACCGGCCTCGACGGCACCGCCCAGGCCGCACCCCGGCCCACCCCCGCCCAGGTCAAGGACCGGGTCGACGCGCTGTACCAGGAGGCAGAGGTGGCCACGCAGAACTACAACGGTGCGAAGGAATCCGCCGACACCGCACGCGAGGAGCTGAGCCGGCTGCAGGACGAGGCCGCCCGCAGGACCCGCAAGCTGAACGCCGCCCGCACCGAACTCGGCACCCTGGCCGCGCGCCAGTACCGCTCCGGCGGCATCGACCCGGCCGTCCAGCTGTTGCTGTCCGCGGACCCGCAGCGCTATCTGGACGGGGCCGCGGTGCTGGAGCGTACGGGCAGCCATCAGGCGACCGCGGTGGCCGGTTACGCCCGCCGGCTCGGCAGCGTCCGGCAGGTCCGGGAGCGGGCCGAGGACACCGTGCAGCGGCTGGCGGACACCGAGACCCGGCTGAAGAAGCACCGGCTCACCGTCGTGCACAAGCTGGACGCCGCCGAGCAGTTGCTGTCCCGGCTGACCGCGGAGCAGCGGCGGCGGATGACGGCCCGGGACGGCGGACGGAGCGGGCCGGGTCGGGGGCGTACGGAGGGCCGTACGGAGCGGGGGGCGAGGCGTGGGGACGGGGGCGTCGGCGGGGCGCTCGGCGGGATGCCTGGCGGAGCGTACGGCGGCCCGGCAGCCACCGCGGCGCAGGCGCCCAACCCGCGTGCCGCACGCGCCGTTTCCTTCGCCTACAGCGCGCTCGGCAAGCCGTACGTCTGGGGCGCGACCGGCCCCTCCGGCTACGACTGCTCAGGGCTGACCCAGGCCGCCTGGAAGGCCGGCGGGGTCGCCCTGCCCCGTACGACGTACACCCAGATCAGCTCGGGACCGCGGGTCGCCAGGTCCCAACTCGCCCCTGGTGACCTGGTGTTCTTCTACTCGGGCATCAGCCATGTGGGGCTCTACATCGGGGACGGCCAGATGATCCACGCACCGCATCCGGGGGCGCCGGTACGGATCGCACCGATCGACCAGATGCCGTTCGCGGCGGCCACCCGGCCGGCTTAGGGGACAGGGGGCCTGCCCTCGGGGAGCGGGCGCCGCGGGACGGCCTGACTGGCGCCTCCCGAAGGGAACTTGGCGGCTCCTGTGCTCACGCCCTCAGCTGGGTCCCCAGCCAGCGGAAGACCTGCGGCACCTGGTGCTCCCAGACCGCCGTGGTGTGGCCGCCCGCGTTCGCCGGGATCAGCCGCACGTCGACCGTCGTCGGATACTGCGCGTACTGCCGCAGGGCGAGGCCCGCCTGGTAGCCGTCGCCCGCCGCGCCGGACACATACAGCGCGGTACGCGGCGGCTTGCCGGCCGCGTTGGCCGACTTCAGGATGTTCAGCGGGTTGGACCGGGTGCGCAGCTTGGGGTCCTTGCCGGCCAGCGAGTCGCGCTCCAGCGCGGGGTCGTTGTAGCCGGACATGGCGACCGCGGCACGGTAGCGGTCGGGGTGGGCCAGGGCGAGCTTGGTGGCGCAGTGCGCACCGGCCGAATACCCGGCCAGGGCCCAGGAGTCCGGCTTGTCGCCGGCCCGGAAGTTGTCAATGATCATCTTGCGGACGTCGACGGTCAGCCAGCTGTCGGCGTTGACCTTCCCGGGGAGGTTGACGCACCCGGTGTCCGCGCCGGGGAGCAGATTGGTCCGGGGCGCCACCAGGATGGCCGGCTTGACCGCACCGCGCTGCATCAGCGGCATCAGCTGCTCGGCCGCGTGCAGCGAGCCCATCCAGGACTTCGCGGAGCCCGGGTAGCCGGCCAGCAGCTCGACCACCGGGAACTTCTGGTTCCGGTAGGCCGGGTCGTTGTACTGCGGCGGCAGCCAGACGTAGACCTCGCCCCGCACCCCCGAGATCCGGCCCTGGAGGTCGGTCATCTGGACACCGGCCCCCACCCGGGGGTCGTCGGCCGGGCGGAACTGCTGGAGCTGCTTGGGCTCGTTCTTGACCTGCCGGCCGCCCATACCGTCGGGGCCGAGGTCCCGGGCCTCCGTCACATGGGTGTCGGTGCCGAGCAGCTCGCCCCAGGTGTCATAGAGGGTATTGGCGTTGTTGACCATGACGAAGACCACGGTGATCGCCGTGACCTGGGCGAACAGCAGCATCAGCAGCCGGCCGAGGCCGCGCACCAGGGGCGGCCCGGCTATTCGGCCCCAGAGGGCGAACGGCAGCACCACGGCGACGATCAACAGCGCGATCGAGGTGAGGAAGAAGGGCGTGCCCGTCAGGCTCATCGAGATCTCGTTTCCAGGACAAACTACGCGAAGGACGTGGGATGGTTCCGGCCCCGCCTTCGGCAGTGAGCCTCTCCTCGCCCTTAGATGGTGATCCGCGGGGTCCCGGTTGCCCTTCTTGGGTGCGTTGTTACCCACTCATCATGAAGCTGTGGGTGCGCCCGCCCCGTGCCGGTTCCACAGCTCAGACCAGCCGCCGGGCCGCGGCCCACCGGGTCAGCTCATGGCGGTTGGAGAGCTGGAGCTTGCGCAGCACCGCGGAGACATGGGATTCGACCGTCTTCACGGAGATGAACAGCTGCTTGGCGATCTCCTTGTAGGCATAGCCACGGGCGATCAGCCGCAGCACCTCCCGCTCGCGCTGGGTGAGGCGGTCGAGGTCCTCGTCGATCGGCGGGGCGTCCGACGAGGCGAAGGCGTCCAGGACGAAACCGGCCAGCCGCGGGGAGAAGACCGCATCGCCGTCGGCCACCCGGAAGATCGCGTCGACCAGGTCCGTGCCCGTGATCGTCTTGGTGACGTAGCCGCGGGCGCCGCCCCGGATGACGCCGATGACGTCCTCGGCCGCGTCGGAGACGGAGAGCGCCAGGAAGCGGACCGGGCGCTCGGCGTCGGTCATCATCGCGGCGCAGCGGCGCAGCACCTCGACGCCGCCGCCCCCGGGGAGGTGGACGTCCAGGAGGACGACCTCGGGGCGGGTGGCCGTGATGATCGTGAGCGCCTGGTCGACGTCGGCGGCCTCGCCGACGACCTCGACGCCGGTGCGCCCGGTCTCGCCGATCTCGGCCTGGACACCCGTACGGAACATCCGGTGATCGTCGACCAGCACGACCCGTACGGTCCGGCCCTCGGCCGCCTCGCCGCCGGTCTCGCCCTGCTCTGCGCCGTCCCGCTGTGCGCCGTCGCTGCTCATCTCTTCCGCCCGTCCCTCGATGTCTGCCCGGCCATCATCCCGTGCCCCGGCGCGCACTGTCCCTTGCGGCCGCCCCTCGCCCGGCCCGGTCATATCTCGCCCTCCGGCGCCGCGCGCTCGATTTCCAGCTCGACGACCGTGCCGCCCTCCGGGGCGGAACGCAGCCGGGCGGTGCCGCCGTGGCGCTCCATACGGCCGATGATGGACTCCCGTACGCCCATCCGGTCCTCAGGGACCGCGTCCAGGTCGAATCCGGGGCCGCGGTCGCGCACCGAGACGAAGACCGTACGGCCCTCCACCTCGGCGAACACCTGCACCGCGCCGCCCTCGCCGCCGTATTTCGCGGCATTGACCATCGCCTCGCGGGCGGCCTGCATCTGGGCGCCCAGCGGCTCGTCCAGCGGGCAGTCGCCGACGACCACGACCTCGATGGGGACCCCGTGGTCGTCCTCCACCTCGGCGGCGGCCTTGCGGACCGCCTCGGCCAGGGTGGCCGGCTCCTCGTCCTCCTCCTTGCCGCGGCCCTCGGGCTTGTAGAGCCAGGCGCGCAGCTCCCGCTCCTGGGCGCGGGCCAGCCGCGCCACCTCCCGGGGGTGGTCGGCATTGCGCTGGATCAGGGTGAGGGTGTGCAGCACCGAGTCATGGACATGGGCGGCCACTTCGGCGCGTTCCTGGGCGCGGATGCGCATCAGCCGCTCCTCGGAGAGGTCCTGCGTCATCCGCACGAGATAGGGGCCCGCCAGCAGCGCTATGCCGACGACGACGGCGAGCGCGGCTTGCAGCACCGAACCGAGATGGCGCACCGATCCCTGGAGCACGACGATGCCGGTCACCCCGACGCCGACCAGCAGCACACCGGCCGCGCCGCGCACCATCGGCAGCAGGGCCTTGCGGCGGCCGAGCTCCAGCCACTGGGCGCGGCGGGAGTTGTCCGCCTGCCGCCACACCAGGGCGACACCGGCGCCGATCAGCAGCACCGGCCAGAGATAGCCGTCGGCCTGGCCCAGCTGGAAGCGGGAGGCGACGATCGAGGCCCCGATGAGCAGCGCGATCAGCGCGAAGACCTGGCCCTTGTCGGGCCGGTGGCGCAGCAGGCGGCGCCTGGCGTCCGCCGGGGCGGGCTGCCGGTGCTCCACACCGCCGACGCCCAGCGGGACGAAGAACCAGAACGCGGCATAGAGCAGGGCGCCCATCCCGTCGGCCATGAACAGGGCCAGGAACACGATCCGCACCCAGGAGACCGGCAGCCCGAGATGGCCCGCGAGCCCCCGCGCGACACCACCGAGCAGCCGCCCGTCGGCGCTGCGGTAGAGCTTGCGCACAGGCGGGTCGTCAGGGTCCGGCGCCGGGGCGTAACTCGTCTCGGCGCGGGGTGGCGCGGTGGTCATGTGCCCGATCGTCACACGGCACCCGGCCCGGTGGCATCAGGGTCGTCCCTGAGGCCGTCCCTGATGTTTCCGCGGCTCAGGCCTTCGGGTCGGTCCGGCGGAAGCCGTTCGTCACCACCGAGAAGACCTTCCCGAACGGCGCCCAGTTGGCATCCGGCGCGGACACGTAGATGGCGTAGTCCGTGCCGCCCGCGCGGCCGAAACCGAGATCTGCCGCCCGGAACTTACGGGCCTCGCCCCCGAAGGTGTACTCCCAGATCGCGGCGGGTTCGCCCTGGTAGACGGTGCCCTGCAAGCGCAGCTGGTGGTAAGGCGGGTTATCCACCTTCTGGCGGGCCTCAAGGCCCTTGAAGTGGTTCACCGCGTCGCCGGAGGAGAGGTCCAGGACGCTGACGGTCACTCTGGCCAGGTCCTTTTGCGAGAAGTAGGTGATCATCCGGCCGCCGTCCTCGACCTTCCGGATCCAGCCATCGGGCACCGGGAAGTTCACGCCGAGCTCGGACTCCTTCACATTCCGGTAGCCGTCGGGGAGCGGAGGTGGCGGTCCGATGGTGTTGTCCGGTTTACGGGGAACCCGCGGTGCGCCCTTGTCGGAGGCGTTCGGGGTCGCTTCGGAGTCCGCACGGTCCTTCAGGTACCAAGCCGTGCCCGCACCGCCCCCGGCGAACAGCACCCCGACGATGCTCCAGACCACGACCAGGGCGGCACGCCGCTTACGGGGTGGCTTGCCGCCGGACAGCCCCTCTGTACGGTCCACGCCGGCCCGGCTGCCGACCACCCCGTCCGGAAGAGCCATGGGGCCGGTCACGGCGCTGCCGCCGACGTCCGTACCCGAGTCGATGGCCGTGCCCCTGCCTGTGACCGTGCCCGAGCCGATGGCCGCGCCTGGGGCCGTGCCCGAGCCCGTGGCCGCACGCGTCCCGGTTCCTGTCCCGGTGCCCGTTCCCGTCCCGGTGCGGTCCGACGTGGCTCCCGTCCCGCCCGTCTGCGGCACCGGACCGGTCGGAGACTCCGTCTGCTCGCCTGGCGTGGCCGGTTCGGCCGCACCGCGTCCGCGCGTCCCCAGCGTCATCGTCGACCAGCCCAGCAGCTCCGTGTCCGCCTCGGCCTCGGCCGCGCGCAGCGCCTGTTCGACGACCTCGGCGGTCGGGCGGCCGGTGGGCTCCTTGGCGAGCAGCGCCTCGATCAGCGGGCCCAGCGAACCGGCGTTGCGCGGCGCCTCCAGCGGGTCCATGGCGATCGCGTACGCGGTCTCGACGGCGGTGTTCTTCCGGAACGGGGGCCGTCCCTCGACCGCTTGATAGAGCGTCGCACCCAGCGCCCACAGGTCGGAGGCGGGCCCCGGCTTGCCGCTTCTGACCCGCTCGGGCGCCAAGTAGTCGATGGAGCCCACCAGCTCGCCCGTCTTGGTGAGCGTGGAGGTACCACTGGCGACCGCGATACCGAAGTCGGTGAGCACGACCCGGCCGTCCTCACCGAGCAGCACATTGCCCGGCTTGACGTCACGGTGCAGCACACCGGCGGAGTGCGCGGCACGCAGCGCCGCCACCATGCCGCGTCCGATACGGGCGGCCTCGCGCGGTGTGACCGAACTGTCCTGCCGCGCGGCCTCCTTGATGGCGTCGCCGAGCGTCGTGGAAGGGACGTACTCCATGACGATGCACGGCATCCCGCCGTCGTCCACGACATCGTGGACGCTCACCACATTGGGGTGGTTGATGCGCGCGGCCGCCTGCGCCTCACGGGTCGTACGCTCGTAACGCGTGGCCAGTTCGTCCTCGTCGAGCTGCGGCGAGACGTGCAGACGCTTGACCGCGACCTGGCGGCCGAGGAGTTCGTCCCGGGCACGCCAGACGGTGCCCATACCGCCCTGGCCTATCCGCTCGACCAGGCGATACCGCCCGGCGACCAGTCGCCCCTCGTCCACCGACGCCGCCTCCGTCACCGCACGCCCCTCCGGAAACCCGTACGTATCCAGGACGCAACGATAGTCGCCGATGCGCTCGGACAGCCCTCCGGCCACCACCCCTCCACATCCGCGCCCCCGGCCCGGCACCGCCACAAGGGCATATGCGAACGCACGAGTGATTTCGGCACCCCCCTGGGGCATCTCAGGGTCGCCATCAGCAGATCTCAGGGATCCGCCAGGGTTTCCACGGATGCCGCGGCGCGGCCGCCCTTGTCACCATGGCCTCATGAACGATGCAGCCCACGTCGAGGAGTCGGCGCCCGCCGACCCCACCGGCTCCGCCCCGTCGCATCCGCCGCTGCGCCGCAGCCGGCGGCAGAAGGTGATCGGCGGAGTCTGCGGCGGGCTGGGCCGGCAGTGGGATCTCGACCCGGTGATCTTCCGGGTCGTGCTCGCCGTGCTCTCCGTCGGCGGCCTCGGCCTGATCGCCTATGGCTTCGCCTGGCTGCTCATCCCCCTCGACGGCGAGGACGAGAACGAGGGCCGCAGGCTGCTCTCCGGCCGTGTCGAGGGCTCCGCACTGACGGCCCTGCTCTTCGCACTGGTCGGCTGCGGACTGTTCCTGACGACCCTTGCCAAGGGCAGCCTGATGTCCTTCGCCATCATGCTGACGCTGGCGGTGGCCGGTTCCGCCTATTGGTCGCGTCGGCGCAGGCTGGTGGAGGCCGAGGGCCCGCAGGCGATGGACCCCGCCACGGCCCAGGCGGTGGCCGACGCCCCGCCCGAGACCATGGCGCCCCCGGTGCCCACCAGCCCCTCCTGGTGGCGCGCCCAGCGTTCCGGGGAGGCAGCGGGTCCGGGCTATCTGTGGGGGCCCGACAACACCCCGCTCCCCCTCGACCTCAGCTACCGGGGCGAGCACGGCGCAGCCACGGCCTCGGCCCCGTACCGACACGACGGCTGGTCCGACACGGGCCGAGCACCGGTGCCCCCGAGCGGTGCGCCGCCGGCCGGCACCCCGCGCCCAAACCGCCGCAGCGGACGCCCGATCGGCGGCTGGACGTTCCTCCTCGCGCTGCTCGCCGGTTGCGGCACCGCACTCGCCGTCTCCCGCCACGACACCCTGGTGCCGTCCCTCCAGGCGGGCCTGGCGTGCGCGCTGGTCGTCTTCGGTCTCGGGCTGGTGCTCAGCGCCTGGTATGGACGGACGGGCGGCGGCACGGTCTTCATGGTGGTGCTGACGGCCCTGCTGCTGGCCGGCTCGACGACGCTTCCCGACAACCTCACCGCCCACTGGCAGAAACACACCTGGGCCCCCACCACCCTCGACGCCGTCCGGTCGCACTACGAGCTCGGCTCAGGCGAGGGGGAGTTGGACCTCACCGGCCTGCCCCTCAAGGCGGGCCACATGGTCCGGACCGGCGCGGAAGTAGGCGCCGGCCGCCTTCAAGTGACGCTGCCACACGGTGTCACCGCCCGCCTCCATGTCTCACTCGGCGTCGGCGATATCCAGCTGCCCGGCGAATCGCCCCACGACGTGGACCTCATGGCGGGACAGCGGACGGTCGACCTCCCCGCCGACGGCCTCAAGAAGGGCGAGAAGCCACACGGCTCGGTGGAACTGAACCTCGAACTCGGCGCCGGCCAGGTCGCCGTCGAACGCGCCACACCGTCCCCCACCCCACCGACCGCCCCAACCCCCCAGGGAGCCCCCCGGTGAAGCGCCACCCCTTCGAACCGGCCCGCCTGATCATGGGCCTCATCGCCCTCACCCTCGGCACGTCCTACGGCCTCGACACCCTCGGCCTCTGGCACGCCCCCACCCCCTGGCTCCTCCTCACCCTCGCTACCGGCCTCCTTCTCTCCGCCATCACCGCCTTCTGGCCGACACCCCGCCGCCAGCACCCCGACATACCGTCCACGACGGACTCCTGACGCCCGTCTGCACGGACTCCTGAAGCCCGTCTGCGCGGCAGGTCGCGGCGCCCCGCCGCGAACGGGTCCGGCGAAAGGGTCCGGCGAACGGCCTCACCACCGCCCTGCCACCGTCCTCACAACCGCGCACCCGACGCGTGTCGTTGGCCCTTCATCAGGCCGGATCAGCCCCGTTCGAGGACATGGCCGCACGCAGGACCGAGGGGTAGGGAGCATTCATCGCAAGATGGCCGAGGGAAAGCCCGGCGACTAGGCCGGTGAGGCCGGTCGCCCAGCGCCAGATGCCCGTGATGTCGAAGGTCAGCAGCGCGGCGCAGCCGATGAGCACTGCGGCGTTCACCAGCGCGGACGGTGGCACGTACAGCAGCCAGGCGGAGTGCGGGTCCCAGAGCCGCAGAGCGCGCGGCTCGCCGTTCCCCACGGCGGCCTTTTCGACGGGGACGCCCTCGGTGGCCATCATCTGCGCGTCGTCGGCCTTGAGCATCCCGTGCATCGCCCACCCGTCGTCGGACACCAGCGCCGCCGGTGTAGCGCCCCCGGAGAACCGCCCGCCCTCGGCGCCGCGCCGGGCGTCCCAGCACAGCCACAGATGCTGCCCCTTAAGGGAATCGGGGACGTGCTCCGCTGTGACACCGGCCAGGAAATGCGCGGTGCGGGAGGACGCGGTGACAACTTTCAGGCAGTGCTCTTTAGCGGAGTCCCGCCGCCAGAGATCGGGCCCCAGGCATGTCCCGCGTACGGCCATATCGGCATGCCCCAGCCGGGAGAAGGAACGGAATCCATGGCGCAGGGAAATACCGATCACGGAGAGGACGATTCCGGCGGCCCAGGCGATGCCGACGATCCAGACGCGACCGGTCCCCATCGTGGCGCCCTCCAGTGCCTCGCCGAGACTGCGCTGGTCCCCCGCGAGGGCGCCCAGGCCGGGGCGCGTCGGGGCGTAAAGGACCGAGACCTTGCCCCCCGTGTGCGGACGGTCGGGCGTGACCGGGTGGACGGTTGCCGTCGCGGGCTCCCTACCCGCCCCTGGGGCAAGCCGGACGACCGCCGTGGAGGTGTAGTAGTCCTGCCCCTTGCTCGGATCGTGCAGCCGGACGTTGCTGACCTTCACGATCGGTACGGCCGCGAACTCGGCCCCGGCGTCGGCGATCCGCTGCATACGTTCCGGTCTCTGGGGCGCCCCTATGACCAGGGCGAAAAGGGTCACCAGCACCGTGCAGACCCCTAGGTACCAGGCGAGGGAACGCCCCTGCATGCCCCGACGCGAGGGCAGCACCCGGGGCGGCCCGTCCGTTTCCGCGATGCCAGGTCCGCCCGCCTCCGTTGCCCCCGAGAACTCGGCGACGGAGATCGCGGCATACGGACGCCGTCCCCCTGCCGCCCGTTGGAACGCGGCGATGCCGCCGACGCAGACCAGTGCGCACCCCAGCGCGACGAGAATCGCCGTCCGGCGCTGCTCCGGGTCCGAGCAGAAGAGCCACAGCGGCAAGACGGCGGCGACGGCCGCCAACCCCAGTGCGCCGAACCACGCTCCGGCCCGGCGCGGGGCCGCGCCCACCCGTGGAAGGGCAGGCGCGGCCCCGGTTGCGGCCTGGTCAGCCGAAGACACCTCGTACCTCATCGGTTGTGCTCTCGTTCCGGGGCAATCCCGTCGATCACGCGCCGGGCTCCCCGCCACCCGCCACCCGCCCCCGCATCAACGCCCCCGAGGCACCGTATTCGCATAGCCAACCGGACAAGTCCTAGCCGAACAACTGCGCCCCATGCCGCTTGCGGCGG